>CP051242.1:2844118-3747071 GCA_017795005.1 Balneolaceae bacterium | reverse complement strand
GGAAGCGTATTTATTGTTGGACTTCAAAAGGGAGATAAGACGCTGGAGTATCATCTCAAAAATGAAAAAATATCATTTTTAAACGTAGAGAATGATCATTTAAGAGGATGGCATTGGGATGAAGGAGGGCATGCATATGTGGCTCAGGAAATAGAGAGTTTTTTGAAGAGAAAAGATTTATCCTGGTAGAGATTATTCCTAATTTGATGGGAAAATTTTAAGGAAGCACATCTCAAAAGGAATGAAAAAGGTAGTCACTAAATTGGATCAGCTGGATTTTAACCTTGCTGATTTGGAATCAATGCCAGTACCAGAAAAAGTATTGGTAGTTAATCCATCTCAGTTTGATGTGAAGTATGTGATAAACCCACATATGAAAGGTCATATTGGGGATATTGATAAAGAAGTAGCGCTAAAAGAGTGGAAGGCGTTAAAGAATGGCTATGAAGACCTTGGAATGTATGTTCATGAGATTGAAGGAGCTGAAGGTTATCCCGATATGGTATTCTGTGCAAATCAAAGTCTTCCTAATATTACTTCCGATGGAACCAAACAGGTAGTGATGAGTGTGATGCATGCTCCTCAAAGAAAAGGGGAAGTGCCTCATATTCAGAAAGCGTATGAAGAGAGCAGTTATGAAATTGTACATCTGGATGAAAGTAAATTCACCGATTTTGAAGGAATGGGTGATGCAATCTGGCATCACAAAAAAAGATTGATATGGGGTGGATATGGGTACCGGTCATCTTTGGATGTTTATAAATATATCTCAGAAACCTTTGATACCCCTGTTATAGCCTTGGAACTTATTGATGACCGGTTTTATCATTTGGATACCTGTTTTTGTGTTCTGAATGAAGAGACGGTTATGATTTATTCAAAAGCGTTCACTGAAGAGGGATTGAAATTGATTGGAGCAATATTTCCAAACGTGATTGATACCAACGACCACGAAGCAGCAGAACTGTTCGCTTGTAATGCAACTTGTCCGGATGGAAAAAATGTATTTATTCAGGAAGGTTGTGTTGAGGCAAACAAAGCAATGGAAAAGGCGGGATTTATTGTCCATGAATTCAGTACCGAAGAATACCTGAAAAGTGGTGGAAGTGTATTCTGTATGAAAATGCTTCTTTGGTAATGATTAATTTTGAATTTTGAATTATGAATGTTAAATCAACATAATTCAAAATTCATAATTTAAAATTAAGAATGCGCTTTTTAAAGCCTGTTACTTCTCTGATAATACTGATCGTTCTTACGATCTCACTCAATACCAAATTTGGTTCAATTCCCCCATTGGGAAAGTTTTTTGATCCGGATGCCGGTTTCTGGGCTAATGCAGAACTATCTGAGCCTCAATCTGCGGAGTTTTTATTGGATGGAGTAAAGGGTGAGGTGTCAGTTTATTTTGATGAGCGAAGAGTGCCTCACATTTTTGCAGAATCTAAAAATGACCTCTATTTCGTTCAAGGCTACATAACAGCCCGCGACCGATTGTTTCAAATGGAAATGCAAACCTATGATGCAGCTGGTCGACTTTCTGAGAGACTTGGATCAAGAACTCTAAGCAGAGATTTAAGTACACGTAGATTAGGAATGCCTTACGGAGCTGAGAAAGCAATCGAGTTTATAAAGCAGGATCAGGAAATTTGGTCGGCATTAAATGCGTATTCAGATGGGGTTAATGCATATATCTCATCCCTTTCTCCAAAAGATTATCCCTTAGAATACAAGATTTTAGATTTTGAACCTGAAGAATGGGAACTCATTAAAACGGCACATCTACTTAAAAATATGACCCGTACTCTTGCCGGAGGGAACAGTGATGCGAGAACAAGCAATACCGCAATGTTCTTTGGAGACGATTTTATCGAAAAATTTTTCACCATTAAACCGGAATTAAACGATCCAATCATTCCTCCATCCAGAGTATGGGATTTTGAACCTCTTCCAGTTCAGGCCCCGGATTCTATATTCGAACCTGCGCTTGCTCTTGAGTTAGAAGAGTTTGAACGCCCGGAAGGAGTTGGTAGCAATAACTGGGCAGTTGATGGAAGCAAGACGGCATCCGGATATCCGATTCTTGCTAATGATCCGCACCTCGGATTAACTCTTCCATCTATTTGGTACGAAGTACAACTAAATGCTCCGGGTATCAACACCTATGGAGTTTCACTGCAAGGTAGTCCTGGTGTTATCGTCGGGTATAATGAAAAAGCAGCGTGGGGAACAACTAATTCCGGAACAGACGTAATGGATTGGTATGAAATCAGATTCAAAGATGCTTCAAAACAAGAATATTGGCATGATGGAGAATGGAAACCTACGAGCATGCGAATTGAGGAGATTATAGTGAGAGGCGAAGAGACGGTGTTAGATACCGTATTTTATACTCATCACGGACCAGTATCGGAGTTCAAGTCGGAAATTAATGAAGAAGGGAACCCTTCGTACTACGCATTGAGATGGATTGCACATGAACCATCCAATGATCTGAAAACATTCTTCGGTTTCAATACAATGGAGACTTTTGAAGACTTCAGGGAAGCCGGTTCTCATTATGTTGCTCCTACACAAAACTTTATTTTTGCTAACTCTGAAGGAGATATAGGGATTTGGATAACTGGAAAACTACCTAATAAGTGGAAGTATCAGGGAAGAACGGTAAGTGATGGATCTGATCCGCTTTATGACTGGCAGGGTTGGATTCCTTTTGAACAAAATCCTCATATTAAGAATCCAGAGAGAGGGTTTGTTAGTTCAGCTAATCAGGAGTCCGCTGCGGAAGATTATCCTTATTATCTGGACGATGATTCTGCACCATTTGAGAGGGGAAGAAGAATTAACGAGTTGTTAGAAGAAATGGAGGATATTACAGCTGATGATATCCGGAAAATGCAAATGGATAACTATAGCTACCATGCGGCCACGATACTCCCGGAAATGGTTGACTGGATTAACAGGGAAAGATTATCAGATGCTGAACTGGAAATTCTTGCTGAAGTTGAAAAATGGGATTTCTTCAACAATTCTGATCTTAAAGCTCCGGGAATTTTCCGATGGTGGTGGAGTAATTTCTATTATGCCATTTTGAGTGACGAGTACAATTCTACAGATGCTTCTCTTCGCTGGCCTTCCCGCGACCGGCTCGTTGAAGTAATACAAGCAGAAGAAGACTTAGAGTTCTTTGATAACATCGAAACAGAAGAAATAGAAACCAGAGAAAGAGTAGTAACTGATGCATTCAAAGAGACCGTAGAAGAACTAACAAACGCTTATGGAGATTTTGGAGAAAACTGGAATTGGGGAGTTGTGATTAACAACGATGTCGATCATATAGCCTTTATCCCAGGCTTTGGAGCTCAGAACTTGTTTTCAAGTGGCAACTCAGAATCCATTAATGCAACAAGAGGAACCTGGGGGCCTTCCTGGAGAATGGTGGTAGAGCTAGGACCTGAGGTAAAAGGATGGGGAGTTTATCCCGGAGGAGCTTCCGGAAATCCGGGTTCACCGAATTACGATTCTATGTTAGAAAACTGGCGAACAGGAGAGCTTTATGAATTGAATTTTTATAAAGAACCACCAATGGATTATAAGTACAGTTTAAAATTTAATACCAATGATTAATTCTAAATGCTCAATGTTAAATAGTACGCCTTATTTAACATTGAGCATTTAACATTCATAATTTAGAAATGCTATTAGCTCTATTAATCTTAATTCTCGCTTTTTTACTAAACCTGTTTCTCCCTTGGTGGAGCATTGCTATCCCTGGTTTAATGTTCGGGTATCAATTCAAAAAAAACGGAGGGGCTTCTTTCGGGTGGGGATTTCTGGCTCTGTTTTTACTTTGGGGAGGTCAGGCATTGTATATTCATTTTGCAAACGCTGGAATTTTATCAACCAGAATTGCCGAGATGTTAGGAGTAGGTTCGCCTTACCTGGTGATTTTGATTACGGGAATACTGGGGGGATTGGTAAGCGGAGTAGCTACGTTGACTGGGAGCTTGTTTAGTTCTTTATCAAAAGCTAAATAGAGATAATGTGCATTAATTGTGGAAAAGTAAGTTAGTTTCACATTGAATCGAATCTATTCACTCCTTATCTTAATGAAACTTCAACAAAGCTTTTTACACCAATTTTATTGTTAGCAACCCATAGCTTTGAGATATCAACCAAGCGAACCAAAAACCAATCGCAAAGTTGATGCATTTTTTTAGTTCAACATATTTTCAAAAAATCCGACGCGAGTATCGTAGTCGGATTTTTTTTGATGTATTACCCTCACCTTCGTTTCCTCTCCAAGGAGAGGAAAACACGTTGATTTATTTCCTTGACAGAACAACGAGTCTCCCCTCCATCGGAAGGGATAAAGGGGTGGGTCAATACAGCACACACTCACAAAACCGAAAACAGAGTTAACCATGTCACTTCAACCAAGAAAAAAAGCCATCCTTGCATTAAGTGATGGAACGATAGCGCACGGCTGGGCAGTCGGATACAAAGGTATTACCGGAGGCGAATTATGCTTTAATACAAGCATGACCGGCTATCAGGAAATCTTTACTGATCCAAGCTACTACGGACAGCTGATGATGATGACCTATCCGCACATTGGTAATTATGGAACCATGCCAAGAGATGATGAACACCGAAAAGTGATGGTGGCAGGTATTATTACCCGGGCATTTTCATGGGAATTCAGTAATCCAATGGCAGACCGAAGTCTGCAGGAATATCTTGAGGATAATGAGATTGTTGGCATTTCTGGTGTAGATACCAGAGCGCTTGTTCGACATATCAGAGAGAAAGGGGTAATGAATGCCGTTATTTCCTCAACAGAATTGGATGAAAATAAACTGGTACAAATGGCAAAAGACTGGGACGACATGGAAGGTTTGGAGCTTGCTACGAAAGTCACACGTTCTGAGGCTCAAACCTTTCAACCTGAAGGAGAGTCAAAATTTAAAGTTGCTGCGTTTGATTATGGGATAAAACAAAATATCATAAATAGCCTGATTGCCAGAGGATGTACACTTAGAGTATTTCCGGCGCAGGCTTCATTAGAAGAAGTGAAAGCATGGGACGCAGATGGGTTCTTCTTCTCAAATGGTCCCGGAGATCCGAATCCTACCGGAGAATATGCACTGGAGATTGTTGATTACGCAAAGTCGACCGGAAAGCCATTGTTTGGAATCTGCCTGGGCCACCAACTTATGGCAATGAGCGAAGGAATTGAAGTAGGAAAGATGTTCGTAGGTCACCGAGGTGCCAACCATCCGGTAAAAAATCTGGAAACAGGGTTAGTAGAAATATCAACTCAGAATCATGGTTTTGCAGTTACAGAAAGTAGTGTAAAACCTGAAGTGGCTAAGATCACACACATCAATCTGAATGATCAGACGGTGGAAGGGTTGAGATTCAAGAATTTTCCGGGATTTTCAGTTCAATATCACCCTGAAGCTTCTCCCGGACCACACGATTCAGCATACCTATTCGATCAGTTTATTGATCTGATGAATGAACAAAAGACAGTAACCGCCTAAAAGATTTAAAAAATGCCAAGACGCGACGATATACATAAAATTCTCATCATCGGATCCGGACCAATTGTGATTGGTCAAGCGTGTGAGTTTGATTATTCAGGTTCTCAGGCTTGCCGCTCACTTCAGGAAGAAGGGTATGAAATTGTTCTTATCAATTCGAACCCGGCAACTATAATGACAGATCCAATCATGGCGGATGCCATTTATATGCTTCCTATGACCACAGCTTCGATCAGGGAAATTGTGGACAAAGAAAAACCGGACGCTGTACTTCCAACAATGGGTGGCCAAACGGGTTTAAATTTATGCCGTGATTTAGAAAAACAAGGTTTCTGGGATGAGCGGGGAATCAAGATTATTGGTGTTGATATTGATGCAGTCGAACTAACAGAAGACCGACAGCTGTTCCGCGACAAGATGGAAGAAATTGGGATTATGCAATGTCGTAGTCGGCAAGCAGAATCACTTCTGGACGCAAAAGAAATCAAAGAAGAATTAGGTGGACTACCAATAGTAATTCGTCCTTCCTTTACCATGGGTGGAGCTGGAGGCGGAATTGTTTGGAATGAAGAAGATTTCGATAAAATGGTGCTTCGCGGACTGGAAATGAGCCCAGTTCATTCGGTGTTGATTGAAGAATCCATTTTTGGGTGGAAAGAATACGAGCTTGAACTATTGAGAGATGCCAATGACAATGTGGTCATTATTTGCTCCATTGAGAATATGGATCCTATGGGTGTTCATACAGGCGATTCTGTTACGGTAGCTCCGACTCAAACATTAACGGATAAACAACTTCAGGTACTTCGTGATGCAGCCATCAAGATGATGCGTTCAATTGGTACCTTTGCCGGAGGATGTAATGTGCAGTTTGCTATGGAACCGGGAAGCGACCGTTTCGTGGCCATTGAAATAAACCCAAGGGTGAGTCGGTCTTCTGCGCTGGCATCAAAAGCGACTGGATATCCAATTGCAAAGGTAGCTACTAAATTAGCGGTAGGTTATACACTGGACGAATTAAAGAACCAAATAACCGGAACTACTTCAGCCTGTTTCGAACCTTCCATTGATTACGTGGTATGTAAAGTCCCTCGTTTTAACTTCGATAAATTTCCTGGCGTGGATGAGGAGTTATCAACTCAGATGAAAGCTGTTGGCGAAGTAATGAGTATTGGTAGAAACTTTCCTGAAGCTTTGAATAAAGCCTGGCAAAGTATGGAAGTAGGTCGTGACGGTCTTGGAGCGGATGGATATGAAGAAATTGATAGAAAACAGGTTCGGGAACGTCTGATGAAACCTTATTGGGACCGTTCTATGCAGATTCGCAATGCGTTCAAGCTTGGGGCTTCTGTCGAAGAAATAGCAGACATTACTAAAGTAGATGCTTGGTTTCTTCAGCAAATTAGATACATGGTTTCTCTTGAAAACCGAACAGAAGGTCAAAGTCTGGACGAAATTTCAAAAGATGATTTTTATGAATTAAAGCAGGCAGGTTTTTCAGACGCCCAAATAGCGTGGTTGTCAAGCAAAAGTGGCACAACAGTTACTGAAAATGAGGTAAGAGCTAAACGATTGGAATTGGGACTAAAGCCTTCCTTCAAACTTGTAGACACGTGTGCCGCAGAATTCCCGGCGCAAACGCCTTACTATTATTCTGCCTATGAAGGAGAGAATGAAAGCATTGTTACAGACAAAAAGAAAGTAATCATTCTTGGAAGTGGTCCGAATCGAATCGGACAGGGAATCGAGTTCGATTATTCTTGTGTGCATGCCACGTTAGCAACTAAGGAGATGGGTTATGAAGCTATCATGATTAACTGTAACCCGGAGACTGTTTCCACCGATTTCGATATTGCGGATAAACTGTACTTCGAACCGGTATACTGGGAACGGGTGCTGGATATTTATGAGCACGAAAAAGCAGAAGGAGTGATTATTCAGGTGGGTGGACAGACCGCGCTTAAACTTGGTAAGCGTTTTGTGGAAGCCGGTATCAAGATTTTCGGTACCGATTTTGAGATGATCGATTTTGCTGAAGATCGGGGAGAATTTTCTGATCTGCTTATTCGCCTTGATATCCCCTTTCCTCAATATGGAACGGCAACCAATGTAGATGGCGCACTCGAAATTGCGGAAAGAATCGGGTACCCTGTATTGATACGCCCAAGTTATGTTCTTGGGGGGCAGGGAATGAGAATTGCTGTAAAACAGGAGGAACTTGAAAAGTATGTAGCAAATATTCTGAAAACTCATCCCGAAAACGCTTTCCTGATCGACAAATATCTGGAGCATGCTATTGAGGTTGATGTGGATTCGGTTTATGATGGAGACCAGCTTCATATTTCAGGAATGATGCAGCACATTGAGCCGGCAGGAGTTCATTCCGGAGATTCTACAGCTGTACTTCCACCGTACTCATTGAGCCAGGAAGTACAGGATACGATCGCATCTTATCAGAAACGCATTGCAGAGGCGATGAAGATCCAGGGATTTCTGAATGTGCAATATGCAGTAAAAGACGAAAAAGTGTATGTACTTGAAGCCAATCCAAGAACAACCAGAACGGTACCGTTCCTTGCGAAAGCCAATCAGGTTCCGGAGGCAGCCATCGGAACTAAAGTGATGCTGGGCGCCAAACTCAAAGACTTCGATTTAAAATCTAAGCTCAAAAACTGGGCGATTAAAGAACCGGTATTTCCATTCGATAAATTTCCGGGTGTGAAAAAAGAATTGGGCCCTGAAATGAAGTCCACTGGCGAAAGTATTTATTTTGCCGATGATTTTGAGGATGAACATTTCAAAAAACCTTATGAGTTTAAGAGCTTGTATTTGAGTAAGTAACGTTTTATCTCTTTTTGATCACAGATTTCTCTGATTGACCTGATTATAATACAAATTGTAAGGACTGATGGTTTAATTGATCTCATTATTTGAAAAGGTTAATCCTAATTAAAGAGCTATGAGATCAATCGTCAATAAAGAATATAAATTTAGCAGGCTTACTGGAGATATTATTGGATGTGCTATGAGGTTACACGCCTACCTCGGAAATGGATATCCGGAAATTATTTATCAAAGAGGTCTAGCTCATGAAATGAATAAGACAGGAATTACTTTTTCAAGAGAAGTTGAAATGCCTGTATATTATGATGGAATACAAATTGGGACTAGAAGAGCGGATTTTATCATCAATGAGCAAGTCGTACTTGAGCTAAAAGCTGTTTCCGAGATAAATAGCAGACACGCTAATCAGGTTCTTAACTATTTGAAGGCTTATAATTTGGAAGTTGGATTATTAATCAATTTTGGAGAAGAAAGCTTGCGACCAAAACGATTTATTAACTCAAAGTCTGGAAATCAAAATCTTATCAATCAGAGAAATCAGTGATAAATAGAGCGCAGAGTATTTTAAAAGAGACGTTTGGCTACGATAGCTTCCGACTTCAGCAGGAAGCGGCAATTACACAGGTACTAGATAAGAAAGATGCCTTGGTGATTATGCCAACCGGTGGTGGTAAATCGCTTTGCTACCAAATTCCCGCCATGATTTTTGAAGGGATGACGATTGTTGTTTCTCCCCTTATTTCACTTATGAAAGATCAGGTTGAACAGCTCAGGGAATACGATATACCGGCTGTTTATCTGAATAGCTCGCTTCGTCCTGAAGAATATGATTATAATGTTAAACGTGTGATGCGTGGCGATATCAAGTTACTGTATTTAGCCCCGGAAACTCTAATGATGGACCGTACAAGGGAGATGTTGAAACAGCTCCAAATCGATTGCTTTACCATTGATGAGGCGCACTGTATTTCGGAATGGGGACACGATTTCCGCCCGGAATACCGACAAATGACTGAATTTCGAAAGGATTTCCCTGAAGCAGTTTGTATAGCACTTACCGCTACAGCTACACCAAGAGTTCAGGAAGACATCAAACAAAGTTTGAATCTAACAGATTCGGAAGCCTTTATCTCAAGCTTTGATCGTAGTAATCTTTTTCTGAAAATCGCAGATAAAAAAGACCCGGAAAATCAGTTGTTGGATTTTCTATATACACGAAAAAACCAGTCTGGTATTATTTATTGTTTTTCCCGTAGACAAGTAGATGAACTTGCGTATTTACTGGATCAGGAAGGCTATTCTGTGAAGCCTTATCACGCCGGATTGAATTCCAGAGAGCGGTCTATCAATCAAAGAGAGTTTATCAGAGACGACGTTCGGATTATCGTAGCAACGATTGCTTTTGGGATGGGGATTAACAAGCCGAATGTTCGTTTTGTGGTTCATTTCGATATGCCTCAAAATATTGAGTCCTATTACCAGCAAATAGGTCGTGCAGGCCGTGATGGTCTTCGATCTGATTGCATACTTCTTTTTGGTTATTCTGATACTCAAAAGATTAAGTATTTCATTAATCAGAAAAGCGGTAATGAGAAAGAGGTTGCTGAAAATCACTTAAAGGAATTGGTAAAATATCTTGAATCGTTAGATTGCCGTCGTAAACCATTGCTCGATTATTTTGGAGAGACCTATCCTAATGATGAATGCGGAATGTGCGACAACTGCTTGTCGGTTGATGATGATGTAGAAGACATGACCATTCAGGCTCAAAAGTTTATGAGCTGTATGATCAAGAGTGAAGAGTCATTTGGTGCCGGACATGTAATTGATATTCTCCGCGGCTCGAAAAATCAGAAGGTTTTGGAACACGAGCATGATCAGATTTCGACTTATGGAATTGGAATGGAATGGTCGAAGGATCAGTGGACTCAATTATCCAGATTATTACTCCGTCAGAATTATATCAGCAAAGGAGAATACGGAGTACTGGTGATGGAAGATCGGGGACATCAGGTATTGAAAGGAAATGAAAATGTGTTTGGTACTATGGATCGAACCGATGTAGCTATAGATGGAGAAACTATTGTCCGGACTTCGAGTGATGTAGAGAACAACTACAATGAAGAACTTTTCGAATTACTTCGTGTGAAGAGAAAAGAACTTGCTGATGCTGATGATGTGCCTCCTTATGCAATTTTTCCAGATACTACGCTCATAGAAATGGCTTATTACTTTCCTCAGAATAAAGATGCGCTTGAGGCTTTATATGGAGTTGGAAAAGTAAAAAAGGAGAAATTTGGAGATTCTTTTATAGGAATTATTAAAACTTTTACTGCCGAACATGATATCATGGAGAGGCAGAAATCGCTTCAAAAGAAAATCAAAAAAACGACTGCAACCGAAAAACACCAGATTGTTGCGGAAGCCTTCAATGAAGGGGAATCCATTAAATTACTTGCAGAAGAACACGGTGTGAAAGAAGTCACCATACTTACTCATTTAAAGAAATATCTGGATGAGGGCAATGATCTTCGATTGGATGGGTTGTTGCAGGCATCCTCTCTTTCAGATCGACAACGCGATCAGGTGATGAAGGCGATGGATGAGAAAAGTCCGCTAATGCTCCGTCCGGTCTACGATTTGCTGAACAAACAAATCGGTTACGATGAGCTACGCATTATGCAGTTATTTTATCTGGCGAGTAAGAAGTAATAGCTCTTGATATGGAAAAATTGAAGAACATGATTTAGTCGAAGTAATAAAACTAAATGAAGATGTTCCTGAAGCTGAACTGGGTGATAAGGGAACAGTGTTGATAGTATTTGATAACCCTAGATTAGCATATGAAGTAGAATGTGTTTTAAAAGATGGCCAAACAAAATGGCTGGGAACTTTTGAACCAAATCAGGTCAAGTTGTTTGAAAAATCATAATCTCTTATTTACAGCTATTTTACCTGGTTACGATGCTCTGCTTCGTAACTATACCGCTCCAACGCAGAGCATCGGAGCTAGATAAAGCTTTGAGCAATCTCCAAAATCACCCGATAATTCGGAGATCACGTCGCTCCGCTCGTGAATGAGAAAGGTTACTTAAAAGACTTACTGAGTTGAAACCCAACCAATAAAATCGCCCCCTGACCCACCTCTTCACCTTCTGTTTTTATATTGATTTCATAGCCAAAGGAAAGTGAAGGTTTAACAAAGTATCGGTTTGAAAAGGGAATAGAATATCCAATTCCAATGGTAGGCTGAAGGATAACAATGCTTGTTTTTCCGATTTCATCAGGGCAGGGTAAAGCCCCACAAAGAATCGGACCGCTGTACGGATCGCTCCAGTCAATGTCCATAAACCAGAGATCGGTTCGTGCATGAAGGGAAAGGTTTTGGGCTAAGAAACCTGTTCGCTCCAATCCTAAACCAAATCCTGGTCCAGCACCTTCCTCATTATCATGCTCACCCCAATTGCGGCGATCTGTGAAATTATAGCCAATCCTTGAGGTAAGATTCAGTTGATCCGAAATTCCTAAATCAAACCGAATGCCAGGAACAATACCAGCGGGATAGGCTTGCATTTCCATTCCCAAAGAAGTCTGAGCAAAAGCAGGTACTCCAATTAAAATGAGAGAAAGTAGAATTAAGCATTTCATGTCTGATTATCTCGAATAATTTTTCATCAAACAAAATAAAACCCGATGCATTTTTTTGAAGACGGCATCGGGTTTGGAAGCTTAGTTATAAAAATGCTATAGAGAGTAGCTTAATGTGATCATGAAACTTCTACCACTTTCCGGAATGTTCCCAATACTGGTGTGTTGATTATAATATTGATCAAGAATATTATTAATAGTTAATCGGGTTTCCAGCTTATTTCCCCAGGTTTTGCCCGCTTCAAAGTTAAGAATGGCAAAACCAGAAGTTTGGTCTTCAATGCTAGTCTGTTCAGCAATACGCTGCTGTTGAGCAGCCCATTCTAAAGTAGTTGAAACAGAAAACGTATTTGCAGAATAGGAAGTGAGAAATGATCCATGCACGGGTGGAATTAAAGGTAAAGGTTCATCCAATGTTTTATTCTGGGCATACGTATATGCAGTACGAATGTCGGTGGTAAGAGAACGAGTCCAGTTACTTAGCCATCGCACCTCAAAGCCGGTTAGATATGCATCGCCAACATTGTCATAGCGCTTAAACTGATAGAATTGATTAGAAATATCTTCATCTATCATGCCGGAAATATAATTGTAGATTTGCTTGTAGTATGCCGAAACAGAAAAAGCATTTTCTGCAATTTGATACTGGGCATTAATTTCAGAATTTAAGGTCGTTTCAGGTTTTAAAAATGGATTTCCATCATAGAAAAACCCATCTACGTAATTATAGATGTAATGACCATATAGTTCTATATAATTAGCCTGACGCTGGGAAAAGATTCCCTTCGTACTTAGACTTAACCGATCATTTAGAAGCCATGTTAAGTGTGCAGAACTTGAAAACAGGAACCGTGCTCTTGGTTGAACTTCTTTACCATAAGAACCTTCAAAAAAAGATTTAGACGATTTGTCAGTCAGCTCTACCCGATTAAACTCGAGGCTTTCCTCTAGCTTTAACAATACATTTTCGGAAAACAAGAAGTTTGTTTTCGCTCCAACCCGCGTACTGCCGGTATAAATATCTCCGAGATTAGTGATATACATATCTTCGATATCAAATAGGCTTATCATCATCATATCGCCAAATGCTTTCGAGATGTATCCATCAACAAACAGAGAAACGGGCTGTTCAGCAATTGAAAGATTTCTGCTTAGTTTGGCACCCGCTGTTTTGGTGATTCCCGCCATAGGCATATACATATTTCTCATGACAGCACGGTTAGCTACATCACGTTCGTAATCATCCATTTCATGATCAATGGTGTTGGCATAAATAAGCAGTGAAGTATTTGAAACATTAGTTCCCGGTTCATTCCAGTTATACTGAACACGGAGCATGTTGGCAAGCGCGCGGGTAGCATCCATTAGAAGGGCGGGATATCCTACATCACGGGCATCGTCAAAAATGTAACTGATATCAAGCGTATTTCCTGAACCGGCTCTATAGCGGTAGGCAAGATTTAGATTCACTTTACCAAAACCAGAGTTACTAATGTTTGAGTCGCCTCCTGCAACAAAATCATCCGCTTGTTTAATACTTCCCGAAAAGCGGAAAGAATGTTGTTCTGATGAGACTTCTGAAGTCGTGGAAATAACCCGATAAAAATCCGGGTATCGTACACCTGTACTTACATTTAACTTGAAGGATTCGAAATCCGGTTTTTTTGTAATCAGATTAATAGTGGAGTTACCATTTCCATTTTCAGCAACTCCCGATCCACTTTTGTCAATTATGAGCTTGGAAAGGTTATCACTTTCAACATAAGAAGTAACAGGATCCATTTTATCTACACAGGCTTTAAAAACCTGCATACCATCAATCATCAGGTTAATTCGTTGATCATCCTGCCCCCTAATCATAGGTTCCCAGGCAAAAGCGCCTCGCTGAATCATCGAAACGCCATCAACATTATCGAGCATCTGGTCAAGAGTAAGATGGGCAGAGCTGTTTTTATAATTATTGATGTCCGGCTGATTACCATGTGCATAAACAACAATATCATCATCCATCTGATAAACAGAAGGCACTACAAAAGCAGTGTCTGCTGATTGAGAAATGCTGAAGGTAGTTTCGAGATACCCGAGTAAATGAATCATTACTTCTTCTATCTCGTGATTGATTTCCACAGAGCCATCTGCCTTCGTATAACCAATCATTTTTTGCTTATGCATGATGTGGGCATTTTCAAGAGGCGTTTTTTTCTTTGCATCATACACATAAAGAGTATGAGTCTGCGAAAATGAAATGGCGTGAAGACCAATTCCAAATAACAGGAATAGTTTTAAAAACTTCATGATTATTAATCAATGGATTCCGCCAAAAGACGGAATCCTTATAAAAGTTATTGAGCTCTTACGCTATATTCAAAAGTAACCGCTGAACTGGTATCAGCTTCAGTCATTACTGTAACTGTTGTAGTCCAGGTTCCACTCATGCTGTAATTAATTGAGCCTTCATACATTCCCGCTCCAGTTGCAGCAGGAGTTTCGAAAGGGGTTGAGTGACCTTCTCCGCCACCCATATCCATGTAAGGATATACTTCAAGTTCTGCATCGGAAACAGCAGGGAAAGACATCATTGATTCACGTTTGTGTACCATAAAAGCTAAATCCTGATTTCCCGTTTTAGGCGTTTCAGGAGCATACCAACTGATAAAGTATACGTTACCATTGCTACTTTGTGCGCTCGTAATCATCCATGAAGGTTCTACTTCGATATCTATTTCACCTGAAATAGCTTCATTAGATTTCGTTGTGAACTCAAGCTGAACTTCCCAATATCCCATTTCTCCGGAAGGCATAATGAAATTAGCAGAACTTTGATAATAGTCTGTAAAGTCCGACATCATTTCGGGGGAAGTGTAAGGACAGGAATGGCTCATTTGTGTCATGTGCATAATCGGCATCGCAGAAAAGGAGTCCAATTCTATGACCTCTCCATCCTTTGAGACTTTCCAGTACAAGTTATTGTAACCGGAACGTAGGTTGTTTTCTGAAAAAAGTTCGACAGTGTATCCATCAATAGAGGCGGTAGAGAGTAAAGACGCCTCAAGTTCAGGAGTGTTAGTATTTGAGCTGTCGCATGAAATGGCAGCAACAACTAATAGTATTACAATTGAAAATTTTTTAAGTATAGAATTCTTATACATAGTTTTATGAATTAGGTATTAGGTTTTCTTTTATAAATCCGAGGGAAAGAAAACTATACCTGGGGAGGGCGTAGAAGGGCGGGAGAGAAGCCTACTTGAGGTGCTTCTTTTAAAAAAATACTTTTTTGTAAAGTATGGTCCGAAGGGTATTTAAAACCTTTTAACATGGAGGCTTTTATTTCAGAAAAAGATGCGACTACTAAAGCTTCTTTAGATGCAGAATGAGGGACTTCATAATGACAAAAGTTTCTATTATTCAGTGAATGATCGTCACTTTTCTTGGTCATCTTTTCTGAGTGTTTCATTGCATTCATCTCATGATGATGACATGTACAAATTTTTTCTCCATCCTCAACAAGGCACGTACAATAGCTCATCGTACAATAACTGTGCTCTTCATGGAAATGCTCCTGAACTATTTTTAAGGCAGTCCAGCCAAAGATATTCCATACCAGTACTGCTGTACAGAAAAGAGAAATAAAGGAGCGGTATTTTGAACCGTAAAACATCATTCAAAATTATGTATTAATTTGTATAAATAATTAGCAAAATGAATGAAAAGTGTAAAACTATTCGAAAAATCTACATTTTACCTCTTATGTTAGTTTAACCGGCAAGATTATTTCAAACTTTGCACCACCTTCTTTTTTGTTAGAGGCTCGGATAAACCCTCCATGCTGACGTACAATCTCATTAGAAATAGCTAGTCCTAATCCCAATCCAAATTTAGCACCCTGATTTTTTGTTGTAAAATTGGGCTCAAAAATACGATCGATAAGCTCTTCAGGAATTCCAGGTCCATTATCTGAAATTTCTATAATGATTTTATGTTCTCCCTCTGCTTTTGTTTTGATGACAAGCATTCCACCATTTGGAAGCACATCACAAGCGTTAACAATAATATTGGTCCAAACCTGATTGAGTTCTCCCAAATGTCCTTTCGTTTTGGGAATGTCCAGTAATTCTAAGTGAACATCCAAATACTTCAGCCGATTACTAAGTACTAATATAGTGTCATTGATCCCATTCCGAACATCAATAAGCTCCGCCTCATTATTATCCTGACGGCTGTAACTTTTCAGACTTTTAACGAGGTTTGCAATACGCTCGCTGGCCACCTGGATATTATGGATGAATTTACCAGCTTCAAATTGCTGCACCATTTTCTCAATTGGAACTTTCTTTCGGGTTGACTCGATGAGAACATGCGCACTATCTGGCATCTGGGCTATTTTTCGAATTAAAGATCTTTCACTAACCCATGGAAATCGCTTTTGAGCTGAAATCATCCGTTCTCTGATGTCGACACTACTCATTGGTGCTGATTTTAATCCGATCGTGAACATACCGGAAAGAGAATCATTATCAGAAAGCTTTTCAAAATTAGTAATCAAAGATTCTGAAGATCGCAACAATGCGGAAGCCGGGTTATTAACTTCATGAGCAAAGCCTGCGACCAATTCCCCAAGCGTAGCCATTTTTTCCTGGTGTACCAGTTTTTGATGAGATTCTTCCAGCTGTTTATAAGCCTCCTTAAGCTGCTCACCTTCTTCTTCCAATTTTTCGTTAAGCTGATGCATTTTCGATTCCAGTTGAAGGTTCTTCATAAACCGGTCAGCCATGTTACTCATCATTAATTGCTGGAGCGGATGCCTCAAACGAGGATGATCATTGAGGTAAGTCTCCAATTCGGTTTGACTAATTTTAAGCGCCTCTGAATCCTCCAATGCTTTACCTGTGGTCAGGGAATCTTTTCCTGTTGAGAAAGCCATGATTCCAACAAAATGACCAGGCTCCAGTTTCAGTAAATCGAGTGAATATCCATCCTCATTCCGGCGATTCAGTCCGACAGATCCTTTTAATAACAGGTACAGGTATTTCAGACTGTCGCCTTGTTTAAACAGAATATCACCTCTCGAAAACGGAACCACCATAGTCTGCAATTCCTCGGATTCAGAAATCGCTCTCTTAATGAAACTAAGAATCGTTTCCCGGTTATTTAGAAATCCACGTTCCATGCTTAGTGATCGGTAAGTTGACTTCCACGCAGAGCCTCTGCGAGGCGAATACTATTAAGTACACTCATAAATTCAAGTGGGTTGTATCCTTTCTTAATTACAAAACTGGTGAGTTGATCGACTACTACTTTTTGGAAACCCTCTTTTTTCCAGGGCTTGGCGATATAGTGATCAAGGTGGGCTTTGTTAATGGCTTCGATGGTGTCTTCCAATCCGGCCTGACCTGTAACCAGTACTTTTCTGGAATCGGTAAATAGTTGATTGGATTCCATGCTTATGAGGAAATCAACGCCATTCTTTCCGGGAAGTACGTGATCACAAAGAATCAACCCTACTTCATCTCCCGAATTAGCAATACCTTGAACGACTTGTTCAGCTTCTTCGGCATTATTGGCAGATTCTACCGGGAATTTTTGTTCAAATTCCTCGAGATCTTTGACGAGTGCGTCCATCACCTCGAGTTCATCTTCAATAACCAGTATGTAAATTTGATGATCCATGGTTTCCTCTCAGTTTAAAAATAATGGCCAATAGAAAATGGCATAAAGTATAACTAACACCAGTCCGAAGATTCCAACAGAAATTCCGGCTTTAGCCATTTGTTTAGTTTCGATGGCTCCGGTACTCATCGCTATTGCATTTGGCGGTGTTGAAATGGGCAGCATCATGGCCATGCTTGCGCTCATACCAATTACCAAACTAACAATAATCAGGTTAAATCCTTCACCAGCAACGCCTGAAGTAGCAAGACTGACTGCCAATGGAATTAGTAAAGTTGCTGTGACTGTATTGGATAGAAAATTCGACATCAAAATTGCCACTCCGCTAAATACAACTAGCAAAGTAATTGATCCGAAAGTGTTCCATTCTATACTGCCCACAATCCACTCGGCAAGTCCGGTGCTTTTCATAGAAATCCCCAACGAAATTCCACCGGCAACTAACCATAGTACTTCCCATGGAAGTTTGCGTATGTCTTCTTTGGTAACCACTCCGGTAAGCGTTAAAAACACAACCGGAATCAAGGCGATAATTGCGCTTTTAATGCCATGAAAACTTTCGGTGATCCAGAATAGTACAGTGAGACCAAACGCGATATATAACAACCAGGCGTTTTTTGTGGTATTGAATGAACCACTCATGTCAATTTGCACGGAGTCTGTTTTGGGTTTGAACATTCCAAGAAGCAGTATCCATACAAAAAAAAGAGCAACCAATACCAAAGGCGTCGCCAATATCATCCATTCTCCGAAAGGAATATTAATGCCCTGTTGAGAAAGCGCGCCAATTACCACTGCATTTGGTGGTGTTCCAATGGGTGTTGCAATTCCACCAATGTTTGCTGCGAAAGGAATGGACAGCGCGAGACCAATTTTAAGCGGATCATTGTTTTCCAGCCTGGCGACTATCGGGAGAATCACAGTCATCATCATGGCGGTAGTGGCAGTATTACTCATAAATGCTGAAAGTATTCCTGTAACAACCATTAAACCGAGCAGGATGAATTTGGGTTTTGAACCAAATGGCTTCAGAAGAATCCTTGTTAAGTTTTTATCGAGATTATATTTTACGGCTGCTTCTGCCAGAACAAAACCACCTAGAAACAGGATAATAATGGGGTTGGCAAGCGTTCCGATAAATGCAGTGTAGCTGTCAGGTGAGTAAGAAGAGTCCGAGCTAGTGAAGATCAATCCTTCTTTACTAAGCAATAGAACCTGAAGAAATATCACTAATACCGAAGTAGCGTAGATTGGAAAAGGTTCAAACATCCAGAAGGCGGCTGCAAGGAAGAAAATTCCGAGTGCGACATGTCCCGCTTCCGAAAGTCCTGCAATGTTCAGAAAAAAGGGGACAATCAAACCAAAGACTCCTGCCAGTAAACCAATTCGCTGTGTGGTATTAAGTTTCACTTACATCACCCTTAAAAACTAATTGTGAGTTGTGCCAGAATCTCAAAGTATGACTCTGAGTTCTGATGCATAAATTCCTGTTGAATATATCCAAGTTGGGACTGGAATTTCAGATTATGCCCGATCAGGAAGTAATTCAATCCTACACTGTATTTCCACTGCTCAGTGAATTTATTTACGGAAGTATGATTTTCATCATCCGGATTGAGATAGCTAATCCGGAAAACGGGTTCAAGGGATTCAGAGACAAACTTACCACCCTGAACATAAAATCCCTGTCCACTAACTTTTTCGGAATATAGCACGCTGTTGGTAGGCGAGAGCAGTTGCTCATTATCCACAGATCGGTGAATGAACTCTCCCAAAAAGGAAAACCCATTGTATTTAAAAACAGCATCCAGATAATATTCAGTAATGTTATCATCAAGGTCATCCCAGGCGGTATCACCATATTTGGCATACGCATCCTGATTTAAATGCCAGGCTGCCCCGATGGAAAGTTTTGGAGTTGGTTCTCTATAAAGGTCACTTTCTGAGTAATCGCCATTGGCGTGAAATAGTCCAAATGGCAGCACTTCAAACCGACCGGCATAAGCCCATCTACCGGGAGCTGTAGCCACATTTTTGCCTTCTCCATGAGTGGCAGATACTGCAAGTTTTAAGGCAAGATGATCGTTAACCAAAAATGATTTCCGAACAGAGATACCAAGGTCCCAATCGGTGAAAAAGAACCGCGTAACATCGGAGCGGTCAACAAGCTGTAGGTTTTTGGAAATGGTCTGAAACTGCCGCCCGGTAGTTGGGAATAATTGTCCGACAGAAACTTGCATGGTTGAAGTTGCCTTCCATCGGTATTCTGCATTAAGTAAAGTAACCTGACCCCGATCCATTCCCAATTGGATGAAGTAATTGAGTTTTTTATTCAAAACATATCCTTTGAATTGTACCCTTCCTCTTCGTATAAAGAAGTTTGTTTGTACAGGTTCCGCACCAGACAGAGGAGTTTCAATTACCAATTGTTGTTGTAACCGGATGCCTAGTTTCAGCCCCATAGATCCATCCCGGTTTTCTATCCATAATCCCTTTTCAGGGCTTAAAGTTATGATTGGGGCTTCTGCTTCCTGAGCTTTTATCAAATAGGAGAAGAGCAATAAAAAAACGATAATTAAAGTTGATGAAAAGCCAGACGAAAATTTCATTTTGTATAAATAATGATGAATTACCTCTATTCATTTTCTACATGTAGGTTATCCTCCGAATAAGAAGTTTATGTGAAGGAAATAGAGTGAAAACACGGGAAAGCGTTTCCAATTCAAAAGAAATTCACTTTTTTCAGTAATTAGCTTTACCATCCATTATGATTTTAACACCGGAAATACTGTCAAAGCTTTCATCCCTTGAATTACGAGCTAAGAAAATTGTGGAAGGTTTTATTTCAGGATTGCACAGAAGTCCGTACCACGGTTTTAGTGTGGAGTTTGCAGAGCACCGTCCCTACAATCCGGGAGATGATTTTAAGCACATCGACTGGAAGCAGTATGGAAAGAAAGAGCGGTTTTATGTAAAGCAGTATGAAGAAGAAACCAATCTTCGGTGTTATGTTTTGTTAGACACGAGCTCGTCCATGAACTTTAAGCACTTTGGAGAGTGGAGTAAACTTCGGTACGGAACTCATTTCGCGGCTTCCCTTTTATATTTAATGCATCGGCAACGTGATGCCAGTGGATTGATCCCTTTTCATTCTGAGATAGAGACATTTATTCCGGCAAAAGGGACGTATGCCCACCTTCGTCAGATTTATCTGGAGCTGGAAAAACAGTTGGTTCGTGAAAAAGATAGCGCAGAAGAAAAGAGGAAAACAGCATCTGCTCAGGTAATTCATGAAATAGCAGAACGTCTGAATCATCGTAGTCTGGTCGTGATAATTACTGATTTATTCGAAAATGTAGAACAGCAGGAAGCTTTGATATCTGCATTGAAACATCTTCGTCACCGCAAGCATGAAGTATTGTTATTTAATGTACTGGAAAAACGAAGTGAAAGAGAGTTGGCATTTTCAGATAACCGTTTTGTATTTGAGGACATGGAAAGCGAAACAGAAATTGAAGTGATACCTGCTCAAGTCCGGTCAGATTACCAGAAGAAGGTGGCGGAATACACCAAAGCTTTCAGAATGGCCTGCAGTGAGTTCGAAATTGATTTCGAAGAGATGGACACAGAAGGACAATTTGATCAATCCTTACTGGCGTATTTGAACAAGAGAAGAAGGTTGGGTTAAGTCACTTTACTGTTTTTCAAAATAATATTCAGTAATTTGGGTGATATACGCTTCACTAATAGAGCCAGCCTTTCTTTTGGACTCGAAATATAAATCTCTTCTTTTTGTTTTTTTAAATCTTTCCAGATTCGAGCAACCATTTCATCTGCATCCATTGCAGATTTATGAAGATCTCCCATTTTCCCAAAGTTACTTCCATCTGCGGTTAAGGAGTTTTGAGTAATATTCGTTTTGATTGGGCCGGGACAAACTATAGTAACTCCAATATTATACTCATACATCTCTTGACGGATACAATCAAAAAGTCCTTGTAAAGCGTGTTTACTCGCAGCATATCCCGAACGAAATTTAGTCCCGAATTTTCCTGCCACACTACTTGTAACGATGATATGACCACTTTTTTGTTCCATCATGGAAGGCAATACTTCCCTTGTTAATTCTGCAGAGCCAAAGAAATTAACTTCCATCAGTCGGCGAATGGTTTCCATATCTGTTTCTGCGAAAAGCGAACGCTGACTAATTCCTCCATTATTTACCAATACATCTATTCTTCCAAAAGCCGATAGAGCTTCTTCCGACTTTTTCTTGAGTGATTCAGGTTTTGATAAATCCAACGGGAGTATATAGCAGTTATCTGAAGTAGCACTAAGATTAGTCATAACGCGATGTAATTCTTCTTCTCTTCGTGATGAAAGAATAAGTTTGGCTCCTTCATTAAAAAAAGCTTTTGCAAAAGCCTCACCAATTCCTGAAGAAGCACCAGTTATCCAGACAACCTTATTATTATATGTCATTTTTTTTGCTTGAACTTAGTGAATTATCATCTTTCATTTTAATAAAACAAAAAGTTTGCAGTAGCCAGTTTGCAGTATTTAATTATTTTAGAAAATGAGGTGGAGATGAGTCAGGGATTTAAAGATTTGAAAGCTTACCAACTAGCATATGAGCTAGCAATGGAGATTTTTCATTTAACAAAAAACTTTCCAAAAGACGAACAGTATTCCTTGACCGACCAAATACGCAGATCATCCAGATCGGTGTGTGCTAATTTTGCTGAAGGGTATAGAAAAAGAATCTATCCAAAACATTTCATAAGTAAACTTTCGGATTGTGACGCCGAGTGTAGCGAAACACTTGTTTGGATAGATTTTTCTTATAATTGCGGGTACATTAGCGAAGAAACTAAAGTCAACCTTTCAGGAAAATATGCCGAAGTTGGAAATCTACTTGGTTTTATGATGAAAAATCCGTCAAAGTTTAAA
The DNA here is from genome assembly GCA_017795005.1 of Balneolaceae bacterium. Taxonomy (GTDB): domain Bacteria; phylum Bacteroidota; class Rhodothermia; order Balneolales; family Balneolaceae; genus RHLJ01. Next base: position 3,724,416 of record CP051242.1, on the reverse strand, counting down.
TAATTCCATCAAACTGGCTACTGCTTACTGAATAAACCGCCTACTTAAATAATGAATTACAAACATACTCTTTTATTAGTGGAAGATGAGATCGAATCTGGCGAAATGCTGGCAAATTTTCTCGAGCTGAATGAATACAAAGTATATTGGGCTAAAGATGGGAAAGAGGCATACAAGTTTATTGATGATCACGCAAATGAGTTAGAGCTTGCGATTCTGGATATCATGGTTCCTTATCATGATGGAAAAGAAATTTGTACTCACATCAGAAACCATCCTGTAGTTAATGAAATACCCGTGTTATTTCTTACTGCAAGAGATGAGGAACAAGACGAAATTGAAGGCTTAGAACTTGGGGGAGATGATTATATCAAAAAACCTGCAAGTTTAAATCTTATTAAGGCACATGTTGAAAGTCAGCTTAGAAGGCAAAACCCCGAAAAAAGTAACTGGCTCCAGTACGATCATGTGTATCTGGATACTGATGCAAAAGAAATGTACATCCATGAAGAAAAGGTGGATTTAACGCACACAGAATACATCATTGCAGAGTTGTTTTTTCAGCATCCAAAACTGGTATATAGCAGGCATGAAATTCTGGAACATATTTCTGATGAAGAGAAATATATTTTTGACCGAACCGTGGATGTCCATATCAAAAACCTTCGGATTAAAATGAAAGACGAAGGAAAGCTTATTAAAACTTACAGAGGAGTTGGCTACGGATTTAATCGCGAATACCTGCATAAATGAATATTCAGGCTAAACTTGCAGCTGTTTATATAACACTACTTTCAATTGGGGTAGTGGTTATTAGCTCATACGCAATATTGAGTATTCGCGGTTTTCTGCTTGAAGAGGCAATCCAAAAATTTGAAAACGATGCCCGCACTTTTGCTCAATCTTTTGAGGAGAGTACCACTAACGAAGAACTCCTAGAAAATGCATCTTTTGTAGCCGAGCTAACAGGTTATAATGTTGCTCTTTTTGATTCAGCAGGGGATTTATTGGTAACCGCCCCTATAACGAATTCTGAAATGTCTGATTCCAGAGAATTTCTAAATGCAGAGTTACAACAACAATTGGATGGCAGTGAAGCACAGGTAATTATCAATGAAGAAAATCTTGATAAACTTATTTCCTTCAGACGAATTGGTACTAATGGATCTGATGCTCAATATTTGAGAATAAGTCAATTTAAAGACGATTTATATGCTGCAGAAGCCAGCATTCGACATTTAATCTATGGAGCTATGATTGGCTCAATAATGGTGGTGTTTATTGTGAGTTTACTCTTTGCCAGATATCTCGCCAAGCCAATAAAACAGTTGAACGAAGCAGCTCTGGAAATTGCAGACGGTAATTTGGATAAGGAATTAAATGTTAGCAGAAACGATGAATTTGGAATGCTAGCTGAATCCCTTAACAAAATGGCAGGTACTCTTAAGGCGGATAACGAACAACTTAAAAAACTGAATGAAAAACAGAATCAGTTCTTTGCTGATATTACTCATGAAGTTCGAAATCCATTACATACAATTTCAGGAGCTTTGGAAATGATTCAGGTCCCTAATCTGGATGATGAAAAAAAGGGACAGTATATGACTACCGCTCAGAAACAGGTGGAACGAGTGGTCCGCCTATTTGAGGATATTAAATCTCTTCAAAGATATGATTACGATGAAAGTTTTATTCAAAAGTCCAGATTCGATATAGGAGCTTTACTGGAAGATTTAGTAAATACTTTTAGACCAATTGCCGGGGAGAAAGGCTTAAAGTTAAATTTAAGCATTAATGAAGAGGCTGTAGTAGAAGCTGACAGAGATAAAATTGAGCAGGTATTGGATAATCTAATATCAAATGCTGTTAAGTATACGAATGAAGGGATGATAGAGGTGGCTTTTAGAAAAAGTGATAATGAAGTTGAGGTATCTGTCACTGATTCAGGAATTGGTATTGGAAAAGAGCACCTGGAGCGATTATTTGATCGTTTTTACCGGACCGATAAAGCCAGATCCAGAGATAAGGGAGGTACAGGATTAGGATTATCTGTTGTAAAAGGAATACTTAGTGCACATCAAAAAAATATATATGTAGAAAGCGAAGTAGAGAAAGGTTCCAGATTCTATTTCATGCTGGATTTGGCTTAAATCTAATCGTTAAAATATTGATGAGCTAAAGCCGCCAGTGATGCCCCCGCAATTGGAGTTAGTGTATATAGTGGTATTGATTGAAATGATTTCCCTTGTATAGCCAGAAAATCAAGAGCAGAAACCCCGATAGATATTCCGGGGTTAAAAACTGAACCCGAAATGGATTCTCCTAGAATAATAAGTCCGGTTAAAATTAAGCCAATTGCCAACCCATAAGCCTTATTAGAAGCAAGTACTTTGGAGGAGGAGACGCTCAGATAAGTTAAGACCAGAACAAAGGATAAAAGTAGTTCAACAATCCCTTGTTGGTAGATATCTGTAGAAGCAGGAGGTTCAACATAAAATACTTCCCCTGATATAAACAGAATTACTCCAGCTGCAGCAAATGCACCGAGACTTTGGCTGGTAAAATACCCGCTAAAAGTATTAAACGAGATTTTACGCCTGATGAAATAAGCGAAAGAAACGGCTGGATTGTAATGCGCTCCGGATACATGCATCCCGGCATACACTAATGCAGCAAGCATAAGCCCGATACCAAAAGCGTCTCCCGTAAGCCCCATTGCTAACGTCAAGAAAAACGTACCAATGGCTTCCATTACATATTTACGCATTCCCAACCCGTAATTTTTTTAAAACTTAAATCCTTCCAAATTTTGATGAAACTACTTCCCCAAAAAAGGAATTGCAACTTCTTTCTATTGGATACATCGAAAGTTTAGAAGCAGAATTTATAAATACTTGTGTTCATTAAAGCTATTAATCTCGTATTTTCAAAGTTTTAAATTTAAAGGAATGAATCTTGTTGATCGATTAAAAAAACGCTGGCACATTGAAAGCAATTGGCAGGTATTAATAATCCTCATTGTGTTTTCATGTACAGGCTTTACTGCTATGTATGCCAAGGAGTTTATTTTTGACATTCTGGGAATTACCCCGGAGTTACCTTTTTGGTTAAGAGCATTGATTTGGGTTGTTACGATACTTCCTCTCTACAATCTTTTGCTTATTATCTATGGAACAATTTTTGGCCAACGTAAATTTTTTTGGTGGTTTTTGAAGAAAACCTTCAGTCGGTTTGTCCCTGGTAATTCAAAAGTAGCTAAGTCAGATTCTTAAGTTCTTCCTTTTTCTTTTTTGGAAGGCTTGCCACAATCAGTTCATAAGAATGATCAATCAATTCTTCTATAAATGAATCTTCAAGTGACCCATCCGGATAAACTGAATTCCAATGAGCTTTATTCATGTGCCAACCTGGTTTTATCTCTTCATATTGCTCCCTCAAAATTAAAGCACGATCCGGGTCGCATTTCAAATTTATAAACTCAAAGTCATCTACATCGGTGATGGCAAACATTTTTCCCATCACTTTAAAAACAAGGGTACTCTCATCAAAAGGAAAACCTTCTGTAACTCCCGGATAAGAGAGACAGTAGTCTCTGAACTGCTCAATGTTCATTAATTGACCTCATTAAATTCATCCTTAAATAAATCACTGGAAGCTACAACCTGACTAGCTACGACCTGAATCATATTTTCTGAAACTACCCCAACCTGACCTTTATTCCAGGTCGATGCCATGGTTCGTAAATCCCGGTTTAAAACCAGTTTTACGGGCTGATAAAAATTTAATTCAATAGAAAATGGATAGGTTTGATTAGAAGCGCGCATGATATTTACATGCACATGAAGGATTGGAAATTCATCCGACTGTCGCAGTGTCCGGTCTTCAAGAATACTAATAGGTAGATCTTTAAAATTTTCTTCTATTGCATTTCGGATAAGGCTAACATCTAAGGATTCATGTGAAAGCCCGATAGGTTTTTCAATATTTACTACAATACCCAGTTCCTGAATACCTCTCAGAGAAGCTCTTTCTCTGGCTATTTCATTTTGAGCAAATGCCGAATAAGCAGGGGTTACCAGAATGGAAAAAAACAAAAGAAAGGTTTTGTATCTCATAAGTCTTAATTAGTTCATGGAATTAAAAAAGAAAAAGAACATTCTTCAAAACAAAAAAAGCCCACTTTTCAAAGTGAGCTTTTTGAGGTATTATGGACTTTTCAATCCATGTATCTATTCGAAAAACCTGGAACCATCGGTTTGAACAGCATATTCGAAGGTATAATAACGTGATGCTGATCTTGTTCCAATATTAATGAAGTCGGGTGATGTTACATCCGGATTACCGAGGTAATAACTAAGGATTCTAACTTTTGCGTATTCATCGTCGGGAGTTTTAAATACAAGAGTTATGCCTTCATTTGGCAGTATTGCATTAGGTGGTACATTTCCAGCAGTATAAGTATACCAAGTTGTATTAGTTTCGGTATAACCTTCGATCGGAGCTTCAGTTAGGGCAGAGAAATCAATATTCAATTCTTGTACTCCACCACCATTTTCAGAATTAGCAATAATAGTTGTTGACTGTAGTCCAATATCCCATTGGGACGAGCTTTCATCTTCTACAACAGTACCAGTTGTTAAATCGAAGTAGGTGAAACTGTCTACGTGAACTAGAGAAGTTGCTCCAGTAGGGTTTAGAGAATAGTTGAATGTAAAATATCTTGAATCAGGTCTTCCTTGAATGAAGGGTGAAGAAGGTGTTCCTGCTGGGAACTCTTCCTGGTTATTAACATCAGGATTGCCTTCGTAATAACTCAGAATCGTTAGTTTTGCATAATTTCCAGCTGGAGTTTTTACAACAATTGTAACATCATCTTTAGGAATTACAGCATGGAATGGTGAACTTGCTCCACCAGTATAATCATACCATGATCCGTTTCCTCCAATTTGACCGGTAAAACCAGTTTCAGGAGCGGTCTCAAGATTAGCATAAGATTCCTGAACAATCTGAATCCCTCCATCATGTCCGGAATTAGCAAGAATAGTTGTAGCACTGAATGCAATATCCCAGTCAGCAGATAATGAATCTGTTACAATATCGCCAGAACTTAAATCATAGAAAGTATATCCACCAGTTCCAGCTGTATCACCAGGAATATCTGATACAGGAGCAAAAGATGTTGCAATCAAAGGATTAACGTTAGCAGCAATATCGCTTGCAATTTGTGCTTCAACCGGAGTAGGGCCATCATTACCTGAATCGTTACAGGCAAAAAACAACATTAAGAAAGCGAGTAAAATTATTGGTTTTTTTTGTATTGAATACTTCATCAATTATTAAGGTTAATTAGTAGAGATTTATGTTGATTTGTGCGAAAAGGGTTATTCCTGGGTTGGATGGCAAATAAATCATGTCTGTATAGTTAAGCAGATTATTCGCTCCAATAAGAAGCTCAACTCGGTCTTTAAAGCTTTTAGATATGGTTGCGTTTACAATTGCATGTGCCTCGGCAAATTCAGTTTCATCCACAATTTGATTACTATTGAAATCCGCAAAACCATATTTTCCTCTGTATTGAATTCTAAGGCTGGTTTCTATATCAAGAGGTTGTATTCTGTAAAATGTTTTGAAGTTCCAGGTATGTTTCGATCGATTAAATAGCTGAACATATTTTTGTTCTGAAACTGTGATAACCTGACCATTAACAACCTGATCTGAAGTCTCGGTTATTTTTCTTCGTGCGTCTAAATATTGATATCCAAAACTAAAACTTAGAGAGCTAACACGTTTCGGATTAAGAGTTATTATTGCCTCAGCACCTTGTGTAAAGATTCTGTTTAGATTTATGTACGAAAATACAGATTGGCCATTTGTTTTAAGTGCAACTCTTTCAGTTTCTATAAGGTCACGAACATTGTTTCTAAATCCATTAACTGAAAGCTTTAGTTCTTCAGAATAAGAATAGTCTGCACCAAGGTTATAAGAGAAGGAATATTCAGGAGTTATATTTGTAAATTCTTCAGGGTTATAATAAATCTCATCAATTTCCCCATTTTCCTCTAAAAGGTTTATTCCTTCAATAATTGTTGAGGTTCCAAACACGCTATATCCTGCAATAGGGTTTGTAAAATTCAAGAATAGTTGACGAAAATCGGGAGCTTTAAACCCCCCTCCTAAAGAACCCTTAAAGGTTAATTTATCACTGGCTTTATACAGAGCTGAAAATTTAGGAGTCAATTGAGATTTATATTCAGAGTGCGAATCAAAACGAAAACCTCCTGTAAGTGAAACTTTCGTTACCGGATTCCATTCATGCTGACCAAATGCAAAATAACTATCAAAAAATGGGACATCTGCGTAAATTTCAGCAATAAGATCTTCTCGATTCATTCCTGCGCCAAATACCGATATGTGTTGTTCCTTCCAAAAAAAAGAATTTTTGAATTCTATTCTATTAAGTGTTTGATCAAAAGAAGTGAATGAAAAGGGATCATTAGTATCCTTTTCAACAAGGTTGCTTTCACTTTTAAAGCGACTAAAAAATCCGCTTAGCTCTAGAAGATATATGCTATCAAAATTAAACTTAATAATAGGTGAAATGCTGTAGTCAAACTGATTGTCATCTCCCTTAAGTACGAGATTCTCAGAACTGCTTAGATAAGATTGTTGTTCAAGATAATATCGACTCTCAATTCCAAAGTTGATAAATTCTGAGAATTTATATTCGCTTCCCCCCATCAATGTAAGCGTACTATATTCCGGAATGGTAGGCGAAATTGTAGACTCGTCTAAATCAAAGCCTTTTGATTGAGTATAATTTCCAAAAAAACGAGCACTAAACTGATCCCTTTTTACTTGAATATTGCCAGAGCCATCAAACGTTGCATTAGAAGCATAACGGGCGTTTACTTCTGCATTTAAAGGAGAATTACCTTTTTCAGTAATTATGTTAATAACACCAGCAAGAGCCTCGCTTCCCCAAAGAGCGGATGAAGGTCCTTTGACAATCTCTATTTGTTCTACATTGCCAATGGCTAAACGATTTAAATCGAGAGTACCTGCAGTTCGACCAATTACCGGTTGATTATCTATCAGAATAAGAGTGTAATCAGGATCAAAACCTTGCAATTGAACTCCAGTTCCATGGTCCGTAACCAGGTTCATTCCTATTTGTTCTTCAAGAATATTACCTAGTCTCCTGCTACCTGTTCTTTCTATTTCCTCTTTACTAACAACTATTACAGGCGCACTTACATCAGCTAACGACTTTTCAGTACGTGTTGCTGTGACAACTGCTACATCTGTTTGGTAGACTTTTGGTGTTAAAATAATTCTGAGGTCAATTTTATCGGACGATCCCAGCGAGACTTGTTCCGTATGATTCTCAAAGCCAATACTTGAAATATTCAGGGTATAAATTCCCTTTTCTAATCCAGATATTTCAAACATTCCATCTATATCAGAAACCGTTCCTAAATCCAATGAAAATTTAATATTGGCATTAGGAATAGGTGATTGATCATCTCCCGAAAGAATAACACCCGAAATTTTATTTTCCTGCCCAATAGCTGGATTTAGCATTAAGAAAAAAAGAAAGCCTCCTAGTAAGAAGCTTCTGAAAAATGGCATACACTCTATTAATTTAGATTCAATCCAAATAAACGAGAGTAATGTGAAGATTTTGTGAAGAAAAGTAGAATACGCCTTTTAATACTAAATAAGATTTGTGAATAGTTTGTGAAGTCAATGCGAAAAGGAAAGCCGTCTAATAGTTATTCGGATTAATTAATGATTTAGCATTAAGTAATATCAAAGCTTCGGTAAGTATTTTCTTCATGGAGTTAAATTCATCAATAGTAAAACAAAGTTGTACATTTTGTGCAGGAGTAGTCATTATAAGTCGTTTCATGTCATCGGGAAAGATTATCGAATATTTATGAAATTTGATGTTCTGATAAGTTGATACAAATTTTTGAAAATCGCTTTTATTTAAACTCAGCAATGTATTATTACATTTGATACCAATATGTCCACAATGAGTAAATTGAACAATTTGAGCATTATCTGTTTCCGATAAGATGATAGAGTTTTGCATACGAATCTTTATTTTGAACGATTCTAAATAAAGATTCTATTTATGAAGATTTTGTGAAGATGGGCAAACCGATCCTTTTAATACTAAATAAGATTTGTGAATAGTTTGTGAAGGGTAGCCGATACTACTCTGTAACCTGAACCCCTTTCCAAAAAGCTACCCTGTCTTTTATTTGCTTAGCAGCGTCTTTCGGGTTCGGATAATACCAGGCTGCGTTTTGGTTAACTTCTCCATCTACCTGAATGCTATAATAACTGGCAAGTCCTTTCCATGGACAAGTTGTATGATGATCGGATTCTATAAAATATTCCTGATTTATAGAATTAACAGGAAAATAATGGTTGTTTTCAACAACTACTGTTTCGTCACTTTCAGCAAGTACTTTTCCATTCCAAATAGCTTTCATAATAATATTAGATTGAATTAAAGCTTAATAGTTTTTGAGTTTGCAGATTCTTTACAGTCTGTCCAGTAAAACCATACAGATTCAGCTTCTTCATCCCAACCCAAAATTTCTGAATAATGAAATTGTGCATTTGGCTCAGCGGATAGGTTAGGCTGAAAATCATCACATAATGGAGCTAGATCAATAACATGAGATGTATTAGTTTCTATTACTACGTAAACAATTGGTTTTGCTGATTTATTAAGAATAGTGAAAACAGGATCATTAGCAGTCGCAATTACGTCCGATTCGGAAATACTTTGTTCATTATCAAAAACAGAACAGGAAGAGAGTATAAGAATTAAAAAGAGAGGTAATTTTTTCATCTTATTTTTTTAGAACGAATAATTTCCATCCAAATAAACTCCATCCTACAATAAAAAGTATACCACCAATTGGAGTAATTGCCCCAAGCCAGGAAATATCTGAAAGGCAAAGCGTGTACAAACTTCCGGAAAAAATCAGAATACCAATTAATAAAAGTATGGTAGATGCTTTTATATCTACCATAAATGTTTTGCCAACTAACACCATCCCAATTATTCCTAAAGAATTCCATGCCTGATACTGAACGGCAGTTTCCCATGTTTGCAGGCGTTCAGGACTAAGTATATCTTTCAAGGCATGTGCTCCAAAAGCTCCTAAAGCAATGGCAATGGCCATTAAAGTACCGGCGGTAGCTAAGATTTTCGATGGTGAAGACAAAAGTTAATTTTTCTCCATAGATAATTTAGTAGTAAAAGAAATGGACATAGGAATGGTCATTCCCTGAGCTGAAACCGAACCTGAGATTAATGTCTCAGATTCTGATGTTAAAATTGCCCCGTTATTAGGATCAATATTAAATGTACCATCCTGAGTCCCTTCCAAATTCATATCCAGTTGCATGCCATTAAAAGTTCCTTTTCCGGAAACGGTAAGATCTCCGTCCATTATAACTTCATTTCCTGAAAGATTGTAATCGGCCGTCAGTGATAGTGGCATACTATTTAGAGTAAGATTTTTTTCTTTAGACCACTCTGTACTTTCTGTTTCGGGATAAATATTAAATTTATTATCAAGATTAGATATCTGTGTTTCTTCAGAATATGTTTCTAAAATTTGAGGAATAACCATTGCCAATGAAGTTCCTTCTAACTTCTCTCTGATTTGAGTTCTTGTGTCTTCCAGATTCATAATTTCTAAAATTTGACCTGATTTATCCATTTTAAAGGAATATGAAAGACCAGTAACGGCTTTCATTGCCAAATCATTAGTTGTATTTCCATCAGAGCTCATTGTTTGGGTTCCCTGAGGGCTACTAACAGTTGTTTTATTAAAAGTTGAAGTTAGTTTTATAGTAAATACACCATTATCAACATCCATAATTTCGAGTGTTTCAATCGATTCAACCAGATTTGTGACTTCCATTTGTTGGCCCATCATCATTTGAGAAATGAGTTGATCGATAGTTGTCGAAAATGTAAAAGAGTCACCTTTAGAGAAATTATATTGTTGTGAATATGCGGAACTAAAGATGCCAAAGATCAGAGCGAAGAGTAACATTGTTTTTTTCATGATGAAGGGTAATCTGTATTAAATTAGAATTATGCCTATAAAATAGATTTTATTGGGCTATAAATAATGGTTAATTGAGGAACTTGTAAAGACTTTTTTCTTTTTTATAAGAGGCAAGATAACTCTCAAAATGATTCTTATCTTTAGTGATATCCTGAATAAAATATTTCACCATGACAAACAATAAGATTTTAATTTTTGGTCTGCTATTTACAGCCATTTTTGCAGCAGTATTATTTTACCCCGGAGAAGAAGCCACTCAACAAACTCAGCAGATAACTGAAGATGGTAAACTGGAAGTTATCATGTATAAGAACGAAGGCTGTATGTGTTGTACAAAATGGGCAGACAAAATGAATCAGGAAGAATTCGCTGTAATTGAAAAGCCTGTTCCTAATTTAAATGAGATTAAAGCTGAGAATGGAATTACAAGTGAACTGGCATCATGCCACACTGCTTTTGTAGATGGATATATAGTTGAAGGACACGTTCCTATTGAAGACGTTCAGCGATTATTAGAAGAACGCCCCGAAGCAATTGGGTTGACCGTTCCCGGAATGCCTATTGGTTCTCCAGGAATGGAAGTGCCGGGCAGAGAACCGGATAGTTATGATGTTTTGTTGATCGCAAAAGATGGATCAACAACTGTTTTTGCTTCGCATTAAGCAATCCATTTTAGACAAGCATTCGTACGAACTATAGGACACTCTATATAGTGTTTCTATTCGTACACCGAATAACTCAGACCGACAAAAAAGCCCGAACCTGAAAAGTTCGGGCTTTTAATTTTTAGTTAGAAAGTGTTTTAACGGGAAGTTTAACTACCAAACTATCCATGGAGGAGAAACTTAGAGTAAGAGTTACGCTGTCTCCATCTGATAAATCACGTTCAGGTTGAATAATCATAACATGTAGTCCTCCTTGTTCAAAAGAGGTTGTTTTTCCGATCGGCAGAGCGACAAAAGCCTGTTCCTGCATTCCCATTAACCCATCTTCAGTTTGATAGGATTTGTGTATCTGAGTAATGTGTGTAACATCGGATGAAATAGAAATCAGTGTATCAGCTTTTTTTGTATTGTTAGTCAAATTAAAATAGGCGGCACTCATCATACCCGCTTTTCCATGGCGTGCCCATCCATCTGTGAGTTCCATTTTTCCGGAAGGGATTTCTTTTTCATTGGAATTACATCCGAACATCAAAATTCCAATAAAAGTGAAGAGGAGTAGACGTTTCATTTTAAGGACTGAAAATCTTCAATAATTAAATTGGGTACTTGAGGCATACTACCACCATACTCGATGATTACTCTGGATTTTTTATCCAATACCATAATTTTATCAGAGTGGTTCATGAAATAGATCTCCTTTCCATCGCTGGTTATAGTAGTCAGTGAAACCTGACTACGAACCCGAACACTGTCCATAAAAGCACTGACAGTTTCAGGTTGTCCGGTAAGAAAGTCAAAGTTATCGTTTAGTTTAAAAACCTCTTTATAATCTGAAAGTACTGATGGGGTATCTCTTTCAGGGTCGAAGGTGATACCAAGAAATTGCACATCTTCAGGAAAACCTAGTTCACGCTGAATCTTGATCAGGTTCTGAGTAATTAACGGGCAAATATCGGGGCAATTTGTATAGATGAATCCCATAACCACGTATTTACCCTGATAATCATCTGGAAAAGAAACGGTTACGCTGTCCTGATTTACAAGTTGAAAGGTGGTATCACTTAAATCGTCAATAACTTTTGGGCCGGATTGACAGCTAAAAAGAATGACCGAAATAATGATGATTAAAATTGTTTGTATATACTTCATTGAAATAAAATATTCTGAGCCCAAAGATAACTGAGCTCAGAATAATTCGATAGTGTTAATCTATTGCGTACTGAAGTCCAAAAGTAAAGATGCCTGCATTTCGCATCTGAGGTCCATCCAGCTTTTGATAGACCGGGATTTCGTATATAGCACCAAAACGAAGATCATTTAAGTTCCCCGGAGCCTGGATATTTAAACCCAGCCCAAGATCCAAACGAGACCCGGCTTTTAAATTCGGATCAACGGTATGAACAACATCATTTGCATTAGCCATTGCTAAATCAGGGCTTTCACCACTTATATTTCCCCATGTAGAAAAATTAAGACTTAGTTGTGGGCTGAATACATCCGAAAGTTTCAGACCTACCCAGTTCATAAAACCGAGTTTATTTCCAAAAGTATACTCTTGTTCATTTTCACCAAGTCGGATTATTCCTTTAAGTTGAGACCCAAAAGATAATTGTTCAGTTTGACTCAAAAAGGTAATTCCGGGAAGCAAATCAAAAGTACCAGAACCAATTTGCATCGGGTATGGAAGTGTAACATCATTTCCATTACTCATTGGATTTGCATCTTTTTCTTCAATAGAACCAGTTGGTAAACTTACACCGAGTTGAATATGAGACCTGGAATTACCGCCTTTATACACATTATACATTCCGGATAGTTTGATGTCTCCAAGACCGGAAGATTCAGTAGTAAATGCCCCCCCCATCGCAGTGATGTGATCCATTTCTGAAGACTGGTAGGGAAGCATAAGCATCAGGGTTAGGTCATCGGAAACGGCATACATTGCACCAAGCATATGCATTTGCATTGGCATGGTAACAGGGGCAACCATATAGTCACCGCCGTTCGGACGAAGAAGGCTGGAATTTGAAATTTCATCTGTGCCATCTCCATTGCCATCCATATTCATCCACATAAACCGATAGGAAAGCATAATTTCCCCTTTTTTGTGAATATGATCTCCCATTACGTTTATTGAGGCATGGCCATCTGGCCTTCCGGAGCTCCATTGAGCAAAAGTTAACGTTGTAGCAAATAGCATTAAGAATGCTGAAAGAAATAGTCTTTTCATTGTCTTTATAGATTGAATTAAAATTTTTCTAAACGAATTAGATAAAAGCAGATAGATAGGATTCGATCTGTATGTTATACAGTCTTATTCAAGGAAATCCTGAAGATGATCAGAGCCTTAGTTCGAAATCGAAATACTGTTTAATAAAACCAATACATAAGTTTATGAAACAAGACCTTAAATAGTTCAGCTCTTAGTTTAGGATGATCTTCACTTAATAAATCTGCTAAGAAAAGACTACGCTTTCGGAGGGGGAGAAATAACGTCCGGAAAGATATCATCAGGAATGGATTCTTTGTAAAAGAAACGAATATCAATCTCGGGAAGGTGGTTAAAAGCAGGGCCGCCTGAACGAACTTCTGGTAAATAGACAAATGGTACTTTCGGTACATATACAGTAGTACCATGAGAGTCCATATCATGATCCTTATGTTTGTCAACCTTTTTCTTTAAATAACAGAATCCGTCACAGTCGCTTAACTCCGGTTGAGTTAGCGAGAGACAATGATGCTGCATAATGTATTCATGATTAAAATGAAAACTGATTACTGGAACCAGAGTTTGAATCATGGAAAAAAGGTACAGCGAAAGGAGTAATATGGATCCAGCTTTTTTCACAAAGCAAAAATAAGGGCTCTTTAAACAAAATGCTTAATCAAACAGGTATACAATAAGTGGGTTTACAGGATTTAATGAAGATGATGCTCTAATTCATGATGAGCAGCTCCACAGGGTTCGAATTCGAATTCCAGCGTGGAGTGAAATATTTCAAACTTATCATGAAGGAGTTTTTTGAGTCCCGATTTTACTTCTTCCATTTCAGAAAGATTTTCCTCATTTATTACAACATGGCATTCGAGCATAACCTGAGATTCATCTAATTGCCAAACATGAAGGTGATGTATTCCGCACACTTTTTCGACATCAAGCATTGAATTCTGTAATTCTGAGAGGTCTAAATTTTCAGGTTTCGCCTGCATCAAGATATCAATGGTTTCTCTTAACATATAATAGGAGTGATACAATATGTATGCGCCAATACCAATTGTTAGTATGGTATCTACGATATACCAATCGTATTTAAAGATCATCCATCCTCCAATAATTACACCAACTGAAGAAAGTCCGTCTGAAAGGATGTGAGTGTATGCACTGCGCATATTCAGGTTTTCTTTGGACTCCTTAAAAAGAAGTGCAGCAGTAATAAAATTTCCGAAGAGTCCCACAATGGCAACCCAAAACATAGTGAAACCGTCAATAGGCTGCGGATCAAAAAAGCGTTCAACCCCTTCTTTAATTAGAAAAAGAGCTACTATTACCAATGTGATAAGATTGATAAAAGCACCAATTATTTCTGCACGTTTGTAGCCAAAGGTTTTATTCTGATTTACCCCTTTTTTTGAAATCTTTCTCGCTACAAGACTGATGATAAGGGATAGAGTATCATTAAGATTATGAACAGCATCGGATAGAAGAGCGAGACTATTTGAAAGTAACCCACCAACAAATTCTGCCAGCGTTATTACAAGATTGAGGATAATCGATATCCAAAGTTTCCAGATCGATGTATCATCAATATTTGGGTGATGATGATGATGGTGTTTACGATCGTGTGCCATTACCTGAAATTACGGCTGATCAAAACCGAGGTCAACTTAAAAACCAGATCAATAAGCTAATTAGTAAAGAAGCAATTAATAAGAAATATGCTTGCTTAACAGGCTTATCAGGAAGAAACTGATAAACAGGTTTTTCAGAAAAGATTGAAATCAAATGCTCCTTTTCTTTTAAATCATCATCATTCAGTTCCGAGTTATTTTTTAAAAGTAGTTCAGGATTAATCGATAAGTCATTAGACTGTTCATTGATAAACACCGCAATCGTTTGTTCATCAATACTATTTAATCGACTAACAATTAGATAAGTTGGTACTCCAACCATAAATACTGCAATGGCTACAATGGTTTTGTCAAACACACTAAGCGGTATAATCAAACCCAGAATCATACTTATCATAGTAGCAAGCCCCATCATGCACAAAAGCGCACTTAGAATAAGGCGGAGCTTCCAGTTAGTAAGACCTTCGGTTAGTGCATTCATTTAAAGGCTATTCATTTCTTTTCTGCCACTCATCAATTAATAGCTTCATTAGTGACTGAGCTGCATTAGTGCCAAGGCTTCTTATGGCATTCTCATCAACTTCATCGCCTACTTCAAAAGTTACTGCGTCAGCGCCAAAAGTTCTGTAAATCCAGTTCTTAGCAATAGGGGAGCTTGTATCAAACTCTTCACTCCTAAAATTTAATTCAGGATTATCTTCTTTGATTAACACTGACCACTCCTGTGTTAAGTTGTCAGGAGAAGTCACTACTTCTTCATTTATGGGATATAATATATTTTCATTGGTTGAGTGAAAATCTATTCCATAGAAGACGGTAGCTGTTCCTTCATCCTGTAAAGATAAAAGAGCATTTTTAATGGCTTGTGTTTCAGGTTGATTAAAATTTTCCCAATCCCGGTTTAAATCGATCCCTTTAAAATTATGTCTCCAATGTCCATTTACGACTCCATCCGGGTTGATTATAGGGTATGCCTTAATTAAAAAATACTTTCTGAAAGTAACAGCTAATTCAGAATCAGAAGTTAACTCATTCCAAAAAGCCTGATAAGCTTTGTAACCCGGAACTTCAGGAGGGTGTTGTCGGCTAAAAAGAAGAAGAGCTCCCGGGTTGATGATTTCAGTTTCATTAGCTGTAAGCTCAATTATTGGTTTTTCCTGATGTGAGAAGCCGATTGTATCAATAGTGATGAAAGGCTTTCTATTATTTTCAATTTCTGCAATCAAGTCGGAAAAACGAGTATTATCAAGAAAATGAGCTGATACAGTTTGAGGATTTTCATCAACATGAAGTCCAAAAGTTACACTACCATTAGAAGTATCGTAAGCAGCATCCCGGATAATATGTGAGAATTGTACCCCCTGTTTTTGACCTGAGACTTTAGGAAGATATCGGTGCTTCCCACCTTTGTAGTTTAATCTGAGGTTAATTACTTGAGCAGAATCACTCCATATTTTAAATGCGAACCATGGACTATTATTTATGGGTGCATTTTCAGGTTTGATTAATACCTCAAAAGTGTTGACGTTAACTTGATAGAAATCATTTGCTCTGGCAGATTCAAACTCATTACTAACCCAAACTTTAGGGCTTCCGGCTCCAATAGTTCGTAGTTTAATTTCTTCTGTTTTTTTATCAACCGTATTGGTTACTCCGGGAGGGTCATAAGAAAATCCCGTAAAATTCGAAGATGATTTACATGCGATGAAAAGAAACGGAACAAGTATCAATAATTTTATTTTAACCATATCTATACCCTTTTATATTATCAATAGTAATTAATAGTGTTAACTTTTTGCTCTTATTAAATAATAATACTTCTGTTTATTCTTTGTTCTTTAATTCTAGAGAGGATTAATCATCTACCCTGCTAAACATATCATATTTTTTTTATTAACCATTATAGGTGGGGTAATAATTTCTCAAAATCTGGTTGCTCAGGAATCAGAGGAAGAAACTGCCCGAATTTGGAAAGTGAGTATAGAGGGTAATCAACGATTTGAAGACGTCGTGATTAAAAAAAGGATTGCTTCCGAACAACCCTCAGTATGGAAAAAACTAACTTTTTGGAATAGAAGCGGCTATAAGTTGTCGGAAACAGAGATTCGTAAAGATGTTATAAGAATAGAGCGTTTTTATCAAAGAAGAGGTTTTAACGATGTTGAGGTCACCTATCAGGTTGAATCTAAGCGCAAGGAATGGAAAAAACATGTCACCTTCTTTGTAACTGAAAACCTGCCAATAAGAATCGAAAATATTGAAATTAATCTAAGCGCTTCATCTAAAGATAGCGTCTTTATTAGTGAGAACAGAGATTTTAATTCTACACTAAGAAGATCACCCTATCGGGAAGGAAGAATTTATGAACCGATTGAAGAAACCGAAGTTATTGCCAGGTTTGAACAATCTTTAAAACAACTAGGGTATCCTTATTCAAATACAAAAGTTGAAGCAGAGACGGATTCTTCAGCAAAAAAAACAAGTTTATTAATAACTGCTGAGGCAGGTCCAAGAGCTAAATTCGATAGTATTTTTGTGGAAGGAGAAACTACTCTATCTGACGAACTTATTGTTAGGGAAAGTGGGCTTAAAACAGGGGAATACTTTAATGAAAGTGATATGAGAAATGCCCAAAGGGAAGTTTTTAAACATCACCTGTTTAGGTTAGCTCTGGTTTCTATTCCAGACCAACCTCAGGATACAAGCGTAAATGTACTTCTAAGAGTTAAAGAACTTCCTTTACGTTCTGTTCAGCTTAAATTTGGAGCAGGTGATTTTGATCGTATTGTTGCTGATGATGGGAAAATAACAGAGTCTAATTTTTTAAGGGCATTCAGAACTCAGGCAACCTGGGTTTATAGAAATGTGAGAGGTAAAGGTGAGCAATTCAGTACGTCAGCTAAATATTCTTTTTATGACAGAAAGTTAAGTGCTGAGTATTTGTTTCCTTATGTATACAATACCAAAAGCAGTATAAATATAAATCCCTTTTATCAGTTTCGCGATGAACGTAGTTATGAAATTCTTACTGCAGGTATTATTAACACCTTTGGGTACGAATACAGCAGAAACCTGACGGGAACTTTTTCCTATGAATTTGCAATCAATGATGAATCGAATGTGCGGAGTACATCAGAGCAGCAAAGTGTGGAGCAAGTATTACCAGATAGTCTTCTCTCATACAACGTTTCTTCTTTTGCGCTAAATCTCTACTACACAAAAAATCTTCGGAGAGGTAGAAGAGGGATTATTATTCAGCCATTTTTAGAATTCTCAGGGTTGTTCGGAGAGTCAACGTTCAGTTTTAATAAGGCATCATTAGATATAAGAAAATATTCCGAAATAAATAGAAGTCTAGTTCTTGCTACCCGTGTAAGAGGAGGGGCAATTTATTCAGCCCGGCAAGATTCACTACCTTCGGATGTGAAGTATTATGTGGGAGGAACAAACTCAGTAAGGGGTTGGCCAACTCAGTTTTTAGGCCCTAAACGTGTTGTTGAAACAGTGACAAATGAAACTGTGGACGGGGTTGAGGTTTCAGATACAACTTTACGATATGTACCCGTAGGTGGACGGGCTTTATTCAACTTTAATGTTGAATTCCGGAAGAGTCTTAATGGTTTGATAAAGGGCTTTGGAATGGCTGCTTTTTTAGACGGGGGACAGGTTTGGAGAAGAACTAGAGATATAAATTTTGAAAATCTTCAATTTGGAGTTGGTGGAGGTCTTCGATATGAATCTCCAATTGGCCCAGTCCGGATTGATATCGGGTATAAAATAAATCCGAATTCACAGGATTTGCAGCAATTTCCAGGCGGAATTGACAGAGGAGGGCGGTTTGCCCGATGGGATATTCATTTCACAATCGGCCAGGCTTTCTAATGACAGATCAGAAGCAACATAGAAATTTAAAAGCTCTCAGGATTTCTCTGATTGTATTATCCATTTTTGTTGGAGTACAGTTGTTAGGCAGGTATTTACTTACAACTGATTTGGTGCATCGTTTTGTGAAAAGTAAAATAGTATCGATAGCAAATGAGCAGCTAAATGGAACGCTTTCAATTAATAATCTGGATGGTGATTTATGGAAAGAAATAGAATTGACTGATATTGCAGTAATTCAAGCAGATACCATTTTTACCGCGGATACACTTTATGCTAATTATAATATTTGGAGCTTCTTGAAAAGCGTCTATGTTATTAATGAGCTAAAACTAGTTGGTGTTCACTCCAACATTGAAGAACGGCAGGATACCGTTTTTAATGTTCAGGAATTAGTAAAAGAGCAAAACGAAGAATCTGAGGCGCTTAATATTGTTCTCTCGGAAATAAATTTGAGGAATATTAACACCAGAGTGTATTCTCCATCTTACTTGCCTGATTCTTCAGTACTTATCCAGAGCCTTGATGCAGTAGCCACCTTCAGTAAAACGGATACTCTGCAATTTAATCTATCATCATTGAGTTTCTTGTTAGAAGAAGGAAGATTGCCTGATCCTATTAAAATTGAAACATCAGCAAATGTTTTAGATGATATAATCACTTTGCAGGAATTAGTGATTGAATCGGGCAGGTCTATGTTAAAGGCATCTGCATCAGCGGCTACTTCAGATTCCAGCTTTTCTGCTGAAGCGTTAACCTCGCCGCTCTCTCTTGCCGATATTCAACCTTATCTGGATGCTAAACTACCCGAAGAAGATTTTGAACTTAATCTTTCGGTTTCAGGAACATTGGATAGTTTAAACTTCAGGTTATTAATGGATCATGAATATGCTCCTAATTTAGAGTTATTGGCAGGATTTGGTTTCGTGGATGAACCAACATTATATCAGCTCGGTATTTTTGGGGAAGGTTTGAATATTGCAGCTTTCACCGATGATTCGCTGGACTCAGAACTTGGTGAATATCGCTTTACTGTAAATGGAAATATTTCATCAGAAATTGATAAAGCAGATATCATTTGGGGCTTCACGGTAATGGAGCTAAGGTACCAAAACTACTATTTAAATAGGGTGATTGGAAGCGGAACACTGAAAGACGATGACTTAGTTGGACATTTTGCAATTCACCCACAATTTGAAGAGCAGATGAATGCGTATCCAATGATTTATAACATATCTTCGGATACAGCCAGTTGGAACTTGAAGGCACGATTTACAAACCTCGATTTATCATACTGGACCGAGCTTACCGATATCAAAACAAATCTGAATTTTGGAATAGGAATTGAGGGAAAAGGCTTCGAGCTTTCTGATCAGCCTTGGATTTATTCAATAACCAGTAGACATGATTTAGTTTTGAATTCGAATAGTCAGGATGAACTAAGAAATTTACCCTTTGACCAAAGGCTCTCATCGGTTTCAAATAATTACATCAATGATCAAAAAATTGAACAATACCGGTTGAAGGGGACCATCAGCGAAAATAAAGTTACAGCTGAAGGGCATGTAACTATAGATCAGAGCAGAATCGATTTTGAAGTAGACGCGCTCGATTTTTTGGAAGAAAAACCCCTTTACGAATATTACCTGACAACCAGCGGTTTTAATTTATCCGAAATCAATCAATTATCTGATTTCCCTACTCATCTGAATATGGTACTTGAAGGGAAAGGAAGTGGAATTACTCCCGAAAGCGCACGCCTAAATACTTCTGTTAATATTGATTCCAGCGTTATTAACGGGGCAAGGTTTCAAAAGCTGGATGCGTCTTTAAATTTGGTTAATGGAGTGCTCAACATAGGTGAGGGCCTATTGAATAGCGACATTGTTGAGGGTCAGTTTAGTGGAAGAAAGAATATTACTGACGAAAAAGATCCCGAAAACTGGCTTTCAATTGACATGAAAGTGAAGGATATACAACCCTTAGCTCCACTAGCTGATGTGGAAATTCTAAATGCTACCGGGGATATAACAGGGAGAATTACCCAGGATACTGCGGGAGTACTTCAAGGAAATATGAACGTTAATTTTTACGATGTAATTGTCGATACATTATTTACCGCATCCAGAATTAATGGTAGTATGGATGTGACTATGCAGGAAATGAGAGGGTTTATCACAAATCTAGAGATAGAATCACCTGTTATTTCGGGAGTATCATTGCAGGATATACAGTTGGTGTCAAATGGAGAGGCGAATGATGATTCCTTAAGAAGTCAATTTACCCTTGAAGTGATAGGTAGTGAAAGGGGAAGGTTAATTCAAGAGGGTTTAATTGCTATGGATTTCTCAGAAGAATTAATCGATATCCGCTTTGATCAATTTGATTTTATTACAAATGAATCGGAGTTAACAATGGCTAAGCCATTTAATGTTAGAATTAAAGGGCAAACCATAGGCACAGATACATTAGACTTATCATCCAGTACCGGGGCGTTTTTAAAATTTTCGATTCCATACGCCGATAGTGTTGAACAGTATGGTTGGATAGATGGTAAGAATTTCGACTTCGGAATTTTACAGGAAGTGATTTTCGGGGAAAGATTTATCGATGGTGTGCTTTCAGGAGAGTTAGTCTTTAATCAGTCCGAAGAACAGGTCACCGGTAATGGAGTTTTTAATCTTATACGATTGAAGTATAGAGACATAGAAGCTGACTCTCTTGATTTACGTTTTGATATAGTAGAACAACGTCTAAAACTTGTTGGGCTTTTAAGCTGGGATGATCAGGAACGGGTGAAAGGAAATCTGGACGTACCATTTGTTCTTAAAGATCAGTCCGAATTAGGTGATGAATTTTATGATCAACCTGTAGAAGGAAGTTTAGTTGTTAATCCCTCAGAACTAACGCGCTTTAAAGCATTATTGAACGAATTCGGAATTGAAAATACGGATGGTATTTTGAGCTTTAACGGTACTATGTCAGGGACTGCGGGCGAACCAAACTTCGAAGGAGATTTTTTACTTAATCAGCCGGTACTTTCCGGAGTAAGGTTAGATACGGTTAAAGCTGGTTTTAACTATGATAATTTAAGAACAGGACTCGAGGTTAGAAGTGAAATCATTGCAGCTAAACAGAAAGCAGCTCAGATAGAAATTAATTATCCATTAGAATATGATTTCAGGACATTTCAAGTGATTTTGCCGGATGAGGAGGAGAACATCAGAGTAAATATCATAACTGAAAACTTTAATCTGGCAGTATTTAATGACTTCCTGAACAAGGAATATATGCGAGGGTTAACCGGATCATTAAATGCAGATGTGAGGTTAGAAGGAACAAGCGAAAGTTTGATTCCTAAGGGGTATATGAGGTTAACCGGAGGAAAAGTATCGGTTCCGATTGCGGGAATAACATTGCAGGGAATTCGATCTGATGTTGAATTTACCCAATCAGGTCTTAGAGTAAAAGAACTGGTCGCACGTAGTGGAAGAGGAAGTTTTAACGCAAATGGTACTGTGGATATGGAAGGGATAATTCCACAAACGTTGGATTTAAATGCAAGGGCAGAACGATTCAGGCTGGCAAATACAGAAGACTATAATATCGTAATAGATCTGGACAGCAGGTTAAGTGGAAGAGCTACTACTCCTACTTCGACGGGTAAAATTACTGTTAGGAATGGGTTTATTTATTTACAGGATTTTGGAGAGGATAGCATCGAAGAAGTTCAGCTAGAAGGAGAAGAAGTATCAAGCTTTAGTCCATATGATTCTCTTGCAATGGATATGAGTATTGTAATTCAACGTGATTTTTATGTTAGGAACAGAACCTATCTGGACATGGAAATTGAACTAACAGGTGAGTTAGATGCACAGAAAGAAACAAAAGGAGAGCTGGCATTATTTGGAGCATTAAATGGGGTTGGTGGTTATGTACGTCCTTTAGGGAAACTCTTTGTTATGGAGGAAGCCGGTTTTACATTTAGTGGACCTATTGAAGATCCTGATCTTAATATTAAAAGTAGATATACTCCTCCAACTCGACAGAAAGGAGAACCTGTTGAGTTATATTATTTGATTCAGGGCACGGCACAAAATCCGGAGTTTAGTTTTGATAGTGATCCCCAGATGGAGCAATCTGATATCGTTTGTTACACCCTTTTTAGTAAACCATGTTATTCCTTAGAGTCGTGGCAAAGTGTTTTTGCAAGTGGAGGAGGGCCGTCAGCAGCAGATTTATTAACAGACGTTCTTCTTGATGAAGTTGAAGCCCTTGCAACCAGAGAATTAGGTGTGGATGTAGTTCAAATCGATAACTCCGGCGCTTCAGGAGGTACTTCAATCAAAACAGGCTGGTATCTGAATGAACGTACATTCTTTGCAATTATTAATGAGATATCAGGATCGACTCCCAAAACGCTTTTTATGCTCGAGTATATACTTTCGGAGCGATGGGATTTAATAATGACTCAGGGAGATGACAACCGGCGCGGAATTGATTTTAGATATCAATACGACTATTGATCCACTGCACAATTCTCACCACGACAGCATTCGTCTGTATTTATCCCGCAGGCTGCACATTGACCATGCCCATGAACCAAAACAAGTTCAGCATGCTGACCACAGTAAACACACCTTCTTGGTTGGTGAGCTTGTTTAGTGGCCTTCTTGTCATCAGCTTGAGCTGAGTTCATCATATGCGGTATTGATATTGAATTCTAAGGTTAAACCCCAGCCCGGAGCTTGAAAATCTTCAAAACCGGGGAGGAATTCAGCACCAGCTATTTCTTCCTTAGACTGCCCGGCATTAATCCCGTTTTGTGTGAATGCAAGAAGTGCTTCAAGAAAATCCGCTTTTCGAAGAACATCACCTTTCGAAGCCTGGATTCCATAATTCGAATTTCCATGTCCACAAATGTAAATCGCATCGGAAGGCAGTTCATCTGCTGCAATTCGAAGAACCTTAACCCAGTTTTCAATATTTGCACCAGCGCCTGGATCGATATAAGGATAGGCGCGATTAAAAACCAGGTCTCCCATATGTGCGATATTGGCTTTTTCAAAATAGATAACTGAATCACCACCGGTATGAGCAGGTCCATAATGAGTAGCGTGTACAGTTTCATCACCTACATCCTGACTCCATTTATCTGTGAAAGTCATATCAGCAGTAAGTTGAGCAGCCACTACTTCCTGTCCACGCCGTTCAGCTGCTTTCATTTGGTAACCGGGTACATTTTCATGTGCAACAATGTGATTAGCATAATCCTTAAAGGAGATATTTCCGGCAGTGTGATCTCCGTGGTGATGGGTATTAATCAGATAGTCCATTTTTCGATCTGTACGATCTTTTAGTCCTGAGATACAATTTGCTGCTGAATCCGGAAACTGAGAGTCGACTGCTACAAGAGCGTCATTATTTATTAACCAACCTATCGTTCCACCACGTTCTGTATATACACCTACATTCCTTCTTATTGTCGAAAAATCGCTCCGTAAAAAACGATTTGAAAAAGCCCGGTAAGGTAGTGCTAGTGCGACCCCAGCCAGCGCAGTATTAAGTAAGAATTTTCGACGATCCATAAGTACATTGTTTTAGTTGAAGGAAATCAACCAAACAACCAGAAGAAAAGCAAGATCGTTTGTTATGTTTTATAACTCGTTTTCGTCTCTGATGAGTAACAAAATCGCGGAGTGAGGTACAATCAGATATTTTTCATTTTCGAATTCAATCTCAAACGATCTGCTTTTTAAAAAAATGGCTAGATCACCTTCAGTCGCCTGCATTCCAATGTACCTTGTATCTTCAGTAGCTTTCCAAACTTCATCAACATCGTGATTCGGAATGGGATATCCCGGACCTGTTTTAAGAATATACCCGCTTTGAATTTCTTCCTTTTCCTTTACTGAAGCGGGTAAAACCAATCCACTTCTGGTATGCGTTTCCATGTCACGCGGCTTGATAAGTACACGATCACCAACAACAACAAATTTATCAATAGAGTTAAGATATTCCTGAATCATGTGGATTTTTAAATCAAAGATACAAAAACGAACCTTTTCTGTTTATGTGCGTGTTAACCTTTTAATACTAACAAACATTCAAATATGAATATGAACAATAAACTCTGTGTGATTACCGGGGCAAACTCAGGTATAGGTTTCGAAACAGCGAAAGAACTAGCAAGTCAAGGTGCATTTATAGTGATGGTATGCAGAAATGAAGACAAGGCGGAAGCTGCAAAAAATGAACTTTTAACAGAATACCCCAGCAGTGGAATAGATATCGTTCTTTGTGATTTTTCTATTCAGGATGAAATAAGAAAGGCAGCTGATATAATTAAAGCATCATATGAGAAAATAGATATCCTTATAAATAATCACGGTTTTTTAGCTTCTTCCTACGATGAAACAGTTGATGGGTATGAATCGACATTCGCAGTAAATCATTTGGGATATTTTTTATTTACTAATCTTTTGCTCGATCATATTAAAGAAGCAGAAAAAGCCAGAATTATAAATGTGGCGTCAGATGCACATAAAGGAGGCAGATTTAAGTCAAATAATCTGCAAATGAAAAAGAATTTCAGTTATTGGAAGGCATATCAAAACTCCAAGCTATTTAACATCCTTTTCACAATTGAATTAGCGGATCGGTTAAAAGGGACAAGAGTTACCGCGAATTGTTTACACCCGGGTGTAATTCGTTCAAATTTCGGTCAGGAGAGTACTTTCTTAATAAAAGCTTTTTGGTTAATTGCAGCTCCTTTTATGAAAACAAATCAGGAAGGCGCTCAAACAACAATATATCTGGCAACTTCTGATGAAGTTGAAGAAGTAAACGGGGCATATTTCAAAAACAGTAAAGTGACTACACCTGCAAGTCATGCGCTAGACAAAGAGGCTGCTGAACAACTTTGGGAAATAAGCGAGGAACTCACTAATATCTACCAATAAAACTATATTGCACATTTAATTATCCCTAAGTGATAAATAGACTATTCAATATTATAATCGCATTTCTGATACCTTTTTCAATTAACTCCTATTTGTATGCACAATGGTCAGAAATTAGCTACGATCAGAATAGCTTAAGGATGTATGGTGCATCAATTACTGAAAATGGAAATATCTATTTCATAATAAATAATATTGACCGCACAAGAAGTGTATTAAAAACAAATAAAACAGGCATTAATTGGGAAGAGTCTGTTTTATATATAGATGACAATGGTTTTGGAAGGCTTACTTCCATTGACTTCCCAGATTCGCTTAATGGATATGTTGTTGGTGGAAAGGGGAAGATATTTAAAACAGAAGATTCAGGTACTACTTGGATTGATATTTCAGTTTCTTCAGGTCAGGATTTTTATGATGTAGAATTTTTAAATGATTCGACAGGATTTATTTCTGGTCAAAAAATAAAAAAGACAGTTGATAGTGGAGAATCATGGAATGAAGTTTTTAGCAGTACTGGTAATATTGAATTTGTAACTGACTCAATTGGCTTTATACTAACCAGTAATCAATACATCTATAAATCCATAGATCAAGGTGAAACTTGGAAAGAGATACAATTAACCAAAGATGAAAATACAGTGCTTAATGATATTCATTTTGTTTCTGATTCAATAGGATATGTAATTGAAAACTCATACAACTCTTATGTAGCGAAACTTTATAGAACTACGGATCAAGGGAGTACATGGAACTCGATTGATTTACTCGGTTATGAGACATTTTCTGATGTAGGTTTTGAAAGCGATTCAATTGGCTATATTATAGGTGCGGATAGTGTTTTTTTAAAAACAATAGATGCGGGAAATACTTGGAAATCATTAGATGATTATCATCCATTTCACGGTGGTTTGATTGTTTTTGAATTTGGATTAGGTGTTATTACAGGAAGTTCAAAAGGAGAAAGTATCATATTAATCAATAGCGAAAATTTTGTTGAGATTTTAAATTCTGAAGAAACTGAAAATAAGAATGACCGTCGATTGGATCTAAGCCAAAACTATCCAAACCCATTTAATCCAACTACGACAATCAATTTTAGTTTAAAAAAAGCCGATCGTATATCGCTTACTGTGTATGATATCACTGGTAGATTAGTCTCAAAACTTATCACTGAAAAAGCGTATTCATCTGGTATCCATCAAATTGTTTTTAATGGCTCATATCTTTCAAGTGGAGTTTATATTTACAAGCTTGAAGCCTCTGAAGAGGTTATTACAAGAATGTTTACATTAGTCAAATAGAAAGGGAAGATTAAAGCTCTTGCTTAAAGATACTTGCAAAACGTTCGCCTGCTCTTCTGAAAAAACTTCTCCTTTTCCATCTTTCGGGGTCTACTTTATTAGTATGAGATAGATCTTCTTCAAAATGCCCGGTAAGCTCCTGGTTGATATTTTTATCAATCAATACCAGGTTTATCTCATCATCTTTTAACATCGAGCGCTGGTTAAAATTGGCAGATCCAATACAACTAAGTTGATTATCCACCAATATGATTTTGGCATGAAGCATGGTTCTAGTGTAATAATAAATATCTACACCCGCTTCCAGAAGTTGTTCAAATGAATCTTCGGCAATTACTTTGCTAATGGGTTGATCAGTTTTTTTGTCGGGTATCATGATCCGAACATCCACACCCTTTTTTCTGGCTTCGGATATGAGATTAATAAGTGCCTTATCAGGATTAAAGTAAGCGGTACAAATCCAGAGTTTTTGCTCTGCCGATTTAATAAGTGATTGGTACAGAAGAACAATATCACTCCAACGAACAGAAGAAGAGGTGCGAACTGTTTGAATTAATGTGTTTCCGGTTTCGGGGAGTTCATCCTCTCCAATTACTTCTAAATCTAGATTATCATTTGCTTCGATCCAGTTTTCGATAAATGCAGATTTAATCCCGGATACTGCCGGACCAGTAATTTTAAAATGAGTATCTCTCCATTCAGAAGGGTTTCGGGCATCTCCTTCCCATTCTTCTGCAATACCTACGCCTCCAGTAAAAGCAACTTCATCATCACAAATAAGAATCTTTCTGTGGGTACGGTTATCCATTTTCCAGATTTTCCATCTTATTAAAGGACGAAACCAGATAACTTCAGCACCAGAAGCTTTCATCAGTTCCAATAGCTCTTGTTCCATTGGTAGTGCACCATAAGCATCTAAAAGTACCCTAACACTGATTCCCTCTCTTGCTTTATCTGCTAATGCTTTAGCGAATTTAGTTGCAATATTCCCCTTCCAATACACAAAAGTAAGGAAATCTATACTGTTGGATGCTTGTTCAATGGCTCCCAACATAGCAGGAAAAATCTGATCTCCGTTTTTTAAAATAGAAACGGAATTCCCTTCAGAAAAAGGAATTCCGATTGTTTGTTCTAAAACTTGTTGGTAGTTCAACTCTGTATGCTAAGCTTTGGGTTTCTTACCCATTATAAGCGAAACAACGAAAAGAACAAGAAATACAAAAAAGAAAATTTTAGCAATTCCAACTGCCGCACCGGCAATTCCACCAAATCCAAGAATAGCCGCTATCAGGGCGACAACAAAAAATATAATACTCCATCGTAACATAACGACTCCCTTATTTGACTCTTGTAATTACAATTCCAACAAGCATCACTACTGCCGATACCAAAATGGGTACATAATCACCCGTACTAACAGCAATATCTGCTCCAAATGCTTCAAATGATTCCGAATTCTGGAAATATTGATATCCAAAATATAGAATACCAACTAATCCACCTCCGGCTAAAATACTTCCAATTGTCTTTTTCATAATTCAAATAGTTAGTTAATGTTTATCTATTGAAGGGAAAGCACCGGAAGTTTGTTTCGATATTTAATAAAGTTGGCAAAAAATAGTTGTCGCATATCTAATAATTCTATACAATTACGAAATTATTTTTAAAGAGAAACCCAGCTATAATATCTATGCGAAAAGCTCTTATTTGTAGTCTTGTACTGATATTGTTTCCACAATTTATTTTCGGTCAAAGTACTATACCTATTGAATACCGTGGAACCGTAGACGCAATTGCCAGAGGGGTATTGGAAGGAAATCTATTTCAAACCAATTTCAGGAATCATGGCGAACATTCAAGATGGAGCGATTCACCATTTGGAGTTTATCCAAGAGATGCAGGAAGTCCGCATCTCTTTGGCTTTGGGTTTTTTATGGCAGCGCAGGTACCTGGAGAAAGGGCAAAGTGGTCTGATTATTATGGAGAAGGAGCAACTGATACTATACTCAATCCTCTAATTATTAATTATCGACAAGCAGGGTTAAGGCAAAGCCCTTACTCAGGTAATATTTGGGGATGGTTACCCCTAAGAGGGTTCCATAATGAAGACCGTATAAATAATTTATTACAAAACGAGCCAACCCCTGCCAGTTCTGATGACGATTCAAGCTGGCCGGAAAGCTGGCCAGATCGCGTAGAAGAAACAGATGCCGGTTGGTCCGGTTCATGGAATGGATTCAGGGGGCGTGGTTTAGTTAATGGAGACGAGGAAACGTTCTATGTAATGGACGATTTTTCTGATCTGGAATATGCATATGGTGTTGAAATAGAAGGTCCGCATAGTGAAAAGGGGGTATACGTGCCGGTTCTTTCTGATTCATCAATAGGAGGATTAGGACTACAAGTAGAGGTGCGTACATTTCAGTTCGAAGATGTAGTTTCAGAAGACATTTTATTTACACAGTACCGAACAACCAATGTAAGTGAGAAAGATCTTGAAAATGTTTGGACAGGAATGGTAACTCATTTTGCTCCTGGCTTTGATAAAGTGGAGTATGAGCATGATCAAAGCCTGATCTATTTTTGGGATAGTGACGGAAACGGAGGGGGTATTAGTTTTGACGGGCAACCCTCTGCACATTTAAGATATACAGGATTGTTGGTACTTGAGTATTCCTCGGTACAAGATAACGGGATTGATGAAGACGAAGATGGAATTATTGATGAGTCCAAATTTAACGGTCCGGGTGAGTTACTTGAAGGAAAGACCGCAATTGATGCATTTCTGGAAGCAAATTATAACATGGAATTATTTCAGGAGAAGCATATTGATCTGGAAGAATTTCCTGCCTATCAGGTTGAACGTTGGTGGACGGGAGATGAAGATCTGGATTGGGTTGCCTTTGACGATATAAATGGAAATGGAACTAGAGATGAAGGCGAATCACTATTAGATGATGTTGGAAAAGATGGGCTCGGTCCAAATGCTGATTTCTACCCAGGACCTGATGAAGGCGAAGGCGATGGGATTCCAACGCAAGGGGAACCAAATTTTGGAGAACAGGACATGTTGGAAGCAGAGCTTAGCGAACCTATTAGTTTCATAGATGTAAAACCACGACCTTTCTATGAGTCTGCAGATAACCTAAGAAATGATGACTGGCTTTTTAATAGGGTAGCAATGACTCAATTTGAGAATCCACGGTTTCTATCCTTATCCTTTTCCACCGGAGATGAACCTTTTCTTTTGATGGGAGTTGGTCCTTATTCTCTGAAAAAAAATACATCTTCCTATTTCACAACAGCACTAATTTTTGGTGAAGATGAAGAAGATCTTATCAGAAATTCTTTAAGAGCGAAGGCAATTTATGAAAGCGATTACGGTCAAAGTCCATTTTTAACAGTTCCAATCTCAAATGAAAAAGGATCAGGTCCTATTCCAAATAGAATCTCACTTTCCCAGAACTACCCGAATCCTTTCAATCCAACAACAAATATTGAATTCAGCCTTTCTAAAACAGCTTCTGTAAATCTTACTGTGTACGATATTACCGGAAGAGAAGTACAATCTCTGGTTTCTGAAAAGTCTTATTCTGCCGGATCTCATTCGGTGCAATTTGATGCAGGAAATTTATCCAGCGGTGTCTATATCTATAAGCTTGAAGTAGCCGGAGAGGTGTTTACGAAAAAACTTACATTGATTAAATAGCTTGTTATATCAGCTGTAAAAAATTGTTTGTTACGCATCAATTGGAAAGTTTTTTCGTTTTGGGATAAAAAATTATTCCATGAAAAAACGTACAGTACTACTTCTCCCATTATTAGCAGTTTCTTTTATACTGAATGCTCAAACTCTAGTAACAGAATCAGTTGTCAAAAGTCTGGCAAATTTAATGAATGAGAATTATGTATATCCTGATTACGGAAAAGAGATGTACGAATTGTTGACTGGCAAGCTAAACAAAGGTGAGTACAATCAATACAAAACAAAAAAGGAGTTGGCAGAAATACTTGATAAAGATTTAAAATCGGTAATAAACGACAAACATATACGTGTAAGTTACAATCCCGGGAGAGCTGAGAGTATTATGAACAGGGATCCAAATGGAGGAAGGGCTCCTCTGAATAATTTTGGGTTTAATGAAGTTAAATTTTTGGAGAATAATATTGGATACCTGGATTTGAGAGGTTTTGCAGACATCAGGTTTGCCGAAGAAGTTGCCGCAGAAGCCATGGATGAATTAATTCTGGCGGACGCACTTATTTTTGACTTGCGTCAAAACGGTGGGGGCTCTCCATCAATGATCCGCTTTATTTCTAGTTATATTTTTGGTGATGATCCGGTTCATTTAAACACATTCTATTGGAGACCCAGTGATAGCTATTCAGAAACATGGACCAACCCGGATTTCGCTTCTCAACGCAAACCTGATATCCCGGTATTTGTTTTAACCAGTGATTATACTTTTTCAGCAGCAGAAGAATTCACCTACAATCTGAAACATATGGAACGAGCTACTATTATTGGTGAAGTGACTGGAGGAGGGGCACATCCGGGGGGACCAACGGTGTTTGAAGGTGGGTTTATAGTAAATATCCCAAGAGGCAGAGCAATTAATCCGGTAACGAAGACAAATTGGGAAGGCGTTGGAGTAGTCCCACACATAATAACATCAAAAGAAGAAGCACTTGAAAAAGCAATTGAACTTGCCAAAGTTACATTAAATACTAATTAGTGATCCTCAAAATGTCGGGTCAGCACCTCGCTCATGTAATCGAAGAATGGACGGACAGCCAGAAATGCTTTCGTTACTTCAAAAACAAAGTCTTCAGAAAAGATATCAGCGGAATTAAACTCTTTCGAAAAAGTAAATCCTTTATAGCGAATAAGGTCGATATTAGGGTCTTCTTTTGAGTACCCTCTTGGAGCAGTTTTGACGGTTTCACCCTGAAGTTCTCCCCAGACACTTTTAAATGCACTATCGTTAATAATATCTCTGAATGGAGTTGAGTCGTGGGAAAGTTCATCACGAATCAGTTTAATATCTTCTGAGTTTGGCTGCCAGAATCCCACTCCGATAAAAGTATTCCCAGGTTCAAAGTGTATATAATAACCTCCCCTTAACCAACGAGTGGCTCTGGTTAAACTGGCACCAAAATGAACCTTATATGGGGGTTTACCTTTCGAGAACCGGACATCGTTATAAATACGAAACATAGATTTCTTACCCGATTCATTCTCGATTTGATCCACTTTCTTCATTTCAGTGATCAAAGCATCCATAAAATCGGCCACATTCTGATGCGCCTGTACATATCTGGGTTTATGTTCAGTAAACCAGTCCCGATTATTATTGGCTTTCAGCTCTTCAAGAAATGTGTAGGTACTTTTTTGAATCTGACTCACTTTTTTTTCTTTCCGTTGGTTAAAAGTTCAATCGTTTTTTTAACCCGACGCAGTCGGGTTTCTTCTTTCTTTGCTTCATGAATCCATGCCACATATTCTCTCTTATGACTAAAAGCCAATGATTCAAAAAAAGCGTTGGCTTCAGGATTTAACTGAAACTCTTTAGTTAAATCATCGGGTGGAATAACGGTTTTATTTTTTCGATCTACCCCGGGAGGATCCTGCCCGAATTTTGAAGGCTTTTTTCGGTCTTTCTTCTTTACAAGTCTCATACTCGACCAATTCTTGTTCATAGATATTAATCTAACCGGGTCTAACCCAAACGCTTTAAGGGCGTTCATGGTAATATCTCTGTTTAAGTCAGTATCTATGTTACCGGTTTTCTTTGGGTAACTCAGCCAAAGTTGCCCTTCCCGGCCTTGCAATTTAGAGGCCTTGGGTACCCAATCATTCAGTTCTTCTTCATTTTTGGTAAACAAAATGATAGAGTCATAATCTTCATTATTTACTCCGGAATA
This sequence comes from Balneolaceae bacterium, assembly GCA_017795005.1. Classification (GTDB taxonomy): domain Bacteria; phylum Bacteroidota; class Rhodothermia; order Balneolales; family Balneolaceae; genus RHLJ01. The sequence goes on along the minus strand of CP051242.1, from coordinate 3,691,729 downwards.
TTCAACCCTGACCCCTTCAAATAGCGGATGTACCGATGGATTGGAGTTCATAAGCAAAACAGAAAACTCCTCTTTAATCTGAAGTTTTTTTAACAAAGGATTTACCATACCTGCCATAATGTTTAGAAACAGAGTAAAACCTATTTATTATAAGTTCAACAACAATTCAAGAGAGGCCATCACTAATTGCTGTTGTTGTTTTTCTCTTGAGATTGTGGCTGTACCTGAGCCAAGCTGGACTCCATAGTATCCAAACTGAGAATGATTACCTCCATGTACCAAAACAAAATTTGTATGATGAGGAAGATTTCCAGAGAATTTTTGCACCTCTTCAACCGACGCTAAACCATCTTCACTGGCATAAACTTTAGTAATCGGAATATCCAGGCTAGTTAAATCAATCCTTCTTGGATGAGAAGTACCAATAAGTAAAAGTCCGGATAGTTTATCAGGGTATTCTCCTGCGAATTCTGACGCCATAGCACCCCCTTTAGAATGTCCGGCAAGCACCCATTTAGTAGAGTCAGAATGTGAATTAATAATGTCGATTGTTTTGGTAAATACCGACTTCTCCAAACCTTCTGTAAAAGCTAAACGAAACGGAACTTTCTGTATGAGTACCTCATATCCCTGTTCTGCAAGAATTCGGGCGTATGGAGCGTAAGCTTCTGGTTGAACCAAAGCTCCCGGATAGAATATGATATGGGTAGAAGAGATATTTGAATCACTAGAGTTAGGAACGAATTGGATAAAGTCAGAGGAGTTTTTGACTACAATTCCAGAATCAGATTGAAGTATCGATTCATTGAACCCTTTAGCTTGCATTTGAATAATCATCCAGATTACTACTGAACCCCAAAATAGAAATAAAAAAAGCCGGAAATTTTTTCTGAAACTTGGTTTTGCCATAATCAAGCAACCTACGACAGGTATTTAAAAATGTTTGCAAAGTTGTGGTACCACCTTTCAATTCTAGCGGTTTCTTCATTTATTAGGCGACGGTTTAAGGAGTCACTTTCCTAAGTATTGAAACTGGATCAAAAAAATATATTTGTGATATGAAAAACAGAAAATTAAGAATGGGAATGGTTGGTGGAGGAGTAGGTGCCTTTATTGGAGCGGTGCACCGACTTGCTGCAAATCTGGATGGGCAAATCGAGTTGGTTTGCGGGGCTTTCAGTAGCAGTCCGGAGAAGTCTAAACAAACCGGAGAAGAACTATTCCTTGATTCCTCACGAGTATATGGCTCTTATAAAGAAATGATCGAAACGGAAGCTGGTCTTCCTGAAGATGTGCGGATGGATTTTGTATCAATAGTAACTCCGAACCATGTTCATGCTGATCCGGCGATAATGGCAATGGAACATGGTTTTCCGGTAATTATTGATAAGCCGCTTTGTTTCAATATGGAAGAAGCGTTAGCTATTCAAAACAAAGTAAAAGAAACCGGATTGCCGTTTGCCCTCACACACACATACACGGGATATCCCATGGTGAAAGAAGCCCGGCAACAGGTTAAGTCGGGCAAGTTTGGAAAGATCCGGAAAATCATGGTCGAGTATCCTCAGGGCTGGCTTGCAGAAAAGCTGGAAGATTCTGATCAAAAACAAGCAGCCTGGAGAACAGATCCTAAACGATCCGGCAAAAGTGGAGCGTATGGCGATATTGGAACACATGCCGCAAATATGGCGGAATATGTTTCGGGTTTGAATATTGTAAAAGTACTTTCTCAGCTAACTACCGTAGTATCAGGTCGTTTGCTTGATGACGATGCCGGTGCTTTACTGGAATTTGAAGGGGGAGTACCCGGAGTTCTTTCCGTTTCACAGATATCAGCAGGGGAAGAAAATGCCATCAAGGTTAGAGTTTATGGAGAAAAAGGTGGAGTAATCTGGACTCAGCGGGATCCTAATTCGTTGATAGTTACCTGGGGAGATAAGCCTCATGAAATTTACCGAACAGGAACGGGCTATGTTTCTGAAGCAGCACAAGCTAATTCAAGGACACCAGCCGGACATCCGGAAGGATATTTGGAAGCTTTTGCGAATATTTACCGAAACTTTGCGATGCATCTAAGAGCAAAATCCGCTGGAGAAGAACACAATATGGAAATCTATGACTATCCCGAAATCGAGGATGGTGTTCATGGAATGAGTATGGTAGATGCAGTAGTAGAATCCACCGAAAAAGGGAATATCTGGGTTACTGTTGAGCACTAGCTCAACAGAATTCAAAATGAAAAATTCAAAATGAAAAATTGGAGAGTAATTAAATCAATTTTTCATCTTTAATTTTGAATTTTTAATTCACATCAAGTGGAACGAAGTTTTAAAAATTAATCAAACAGGATATACAGTAATGAAGACTATAAAAGGACCAGCGATTTTTTTAGCACAGTTTATGGACGATGTTGAGCCGTTCAATAATTTTAAAAGTATTTGCGAATGGGCAGCCGGATTAGGGTACAAAGCCGTTCAGGTACCAAGTTGGGATAGCCGTGTAATTGATCTCGAAAAAGCCGGAACCAGTAAAGATTACTGTGACGAGTTAAAAGGGATTGCGAATGAAGCAGGGGTAGAAATATCTGAGCTTTCCACGCATTTGCAGGGACAATTAGTTGCTGTTCATCCCGCTTTCGATGTGATGTTCGATGGATTCGCTCCCGAAGAACTCCATGGGAAACCTAAAGAAAGAACCGAGTGGGCAAAACAGCAGGTTAAATGGGCGGCAACCGCAAGTAAACATCTGGGTATTGATGTAATGGCAAGTTTCTCCGGAGCACTTGCATGGCCTTTTGTATATCCATGGCCGCAACGTCCTGCTGGTTTAATCGAAAATGCCTTTGAAGAATTGGCAAAACGATGGATGCCAGTACTGGATCATTGCAAGAATGAAGGAGTAGATGTTTGTTATGAAATTCATCCCGGTGAAGATCTTCATGATGGAATTACATTCGAGAAGTTTTTAGAAGCTACCGGAAATCATGATGCGGTTAAAATGCTGTACGATCCAAGTCATTATGTGCTTCAGCAACTGGATTACTTGCAGCATATTGATTTTTATCATGAATACATCCGTATGTTCCATGTAAAGGATGCAGAATTCAATCCAACCGGAAAGTCTGGAGTGTATGGTGGATACCAAGGCTGGACCGATCGTCCGGGAAGATTCCGTTCTTTGGGTGATGGTCAGGTTGATTTTGCTGCTATTTTCACCAAACTAAGTCAGTATGGCTTTGATGGTTGGGCGGTGATGGAATGGGAATGCTGTATAAAATCTCCACAACAGGGAGCCGAAGAGGGAGCGCCGTTTATCGACGCTCATATCATCAATGTAACAGAAAAAGCCTTCGATGATTTTGCAGGCGGTTCAGTAGATGAAGAAACTAATAAGAAGATTCTGGGGATTGATTGAATAAAACTATAAAGAGGAATTTTTTCTTTTGAGAGAGAGTGTGTCATCAAATGGTTTGATTTCAGCGAGTAGGTGTTATGTAAGGCTACTGAAGTAAAACCATCTTTTTGTAAGGAATAACACGATTTTAAAAAAGCATTTAATTTTTTTAAGATAGGTTGTCTTTTTTTAGTAAAATCATGCACAATTAAGTGTATATAAAAATTAAACTATTCATTAATCCAAAATCATGAAATATCTTATATCTAAGAATTATCTATTTCTGTTACTAGTAGTCAGTTTTTTTATTACTTCCTGTAGCGATTCAGGTACCGGAGTAGAAGGTGAACTTGCTCCAGAGATACCAAACCTTGAGGATGGCATCCCAGAGTTTGACTATTTCAAAGCAAAGGTTCTAAATAAAATAGAAAGTCAGACCGGAGAGAATTTTATGATTGCAGCATCTCTAACAGCTGCTGTTGAAGCAATCATGACGGGCTTCAGTTCATTACCAACTACCTTCACGGCTTCAGCTGAGGGAGTTAATGCAGAATTAGAAAACGGAGTTTGGACATGGAGCTATACCAGCGCGGGTGCAGGTGCTTCGGTAACTATTAGACTTACAGCAGAAGTTAAAGTAGCCCAAACCGATTGGGCAATGTATTTGTCTGCTTCGAATGGGGAACTCTCATTTGATAATTACAAGTTTATTGATGGCTTTGTAAAAAATACCTCCAATGGTGGGCAGTGGAATTTTTATGATTTCGGAGGTGAGCAAAGTACTCCTGTTATGAGCTACACCTGGGATATCGAAAGTGAATCAGAAGCAACATTCGAAATCACATTCGGAGAAAGTTCGTTTTCAGGTTTTACCTACGAGAAGAATTTACCAGATAATACCCTCACAATTTCCGATGATAATTCTTCTACAAGCACCATTTACTGGAATACAGATTCGGGTACAGGTTACTACCTTAACTCTGATCAGGAGCAGGTGTGCTGGGATGAGAATGGTGACAATGTGAGTTGTTTCTAGCTTATTCTTAATGTGCCCAAATTCTGTCTCCCGCTGGAGGGAGACAGATTTCATACTCGTATGAAATCAGAGGGAGGAAAGTGGCTGCGATGGAATACGAAGCTCCACGTTCCTCTCCCTGAGCCAAAACAAGTTTTGACTCTGTCCCTCTCCAAAGTGGGACAGGTAATTGGCTACTACTTCCTTTAAAGGTTTTCGTTTATCGATGTTCATATCATCAACGTAACAGAAAAAACCTTCGATGATTTTGCAGGCGGTTTAGTGGATGAAGAAACGAATAAGAAGATTCTGGGGATTGATTAGTATCAATTCATTCTTTCTAAATAAGAAGTATAGAACACCTCTTCAAAATCAATTTTGAATTTTTCTTTAGATCTATGCCCTTGATACAATTTTACGCTTGGGTTTTGTCCTCTAAGAATTAATGCGATTATTTCAATATGCTCAAACTTTATTTCAGGACCGAAATATATACCTGTCAAGGATTCACTCGGATACCCAAATGCAACTCCACTTTCTTGATGAAAAACACGGTATTCTTTTTCATGACTCCAATCAACAAATTTTGTTAATAATGGTTCGAAAGTAATTTCAGGGTTTTTATCCCAGAGTATTTTCGTGATTTCCATTTCGGGGAATTCCTGTCGATACTTAACAGGCATTGCTCTTTTAAAAGGATCAAAACTGGTTTCAAACTCAAGGCAAAAACCTTTATGTCCGTCTGCATAATAAGACCACATTAGGATATCATCTTTGCATTCAGAAAAGCATGATACTCCTGTTTTCATGAAATTAAGCTCTCTGATTTTTAACAAACTAGCTTTTAAACTTTCTTCAATACTTCTAAGAGCTGGAAATCTTTCAATTGATTCTCCTTCCTTTAGTTTTTTTAGAACTTGTTCTAGAGCTTCTTTTTGTACTAAAGGAAAATCTCTATTCGGAATATAGTATTCTAATAGTTTTTCATAGTCATCTATTTCTAACTGTTTAAGCTTAAAATCTAAAGCACAATCATAAGGATCATTAAACAAAGTCGGGTCTGAGAAATAGATTTTCTGATTTTTCAGATTAGAAATTGACTGAACATCGAAAGAATGATATTTATAAAGCTTTTCAGGGATGCTCAAAAATTTACCCCTCCTTCAAAGGTCTCCTATTATCTCCTGAAACGGTATCAATAAGCTTGTTATAGGGATCAATTCCGGCAGAAGTGGGTACTTCATCAACGGTGATGGTTATGGTCGATTCAATAGCATCAAATTTGTGCTTCTTCATATAAAGCACTGTTTCATTTCCATCTTCATCGGTTCCGAAAACTCCTACATCAATCCAGTCTTGTAAGGGGAGTGACTGTATTGGTTTGGATAAACCTTCCACTTCAACGGAAAGACTATCCCCGTTTTCGTCTTTATAAATTCTCCTGCCCTGGGGACTGTTAGCGTACTTCGACGTTTGAATGTTTAGAGTGATTTCAAATCTTCCATCATCGGTTTCTTTAAAGGTCGATTCCTTCATCTGATTGTCATAGAGCGTGATAGTCTCAAACATATCATGAAGCAGATATTTCAAGGAGTCCGGAGTGACTTCATCCAAATAGCTTAAAAATTCGGTGGAAGTAGTATATGGCGCCTCCTGAAAAGCAACGGCATCAATATATCTACTTAAAGCTGCATTCATGTTTTCTTCTCCGATATAATCGCTGAGCGCGTATAACACCAGAGAACCTTTGTTATAATGGATATAAGGTTGGTTCTCATTATAAAGCAGTGGTCGTTCTCTTATCCCTTCAGTAGAACGCCCGAGCAAATAACTGTCCAATGCATCTTTCAGGAAAGTGCGCATTTCTTCTTCGCCATTTTCCTTTTCCAATACTTTTAGTGCACTGTATTCAGACATACTTTCTGACATTACTGTGGCACCCTGAACATTAGCTCCGATCACCTGATGAGCCCACCATTGGTGTGCAACTTCATGAGCAGTAATATTGAAAGGATAATCCACGCCAGAATCATCTTCATCATCTACCTGTGCAATGAAACCAATAGCTTCTGAATAGGGGATCGTATTAGCAAAAGACTGTGCAAATCCACCACTGGTTCTTGGGAATTCAAGAATCCGAACCTGTTTATGTTGATATGGACTGAACTCCTCGGTGTAGTAATCCAGACCTCGTTTAACCCCTTTAATCATACGATCAATGTTGTAATCATGATCTTTGTGGTAGTAAACTTCAATAGGCATTCCATTCCACTCGTCTTTTGCTACCTCAAACCGGGCAGAAATAAATGAATAGAAATTGAGCATCTTGGAATCCATTTTATAATGGAAGTACCGGCGACCATCTTCTTCCCATTCTTCCTGCAGATATCCCGGAGCAACAGCAATCTGGTCCGGAGAAGTGCTGATTGTGGTTTCGAAATCAATCCAGTCGGCATCATAAGAAATGTAATTATTCTGAAGTGATGCGCTGTCTGTCTGAGGGGGCATTCTGTCTTTGGGTGGAAGTCCGAATTTTTCTCTGGAAGACTCTCCTATTAATTCACTCTGAGGGTTATATCCGATTCTCGGGAAAAGCCCGTTATTGATAAAGGTTCCGTTTTCAAGAATAGGTGAGTTATTTCTCAGTATAGTGTTTGGTTTATTCCATACTTCAAAATAGAAGGTGAGTGAGTCTCCTGGTTGGAGTGGTTCTGCTAATTTGAAGATATCATAGTTCATCGTATCATCTTCCATCACCAGTTCAAACTCTTCCTCAAAACTAAAGGTTGTTTCGCTGCTGCTGTGATCAATATGGATGGAGTCGATCACAAAAGGAGTTTTGTTTTGAAGAATGTAAACTCCTTCAGCTTTGAAGTTTCTGGTTTCCGGATAGATCCTCAAATCTATTTTTGAACTAACTATTCTGGGTTGTGGAATGTGTTCGTACTTGCCATAATTGATTTCCCACTGCGCTCTCTGAGCTTCGGATTCTTTTGATGAGATATATTCATTTTCAATATTATTTACATAATAGATGTACCCTCCAATAAACAGGAAAGAACCAAATGAAAACATAAATAGCAGTGAAAGAATAGGAGTGAACTCCTTTCTGGCCTGGTTCCATCGTTGTTTAAACCGATCGGTAAATCCTCTTTGATAGAAGAGAATTGAAAGGATATAGAAAAATACACCGAGCATGAGCCAGTATATTTTATATACAAAGTAAGGTCCAAGCGTGCTTCCGTAGCCATTCATATCTGAGTAGGGGGTTCCCGGAGCTTGATTGTATTTAAACACAGCCTGTTCAATTCCAATTCCGTCGAGGAAGGTAATTCCTATTGAAACCAACAGAAGCAGGAAAAACCCGATATAGTAGTTTTTAAACCAGGTGTGAACGAAAATGGCAAGTAAGGCCCATATTACTACATGAATAAACTGAATCGCATATAAATCAAAAAGATATAAACCGAGTTCAAAATTGAAGTACCCGTTATAAACCTGTACTCCAATACCAACAAACATAATGGTACTGAGCAACAGTGCCTGCATTTTTATAACGGAAAAAAAGTTTGAAAGTAATAGCGCCCAGTTTGGGACCGGAGTCACATACAATAATTGATCAACATTGTAGGTTCGGCTGCGATGAAGAATTATTCCTGCATACAAAAAAGTGAGAAGATTAATGAATAGCCCAAAGAAAGTTCCGGGTAACATCAGCATTTGCCAGGTAACTGGCAGGGTATTGGTTCCAAAAATCTCACCACTTACAGTAATAGTGACCAGAGAAATCAACACACCAATAATCGATATTATGATAAAGGGCCATCCCTTTATGATGTAAAGTAGATCGGTATTGGAAATACTCCACGACAATTTCAGGTGCTGAACAAAGGAATGATCAAAACGCACTTTTGGAAGTTCTACCGCCATGATACTTCCAAAATTCTTTTTGATAACCGCCTCTCCTTTCTTTCTGAAAAAACTAAATGAAAAAGCCTGCTGACTGAAACTGAACGTACGATATACAAATCCAAAAACAAGCAAACCAATACCGGTCCAGAGTAGACGGTTGTATAAGATAATGGAGCCGAATGGAAGAGGATTTTCATTCTGTTCATATACCGACCAATACTCGGTATAATATTGATTTGCAGCCGAACCAAAAGGATCAAGCATTGCCGAGAGTACTTTATTATCAAGGTCAGCAGTAAGAGAACCGGCAACACCCTGTAAAAGAACCAGAGCCAAGACAGTAATAAATCCAACACTCACGCTTCTTGAAAAAGTAACTACCCCAAATACAATGGCTCCATAAAAGAAAAGATTTGGGATGATATAATAAATAAACGACTGAACGTAGTTCATGAAAACAAAAGGTCCGAGCAGATCAGGGTTGGTACCCGGCATCATGCTCCCAAGAATAATTCCAACAGCCGCAAAAACGACAATGAACAGAGCCATTACCAAACCACTAAAGAATTTGGCTAGTAAATATTCCCATTTCTTGAAAGGATAGGAATACGTAATGGAATACATCTCGTATTTGAAATCCTTCTGAATGGTACCCCCAACAATGGAAGGCAGCAGGAAGTAAATGAATAAAGTCATCTCATTTAGCAAAGCATTCACCGCAGATGCCGAGTTAACAATGGTAACAGAGTTAATGGCTACTGTTATACTTTCGAAAATCCCGGCTGCAGCAGCCATACTGAAAGTAGCCAGAGCAAATATGATGCCTCCATAAATATAGAAAAGAGGCCTCCTTAGCCAGGCTTTAATCTCGTAAATAAAAATATTTAGAAACATCTTCATCGTTACACCGCCATTGCATTTTGGTCTTCATGCAGAGTCACGAAATACACATCTTCGAGTTCCGGTATTTTCGGATTGAAGCTTTCATCCGGTCTGTCCATACTGTGAACCCGGATATTTAGACTATTATCTTCATTAAAGTTTGATGAAATCACATTATGCTGGCTTTCATAAGTCTCAAGTTCTTCTCTTGGAATATCCTTTGTCCAAACCTGACCTGAAAGACTTTGAGTGGCTTCCCGTGGTGTTTGATGCGTTAGAATTCGTCCGCCATTCATAATAGCCATATCGGTACATAGTTCTTTAACATCATCCACAATATGGGTTGAGAAAATCACAATGTTATCGGTCCCGATTTCTCTTAGTACGTTCAGAAAACGTTGACGCTCGGTAGGATCCAGTCCGGCAGTGGGTTCATCAACAATGATAAGTTTAGGATCATTAAGCAGAAGTTGGGCAATCCCAAAACGTTGTTTCATTCCACCCGAATAACCCGCTACATTTTTTCTTCGGACTTCGTAGAGATTTGTCACTTCCAAAGCGGCAGTTACAATTTTATTTCGATCTGCTTTATCTGAAATTCCTTTAAGTTTTGCGAAATAATCCAGTAAATCCTGGGCACTCATTTTAGGGTATACTCCAAATGATTGCGGTAAATAACCCAACACTTTTCTTAGTGAAATCTGATCGTTCATTATATCAATATCATTCAGAAAAGCAGAACCAGTATCAGGAGCCTGTAATGTTGCGATAGTGCGCATCAGGGTAGATTTACCGGCGCCATTTGGGCCAAGCAATCCGAACATCCCGGATTCTATATCAATAGTTACATTATCGAGGGCTTTAACACCATTTTTATAGGTTTTGGAAATATTGGAAAGGGATAGCTTCATAACGTGTTAATTTTGTACAAATGAATGATCGCTGAACGATACTGCATTAGTTACAAAACCGCACGAATTATTACAGCATAAATTGAATTGAAATAAAACAAAGAAGGGAAAGTTTTAAGATTAGGTAACGCAACAGGCAAATATTTTTGTTTTATTGAGATATATGCCAAGCCTATGATGAAAAAAATTCTGTACTTAATATTTTGTGTTTCTATTCTTAATTGCTCTGGTTCAGGTAATGATCCTTCCCCGGCGGAGCTTGAATTTATATATTTACCATCATTAGATGACGCTTCACAGAAAGCTATCAATGAAACTACTTCTTTAACAGGAATGGTGGAATCCAATGATTTTGAACTAAATGAAATACGAGGGACAAAAAGTTATCATTTCATTGTAAAGAACAACTCTGATTTTGATGCCGAAGATGTTGAACTAACGATTTCAACTGAGCTGGAAGGAATTACAGTAGACAAAGTTTTTTTTGATAAAATACCTTCATTCGAATCTCTTGATTTGGATGAAATACTGACTAACTATATTGTAAAAGTTACAGTAACACATGGGTTGTCTCCCAATGGAGATGGTTCAATTGCGCCTCTTCAACCGAGAGGCAACCAATCAATCGTATTGAGAGCATCTAATTTAGGAGCTAACATTGAAGCTGTTGCATCATTTGAAGTCTTAATTGCTGAATTGAGTGTGTTTGATGAAAATGGTGAGATTGACATGTCTGATCCTGACTCTGGTGTCCTTGTTGGAGGATTTGAAGCGAATGCATTTTTTCCTCAATACAATGCTGGCACAGATGCAAAGATCGTGAACACCGGGAATGTAGATTTACCCGTTCAAATTTTTAATAATTTTCTGGTTCTCCCTGTAATAAATGTAATTCTTGAGCCCGGCGAAGAATATGAGGTATGGGGTGATCGAACAGTTACCGTTGCGATTTTAGAAGCAACCGCTGTAAGAGATTTTGATACTTTTCCTGTTATAAATAATCAAAAATTCTACTTCGCTTTGGACAGAAGTGGAATATTTGGACTTTAGACTCAGAAGCTGAAAATACTTCTTAAACCTAGTGCTATAGCGTTTTCAATACCCGGTGCCTGATTAGGGTTTTGAATATATTGGGAATCGAATTGAAAGCTTACATTATCAGATACTACGAAGAGATAGGTAATTCAATGGCTGATTCATTTTTCGAGAAATCATTTCCATTCCTTTCTTCAGTGAGAATAAAATCATCACTATTTACTGGTAGCGATAAGGCAAGTCCAATAATATCATTAAGGCGGTTTTTTAAGAAACCAGTATAATTAATCCTGTACCTAAATAGTAGTTATAGCGATTTATATCCCGATTTGCTGCTCCAGCTCTGGTAAAAATTGCAATCCCGTTTGAGAATACAAGTTCAACGATTGAATATACCCCATGATCAGATTCAGGTTCTCCCAGCCACCCATTACGTTCAACTGTGTACTTCTACCCCCCAACAACAAAACGAAATGGAGTATTTTTGTTTGTACCTCTTTCAAGAAGGTTCTCTGATTGATGTAAAAAAGAAAATTCAGATACCAATAGCGCACCTTCTGATTCTCTTAAGTAGACTGTTGTTCCTGAAGTATTATCAGGGTTGGAAGGAATAGCATCAAGCAAGGCAAATTTCAATAAAGCTCCTTTAACAGGATTAATCTTAAGTCGTACAGCAACTGAGATTAAAGGAAAAAAAGAAGGACCTGTAATACCGGATGATGAAAAATCAGGACCAATTCCATGTGAACTGTTTAGAAATAATCCTCCAGTATTTACCACATTGAATTCCGAGCTCAAATCATATAAACCAAAAAGAAAAGAACTTCTAACAGAAGGTAATTTTTTCTTAACCAGGCTTCATATAATCGCCAGGAATTATCACTGTCAATATTCGAGAGGGTTTGTATATCACCACAATTTCAGAAATGCTTTTACCCTGATTCCACAATCCATAGAAGTAGAATGAAAGCCCTTTTATGTCGAAACCAACCTCTACATCAATATTGTCCATGTAACGGACTCCGGTTTCCAGTCCTCCACTTATGTTAGTAAAGATATCACCAGTATATGTAAAACTGCTCTCAACATTTTGAAACAGGGCTTTTCTATCCTGACTATATAGGCTCATGGGTAAGAATAGCACTACAAAAAAGAATGATTGATCTTAGCATACTCAATTATACTTGCCACAAACAAGTGCTTGCTGAACTCCTGGAGTCAAGTGTGCTAATCCATCTATGAATTGGTCCTCTCCTAATAGAATATCGACAATTTGTCCACTGTACTTGATGGCTGTTTCTCTCATAAATCCCATCATTGGCCATCCCCAAAGTGCTGAAAAAAGTATCCCATCTTCCTCAAAATAAGGATCGGTCAGATACGTACATTCAATCACATTTTCTACTGCGCTACGGTTAGTTGCACTACCTCCAACAAGGTCAATAACAACCGTTCCTTTTTGTAGAAGAGATTTAGAATGTTCACGGGTAACCAGGTAATTAACTCCTCTTAGATGAGGAGGTTGTTCAGCTCCATTAACAATGAGATCAGCGTCCTTCAAATACTCTTCAATAACACCTTTTTTTGTCTGAGCCTTTCCAAGCACTTTTATTGCTTTAACACCGGCATCATAACATTCATGAATAGCACCCATGCCCACATTTCCATACCCTAAAATTACAGCAGTAGCTTGAGAAGCAGGCTTTTGTTTTGGGCTTATTTCGTTCAAAAGCTTTAACCCATACCGTGCACCGGCTCGTCCGGTTTCGTGTAATGCTTCAATTTTCCGTTTTCCAAATTTTGGAGCAGGGTTTACATGACGGTAATATTTTAATGCTTCTCTTCCATGATCTTCTACAAAGGGGTGGACATCATAATGTCTTGCACCTTTGGTCTCCAGATCTTTAATCAGATTTCGTTCATCATTAAAAAAGCTCGAATCATAAACTATTACTGTGTTAGGTGATAGTTCTCCTATTTCATTTAAGGAAACAGTAACAGGATGTAGAGTTAAGCTTGATGGTGCATGGTTCATAAGTCGGCGAATTACACCACTCATACGATCACTGTAACCAATTACATGAAATTCGTCCATATCAACTCCCGCTCTTCGAAGATCGACCTCAACACAATTATCAGCAGCCATTAGTCCCAAAACTAACTCTTTGGGAAGTTTTTCAGGCGATTGAACTACATACTCCATTGCAACAACATTAATTTTGGAGTCTTCTAGTAATCTTGCTCTTTCAGGAAAAGAGCTAAAGTGAGCCATACAAAACAGGGTGCAGCCCGGTTTCATTAAAGGAATGCTTTCCATTGCCGGTCCTTTAAACTTGATAATCAGATCTTTATTTTGATATAGCTTTTCATTGCTTTGAAGATTTGCCCCTGCTTTCACATATTCGTCATCAGGAAAACCAACACCTTCGCCTGCACCGAATTCTACAAAAACATCACAGCCAAATTTTACGAGTTTATTAACGTCTTTAGGGATGAGTGCAACCCGGTTTTCGAGGGCTCCCGGATTTTCAGGTGATTCAATTTCTTTAGCAAGGCCAATTTTTTTAAACATATATGTCTATTCTGTGTCAGTATTTAAAATTTCTACTGCTGTACTTACTTCGGAACTTACAGTGAAATCATTTTCGATAAGCTGTTCTTTTGAAGTTTCCATAACCTGAGTTTTAACATCTCCCAGACTCGAAAAGTCCGAAAACGTGTTTATCCAAAAGAAAATTTCCAATTCGATGTAGTTTGCAGTGAAATTAGCAATCTGAACACTGGGTGCAGGATCACTTAAAACACCATCTACTTTCTTTATGGCTTCCAGAATAAGTTTTCTGGCATTTCTGGAATCATTTCTAAAATCGATTCCAAGAGTAAATTTTCCCCGTCTCAGACCATCTTTAGTGTAGTTGTTTAGTGGGTTTTTAAATATGATTGCACTTGGAATAAAAATATCAATTCCATCTCCTGCACGAACATGAACATCTCTTATGTTGATGGTTTTGACAACTCCCACAATACCATTGCTTTCAATTAAATCTCCTACATCAAAGGAGCGACTAAAGGACATGAATAAGCCTGCTAATAAATTTTCACCTATTTCTCGAAAAGCAAAACCAAGCACTACCGTTAAGATTCCTCCAGCAGCGAGTAACCCCGAAGCGGCTTTGGTCAGACCCATAATTTGCAAAGAGATTGTAATACCAACCAGATAAAAGAACCATCGGGTAAATCTTCTTATCAGAATTATTCTTTTAGGTGATGTGCTGGTACGCTCTAGGATTTTTTTAACTCCTCTCCCGGTTGTTAGTCCAAGAAAAATGAAAAGAGCAAGGATGAATAGTCCCAATGCGATCAAAGGGGCGGATTCCTTAATTGATATAAAGAATCCTTCAAAACTTTGTATTACGTCGTCCATGTGATAAACATAGTAGTTAATTACAATTTTACATTAAAATAAGTCTAATGACCAAAATTTGGTATTGGTTCAAATAATGGGGACCTTATAGCGCAAGTTAAAGGTCAGGAATCGGTAACTATAGTACAGTATTTGTTTTCCCTTCTCTAGTTTGTTTAACTAATTTTTTAACCCACAGCCGAATCGATTACAAAGTGTTGCTTAATAAGCACTTTAACTGTACCTGAGGGCTCAATACACATATTTATTATAATGGAATACGGAAAGATTAAATGGTTTGATAGCGAAAAAGGATTTGGATTTATTAAGCCGGAAAATGGTGGCAAAGATGTATTTGTTCACCGTAACAATGTTGAAAATCTAGGTTATGAAGAAAGCTTAGCTGATGGAGAAGAGGTAGAATTTACTATTTCAGAAACTCCTAAAGGTTTAAGTGCTGTTGATGTATACAGACTTCAATAAACTTAAATTAGATCATATAAAAAAGCCATGCCTTTGGGTATGGCTTTTTTTGTTAAGTGCGGGCTTCAAAATTAGGATTTTGAATTATACCGAGTAAGTTACCAAACGGGTCAATAACTGTAGCTACATAAACTTCCCCTCCTACATGCATAATTTCTTCGTCTGGTTTTGCCCCAAGTTCTATAAGCCTTTTCCACGCCTTATGAATATTACTTACGCCCCAATAGACAATACTACCTTGACTTCCGGGTTTTCTGTCAGGTTGTAGACCAAGTTCATATCCTCCTATATCAAAACCGACATAATAAGGCTCATCGAAATAGGGCTCTTCCTCAGTAACTTTTGTATACCAGGATTTTGCTTTTTGAATATCTGGAGCTGGGTAGATTACTGTTCTTAATCCTTTAAACATGGTACAATACTTTAGTTCAAAGGAAGGTATACAAAAAAAGCCTCAATGGTTTCATCCGATTGAGGCTTGGGGTACAGAATAAATTTCTTTAAAGATAATTGATAGTTGTTACTAAGTTTCCTTGATAATGTCCTTTAAACTTGTCCTTTTCAACAGAAGCTACTTCAGTATTGAGATCAACCCGATGTGTACCTTCATCGATAGTATGTTGGCTTTGAGAGTTAATTTTAATCTCACCCCCGAATTCATTTCTAAGAACTATCAAGTTTTCAATATCAACAAGAGAATCAAGGTACTTAGGAGTAACAAAATCAAAACTACTGGTTGCCTGATTTTCTTCTTCTAAATTCACATTGATTGACTCAACATTATTAAGAGTAACTCCGCTCACAATTGTTGCAGAAACTCTCATTGTTGCATTTACGCTACCTTGAGCAAAAATGGTTGTTTCTGATAAGCAGAAGATTAAAAACGATATGTAGATAATTAATTTCAAAGGAGATAATTGTTCTGCGCCAAATATATTAAATTTTTATAATATTAAAAAATTTTAATATTAATTATTTTAAACTATTATTAAAAAAATCAATTTATATCATTGTTTTAATTATAATTAAGGGTTTAAAAAATTTTTTTTAAAAAACTAGCCTTAAAAAAAAAGAGTGGAGATAAAATTTGGTTATTGCTTATGGATCATTTTGACTAATATTGGAGGAAAGCAGAGGGGACGGTAAATTAAATAAGAAAGAGTTTTTCACTGCTAATGGGTGCTTTAAAAAGAATTATACTTTTTATTATTTGTGCATTATTTATTGCTCTCTCTGGGAATGCACAAACTTTTTTACTTCAGCCTGCCAAAGTGGAAAATGATAATGGTGGATATGAAGCCAAATTGTTACTTAAGAAAAACAAGGAATTTAGATTAACCTGGAGTCAATTAAATGGCTCAAATCTAAATTTATCTGGGACAGGTGCTAAACTGGTTATCGGTCGTACTTCAAATAGCTACAATGTACTTGAAGTAGATGTCTCAGGAACAAGTAGCGATTTAATGCCAGATAACATCAACCTTGGCGCTGGTCGGTATTATGCGAGGATAACAAATTCAATATTTAGATCTACTTCAGATATACAGTCAGATCAGCAAAATAACCCGGGAAATATTGAATATTCCAATGAAATAGTACTGATAATTGAAGCTAGTGAAGCCCCATCAATTATTGCACCAAGAGGTTCTATTACTAATCCAACACCAACCTTTCAATGGTCTTCTGTCTCAGGTGTTCCGGCCTATTTGGTAATTGTGTCCAGTACTCCCTTTGATATTATTGAAGATGAATCCGGAAATATAAGTATTGAAGGAGCAACAATAGTTTGGCAGTACATAACAAAAGAAATTACAGCTGAATATGGAGCTATAAATAATGAGTCTACATATCAGGACGAAGCATCACCATTAAATTCAGGTCAGGAGTATAGTTATACAGTTCTCAATGTATACGACGAGTCGAATGCCGTTTACACAAGCCCGGTTTTTGGAGGTATTGTTCCTTTTACTTTTAGTGATCCAAATGCAGTTCCAAAAACAAATTTATCATTTCCAATCCCTAATGAAGTTTTCTTTTCAGAAGAGTCAATCACATTTAGTTGGTCTAGGGTAGCAGAAGCATCAAACTATACCATAAATCTATTGGAGATAGTAAAACAACAGGGGATTGATGTTACTGTTCCCATTTGGTCTAGTACTTCGACGAATACAAGTATAGAATATCCTGCAATTGAGAATCTAAAAAATGGAACCTATCAATGGAATGTGGTAACGAATAACTCCAGTGGGGGAGGAACAACTAGTAACAGTAGATTTTTTGCTTACAGAATTGAAACAGGTGAATTTAATGCCCGAATTCAAAATAGTTCTGATAATTCTGGTTTAGTGGGTGTTGAACTTACAGCAAGAGCAATCTCAGGTGGGGTTACACCATCTACTCCTTTTTTTGTGATAAATGAATCACTTGCAGATAGTTTGGTTGCCGGTGTTTATGAATTTAAGGCGGTAAAAAAAGGGTACGAAGATGGGACTATCGAAGCCACCGTTAGAAATAACAGTAGAACAAATTTTACTCTTAAATTAAATCCATTACCATCTTCAGTAAAAGGAAAAGTACTTGATGAAAATGATGAGCCTGTAGAAAATGCTTTGATTGTATTTACTAAAATAGGTGATGAGGAAAGCAAAACAGAAAGGTCAAATATCAATGGTGAATTTTCAAGCTTTTTAAATAGTGGCTCATATACTATTAGTGCTTCAAAGTCTGGATATATAAGTCCGTCTACGAGAGGCGTAACAGTAGGGGTAAATGAACAAAAGGAATTATCTAATGCATTTGTACTAACAAACGATCAGGCTACGGTATCAGGAACTGTATTCAATGAAAACGGACAATCTGTTCAAAGAGCAAATGTTACTATTAGCAATGGAAATAGATCTTATGAGACCAAAACTAATGGTTCAGGATTTTTTCAATTTACTGTAGCAAGTGGAAACTGGACCCTTTCAGTTCAGAAAGTGGGTTTTATCAGACCTTCTAATAAGGAAATATCACTCTCAACAGGTGATGTACTTCAAAACCAAAACTTTAGTTTAACTGGTAATGCTAATCAGGTAACAGGTTTTGTTAGAGAAAGAATTACCAATGAAGATGGTTCAGTTGGCACAGCTCCTTTTGAGGGCATTGAGGTTCGCGCAGTACCTAATGTAGGTGCTGCAATTACTACCGTTACCGGTAGAAATGGGCAGTACATATTGAGTCAGAAAAGTGGCTCATATACTATTCAGGCAACGAAGACAAATTATACTTCTAATCAGGAAAGAGAGTTAGTTATAGGAATTGCTATCGGGGAGACTATTTCAGGAATGGATTTTGAATTAATCCCGAATCCAAGTTCGTTATCCGGAACAGTAACATTACCAAATGGGAATGGAGTTTCCGCTGCAATAGTAACCATACCAGGAGTTGGAACAACAACAACTAATAGTAGTGGTTTCTACAAGATAAGTGTACCTACAGGAACTCATACAATTACAGTTTCCAAAACAGGCCTAGTTTCTCCAAGTCCGAGATCTGTAAACGTAAACGCTGGCCAGAATCTAACTGGTATCAACTTTCAAATGACACCTAATGCAGGTACAATTTCAGGTAAGGTAACATCTGGTGGAGAACCACTATCAAATACATCATTAATAGCAGTAAATGCAGGAAGTTCTAAAATAGTAGTTTTAACCAGTAATTTAAATGGGGAATATGCTTTTAATATCCAATCCGGTAGCTGGTATATAAAAGCAATGAAGTCTGGCTTTATATCAGACTCAACTAATACCCTGACAATTGGCGCAGGTCAAAAGCTGGTAAATCAAAACTTCGCTCTAGTTAAAAACCTAACTACAGTAAAAGGAACTGTGACAGACGGGATAAACCCATTAAGAAATGCTACAGTAACAGTTAGCCAAGGCTCCGGAGAATCTTTTAATCAAAGTACGTTTACACAATTAAATGGGAATTACGCATTTAGTCTACCTGCCGGAAAAACTTACAGAATTACAATTTCTAAAGACGGTTTTAAAACTAAATCGGAAGTAACCAACCAACTTATTCCCGAGCAAACAGTATCAAGGAATTACCAACTTGCTGCAAATCCAAGTTCTGTTTCCGGTACCATTTTTGTTACAGGCCAGTCAGTTTTAGCAAATGCAAAGGTAGTAGCTATAACTTCGAACGGAGATCGTGTAGACAGTACAGTCTCAAAATCGGATGGAACATATTTACTTGGGTTAAGTCCGGATAGTTACACTTTAGAAATGACAAAGGCTGGGTATACAACGGTTCGCAA
Organism: Balneolaceae bacterium; assembly: GCA_017795005.1. GTDB lineage: Bacteria > Bacteroidota > Rhodothermia > Balneolales > Balneolaceae > RHLJ01. The sequence continues at coordinate 3,672,395 of CP051242.1, read as the reverse complement.
ATTAACATCCTTAAGTATAGGTCAAAACGTAAGCGGCCTGAATTTCACGACAAATGAAAACTTTGTGTTTTTTAGCGGAACAGTTTCTAATTCAGAAGGAAGTGGGGTAGAACAAGCTTTTATTAATATTACACGACAAGGAGGTGGTGGCGCCAGTGCTGTAAGTGATCAGGATGGTGGATTTACCGTCACAGGCTTAATAGGTGGAACATACTCTATCCAAATTACCAGATCAGGATTTATTGATAAAAACCTTTCGAGAACTGTAATTGACGGTGATTTTGTTACTGTTAATCAGACATTGATTCCTAAAAATGGTTCTATTTCGGGAACCATAAGAGACCAGGATGGAGTAGTATTATCTGAGGCTACGGTAACGGCAAGAAATGAAAATGGTAACGAATATACAGCGGTAACTACAGGGGTTGGTAATTATTCTTTGAATTCCCTGGAATTAGGTAATTATACAGTTTCAGCTTCCAAGACAGGTTATACTTCAGATGGGGGAACAGCTACAACTATCACAGAGTTAAATCTTAACAGAACAGATATTATAGTTGATAACCTGATAGCTAATAATGTTACAATAAATGGAACCATAAAAAATGGTACTACAAATAACTCTATAAAAGACGTTGAGGTTTCTATATCCGGAGATCGGGGATCAGGTTTTAGCGTAACTAATGCCTCGGGAGCATTTTCAGTTTCAAATCTGTCAACAGGTACATATCAGATTATTAGTAGTAAAGAAGGGTTTAGATCTGATACTTCTCAAGTTACTATAAACCCAGGAAGCACTTCAGGTACGGTTAATGTTGACCTTGTACCAAATAGTGGAAGAATACTTGGAACAGTTACAGATCCTAATGGAGATACATTACCATTCAGGTCTGTAGTATTGGCAGTTTCTTCAAATCAATCATTGTCTACTCAGACCAATGATTCTGGTGAGTTCATATTCGAAAATATCGAAACCGGAATTACGTATGAAATCATGACCGATATTTACAGGGATGGGTATGAAAATGGTGAAACAACACTTCGGGTTCAATCAGGAGCTTCAGAAGTAAGATTAGAAGAAGAACTCAGAGTTGGAGTGCGGAAGTCATCTCTATCTGGTAACGTTGAGATTTCGGATGTAACAATTAAGCTACTGAATGCAAACACAAATGAAATTCTTGAACTAGGATCCTCTGAAGAAGATGGGAGCTATAGGTTTGAGTTTCTTGGAGAAGGGGATTACAAAATAGAGCCACAACGTACAGGGTATACTTTTACTCCTGGAGTTTCTTCAATAGTTTCTTTAGGAATAGAGACTTCATCAACAGTGAATTTTAACTCCATTGCGAATATTGCAACATTAGATGTTAAAGTTAATGATGAAAATGGGGTAGGGGTATCAAATGTAGATGTAACTATTATCTCTGTAGATACCAGCATCATCTTGAATAAAAAAACAGGACAATCGGGTATTGCCAGGTTCAGTCAAATTCAGGCAACTACTTTTTATGTAGTCAGGCCGGTAAAAGATGGATTTACTGCAAGCCCAGAGTCAAAAGATGTGTCTCTCAGTTCCGGAGATTCCGTTTCAACTGAATTTATATTAACAGCAAATAATTCAAACTTAACAGGGTTAGTTACCTCTGTTACAGGTGAAACTACCAGCAATGTAAATGCTGCAAATATCGCTGTTATATTTAATGCTACGGGTCAATCATTCGAAACTACAACTAATAGCTCGGGAAGGTATACTGTTAACGCATTAGCTCCCGGCACATATTCTATTGTTGCATCTAAAACCGGCTTCATTAATGACACATTAGATGTTGAGATTACAGCAGGTCAGAATTTTGACGCTGAAGATATTTTACTTTCCAAGGCATCTGTAGACTTACGTGGATTGGTTACCTTTAAAGATGAAGGTGTGGAAGGAGTTGAGGTAAGTGCTATTTCTACAAGTACATTAAATACTGTTACTAATAGCAATGGTAGATTTCGGTTTGCAAGTTTGCCCATTAAATCCGGAGCCAACGATACTACAATTTATCAGGTCAAAGTAAGTCAAGGCGTTTTTAGTAAAAGTTATCTGGTTACAATAACACCCGATTTAATTGGGACAAGAGTTAATGTTCCGAACACTATATTACCTAGTGGTCAGATTGAATTAACGGTAACAGATGGGGTTGATCCAATACCAGGTGCACAGGTTACTTTTGGGATTTCCGGAGGAGAATCCTCAAGCGAAATCACTGGAAATGATGGTGCTTTCATCTCTTCAGAAAACCTAAGAAAAGCATCCTATTTAGTTAGTGTTGCAAAAGAAGGTTATTTATACCCGCAAAATACGATTCGAATCGAATTAGAATCTGATACTACAACTTTAAACAGATCAGTATTCTTGCCATATACTCAATTAGAGGTTGAGCAAATATTAGCTGATGAAGACACTAAAGTGGATGTTGTAAATAGGGAAGGCTACAGTAATCTGTTTACAACAGGATTTTTATTTTATAAGCGAGATTCAGAGGGTCAGTTCAACAGGGTAAATATGACGAAAGTTGGAGATACTTTACGTGCATATATCCCTTCAATCGGCACTATCGAAGAGGTGACTTTTTATACTTCTATTCAGGATTTAAATCGCTCCAATACGTACTTAAGTGAGGAGACTTCTATAGTTCCATTAGCTAGTGGAATCCTAACAAATATTAGGGTTACTCCTACAATTAATGGGCAAAAATTAAGGGCGGGAGAAACCTACAAACTAGATTTATTTGTCCGTGATGGAATTAATAAATCACTCGAAGAAAGATTTGAAGGGGAAAATCCTACAGGAACAGTTACATGGTCTGTTCTTGGTAATACAAATGGGATTATTCTTTCAGGTCAGGAGGAAACCTCCATTACTTTGGAAGCGGCTGAAGAAGGAACCTATCAGATAAAAGTATCTGCAAATCTTGATGGTTCAGTAATTGATAGAACGGTAGAGTTAGAAGTAGTAGATATTCCTTTGGAAGAAATAAATGTAGGAATTCCAGGAAAACAGGTTTCCAACAGTGCGTCATCGTTATTTAGTTATTCTGCAATTGATACATCAGGTGGATCTATCATTCTGGGAGAGTCTTTAATATGGGAAGTAATACCTCAATCAGCAGGGGATATTGATGTTCGGGGCGTTTTTGAAGCCTCTAGTAATTCAATGATAGGCTCTTTTCAGGTTCAGCTAACAGATGAGCTTTCGGGAATTTCAGGGATTTCTGAAGTGGTTGAATTAACTGCGAGGATTGAACCGGATGAAGCTTACGTATTATCAGATGCTAATGGGCTGGAACTTACAGTTGAAGAAGGGTCTGTAGATATTCCATCCCAACTTTCTCTAGGACAAACGTCACCTCCAGCTACTAAAAAGTTTGTATTTGCCCAGGGAACGAACACAAGTTATACCGTCGGTGATCAGATTTTTATTTTATCATTTTCTGGTAGCGACCTAAAAAAACCAGCTCAACTTACACTACCAGTCGACTCTACTCTTGAACTTAGTACAGGTACCAGAGAAATAGCAAGGTTTAACTTTACAACGTTGCAATGGGAAGTTCTGCAAAATAGCTTAAAGCAGAAAAGCACAAATACAGCAGGTACAGTTCAAATAGAACAATTAGGACAATTCGCTGTTCTGGCAGAAAACGAACCCATTGGTATCCAATACGCTGCAGTTCTACCTAGTCCTTTTTCGCCGGATGTGGCCCCGGTCAAAATCGGATACTGGCTGGATACGGCCTTTCCTCCAGCAAAAGTGAATATCCATATATACAATATCAGAGGTGAACTGGTTCGAACTATACTGGAAGATGACCTCCAGCAACCTGGTAGATATGGATCCACATCAAGTACAAAAGAAATTATCTGGGATGGATTAACAGATAGCGGTACAATGGCAAGAAACGGTCGTTATGTGATCCAGATTAAAGCGAAAGATCAACAGGGCGAAGTTGCCAAACTTCTGCAAGTGGTATTAATTAAATAATGAACTATGAAAACACCTAATATACTTTTCGTGGTTATACTACTGATGACACTACCCTTTTCTATAAAAGGGCAGGAGTTATCAAATATTCCCGGTTCATTTGTTGATGTTGGTTTCGGAACCAGACCCGTTGCAATGGGATTCGCATTTGTTGGTCTTGCAGATGACGAGAATAGCACCTATTGGAATCCTGCAGGTTTAAGTCAAACTTCTGAGTTTAAGGCTGGTTTTTCACAAATCGATCAGCTAGGACTTATCACATATAATTACGGAACTGTGTTGATTCCGATTCCAATCGAAGGTCATTCCATAGGATTTACCCTTATTTCTTCTGGTGATGAAGCAATGCAGGAACTCTCGGTTCATGCTGGGTATGGTTTCAGAACATACTTATTCAGCTTTGGAGTTGGCGTAAAATACAGGAATGCAAGTTTTGGTAACAATACTCTCAATCCAGATAACTATATAGTATTTGATGACGATGAAATAACAGCCGGCTTAGGTCAACAGGTGCATGGTGATGCAAATGGATATGGCCTTGACTTAGGGCTGATGTTTCATCCTACAAAAGAAGTTCAATTCGGAGTTATGATAAGGGATGCCTGGGCACCTATAGATTGGAATAGCCAAACAAGAAGTACGGAGTATACTTCGAGAGGGAAATATGAAGAGGGTATGCCGATGGAAGTAATATTTGGATCTTCCTTTAAAGTAAGCAAGAATGTTTTGCTCGCAGCTGACTATCAACCAGCTATGTCTGATGAAAGAACGAACTGGGTTCGGGTAGGAATGGAAGCAAGATTCGTAAAAATCCTCATGTTAAGAGCAGGAACCGAACAAGGGGTAAATGCACTTGATGATGATAAAATAACCTTAGGGACAGGTCTTGATATAAACCTAGGAGGAAAGATTCGGCTTCAATCGGATTTTGCCTACGTCATTGATCCGATACAGGATTCTCAACGACTAAGTTTTTCAATCAGTTTTTAGGAGATGAAATGAAGAAAATAGCCTTCTACATACTGATCACATTAACAATTGCTATTAGCTCTACAAGTATACTGGCACAGGAAGAGGATACAAATCCTAGTGAGTTACATTTATTTCGGGGCGGATATATGGATGTAAATTTCGGATTAAATCTGAATACTGTAGGTAGCAGTTTGGGTTCCGGAAGTATGGGTGGGCTTATTAGCTCTAGAGTAAACAACGGCGCTCTGAATATCCATTTAAATCCCGCAATGCTTGGTTTTATGACAAACGGCCAGGTTCTTTTTGATAGTCGGGTTGGTATTGGAACTGCAATGACTCCAGGAATAAATTCAAGCTTAAGAAGTACCATTAATAACGAAATTGAAAGTGCAGTAGATGATGAGTTTTCAAATGAAGAAAACTGGACCCAGTTTCCAGAGACCTATATACAGGCAACTCAAGTCCGTGATTTTGATATAGGTTTTCGAAGTGATGTATCCTCTGCAGCATTTGCAGCTCCAATAAATAACAAAACGGTGATAGCAGGAGCTTACTCTTACCCGGCATCTGTTAATTTTGATATGGGTATTACCGGACTGACTGCAAAGCTGGCTCAGGAACAAGGAACAGACGAAGTTGCTATTCGTTTTGATGTGTTAATGAATATCTCTCTTCTCACCCAAATGAGTTTTAAAATGAACACACTTTCGGTTGGGATGGGCACAAAGCTAATCGATAAAAGATTCAAAAAACTTGGACTTGGTGGAACTTTCACCAGATATCAGGTAGACAACATTAGACGTGTCCAGGCAGATCTTTCCGGGATGGTGGTTGTTGGGGGTGCTGACGAACGTTATTTCAATAACCCGGATGATCCAAACCTAAATTATGATGCGGGAGAGTCGAATGCATTTTTTATGAATGCTGATGGAACCTTTAAGGCAACAGAGTACGGAATAAAAGTGGGGGCTTATTATGAGTTAGATAAAGAATTGCGGCTTTCTTTAGTATATGATCAGGTTCCTAATTTCAATCTGAAAAGTGAAAATAGTACAGCAAGTGCTTTTCTTCCGGTTTTTCTGGTAGGTTCGGGAGACGATGTTTTACAAGGTAATATTGATGTAGCCCTGGATAGCTTACAAACAAATAAGCCCAATCTTACCACAGAAAGGAATATTTCTTCTCTTGTTGAAGACAGTAAACTGAGTCTGCCCTCATCACTTACTGTTGGCCTTGACTTTGCATTGAGGCGGCATACAATGGTTATTAACTATTCCAGATACTTTGGAGAGCTTTCATTCACGAATGGAGGGCATACGATAGGTAAAAATCTGAGCAATGGATTTGGAATAGGCTTCGATTTTGACATGAGAGAGAAATATGATAATGCCGTTCAGTTTGGCAGGGTATTACCGGTCAGACTTCTTTTTTTGGATATTGATGGTCTCTTATTTCAAGCTCTAAGTGGGCTTACGGGTTACAAAAACTCGCACTACAGAATAGGGGGCAGTATAGTATTAGGGGAAGGAATAGTAACTGTAAATAACGATGGATTGAGATCTAATCTTGATGGTATTATACCACAGTCTTTTTCAATGGGTAGGCAGTATACTATTTTTGATAAACTAGATGTCGGATTTACCGTTCTAGCGGTACCTGATCTACTTTTGAAATATTCGATTGGGATAAGTTTTTAGAGTTAACATGAACTCTTAGAAAGTAAACTAGTCGAGGCGACAGGATTTGAACCTGCGACCCCTCGGCCCCCAGCCGAGTGCGCTACCGGACTACGCCACGCCTCGAATAAAATTAAGTTACGGGGTTTAAGCCCCTACTTCAATTCAAAAGTGAATCTGGTTGAAACTACATACCAATAATCAAATCAAGCCAAAAAATTTGAAGGTCATTTAATTGATTTCCGGTTTGCATCCATCTTTTTTCAAATCGTGACTTTAAGACCCAGGCTCGTCTTATTTCCCAACTGGCGTCAATCTCCAGTTCTAACCATCGGTGTGAGTCGCCATCAAGGAAAAGCCATGAAGCATCTTCACCTTGATTTCTTCCAACATTTACGTTATCCCCTGCATTGAATTGCAAGTTACCGTCTTCATCATAAATACTTTTAGCATGACGGACCCGGCTCATTCGTATATCAATCCATGATCTGTATTTTAAAAGATATCTGCCGCCAAAAGTGATTTTATCAGAATTCGGGGGCAACTGAGATCCAAGTGATGTTTCAAATTGAGTATGAGCATTTAATCCATAAGGATGGGAGTAGACAAAGGGATCAATTTTATTGTATTCGCTAAAAATTCTGAAATCTGAAGATGGAGCCGCTTGAAGGGTAAATTTTCGGCCAAATCTACTAATTTCAGGACGTGTTATTCTGAAAATTTCTGATGGGTCTAACATATCATCGATAAGGATTTCGGCACTCATTTCTAAACCTAAGAAAGGTCTCAATACAATCATTCCGCCACCCATAGTATTATCCTGATCCTGTAAATATCCCTGAGCCATGGATAAAATATTAAATGGATGTAGGTAGTCAACTTCAAAACCCCTATTGCCATAATTGATCATTTCAAAAAAGTGAAAATCAACCCATTCAAAAGGCTGAAATTTTAGCTGATTAAGTCTTACAAATCGTTGAGGAGCATTTTTTGTGGTAAGATTCGAATAATTCGGATCCTGAATTGTTACTGTAGGCCAACTGAGAGTTCCATGTACCATCACAAATTTCACCCAACGATTACCTACATTCAATTTTAACCAAGTTGTGGGTATCGAATTCCTCGAAAACAAGAGATTATTATTGTCTCCGGTTCCAATTTTCAGATTGCCTTTGCCAATGGATAAGTCCATAGCATTAAAAGGAGAATAGGTGGCATATGATTCGAGATGACTTAAGTTATTGCCAACTTTTTCTCCCGATACTTGCCTACGCCATATCCACCAGTTTGAAGAATAATAGTTATCATAAAAAAAAGTCTCGATGTTCGAGAGTGAAGGTGTAACAAAGTCATACCCAAAATGAAGTCCAAACGTTGATTTATATCCGGCTACGAGTCTTGCTCTGTTTATAACACTTATTGTACTAGAATATGAATTATCACCATCACTAACAGACATAGCTCTGTTCCCAATTGCTAAATCAAGCCAGGCAATATGTTCATCTCCATGCAAATTGATGAGATGAAATTCCTGATCATCTTTCCATTTCAGAGACTCCCAATCTATTTCTGTTCCTACACTATCCCTCGAAGCAAAATATTTATGAGTTCTTTCCTCTTTGATCAAACTACTATCAAACTCTCTTATGTAACTTTGAAGTGTTTTATTTTGGGTAGAACTGAGCTTATTTGAGCGTTCAACTTTTTTAAGCAGAACAAGAATCTCATTTCTTTTTAAAGGTAAGGATTCATAATTGTATGAAGGAATACTTCCAGAAATTCTTTGATGATACAGCCAATCATAAACAGGATGATGAGATGGTACTAATGAAGCCTGTGCGTATACATAGGATGAAAAGAAACCTGTAATTATCACAAAAATAAAAACTCGAATCATAAAAATAGATCTGGAAAATGAAATGATTAAATAACAACTGGTACAAAGGATTAATTATCATTCATAGTCTATACTATATCCTTCACCCATCCAATGTATTTTTCTTGAAAATAAGAATGATAACGGTAGATACATAAATATGAAAAGTGAATAGATAGCCAATATCGGCAGATATCGTAAATGGGTATTCAAACCAAGTTTTCTTTTTTGAACTGTTAAAAAAACAATATCAGTAAGTATTCTTATTACCCAGATAGATAAGAAAATAGCAGGTGAAGCCAACCAGCCAAATAAATAAAATGAATTAATAAAAAACCCACTCCAAAAAGACAGATACAAAATCCATAAATAATCTTTACCAATCTCAATTCCACCACCAAACCACCTTCTTTGCTGACTTATCAGATGTTTAAAACTTGGGACGGGAGACAATAAAACCTTAGTTTCTTTACTAGCGAAAGTAATAATTTTTTTTCCTGATTCTTTGACCATAGTAAATAGGGCAAGGTCTTCTGCAACCGTAAAATCGACCGATTCTAATCCTCCGTAATTTTCATAAATATCACGTCTAATAGCCATGTTAGGTCCAACACAGATGAAAGGAACTCCCCAGCCTGACATTCCGAGGTTAAACATTTGAACAAAAGCCCAACTAATTCTTTCAACCATACCTAATATTCCCAGTGGTTTAACTTCCAAAGCCCCACCTACCATTCCTGTATCTTTATCTATTTGGCTAAGTGAATGAGTTATCCATTGAGGGTCTACTTCAGCATCTGCGTCAGTAATAAATACCCAGTCACCTTTGGCCTTTTTCATTCCACAATTTACTCCTCTTGCTTTAGCTTCTAATCCAACGTCAGGGAAGTCTGATGTATTTAATGCTAATATATTCTTGCTTTCTTTAGCGGCTCTGTTAATTATATTTCCAGTACTATCGTCAGAGCGATCGTTTACAAGAATTATTTGAAGTAAATCTTTTGGATAGTTGATTGCTTTTAAAGACTCAATGCATTTCGGAAGATCTTTTTCTTCATTTCTTGAAGAAACTAAAATTGTTATTGGTATTGATGGGTTTTCAATTTCTTCGGTCTTTTTATTCTTTATAAATCCAATAGTCAAAAAACCTATAATAAGGCAATACACTAATCCAAATGCCCAATAGATGTAATAGAACACGGGTGCATTTTGTAAATCGTTTAATAGTATTTCAAAAAAGGTAGAAAGCATTATCTCCTAACAGTTAACATAGTTGGCTAGATTGACATGAAGTAGCTTATGAGTTATAGCTAATCGCTCAACTTCTCTTGATAGAAAAGCAATATTCCTTAAGCTTTTAAAATAGTGTATTCGAAAACTAACAATTGAGGTAAGCTCTTGATGAAACAGTCTCAAATTTAATTTCCACCTGATTATTCCGAAGTTCCAATTAATGAGCAAGATACATTTTTTGATAAAGAAATATCTTGAAAAGATCGATAAGCCGCATAGATAGGTAGCTAAATGTTTGTTGAGTTAATTATTCAAAGATTGGCATAACTCAACCAAAACTCCACAATTATCCTTTGGATGCACAAATGCTACCAACTTATTATCAGCTCCATTTTTAGGCTGTTCATTGAGGACTGTAAAACCTTCATCTCTTAATCGTTGCAATTCTTTAAATATGTCATCAACTTCAAAAGCGACATGGTGAAGCCCTTCTCCTTTTTTATCAACATATTTTGCAATAACTGAATCAGGTCCTGTTGCACCTAGTAACTCTACTTTTGATTCTCCTGTCTGAAAAAAAGCAGTTTCTACTTTTTCGGAGATAACAATTTCACGCTTATCACAAGTTGTATTGAGTATAGCTTCATAGGTTTTAATGGCAGCTTCCAGATCTTTTACAGCAATTCCGATATGGTCGATATGCATAATAAACTTTTTAAGAAGATTAAAAGTGAGGTATTTCGTACTATCAGGCGCACAAAATATCTATCCAAACTTATTAAATACTACTACTCAATGAAAAAACTTTCCATTTACTTTCTGCTGATCACTGTTTTTTTTGCTTGCAATAAATCAGAAAAAGTAGAACAAGTACCAGATACCGATGAAATTGCAATTATAGGTACTGATTTTGGTGATATTTATGTAGTTCTATATGATGAAACTCCTCTACACAAAGAAAACTTCTTAAAGCTGGCAAAAGAAGGGTTTTATGACAGCACAAGTTTTCACAGAGTAATAGAAAACTTTATGATTCAGGGAGGAGACCCGAATTCAAAAGATGAAATTCCATTTAACGATGGTCAGGGAGGTCCTGGTTATACCATTGATGCCGAATTCAATTCTAAATTTATTCATAAAAAAGGTGCATTAGCTGCTGCCCGTTTAGGTGATCAACAAAACCCCGAAAGAAAATCCAGTGGATCCCAATTTTATATAGTTCATGGCGATATAATTCCTAGTATGCAGCTTGATCAAATGCTTGGAAGTATGAATAATGCTGAGCGTCAAAACCTTGTGCGAGAATATTGTCTTGCTCCTGAAAACTCACACATTCTTGCGGCATTACAACGAAATCAGGCAGCTGGAAGAATTGATAGTGTTCAGGCAATACTGGCCGAAGTAGAACCGATTGCTACTCAGGGTTTCATCCCAAGAACATATTCAGAGGAGCAAAGAGAAATTTATAATACCATTGGAGGATACCCGCCACTTGATGGAAATTACACAGTATTCGGAGAAGTAATTCAGGGTTTGGCAATTGTTGATTCCATAGCCGTTCAGGAGAAAGGGGCAGCAGACCGACCAATAGATAAAATTATGATGACCGTTCGGGTTGAAGAAATAGAAAAGGGGAAAATAGAATCTGAATTTGGCTATTCATATAACTAAAAAGAAATGAGAACATCGCTCATTTATAGTATTGTTCTTTCTACGATAGTATCTATGGGTTGTGAAGAGGATCCGAAACCGGATCATTATTTTTTGGATGGATATCCTGAGTTGTATTTCATAAATCAGGAAGGAAACCCTGTTCCGACAGAATTTTTTATTAGTGATTTGAACATGAATAGTATGACAGTATACGACGTGTTAGATCATGACCTGACCTTAGTAAATCGAAAATCAAAGGAACCTTATTCTGGATTTATCAGAACCTATCATTGGGGTATTTATAATATTGAAGCCATTTTTGAAGAAGGTAAAATCCATCGGTTACGTTACTGGCACCCAAACAGGCAATTGGCTATGGATAGAAATTATATTTCTAATACTGGAAAAGCATGGACCAATACTGGAGCACTATCAATAACCTGGGATGGAAGAGAGACTCAAACTAGAAACATTGCTACCGGTAATATAAGAACAATCTACAATGACAGTATCAGTTACTACTTCAACTTTGATGGTGAGTTAAACTATTACAGTACAAGAACTGATTCATCCATTATGCAATACTATGCCAATGGATCCCCACGTTTTTTGTTTCCTATTTATAGAAATGGGATCAGGGATGGAGTCGTGAAAAGATGGCACCCAAATGGACAACTACGAGCAGAGGGACAATATAAAAACGGAGTAGAATCGGGTTTGTGGATCGAATACGATACAATGGGGAATGAAGTCAAAAGATTAAATTATTAGAAAATCTTAATATTTCTTTTGATTTCTGACATTTTTTAGTCATAATAAGGGTCAAATTACCACGGGGAAGTTATCATGTGGAAGCCTTTACATCTCGATTATATCCTGGGAAAATATGATCCGTTGAGCCTAAGAGTACTAGGTTCTCTAGTTTTATGGGTATTAATTATATCCGGAACTATCTGGTCGTCTCTTGCAAATCTACCAGAAAACTGGGTTAGTCAAAGTACTGATCGCAGCGAACTCATTAAAATTTTTCTATTAAACCCTCCGCTTCTTCTGAGTTTGATATTACTCTTTTGGTTTGGGTTTGAATGGTCTTTTATACCGATTTTTTTATCCATGTTTATCATCGGGATATTCAGTCATCTTGAATATTACTGGTCGATTTTATTTTCCTTATCCTTTGTTTTTGGTTTATCAATTTTTGCCATTGTATATCATAGTCTCTCTATTGATTATAGTCTTAGAAGTGTGGCAAGTATTGTGGTTTTTATTATAACGGCCTTTATATCTGCTACTGCAAGTTCATTAGGTGCTTTTATTTGGAGTTTATCGCATGATCTTTCTGCTGCTCAGACAACAACTTTATGGAATGGATGGTGGACAGGATCTTTCCTCCAATCCCTGTTAATTATTGCCCCACTACTTTTTCTTTTTTCTCCATCTATCGAGCGCTTTAAAGACAAGTATTTCGAAATACCGGAAAGAAAAGAGGTATCAGTTAACTGGATTTACAGCACTGTAATTTTGGTAACTATTGTCATTTCAGTGTTCATTTATTCAGGGGAATATCTAGGCAAGAAAAGAGTTACTGAAGAAGTGCTTGCAATGCATGAAAAATCTGCGGAAATGATTCTTTCTGCACTCGAGTCTTTTGAAATAATTACCTGGGTTTCAATCTGGATTGTTCTGTGTGTTGGTTTAGGAGCAGTATTTTTAATCGGAAGCTGGAACAGGGAACTAAAAAAGAAAGTGGATGAAAAGACTCTGTCATTGAAGAAAATTGAAGAAGAATTAGTGCATTCACTTTCAGAAAAAGAGGTATTGTTAAAAGAAATTCACCATAGGGTAAAAAACAATCTGGCGGTTGTTACTGCACTTCTTGATCTGCAATATATGAATACAGAAGAGCTTAAAGTCAGGCATATCTTAAGTGACTCGAAGTCGAGAGTAAAATCAATGGCCTACATACATGAGACTTTATATCAAACAGAGAATTTTTCACAGGTGAATCTACAGGAATATCTGGATCGCTTATGTAAATCGATTAATACCACATTTAATACAACCGGTAAAAAAATCAATATTCATCTAGATACGAGTGGTCAAAAAATGGAAATGGATAAGGCCATTCCATTAGGTCTGCTATTAAATGAGTTACTAGTTAATTCCTACAAACATGCATTCATCGACAGAACGGAAGGGGATATCAAAGTCCATTTGGTAAAAGAAGGTGATGTACTTGAATTAAGGGTTACTGATAATGGTGTTGGGTTTAAAGTAGAAGATCAGGAGAAAAGGAAAAGTAAGAGTCTGGGAATGACGATCATCAAAACCCTTGCCCGCCAGTTACATGCTGAGATGGAAATGGATTCCAAGCCCGGAGATACGATGTTTAAGCTTAAAATGAAATTGGCCTCCTGAGATAATTGTCCGGTCAGTTTTTTTTCCTTACCGTATAGCTGGATAAACAATTCAGAATAATGAAATTCTCACTTCCTTCCTTTGATCAGATTGGAGCAGCTTTGCTTCGAATTTATAAGCGATTCCCTTTTGTACTGTTCGTCTCTGTTGTCGGAACGGTATCAGCGTTCTGGCTTGCGGGACTAGACTACTCTGAACAGGATGAGTTTCCCAGAATCTTGGCATTGGCATTTGTCTCAGCCCTTGGTGTTTCGTTTCAAATGGGTCTGACAACGTTCCTTGAACAAAGAAACTGGTCTTTAATAGTAAAATATACCATTCGATTTTTTGGTCTGGGACTTTTAGTATTGTATTGGGTACTTCTTGGTGACCGATTAATAGAAGGACCTTATGAAGTTTGGTATCGGTACTTTTTATTCTTTCTTGCTGCACATCTGTTTGTTGCTTTCGCTCCTTTTATTGAATCAGGAAAAGTTGATCAGTTTTGGGAATACAATAAAAGCCTGTTTTTAAGAATTTTGGTGTCAGTATTGTACTCCGGGGTTCTTTTTGTTGGATTAAGTATCGCAATATTGGCTTTGGATAACCTGCTTGAACTTGATATTAAAGAGGAAAGATACTTTCAATTATTTCTGTTTTTAGGTGGGATTTTTAACACCTGGTTTTTTCTTACCGGTGTACCTGAAAAGGAAGACATCCAATCGAGCAAAACAATATTTCCGAAAGGGTTAAAAGTATTTGCACAGTTTGTTCTGATACCGCTGGTCACTGCTTATATTTTTATTTTATACTTATATCTGGGAAAGATTATTCTGGAATGGGAATTGCCCAATGGTTGGGTTTCAAATCTGGTACTTACTTTTTCTATTGCAGGGATTCTTTCCTTACTACTTCTGTATCCAATTCGGGAAAGTAAAGATCACAACTGGATCAGGATTTATTCAAAAGGATATTATCTGGCTCTTATCCCGTTAATTGGGTTATTAATGTTTTCGATCTGGGTTCGCATTTCGGAATATGGGGTAACTGTGAACCGGTTTTATGTAGCAACACTGGGAGTTTGGTTAACGGGCATAGTTGTCTACTTCATTTTCAGTAAAGCCAAGAGTATTAAAATAATCCCGATGACTTTATGCCTTATCGTTGTGGCAGTTTCCTTTGGTCCACTGGGGGCATTTGCTGTTTCTGAAAGAAGTCAGTTAGAAAGATTTGAAGAGGTTTTGAATGAGTATGGCTACCTGGATCAAAATAAAAAAGCACAAAACAGCGAAAAAGAAATTCCCTTTGAACAAAGAAAAGAGTTGAGTTCAGTAACGAATTATGTAGCAGAAACTCATGGAACTGAATATTTCGAAACTTATTTTGAAGAAATACCATCTGATTCGATAACAAACGCGCAGGATATATTTAAGCTAATGAAGCTTGATTATGTAGGAAGATGGCAAAATGTTGATGTTGATGCCAAAGAGCAAACATCATATTACTTTTCAATAGTAAGGCCTATTATTTTAGATGTCTCTGAATACGATATATTATTGTCTAGAAAAGGTTTCTCCACTAATTCTGATTCTATTTTATTGAATTATAAAAATTCAGAATGGAAGATTGAGTATGATTTTATTCAAGACTCTTTTGTAATAAAGAAAGGACTCGGGGAAAAGAAAATAGAATTTACACTGAAAGACATTGCTATTTCAGTTAAAGACCACAATATAAAAACGTATGATGCAGGAAATATTCCTCGGGAATTAATGATTTTAAAAGAGGAAAACGAAGATTTAAAAATTGCAATCTTATTTATTTCTTTAAAAGGTGAGTTTTTAGAAGAATCACCATTAACAGAATTTACTGCAGATATTCTCATCAAAGAAAAACAATGAAACACCACCCCATTAAAACTGTTCGGGAATACCCCTTTTGGATGAAAGCTGCCGTAACCCTTGGCGGACTTTCCCTGCTTTTTGTAATCATGAGCTATGGGAAGTTCATTCTTATGCCATTGGCATTTGCTGCCTTCCTTTCCATGTTGTTGAATCCTATTGTAAATAAACTGGAAAGCTGGAAGCTTGGAAGAGCATTCAGCATAATTCTTACCATACTTTTGGTTCTGGTAGTGTTTGCCGGAATTATCTCTCTGATATCAGCTCAGTTTGTTCAGTTTTCGGAGAGAATTCCGGAGGTTACAGAACGTCTAAAGGACACCACTGCTGATGGCATTCGTTTTCTTGAAGAAACGGTAGGCTTATCTCAGGAACAACGAACCAATTATTTGCAACAGGGACTTACAAACGTCATTGATAGCAGCGGGGCGTATATCAGTTCTTTTCTGGGAGCAACTACCAGTGCTTTTACCTTGATGTCACTGCTTCCCATTTTCATTTTCTTTATGCTTTATTACAAAGAGATGTATCAGACATTTTTCAGGAAACTATTTGAGCAAAGAGATGGCGAGAGCCAAATCGATGAAGTGTTGCTGGATGTTCAGGAAGTTACTCAGAACTATTTGGTAGGTATGCTTACGGTAATAGGAATTCTGGCAGTACTAAATACAACCGGTTTGCTTCTTATTGGAATGGAACATGCCATATTCTTTGGAGTATTTGCTTCCTTGTTGGCAGTAATTCCTTATATCGGGATTATTATTGGAGCACTCCCTCCATTACTTTTTGCCTTTCTTTTAGGTGATTCTCTGCTACAGCCAGTGTTAGTAATTGCGGTATTTGGAGCGGTTCAGTTTCTGGAAGGTAATTTTATATCTCCACGAATCGTTGGCTCGAAGGTATCTATTAATCCCTTTATGGCGATGCTCGCTTTGATTATTGGTGGAGAGGTTTGGGGTATTTCAGGAATGATTCTCTTCGTCCCACTAATTGGAATACTAAGAGTCATCTTTGAGGAAATCGATGAACTAAAGCCTTATGGTTATTTGCTTGGAAACCGGATTGAGTATTAAAAAGATGATCATGAAAAAGATAGTTGTACTTATCGGAATTTGTATTGGTATCAATAGCGGTATTAATGCTCAATCCAGCACCACTAAAAGTGCACATGAAGTACCGTTTACCAACGGAGTAAATCTGACAAACTGGTTTCAGGCTTCATCCCCAAAACAAATTGATTTCTCTAAATACACAAAAAAGGATTTTGAGAATATTCAAAGCTTAGGAGCAAACATCATTCGGCTACCCATTAATTTACATGCGATGGTTGGTCCTGCTCCGGATTATAAAGTAGACTCTTTATTCTATTTTTTTCTCGATCAGGCTGTTGACTGGGCAGAAGAGCTTGAAATGCATTTAATTCTGGACAATCACACCTTCGACCCAAGTGAGAGTACCGATCCGAATATTGGTGATATTTTAGTCCCTGTTTGGACACAAATGGCAGAGCATTATTCTTCAAGATCTGAGTTTATTTATTATGAAGTATTAAATGAGCCACATGGTATTTCAAATGAAGCCTGGAATGCAATTCAACTTGATGTAATCAATGCAATAAGAATGGTAGACTCTACACATACAATCATTGTTGGTCCATCAGATTTTAATGGCTTACGCAGCCTACAATTTATGCCGGAATATGAGGATGATAATCTTATTTATACCTTCCACTTTTACGACCCTTTTGTATTAACTCATCAGGGAGCTACCTGGACAACTCCTTCTATGGAAGACTTGGGTGGGATTCCATTTCCATATGATGCAGCTGAAATGCCATCATTTCCTTCATCACTAAATGGAACATGGATTCAGGGTGCATTCAATAATTATCAAAATGAAGGAAACGCAGCTAAAGTCCGGGAGTATTTGGATATAGCTATCGACTTCGCAGAAACCCGTGGTGTAAAAGTATTCTGTGGTGAATTCGGAATATATTCACCTAACAGCGATAACGACTCAAGAGTTGAATGGTATGGAGTAGTATCAGACTATCTTTCTGAACATGAGATTAGTTGGACAATTTGGGATTATCAGGGTGGATTCGGAATCTTTGAATCTGGCTCAAACGAGTTATTTAATCATGATATCAATGTTCCGTTGGCTGAAGCGCTTGGGTTTAATGTTCCACCACAAACCGAATTTATAGCAAAACCCGATACCGGGAATATCGCTCTGTATTTTGATTATACAGCATCAGGAGTTACCGGATCACATAATGCCAACACAGGAACTCTGGATTTGTTTAATCAGGAGTCTGTAAGTGATGGAGAGTTCAGTATCTATTGGACTGGGGCCGCTCAATATGAACATATTGGGTTTGATTTCAGACCGGATAAAGATCTAAGCTTGTTGGTAGAAAATAATTATGAACTGGCATTTGATATCAGGGGATTTAACGAGAATACGTTTGATCTGAGGTTTATTGATACAAAAACTCAGGAAGCAGGCGACCGGCCATGGAGAATGAATATAAGGATAGGAAGTAATGATATAACCTGGGACGGTGAATGGCAGGAATTGGTTATTCCGCTATCAAGTTTTACAGAAATGGGAAGCTGGGATGAAAATATGTGGTTTAATCCACAAGGAGATTTTGACTGGACTAAAGTTGATGTGCTTCAGATAGTTTCAGAGTCAGGTTCATTAGCAGATACTGAGCTCTGGTTTGATAATATCAGAATTCAGGGATTGGGTGTCCAAATTTCAAATGAAGAAGAAATTGAAAAGGCGAATAGTTTTAAGTTACATCAGAATTATCCAAACCCATTTAATCCTGTTACAAACATCTATTTTGAACTGAATCAGGCCAATCAAACTACACTAAGAATATTTGATTCACTCGGTAGAGAAGTAGCAATTCTGATGAATACTTTCCAAAATGCTGGAACTCATACAATAAGTTTTGATGCAACTGGATTAGCTTCCGGATTATACTTTTATGAACTTACTTCAGGTCAGAATATTCAGCGAAAAAGTATGATGCTGATTAAATAGTTTGATCTATAATTTTGCTTTTAAATTTTGGAGAATATAAACTCCTTACATCAAGGAAGAAAAGTAAGGATTATATCTACGGCTATTATTACATCCAAAAGTCAGGTAACCATCCCTAAAAAAATCAAAAACCAACTTCATTTGAAGCCAGGAGACATGATTGATCTTGAAATTGAAATGCCAGGAACAGTAAAAATTAAAGTACAGAAAAAAGACCCTCGTAAGATAAAAGGCAGGAACAAATATAAAAGCCCAAAATCAGAAGGGTTGGCATTAGAAGAAATGGATGAAGGTGTGTCGGAATATTTCAGGAAGAAATACAAGCTGTAAGTTATGAACAGCTACCAATAACATCACAAAAGTTCTAGTTCAATCCTGAATTAATACAACATCAGAGCCTTGAAAAACTGAGTAATAAATGTCAAGCTTCCCATCGCCATTAATATCCAGTACTTCTACATCAATGGCATTAAATGTATTCAGGTTTTCCGGGAGCCATTTAGAAGTTGCATTTATAAACTTACCATTCAAGTTTGCAAATACTTTTTGTGGAGTACCAAAGCCGTTTGCAATAAAAATATCCAAATCCCCGTCATTATCTATATCGGCAAAATCTATGTCAACAGAAATATTATTGCTGTTTTTTTCGAATACATCTCCATCGGCTTCTTCAAAAAACTTGTTCTCTTTGTTAACTAAGAGCCTGTTAAAGGTATATTCTCCAACCTGAAATAAGACGTTAGCAAAAAACAGGTCTAAATCTCCGTCTCCGTCAATATCTCCTAAATCGGCTTCTCTTGTCTCTTCATTAAGGTTGGGAAATGATAAAAATTTATCTGTGGAATCGTTAAAGAACCCCAGTCCATTATTTATCAAAACCTCATTATTCTGTTCATTTGCAAAAATCAGATCCACATAGCCGTCACCGTTGATATCTCCGGCTTCAATATCCTGAGTAGTTTTTTTAGAAATAGGGAGTCTTTCTTTGGTTACATCTTTAAATGAACCATCTCCCTGATTTAAAAACATGTAGTTCTGTCCCTGATTCCCAAGAATTAAATCCGGTGCTTCATCATTATTTATATCAATCGATAAGACTGCATTGGAAGTACTCATTCTAGGGATTAGATCATTACTTAAAATAAACTTTCCATCCAGACTTTGAAGATAATATTCATCAGTAATATCATCTTCGGTAGCAAAATAGAGGTCTAAACGGCCATCTGAATTAAAATCAGAAATAGCAATATCCTCGCTATCATGTACAGGCCAAGGGCTAAATAAATGCTCCGAGCGATTAATAAATTTTCCGGTGCTATCATTTATTAAAATGATATTCCTTTGATATTCCATTGCGATTATTATATCCGGATAACCATCCTTGTTAATATCTGCTGATTCCATATCCATTGAGTTAAACCTCAGATCATTGACGGGTAAAAGTGCCGACGATTGATCAGTAAAGGAAAGAGTGGCAATTGAATCCAATGGAGTGGTTTTTACTGTATCACTTTCAAGCGGGTTTGATGAACACTGTGTTGTTGTTATACCAATTACAACAATGAATGACGTAGTGAGAATTATAATTTTGCTCAACGCGGGTACCTCAATTTGACTTAGGAAGATATCGTCCCGGAATTGGTCCGGCTCCTGTTTCTTCATCCCAGGCAATACTTGTAATCCACCATCGATTATTTCTGTAAATCAACTGAAATGTATTGATCCCTCTTCCTAGAATTTGGCTTTCGTTCCAAAAACGTTTTTGATAAGTACTGAATACATGAGCTATATCGCCATATATTTCTATTTTGCTACTTATTTCTTCCTCTGAAAATCCTTTATCATTAGACCCTCCTATGGTAGATGCTTGGTCTATCCACTGTATGAATTCTTTAGGAGAAATAACTCGAAACTGTCCACCGGTTTGTTCAGAATTTGGGGTAAGGATTGCCTTATCAATAAATAGTGAATTAAATCTTTCCCAATTATATTTTTCACCCGGCGCTCGTTTAATAGCTTCGTAAGCAGCTTTAACAATAGCTTCGGGAGAGTTAATATCGGATGCTAGTGGATAAGTAGTTTGTGAAATAGATGATTGCGAGACGAATACGATAAGAAAAAGAAAAGAGAGAGTTTTTTTCATTTATTTTTAAATATAGTTTCTTTGCAATTTATAGCCTTAATCATAAAAATCATTCACCCATAACGGGGGATATGGATAGAATAATTTAATTTTTACAGGTGCTAAACATTAAGTATGTAATTTATCGTGCCCTAAAAAACTCCATTACTTCTTCAGCGCTTTTAGTGTTGAGAACCCGCTCTTTTTCATACTTCCCTTTTCTTGCGATCATAACTCCATACTTTATTAAGTCGATGCCATCAATGCTGTGAGCATCCGGATTAATGGAAGTCATAAGGTGTACTTCTTTAGCTTTATTTCCAAAACTCCAGTCCAAATCAAGGCGAAGCGGATTGGCATTAATTTCAATAGAGGTGTTATGTTCAGCAGCTAAAGCAACGAGTTCATTCAGGTCGATGTCGCTTCCATTCCTTTTTAGAAGTAATCGTCCGGTAGGATGACCTATCATTCGGGTGAATGGATTTTTAATAGCATTTCGAAATCGCTCCATCATTTTATCTCTGGGCATATCCAATGTCTGATGCACACTGGCAATTATAAAGTCGAAGCCTTCCAGAATATCATCCGAATAATCCAGGCTTCCATCAGCAAGGATATCTGACTCAATGCCTTTCATGATAATGAAGTTCTTTCCGGCGCCCTTAAACTCTTCATTCAGTTGATCAATTTCTTCCCATTGTTGTTTGGCTTCGTCCTCAGAAAGACCACCGGCATAGGCGGCTGTTTTAGAATGATCGGTAATTCCCAGGTATTCATATCCCCGCTCAATACAGGCTTCTGCCATTTCTTTGATCGAAAATTTACCATCACTCCAGGTACTATGAGCGTGAATTACGCCTCGGATATCAGCACCGGTAACCAGCGATAATTTTTCCTGATCTTCATAGATATCAAACTCCCCACGATCTTCTCTTAGTTCCGGTGGAACCCAATTTAAACCCAGGAGTTTGTATATATCAGATTCAGTCTGAAAAGGGTGAGGAGCATCCCAATTCGTTTCACCATTTTCAAAAAGATCATACAAGCCATATTCATTTAGACTCATTTTTCGTTCACGGGCTCTGGAGCGCATAACTACATTATGCTCTTTACTTCCCGTAAAATACATGAGAGCAGCAGCAAAATTTTCAGGCTTTACAATTCTAAGATCTACCTGCCGGCCTTCTTTAGTTCGTACAGAACTTTTGGTGTCACCTCTTCCTAATATTTCTGTAACTCTTTCATGAGATGTAAATACATCAAATAAATGTGAGATGTATTGTTCTTCAGCAGCAATCAGGATATCAATATCGCCAATTGTTTCTTTAGCACGGCGTAGTGAGCCGGCCACTTCAATTTTTTGAACCCCATCCAGATCCTTCAAACTCTCATAAATCGATTCGGCAATTTTAGTTGCTTCATCCAACCTGCAGCGTTCGTCGAACTTTTCCATCCACTCAATGGATTTTGCAATTTTCTCAGCAGATTTCCCTCCAAGTCCGGGTAGTTTAGCTAATTCTCCGCTCTCGATTAATCCTTTTAATTCATCAATTTCGGTAATCCCGAATTCCTCATGAATTTTAAGGATATTCTTCGGGCCAAGTCCTGATATGTCCAGCCATTTAATTAGTCCTAAAGGCACTTTTTCTTTGAATGCTTCCAAAACCGGCATTTTTCCTGTTTCTGCATAAGCATAAATGTCTTCAGCAATAGATTTGCCAATCCCTTTTATATCAGTCAGGTTTTTGTTTTCGATATAATCGTTTATGTCGTCGCTTAAGCCTTTGATGGTTTGTGAAGCTTTATCAAAAGCGATGGCTTTAAACCGATTTTCACCGGCAAGCTGCATTAGCTGGAATACAAGATTAAGTTGTTCGGCTACATCCTGATTGGTGGGCATACTTTTCAATCTGATTTACAATTTGTTTAAGTATAATCACACAGTAACTGGCTCTCAAGCTAAAGTCAGAATTTTGGTAAAACTTACTTAAAGAAGTTGTTCATTCCCTCAGGATGCAGTACAATTGAGGTCAATTTAAAATCCGAATTTTTCATTTCATGAAGCGACTTTCAACCCTGCTGATTATTACAGCAATTACTGCATTGACT
This sequence comes from Balneolaceae bacterium, assembly GCA_017795005.1. GTDB lineage: Bacteria > Bacteroidota > Rhodothermia > Balneolales > Balneolaceae > RHLJ01. The sequence continues at coordinate 3,649,378 of CP051242.1, read as the reverse complement.
GTTAACGCCCAGGTACAATCCCCGGCAGAATACCTAGGCTATGAATTAGGAGATCAATGGACTCCTCACTATAAAGTATACAACTACTTTCACCATGTTGCAGAAAACTCTGACATGGTAATTATTCAGGATTATGGCAAAACCTACGAAGGAAGAGAACTTACTCATATTGTAGTTACCACGGAAGAAAATCAATCGAACCTGGAAGAAATTCGTACGAACAATCTGAAGTTTGTGGGTTTTGAAGATGGAGAACCCACAGAAAATACTAAAGCGATTGTTTGGCTCAGCTATAATGTGCATGGAAATGAAACATCAGCTAGTGAAGCGGCGATGTATACCATTTATGAACTGATAACAAATAAGTCGGCATGGCTTAATGATGTAGTTGTAATAATAGACCCAATGGTTAATCCGGATGGTCGTGATCGGTACGTTTATTGGAATAAATCTGTAACTGGTACTCAATTTGATGCACATCCGGAGGCACGGGAGCATAATGAACCTTGGCCGGGTGGTAGAACAAATCATTATTATTTTGATTTGAACCGCGACTGGGCGTGGCAAACACAGGTTGAAAGTCAGCAAAGAATCCAGGCATATTTAAAATGGATGCCACATGTTCACGTCGATTTCCACGAGCAGGGTTACAATTCACCGTATTATTTTGCGCCAGCAGCGCGTCCGTTTCATACCGCAATTACCGATTGGCAAAGTGAATACCAGACGATGATTGGTATGAACCATACTAAATATTTTGACGCTGAAGGCTGGCTATACTTTACTAGAGAAGTTTTTGATTTATTCTACCCAAGCTATGGGGATACCTGGCCTACATTTAATGGAGCGATTGGGATGACCTATGAGCAAGCCGGTCACAGCAGAGCCGGATTAGGAATTATCACAAATCAGGGAGATACACTCACGTTAAGAGATCGGTTGATTCACCATGGAACAACGGGGCTTTCTACTGTAGAAATTACTTCTCAAAATGCGGAAAGAGTTGTGGACGAATTCAGTATGTATTTTTCAAATACACGAGAAAATGGCTCTGGTGAATACAAAACGTTTGTGGTTAAGAAAAGTAGTAATCCTGATAATGTATCCAGGTTAATGCGCTATTTATTGGATCAGAAAATTCAGGTTCGAGCTGCCGAAACTAGCAGTACTACCTCGGCTTACAATTTTGAAAATGGAAGAACAGAGCGTGTTTCGATTGAGCAGGGAGATTATGTAATAAGTACATATCAGCCTCAAGGTACATTAGTACGTGTATTATTTGAGCCTAAACCCGAATTGGAAGATTCTTTGACCTATGATATTACTGCTTGGGAAGCACATTATTCTTTCGGGGTGGATGGATATGCCTTAAAAGGGCAGATTGCTACTACAGGAATTACTTTAGAAACAGAGCCTATGCTCTCTCCAAATATTGATAAACCCTATGCCTATCTGGCTAAGTGGAATTCTTTGGATGATGTGAAGTTTTTAGCTCACATACTCAAGGAAGGTGTAAAAGCCAGATATTCGGAAGTTCCGTTTGAAATGGGTGGCGAACAATATCCGGCAGGTACTTTGGTAATAACTAGAAATGGAAACGAACCTCTTGGAGAAGATTTTGATACTATTGTTAAAGATGCTGCCGATCTGTTAAACAGAAATCTGATTCCTGTTTCGACCGGGTTTGTTACTTCGGGAAGAGATTTTGGGTCGTCTTCAATACGATTGGTTACTGCACCAAGAGTTGGACTAATTGCCGGAGAAGGTACAAGCAGTAATATGGTAGGGCATATCTGGCATTATTTTGATCAGCAAATTCACTATCCCGCTACCCTCATCAATCTGGATGATATTGGCAGAATTGACTGGAGTGATTACGATGTAATGATTATGCCATCAGGATCGTATAACAGTGCTTTAGGAGAATCAGGAATGGATGAACTAAGAAGTTGGGTGAGAGGTGGAGGAACCCTTATTGCCGTAGAAGGTGCGAATCGTTTTCTATCCGGTAAAGATGGATTTAATCTTTCAACCAAATCTTCCGGAAATGATTACGATGATGACATGGATTCACGATTAAGAAAGTATTCAGATTCAGAACGGTCATTTGTTTCTAATTTCAATGCCGGGGCAATTTATGAACTTACTATGGATAACTCTCATCCATTAGCTTTCGGGTATGATGAAACATACATGTCACTTAAACTCGGATCTACTGCGTATGAGTATTTAGAAAACGGTTGGAATGTTGGCGTTGCAAAAGATGGAACTCCAAGAAGTGGTTTTGTAGGTAACAATGCTCAGAAAAACCTGGAAGGCTCATTATCCTACGGTGTACAGAATATGGGAGCTGGAACGGTTGTCTATATGATTGACAACCCATTTTTCAGAGGCTTCTGGCATAATGGAAAACTACTTGTTGGGAATGCGGTTTTTATAGTTGGGAATTAATCTTAAATATAATTGAAGAAGCTCGTTTTAATAACCGTTTCTTTGTTTTATTTGTGTAATTGTACTCCCAGGTATAATCCGCATAAAGAATACCCTAAATTTCGTGATCAATCTAAACAATTTAGTCACTCGATACTTGCGGTAGATGTGTTAGTAGTTGAAAACCGTTCTTCCAACCCATTGGATTATGACCGGCAAATTCTGGTGGCTGAAGAGTTTCATAAAGAGTTTGTAGACGAAATTAAAGAACATAAAATTGAAGTTGATACTACTAAACTTTTAAGCTCTGGGGTTTATTTACCTGAAGGTTCGTCAGCTCTTTTAATCGATTCATTCAATGAAGATGGAGAACTTGTTGATTCCGGGATTGTTGTCCCTTCTCCTTTTTATCTGAATCAGGCTTTATTGGAAGATGTTTTATTAAAAGAGGAGCTTCTGTTAACTGCCGTAGATACTATCGCATGGGAGAAAGAAGTCCCGGAAACTTACCAGCCGGAAAGAGTTGTATTTGTAGTTTTAATCGAAGGAGTGAATACTACCGTTGGTAAACAGCTTGGTCAGGGGCTTTTAACCGGATTACTAACGTTAGGAACAGCATATTCCTATCAAACTTCTTATCTGATTGGAAAACTGTACGCTTTTGATAGGGATAATGGGAAACTACTATGGTTTGATACCAAATATTATCAGGCTGATTTAGCAAATGGTCTTGCAGCCCGGCAATTAGCAAGATTAATGGTTCAGGGTTTGTCACGGGTAAATCCATACCGACCTTGACAATAAGTTATCATAGAAACATTTGAAGTGTAAGAACGTGAGTAAATGGAATTTTAATCTTGATAAAAAAACTATGTTTGAAGATAAAATTGTATGTGAGACTCCAACACCCGGAAAAAAGCCAACGAGAATTGATCGTTGGAAATATGAATTGGTAAGAGACGCTATTATGATAGTAACACCAACGAAAGAACCAGGTATGCTATTTAAAGAACTTCCTAAATGGATTGAAGGGGCACTTTCGGAAGAAGAACTAGAGAAACTGGGATCTTTAATGTGGTACACAACTACCGTAAAACTGGATATGGAAGCAAAAGGAGAGCTGATTAGGTTGAAGGGAAGCCCACAGAGAATAATTAAGCAATAGAGACATGCTGAATAAAATTAAACACCGACCATTATGGTATAAAGTATGGGCGATAGTAACCGCTCTTGCTGCTTTCTATATCCTGATAAGAGTAATTAAATATTGGATCGGCGATGGAGGAATTTCTGGAAAACTGACATCCTCCGATTTTCTAATTATGATTTATGTCCATATCTCTTTGCTACTGGATTTTTACTTTTTTCCGGAGAAGAAAGAAGAAGTTTTGGATTAATATCTAAACCCAGGAAACATCCCAGTCTGTTACATCAATAGGCCAATTTAAAAGTAAATTCGAATTGATAACTTGAATCCACTTTTTTTCTATTACAAAATGCCGGTACAAATTTGGAGTCTTTGATAGCATTCGTCACAGCTCTTGTTAATTCGTAAGAAGGCGACAATATCTTTTTAAATTCTCCAGCCCTTCCATTTTCAAAAACAGTAAACTCAACTCTAACTCTGCCTTCTACTCCATTTCTTCGCAATTCAGGAGGGTATCCAATTTTTCTAAGTAGTTCTCGTGAACCGTTTTCAAGTACAGCATACGTACTGCTGTCTGTATTGCAAACCTCATTAATATCTAAGTATTTGGCATCTTTAAAAGTACCAGGGGCGGTGGATTTTGTGAAAACATATAATGCATTGGCTTCTTCGAATGTCCAGTTTTTTTGATTGGTACTTTCTTTAGAACCCGAACAAGAAATAAGTAGGAAAAAACTAAATACAGGAAATAGTAATTGCATAAATTTTGAGCCTTTACTAATATAAAAATATAAACTTAGGTATTTATTTAAATAATTGTTGCCTGAATACTTCAAAACTTATGAACCAGCTTAAATTTGTGGTTAAAGAAAGGTCTCCCTCATCATAGAATTGATTAATCAAAGAATCTATTTTGGTTAAGTCATAAGCTTCATATTTACGGAAATTCTGAGATGAAAATGTATCCCTTACAAACTCCTCTAATGAAAATACCATGTTAATAAGGCTTTCATCATTAAAGTTAACACTTAGTTTTTGTTTAGTTTTCATCCAAACCATTGCAGAAATGTCTTTCATCCAGTAAGGGTAACTTTCATCACCTTTAACAAGTGGTAGCTTTGTCAACTGGGAGGCATTTTGTTGAATAATTGAACGGAAAAGTTTTGCATTATTTCTTTCTTTAGCTGGTGTTAACAACAGAGCATTCAATACTGATGGTTGTAGAAAGGGCATAAAGTGAAACAGCGTTTCATCAATTACACCTTGTTTTGAACCATAAAGATTCTGAGCTCTGGTTCGAATGGTAAATAAATCCAGCCAGTTAGATATCCCAAATTCATCAACAGATGGCATAGCTTTTACTTCTCTATCAAATTCTTCGAAGAAGCCCGTTTCCATTTGCTGGAGAACATCTTGGCTAAAGATATCTGCTTTTGCTGATTTGAAATAAGGGTGTAAATGATGGGATGACCACTGAGCAAGATTGTTCTTTTCTCGTAACTCCAAACCCCTTAAATATCTTCTTCGGCCTATTTCCCCAAAGGCCCCGTCTAATGTATACAAACCTTCCTGACTTAATGATCTGTATCCACTTATCACGGGTAATTCAGCTATGGAAGTGGTGAATTGAGAACGAAGAGAAAGTTCTTTTAAGTCAGAAATCAATTCATCAGGATCTGGGATGGAAGTAGGTATCACTTTATGATTTCTACCAAAAGGGGCAATAAGTTTTTTGGCAATTTCAGTATCAGGGTGACCGGAATTATCGAAGGTATATAAATCCCATATATCCGATTTATTCGCTAATAAAGTGGCAAATAAAACTCTTGAATCAAGTCCACCTGATAACCCGAGCGAAGTTTTATTAAAAGTGGAAAGTGCTGCACTTGTAATATTAGTTAAGGTTTCCTCAAAGTTAAACTCTGAATGACCTGAAGGTTGCCATCTGGTGTTGCTAAAAGAATATTCGGATGGTGTAATGCTCGCTTTACCTCCCTGAGCCAGTCTGTCGATACTTTTTATAATACAACCAGAGGAAAAAGGATTGATCGCCAACCAATTGCTTCCGAAAGTATGCCAGTTAATAGGAGTATCTGGAATCAAATGTATAAGCCAGTCAAGCCGTGTAGAAAACAAAGTGAAGTCTTTACCCCGATGGATAAAGATATTTCTCATTCCAATTTGATCTGTAGTTAATTCAATCTGATTTCTATCCCATTTAGCAATAGCGAAGTGGCCATTTAACTCAGTTTGAACATCAATCCCACTTTGAAAGGCTGAAGTCCAGTCTTTCTGTTGTAAAACCCGGTTTTGCTCTCCTGAACTTATTCCAATCCCACACACAATCCACCCGAACTGTTCATCAGAATTTTGATGAAAAAAAGTAGTTTGTGGATGAACATCGGCACAAATAAAAAGGGACTGGTGTTCGAACGAGAAGCCTGGCGTAGGGAGCAGATTCTTTATTTTTTCTTGGAAGGCTGCTTTTTTCCCAGTAACACCAATAAAACTACTCATGATTGCTGGCTAACTCTGCTTCACTGGCTATATATCCAAAGGAAGCCCAGCTGCTACCTTCATATACTCGCTTCCAGATTTCAGTAGCTCGTTCTTTTCTACCATTTAAGAAATGCCAGTTTCCAATTCCGTAACCAATAGTAGCATTGGATAGCGCATCCGAATTTTCATCCAAAAGCAGATCAGAATCGAATTCAGCTTTAAACACAAGCAGAAGTTTGAGGTAGCTGTCGTTCTCAATGATATCCATTTCTCTGTGAATAGGTTCAATGATTTTTCCGGCAAGTTCGTCCTGACCACTTCGTTTTAAAGACATATAGTACCAATAAACGGCTGCAACCAGCATGTCATCATTCGTGCTTGCCATGATACATTTTTGATACGCTTTAGCAGCACTCTCAAAATCACCTTTTAGATAGTATGCCAATCCTAAATGATACCAGATATTGGTATGTAAAGAACTTCGGGGCATATTAAGAGCATTCGGCAGTCCATCCGGCTCTACAATATCTTTGGTTCCTTTAATGAGTTCACCTGCTTTTTCAAAATCCTGTATGGCGTGATCGAAGGCGCGCAACGATATATATCGGTGACCACGATGACGGTAAAGTCTGGGTTCATTTTCATGAAGTTTAATTCCATTACTGAACACCTCAACGGCTTCTTGATACTCACCCAGATAAGCCAGTCTTCGACCGTACCAAATAATCTTGCCAATATCTGTTGAGTCAGATTTATAGTCTTCTCGGGCTTCTACCAGGTTTTGGATGAAAACCGCCCTGATACTATCCTCAAGTACCGGGGCATAAAGAGAATCACCTAATAATGATATAGCTTCCGCAGAACTGTTTTCAGGAATAGTTTCAAATGCCGGATCGGGTAATCTCTGGCAGGAAATAAGTAAGACAAAAGAAAAAGCTAAGAATCGCATCGGGGATTATACTGATTCTTAGCTTAAATAATTACAGTTGTAAGTCCAGCGTCAATTCTTCACCGTCCCGTAAAACAGTAACGGTAGTTAGTTGCCCTTTTTTCAGTTTATTCAGAGCTCCCATATACCCATAAATATCTTCCAGTTCTTCGCCACCTAAACGAATGATAATATCACCACCCTGAAGACCGGCATTTGCAGCTGCACCACCATCGTTCGTGCCTGAGATTTTCATGCCTTTGCCATCAAATCCATAATCAGGAAGTACTCCCAGAGTAGGTCCCTCAAGACGCATACTTTGGCGTTGCTCGCCTGCAACTGCGATAAATTCCATGTCTGATTTATCAAGCTCATCTAGTTGAACAATTACACGAACTAAATGATGCAGAGATAATGCAATTCCATTAAAATTGATGTATTCGGTATCATCCGAAGGTCGGTGGTAATCAGAGTGGGTATCAGTGAAATAGTGTAATACGGGTATATTTTTATAGTAAAAGCTGGTGTGATCACTTGCACCAGTTCCATCTTCAACCAAATCCAGATCAAGTGAATCTGTATTTGCTGAAGTATTAATTTCTATCCATTTTTCCGCTGTTCCATTTCCAAAAATTATGAGTTTTTTTTCTTCATTCATACGCCCGATCATATCCATATTGATCATGGCTAATGCATTCTCCAACTCAATAGTTGGATTATTTGCATAATGGGCGGAACCGAGAAGTCCCATTTCCTCTCCTGAAAAAGCGATAAATAATAGATCGGTAGCTGGACGGTTTTCAGAAAAATACTGAGCTAGTTCTAACACGCCCGCTGTTCCTGAGGCATTGTCATCTGCTCCATTATGAATTCGTTTTACATCGCCACGGTACAACGAGCCAAAATCTCCATAACCAAGGTGATCGTAATGAGCTCCAATTATAATTACTTCATCCGAATCTCCGGTACCCTGAAGTAAACCGACCACATTCTTTGAAAGTCTTTTTTCACCGGTGGTATCGCCTTCTGATGCATGAGGGTTATTTAGTAATGCAGTATTGATTGTAAATTCCTGAAAGAAAGTTCGGTCATCTCCGGCAGGTTCCAAACCGAAATCCCGGAAATAATCTGCTATATAATTAGCCGCTTTTGCTTCATCAGAAGTGCCTGCTTCACGGCCGTTTAATTCATCTGCTGCAAGGAAGGAAATGTGGATCTTTATATCCTCAGGAGAAACGTTCTCGGAAAGAGAAATTTTCGGTTCTGATTGAGAAGCACATCCAATTAGAATAGTTAGAAGTAGAAACGGAAGAGTTTTTTTAAGCATAAAATGATCATTGAGGTTGAGACAAAGCTCAAAGGTAAGGCGGTTTTATGAATTTTTTGTGAAAATTGTGGTTAAATAAGCGAAGCAAGACGGTGGGTGTTTTTCGATTCAAAGTTGGATGCCAAATAAACACCCCTCACAAAATCGTTTGAACAATGATTTTGATCTCCCCTCAAGGGGAGATTTTTCTTCTTAAAATTAAGTAAAGCTTCAACTATCAACTATCAACTATCAAGTAACCTTCTTACCTTTAATCCATCGGTTAGGGGTGCTTCCTCAAAAACGTGGAGGCTGAGATTATACCCTACAACCTGATCCGGGTAATGCCGGCGGAGGAAAACCAGTGCATATCGCATTTTTGTTGACCTCCTCCATTAATAAGTAATCACTAATTTAATTGGAGGAATAATGTTTTCGATAACATTTTTTTCAATGTCGCTGTGGGCGACACTTTTTTCACTATTCATATATTCACAAGGCTTTTCACAAACTATTTCTGGCTATGTATATGATGCAGAGACCAATGAGCCACTGGTTGGAGCTAATGTAGTTCAGCTTTCAACTCAATCAGGAACGGCGACCAGACTTGATGGATCATTCGAGTTAAGAGTTGAAGAAGGAATACTTCTTCAAATCAGCTTTATAGGATTTAAAACAATAGAAGTAGAAGCGTTCGATGGGATGGAAGTTTTTCTTGAACCAACCATCAGCATGGAGCAATTAATCATTCGAGCAGTAAGGGCAGAAGATACTGAACCGGTAACTCAAAGCACTATTTCCAGAGCAGAAATTCAAGCTGAGTACAATGGAGAACAACCTGTTTTTTATCTTGAAGAGCTAACCCCTTCAATTGTTTCATACTCTGAATCGGGTACGAAATTGGTAAATGGTGGCTTTATGAGATTGAGAGGAATCAGTCAGGAAAGAATTAATTTCACGTTAAATGGGGTACCATTAAATGACATGATTGATCATGGGGTGTTCTTCTCTAACTTTACAGATATAAGCGGAAGTTTTGAGTCTGTACAAGTTCAACGTGGTGTTGGGACAAGTGCCAATGGAGTAGCTTCGTATGCGGGATCAGTAAACTTTGAATCAGTCAATCTGGAGAATAAAAAGCGTGGAGCTACAATTGAAAATGGGATTGGTTCTTTCAATACTTCCCGAATGAATGCAAGTGTTTCATCAGGGATGATTGATAATTCATGGTCTTTCTATGGGAATTTCAGCAAAATTCAATCCGATGGTTTTAGAGATAATACTTCCACGGATGCCTATTCTTTTTTCTTTTCCGGAGCTTATTTTGGAGAAAAAGACCTAGTTAAAATTAATGCCTTTGAGGCTCGCTCTAAAAATGGTTTAGGCTATGCAGCAGTAGCCGAATCAGATTTAGAAGTAGATCAAACAGTCAATTATCTGAATGAAAACGATAAAGACGATTTTGGTCAGCGACTACTACAAATTCAACACACACGGCTATTTTCAGATGATTTTTCAACCACCAGTTCTTTGTATTACGGCGGAGCATCCGGAGATTATTTTTTCACCTATCAGGATGGGGCCTCCTTAGCCCAAATCAATTATCCTCTTCGAAACGATCACTATGGACTAATGATCAATGGAAAGCTGAATGTCAGTAATCTTGAACTTAATACAGGAATACATGTGTACCAGTTTGATCGAACAAATGAGGAATCAATAGCGCCTGATTTCGCCAATCCATACTATCTGGAGACTTCAACAAAGAAAGAGGGGAGTTGGTTTGGGAGAGCAGATTGGAGAACGGAGAAACTGTTAGTAACTGGAGACCTTCAGGTTCGAACGATGAATCTTTCTATCCAACCTGATTATGATTTCTTAGGAATTAACCCAGAAGGAGAAATCCAAAAAGAATGGACATTCATCAATCCCAGAGTTGGTTTTACTTATTGGTTTAATAATAACATTTCTTCTTATTTATCTGTGGGGAGAACGGGTAGAGAGCCTACCAGAATAGATGTTTTTGGCGGATTTAGTTTATTGAATTCCAACTATAATGAAGCAAGAGGGGATAATTTTAATCCAGAATATGTAACTGATATTGAGGCAGGATTTAAAGTGAACTATCAAACAGTAGCATTAGCTGCCAATCTGTTCTATATGGACTTTACTGATGAAATAGCTCCTATTGGACAAGTATTAGATTTTGGTGTTCAGGAACGAAGAAATATTGAAAATAGCTATCGGGCTGGATTGGAGCTGGACTGGACATATATCCCAATACGTGAGTTAACTTACTCGGGTAATGCAATGTTAATGACTGCTGAAATTGAATCATTTACGGACGGGGATGGAAATACTTTCGAAAACGTGACTCCAATTTTAACACCAGAAGTAATTATAAACCAACGTCTGAAATATATCATTGGAAATGGTTTTACTGTGGGAATATCGGCTCGTTATTTAGGTGAATCTTACCTGGCTTTAAGTAATAACCAAGAGGATATAGTACCCTCCAGTTTTGTGTTAGATAGTAATGTTGGGTTTAGCTTTAAAAATGCCGAGCTAAAGCTTCAGGTTAATAATCTGTTGGATGAAACCTATTATACCAGCGGAGCACTTGTAGATGTAGACTTCGATGGAGTTAATGATGATCAGGGATATTTTGTAAATGCCGGAAGAAACTTCTTCCTTTCCCTGAAACTGAGTTTCTAGATTCCCAATAATCCTACTTTATCAAAACCAATCTCTTTGTAAGGGATTGGTTTTTTGTTTGAAGCCGGTAAAAATACATTCCACTGGATAAATTGAAAGCATCAAAAAGAACAGTATGAGATCCGGAACTATATCTTGAGTTTGCGAGCGTTTGAACTAAACGCCCATCGATAGTAAAAACCTGAAGAGATATTTCTGAAGGTGATTCTAATTGAAAGGTAATATTTGTTGTTGGGTTGAATGGATTGGGATAGTTCTGAAAGAGTTTAACTCCATAAGGAGTTTCATTCTCTGATTCAGAAGAATTTATTAAGCCGTTGGGTGTTCCTGGAGTTGGATTATCAAAAGTCACGAATTCGTCTCCTCCATCTCCATTTCTGCCAAAGGAAATGTCAGTCGTTTGAAGTCCAAAACTTACTGCGTCTATTGTTCGAAAAGTCGTTTCATACTGTTCGAAAATACCAACTGCTTCTCCGTCTTTATTCAGGTTAAAAGAAGCGTGCATCGGACCTTCTTTTTCATCGTCATCAATCCATACCAGCAAGTATCCATTTGGTTGAATAGTTGTATCCGGAAAAGCCCATTTATCCTTTGTGGTCAGGTTATCGGTTAAATAGAACCCATTCATTGAAATGACCGAATCGGTTGGATTATAAATCTCCAGCCAGTCGGCGAATGCTCCTCCTTCATCCGAAAAAGTAGAGCTGTTACTGGCCATGAATTCGTTAATGACAACGGATTCTGTACTAGTTGATAAATGAATGGTAATAAACTCAGTTTGAGTTTTAATAGTACTCATGCTATCAAAAATTGCAATCGAGAATCCAATATAGTCTGCAACTAATGAATTTTGATATTGACCGGAATAAATACCATCACCAGCCATTTGATCTATCCCTGTCCCATTATCGACAAGATCCGCAGTTGGAATGGATTTTATAACAGGACTACCGATAGATAAAACAGCGTAATTTCGTTCAGTAGTATCTTTTACAATCTCAGCATAGAAATTAAATACTCCTTTACCAGAAGCTTCCAACTCTACAATTTCATAACTAAAGCCTCTGATAAAAGAAGATACTTCAGTAAGGTTTAATTGTTCTTTAGCAGAGTTTATTCGGGTTGTGATATAAGGCTTTAGACCATAATCAACATGTCCGCCCAAAGCTGAACTAAAAGAAGCATGATATTCTGCAATTCCGTAATCATAATCTTTAGTCCTGAAAGTGTCGGCTTCAGCTGCAACTTCAGTAAGGGCTTTTAACCGGTCTATTTCAGGAAAAAGGAATTCTTCATTAAAATATTCATCAATTATTTTATTGATATAAAAATGAAGCCGGTTTTCATATTCATCAACTTCAAGAATTCTTCGGGTAAGAGGTTTATCCTGCCCCCAGGAATTGATATCTCTGATTCCCCAATCCTGACCAACCCAATCTATTCCAAAAGTGTTGTCATAATCATAAGGGATAAATTCAAAACGCTGATCGTTGGTATTAAAGTAGAGGTAATAATTATTCTGATTATACCAATAGTTATCCCAGTTACCGGTTAAAATATCAATGGCCATCCATCGAATGACTCCATCTACATTGATATACTCTTCAATCTGGTTTTCAAACTCTGATGTGCTTGCATGTTCTAAAAAGCTGATCAGAGATGCTAAATCTGAGTAATCATCTTCCTCATTATTGGTCTTCAAATCGTAAACTCTTCGATCTGCCCAGTCCGGACTCCATTTATAACTGTCAGGATTTTCATCAATATAAGATAAATCAGCAGGCCAGAGGTTTTTATACAGATTACCCTCTTCACCACCGAATCTGTTTTGTACAAATTCGTCATCTATGTGTTCTACATTAATATATAGTCCATAATACTCATCATTGATAAACAACTTTACATGATTTGCTCTTGGAGCAGGCACATCAAAAGCGTTAAAAATATCCCAGCTCAGTTTAGATCGAATGATGGAAGGATCGTTATGCTCTCCATTTAAATTCATTTTATCTAATCCATAATACTCTCTACCCTGAATGAAGGTATTGAAAGAAACTTTAAACGATTTCTTGGCCGAGCTTCTGGAGGTATTTCCTCTTATTCTGAAACCAATTTCAAAAACAGTATCTATTTCTGTTTCTCTTTTAAAAATAAATGTAGCCGGATATTCGTAATCGCTATACCAGTTCTCTTCGTCCAAAATTTGATCTAACGAATCCTGTTCAATAATGATATAAACTTCAGGAAGGGTGGAATCATCAAAAATCCAATCTTCTGAAGACTGTGCAAAAATCATGGTGGTTTTCAGAAAAAGGGTAACAAAAAGAGTAAGTATTATTTTCATAAGTGAAATTTACAAAACTACGGTATTAATCTTTCTGACTAATATTTTGTGTTTTATAAAGAATGGTATATTGAGAAGTACCTTGTAGCGCTTCATCATCAAAAAAGAGCGTCTTATCACAAATTTGCATAAATCAGTTAATTCTTTCCGATACTTAGAAACTAAAGAAGTTTTATTGATAAGGTATTTAGACTACATAGTAGCACTTTTATCGGCGGTAATTTTTACAACTTGGCATGCGATACTAACCAGTCTGGTTATTGCAAACTTTGATGAGGAAGAACTAAGCTTTGGCTATGTATTCGGGGTGGAGTGGCTTGCGTTTGTACCGTTAGGGATAGCTATGCTCATAATAATATGGGCAGGAAGAGTACAGCCTAAACTTTTCCTGGAGCTTTCGAAAGAAGTGATTTTAAAACATTTCATTTTTGCTCTGATTGTTTTCGTAATACATGCCATATGGCAGCAATTTATTAATACTACTTTTTTGAATGCAGAATTTACTTACAAAGGTATTGAACGGGATTTCATGGCTTTTTTAGAGATGAGATACCTGGCATACATTATTATTGTAGGATTAGTTGGGGGCATTATAAAATTAAAGGAGCACGGAAGGCTGTCACTTAAAGAATCAAATCTGAAGTTAGAGTTGCAAAAAGCTCAGCTAAGAGAGCTTGAATTAAAAATGAATCCGGAAATTATTTATCCCACGTTGGATTATATCAGGCGCAATACAGCTGAAGACCCTGAAAAGGCTTCTCAAATGGTAATTCTGCTCGCTGGACTTTTAAGAAAACTGGTTGATAATATGGAGGGGGATTTAGTACTTATTTCTGAAGATATTCAACTATTTCTACTCTATAGAGACATGCTTCAGCTCAGAAAAGAAAGGAATATTGAGTTTGAAAAATCGGTTGACAGCTCATTATTAAATAAAAAAATCCCCCCTATCATTTTACTGGTTCCTTTAATCGAAGATCTGTTGTTCGGTAAGTACAGCCATCATTTTGAAGAAATTTCCAGAATGAGTTATAAAGTGATTAGTTCTGAAAACGCAATTTCATCCGTTGAGGTCTCATTTGAGCCTGTTAAAAAAGGAGAGAGTTTTGATACAAATTTAAATCAGGCTCCATTTTTAAGAGAAATAAGTGCATTCCTGAATAAATCGTTAGACAATGAATTTGTGGTTAAAACTGCTATAGAAGGCAATAGCTTTAAGTTGTGTTTTGAACAGAAACTGAAAGAGGCTGTGAAATGAATTTATTGAGCAGGCTTATTTATGTAAAAGGTTCCGGAAAGGCGTTTATACTCATTTATTCATTGTTTGCAGGTGTAATTTTTGTAGTAAATTTTTACTTCTTCGAAGCGTTTGCAAACCCGACGGTTTTTAAGATCATAATCTTTTCGTTCATATATATTCTGATCCCGATTCTATTTCTTTTTCCAGTAGTCTGGATAGCTCGAAAAATCTCATTATTTAAAGGTGTTATGAACCTTCTAGTGCATATAGTGCTGTCGTTACTATATGTTTTTATGTTTGTTTTCACTTTTCAAACTATCAGGTTGGCAATAGATGGGTTTTTCATTCTACATGAGAGCCTGGATATAATTGTTGGATTATTAAGAAGACAACTTCTGGTTTCAGGTTCGATGTCATTTCTTCTCTATTGGGGGATTGTAGTGCTCTCGGGTCTCCAGAAGTTTTACTACGATTTATCCATTACACAACAAAGATCGAATGAACTTGAAACTCAGTTATCTAATGCTACTTTATCTACTCTAAAAGCTCAATTAAAACCTCACTTTCTTTTTAACACTTTAAATATGGTGGATTTCTTAATTCACATAAATCAAGAACGTGCTGTTGGTACGATCAATAAACTCGAAGATCTAATTAAAAGTACCTTTGATAAAAATCAGCCTAACTCCTGTACAATAGATGCAGAAATGATCTTTTTGAAAAAATATCTGGATATCGAAAAGGACAGATTTCAGGAAAGACTGGTAGTAGAATTTGAAGTTCAGGATGAGGCTCGAAATATCGATATACCTTGTTATCTGGTACAACCCTTAGTAGAAAATGCGATTAAACATGGAGTAGGGAAGTCGTTACATCAGTGCATTATTCAGATTAAAGCGATGTATAAAGGAGAGTTTTTGGTAATTGAGGTAAATGATGATGCAAGTGGTTCATCACAAAATGGAAAAAAATACGTTGATAAAGGAGTTGGTTTAAAAAATATCGAGGAAAGAATTAAGATCTATTTTGGAGAAGAGGCGTTTCTTGATGTCGGTTCTGTTAAAGACGGTCAGTTTAAATCGGCAATTGTAATCCCAAAAAAATACCTGAAGCTATGATACGAACACTTGTAGTAGATGATGAAGAACATGCTCGCGATCGGCTTAGCTATATGTTGAAAGGCGAAGAATCGATAGAGGTTGTAGGCGTTTCAAAAAACGGTCTGGAGGCAATTAAAGATATAGACACCTTAAAGCCGGATTTAGTTTTTCTGGATATTGAGATGCCGGAAATTAATGGTTTCGATGTATTGAGTAATCTGGACTTAAACATCTTACCAATTGTTGTTTTTGTTACTGCATTCAGTGAATATGCAGTGAAAGCTTTTGAAGTGAATGCGTTGGATTATATTCATAAACCATTCGATAAAGAAAGGTTGGCAAAAACTATTGAAAGGGCTTCTAAAACATTAAGTGAAAAACAGGGGAAAGTATTTTCCAATAAACTGCAGGAGTTTTTAAAAGAACGAGAGAAAACTTCAGAACTGGTCGAGAGGTTTATTTTAAAGAGTAATGGAAGCATCTATCTGGTTAAAACAATAGACATACTTTGGGTAGAAGCATCCGGCAACTATGTCAATTTTATTACCGAAAAGAAAAAGCATTTGATGAGAAGTACCATGTCAGGTATTCTTAAAAAACTGGATTCCAATTTATTCTATCAAATTCACAGATCTACCATTGTAAACCTTGATTATGTTGACAGAATTGAAGAATGGTCGTATGGCGATTATAAAGTAATCATGAAAAATGGTGAAGAGCTTAAAATGAGCCGCAATTATAAAGAGTTGATAAGAAACTTTTAAGTGATTAATCACCTTCGAAAAGCAACTTGCCCCTAATAAAACCGCTTCAGCACATTTCTTTTTAACTGCTTTTTAACACCTCTAATATGTTCGTTGAGTCGCTTTTAGAAGCGAAAAACACTTATAACATTATCAGAGGTGAACATGAAATTAAAGCTACATTTATTAACCTTATTGGTTATTTCAGTGATAGGTGGTTCTGCTTTTGCACAAACTGGATCTCTTTCAGGTGTAATTGAAGATGAAAATCAGGAACCAATGGCTGGCGCCAGTATCTTTATTACTGAATTAGAAAAAGGTACTACTGCAAATAGCGAAGGACAATATTCTTTAAATAATATTCCGGTTGGAACATATACCGTTGTTACACGGTTTTTAGGATTTAAAGAAAACAGACAGTCAGTTACTATTTCCAGTGGTTTAAATCTACTGGATGTAACATTAGAACTTGACGTTGTCGGTTTTGATGAATTGGTAGTAACAGGTACAGGATCGGCAGTGAGTAAGAAGAAACTCGCAATGGACGTTTCTTCAGTAGATGAACAAAGCCTGCAGAAAGTTCCGGCATACACGTTGGGTTCTTCTCTTACAGGGAAAATTGCTGGTAGTACGGTTACTCCAAATGGGGCACCGGGTGCTCCTTCAGCAATCATTTTAAGAGGTATAAACACGATGGGTACCTCACGACCAATGATCCTGATTGATGGTGTAGAAATTGATGCAAGTTCGACAGCTTCTGGTTCAGGAAATGATAGATATAGTCGTTTATCAGATATCGATTTTAGTACCGTAGAACGAATTGAGGTAGTAAAAGGAGCAGCTGCTTCAACTCTTTATGGCGCACAGGGTGCAAATGGTGTAATTCAGATTTTTACCAAATCCGGTACAAATGGTAGAACCAGAATAGACGTTTCTACAAACTGGTCATTTGATCAGCTGGACGAGAGTAGAACAGTATCAAAAGCACTTGATTTTCATGCTTATCCTCTGGATGGAAATGGGAATATTGCAGGCCTGGTATTTAACGAAGATACTGGTATCTGGACAGTTCCTGCAGTTGAAGCAAATTCTACTACAGATCAGCCTTATTCTTCAACTACATATTTGGACGGAAACGGAAATTCAGTTCCACTAAATATATATGATGACTACCTGAATGAGTTTTATCGAACTGGTGTATCACAAAATCACCAGCTATCTATTTCCGGTGGAAATGAGACTACAACCTATCTTATTGGTGGTAGCTATCTGGGGCAGGAAGGCATCGAACGTGAAATACAGTTCGAAAGAATGTCATTCAGGTTAAACACTACTACCAAACTGAGAAGCGACCTTACCCTTGCATTAAGAACGAATTTCGTTAATTCCGACCGTCAGGGTATCACAGAAAGTGGTGATAACATCGAATCAGGTCTGAATACGTTGTTAGGAACAGAAGCCTTTATTAATCCTCTTTGGGAAGACGAAAATGGTTTCTTTGCTACCAAATTCACTTCCGGAAGCGTGAGTACCAATGGATTATTCTTTAAGCAAGTTCAGGAGCTAAATACAGGTACTAAGAGATTTATCGGAAACGCAAACCTGACTTATACACCTAACCGATTTCTCGAAGTAGATTATAAATTTGGTTTAGATGGGTATTACAGCGAATTCAACAGAATTCAGGATAATGTTACATTATTCGAAGATCCAACTACTGGTGATAATGAAGTTGTACTTTTAAATCCTGATGGATTTAGTCAACGAATCGGAAGAACAAATTACTTCTATAATTCAATTGTTGATGTTCTTTTCAAATCAGATTTAGACAGAGATTTCTCTTTAGGATTACCAGTTCAAACTACATCATTGTTCAAGTTTGACTGGAGAAGAAATGATTTCACCAGTACCACTGCGCAATCAGATGGTTTACCTGCTGGCCTTCCTTTAACAACAATAAGAGCAGGTTCAACGGATATTTCTGATGAGTTTCAGTCTACTTTTATAACCTATGGATTCTTATTTAATCAGAGATTTGATATTGACGATTACGCAGGATTTTCTGCAGGTGTAAGAGCGGATAAATCATCTGCATTTGGTGAAGCTGCTGAGTTAAGATACTTCCCGCGTGCTGATGCTTATGTTAGGTTGTCAGGGTTTGATCTTTGGGAAGATCTTTCAACATTTATTCCTGAGTTTAAACTAAGAGTAGCTTATGGTGAGGCAGGAACTCAACCTGGCGCATTCGATAGATTCATTACTCTTAACCAAGGTAATATTGGAGTTAGCGGAACATTCAATACTCCCGCTACATCTAGTAACTTCGCAATTGTTGAAGAAGAGTCTTCAGAACTTGAATTAGGCACAGACCTTTCATTCGATTTAGGTGACACCTGGTTTCAGGCAATTGGTATTTCCGCTACGTATTGGAATAGAAACAACAATGGAGTAATTCAATCTCTGGCAGTTGCACCTTCTACTGGTAGTCAGGCAATTCTTGATAACACCATCGATTTGGAAGCAACTGGATTTGATCTGAGCTTAAATTCACTGGTTTACAATACCAGAGATTTTAACTGGTTGGCAAACCTGAACTTTGGAACCAGCTATTCTGAAGTAGCTAATATCTCAAATGGTGAAGATTTGATTCTTTCCGTTTCAAACAACTTCGATTTCATTTTCCGTGAAGGCGAAAGATATGGAGTGTTCTTTGGATTCAATCCACTTTCATCATTTGATGAAATCGATCCAACTACAGGAGCCAGATATATTGCAGAAGCAGATGTAGATAATTATGTAATTGTTGATGGCGCAGTTGTAAATCGCTTTACTAAGAGAATCCAAATGAGAAGTGAGAGAGAAGTAATAGGTGATCCAACACCAGACTTTTCACTTAGCTTAAGAAACGATTTCACAATCAAACAAAATCTGGAAGTAGTATTCCAGCTAGACTGGGTACAAGGGTTCGATATCCTGAATGGTACCAAGTGGTGGATGTTTAACGCAGGTACTCACGAAGAATTCGAAGATGTAATACTGATTGATGGAGACGAAGTGGTGGGACAACCAATCTTTGATCTCAATGGCGACCCACTAGCTCAAATTTCGAGAGTAGATGGAAGTCAGCCTCAAGCTTGGAGAAATTACCACGCTTCGAAACGTAATGGGTTAACTCCATACTTTATCGAAGATGGTTCTTTCGTGAAGTTAAGAGAGCTCTCTATTAGCTATAACTTGACCAGCCTTGTAGCTGAAAGTGGAATTAGAAACTTACGTGTAGGTGTGACAGGCCGTAATCTTCTCACATTTACTAACTACACAGGATTCGATCCTGAGGTTTCTCAGGCAAATGAAGATACCCGTTTCAGAGGTGTAGACTTATTTACCTACCCGAATTTCAGAACATTCTCTTTCAATGTTTCTTTGGGTCTCTAATTTTCAATCGATAAATACAAGAAAAATGAAATTACTTAAAAAAATAAGCGCAGCGAGTCTTGCAGTTATACTAGTTGTAACTGCATGCGATAACGCACTTGACGTTAATAACCCGAATGAGCCAACTCCTGATATTGTACTTACTGAAGAAGGTCTTAAGCGTCAGGCTACAGGTATTTATGATGCAGGCGATGGTTGGTTAGAATGGGTATTCTGGCAATACCATGAGCACATGGGGGACAATTCAGTCGCTCCATGGGTTAATTTTAACTTTAACCGATATCATGGTAACGTAGAATTAATCGTATATAACGATGGTTCTGAGTGGAGCCCGGTAAATCAGTCAAATGACGGTCGTACCCAAGCGGAATGGCTGGAATTCATCAACGACAGAAATAATAGTGCTGGCGGTTTTGAACAGGAATGGGCCTGGGCCTATCAGGTTCAAAACGAAGCTAACATAATGCTGAATGCCCTTGATGAAGGTGTTGGGTTTCTTGGTACGGAAGCAGTAGCCACTCAAAAAGAAGAGGCATACAGAGCCTGGGCTCATTTCTGGAAGGGATACGCTTACTCCAGAATTGGCTTGCTACACAGCCAGGGACTTATAGTAAACGAGTCTATTAGTTCTACTAATAATGACTATGTGACCAGGCAGGAAATAATTGCAGAATCACAACGACAATTCGATTTGGCATTACAAACCATTTCCAGCTTCGATGCTATAGCAGCTGATGTTGTACCTGCAATTTTCCCGACTAATCTCACTGCAGCTTCAATGGAACAAAATATCAATACATTGAAAGCCAGGAACATCCTTCTCAGTAAATTCAGAGATGAACTTACTAATGCAGATTTCACTGAGATTAAAGCGTTAGCCGAAAATGGTTTAACAAGTAATGCAGGTGCATTCCTTATTGATACAGATAACGCAACGTTCAACAATACTGTAACTTATCCATGGAGAATGGCAAACTTATGGTCTGCTCCTTCTGCCAGATTAGTTCAGGTTATGAATAAAAATGGAGATGCAAGAAGTGCACGATTCGTAAATAATGGTTTCGCTACTTTCCAAAATAGAGTAACTCAACCTAATGTGAACACTCCATGGGCGGCATTACCACCTTATTCCGGTACAAATGTTGGAGACTCACCCATGTTTTTTGCTTCTGCAGAGGAAAATGAACTGATGCTTGCTGAGGCGGAACTTGGCTTAGGAAACCCAAATGTAGCTGCTACACATATAAACAATGTGAGAAACATGCCTTTACAACAGGCAGGGTTGCCGGATTTGTTATTAGCTACGGAGCAGGACCTTCGCGATGAGCGTAGAGCAGCCTTGTTTATGAGGGGTCTTGCATTCTATGATGCCCGAAGATTTAACGAACTTAAATCACGAGCTGATGGTGGTGGTGTCTCAGATGTTTGGGTATACCGACTTGATTCTGGAACTCAACAATTAGTTCTGGAAGACAGCTCAACCATCTATTATAATTTCGTTGAGTTCTGGGATGTGCCTGATGCAGAAACAGATTTCAATGCTATCCCGGGAGACCAAACTCCGGATACGGGTAACTAGTTAACGAGAGTGTAAACCAACTCTTTATTTCTAAATTTGATAAAAGGAAGATTGAAAAATCTTCCTTTTATTTTATATATCAGTTAATAAATAAATCTTTGTGGATTCAGTAAAACAAATATTACTGTGCACTATTTGTATTACCTGCTTTTTTTGTGAAGCAGCTTATTCTCAGGACTTGTCAGATAGGGAATTTTCATTTGATACGAATGCATCTGATTTAACCCATCCAAAGACCGGTTTTTTATTCATTGAATATGTATCTGGATTAGCCATTGATTCACTCTACGCTTTGGCAGAAAATAGATACTTTTCATCCATTGAACAAAGCGCTCGGTTTAATGATGATTCCTTTCTAAGAGAGGAATTAAACAGACTAAAACCTATTGTTAATTCTTCAACCTATAAGAATTGGTCAAGGTTAATAAGGAGAGATAAAGAAGAGCTGGTACAGGAATTAAAAAGATATTGGGAACTGGAAAATCCAATTATTTCCACACCCTATAACGAACGGTTAATAGAACACTGGGAAAGAATTTACTGGGCAAAAAGAAAGTTTATTATTAATGATAAAACAGGTTTTGGCAGTGACGAAAGAGGAGCATTATTTGTAAAACTGGGAGAACCGGATTTAATAAAAAGAAGAAACGTATCTCTGTCCAGTTATAGTGACCCTGTTACCGGAAATACAATTCCTATTCAAAATAATGTTCAGTTTTCTATTGAGCTTTGGTACTACGATACCATCCAATATGTATTTGGGATTCCCGGAAGTGGTGGTCCATTTGGTTTGCAATCAGGTATTCTGGAGTTAATTCCTGAAGCAGGGAACCGACCGATATTCTTTTTTGATCCAACCGAGAATATGGTGCAATTAACGAACCGAGCGAACAGGGCTCAAACAGGGAGTTCTGGGGATAATCCAATATCTCAGAGAAGTACCTCTTCAGGACTAGCAGGTACAAAGCAATTATCCCGTAATGCTGCGACGTTATTATTGCAATACTCGGTATTAGAGCAAATCGCCGATATAGATCCATTTTATTTAAATCTGTTTAACCGAATGAATCAGGACCTGATTCAAAACACCTTAAACGGGTCTACCAATTCTTTCAATTCTACTGCACTTACACAGAACATTAAATACAAGTCGTTGGAAAAAAACTGGGCTGTGAACAAAGAAATCAGAACTCCGGAATTTGTTTCTGGCACAAAGCCGGTTTCGAACTTCCATGAATTGAAAACATATAGATTTAATTTTTTAGACCAGAACCTGAACCCAATCCTTTTACTAATTACAGAGCTTAATAATTTAAATGATGTCGAACTATATTTAGCACAAAAAGCAGAAGTCGGCATTAATCAAATAAAAAGGAAAGATTTTTTTGTTTCATCGGATGATTTTGGAGAAAGTACTGTAGAAGAAATTGGTAGTGCTTCTCTGACAGATGTAAACTATTCTTCTGTTAACAGCTATATCATAAATTCATCTGATTCGGAGGTACTTTTTCAATCGTCTTTTATCAATACATCAGCTGAGGTAAATGAGGTGATAACAAGCTCTCAAACTATTCTTCTTTCCTTTAACGAAAGCCTTAGAGAGGGACTAAATAGGAACCGGTTTTCAGTAAGTGATATTTTTCTGGCAGACAATCAACAAGAAAATACCGCTACAAGAATCCCTTTTTTCCCAAGCCTAACCAATCAATTCCGACTGAATGAGGAACCAATTGTATACTTTGAAGTGTATGGTATCCCGAAAGATGAAATGTTTGAAGTGGAATATGGAAGAGAAAAATCAGGAAATAAGCTAAAAGTCAGATTTACCTCAGAAGCACTTTCCAATAAAATTTGGTTTAAGGTAAAACTGGATCAGGAAGTTTATCCCAAAGGAGATCATATTATGGAATTTAATATTTCCTATATGGGCAGGAGCAGTATCAAAAAAGTGAAAATCCATATTAATTGAAGAAGCCTGTACCAATATATAGCAGGTTGTCACATTTATTATTCAGACTTCACTCAGCATCTTATATTTCATCTAAGCCTGATGCTCGACCCTAATATATAACATAGATGACCAACTATTTATAATAGGAAACTTACCCACTGAGCATCGGGCTTTTTTTATTTCTCATCAACAAACAAAAAAAGGCGACCATAAATGATCGCCTTTGTAATAGGAATAACAGCTTTTATTTAACCATTATTGGAACAGCCATCATGGTAGTTCCCCAATGCAAATTCAGGTGTGCTTTTGTATCCGAAAGTGTATCGAAGTAGATAGTGAAACGTTCCATATTTGGTGCATTCGTAACTGTAACTGCGGCAGGAACTCTGGCAACATCCATTGATTCATCGTATCCAAATGCTCCCCATGCCGGGCGTGTATCTTCTCCACCACGAATCAGCTTCTTATTTATAATTACAGTCCAATTATCACCAGGAATGGTATATAAAGTATAAGTTCCGGCAGGCACTTCTTTATCGCCAACCATCACATCAGAAGAAAAAGTAATTGTGGAAGCTTCATTGGCGCCTGTTCTCCAAACTCCACCGGCAGGAGCTAACGAAGCTAATGAACGTTCTTTAAGTCCGGGTCTTCCATAGGTAATCGTTACTGTTGTTGATCCGATATCCTGACTCACAGTGGCATTAGGGCTAGGACGGTTCCCTTTCCCTCTTTCTTGGGCAATAGTAAGTTCGCTGGTTA
Source organism: Balneolaceae bacterium (assembly GCA_017795005.1). Lineage (GTDB taxonomy): Bacteria > Bacteroidota > Rhodothermia > Balneolales > Balneolaceae > RHLJ01. The sequence goes on along the minus strand of CP051242.1, from coordinate 3,625,199 downwards.
GTAAAAAGGCAAATAATACAAATGCCCCTAATTTCAGAAAAGTTTTCATAGTAGTTGGTTTAGTTTTGAATAATACTTTAAGGTTAATAGAAAGATTAACACTAAGTGTCACCTAAATCATTTCATATAAAATATAAAATTAATCTTCCGGGAAAAGAGAGGTGTCAATATCAGGTATAATTTTCAAAGCATTTTTGTAGTACACTTTTTTTAAGACTTCATCGGGAAGACCAAGTCCATACATTTTCCAAAAAGCATGGCGTTTTCGAAAGTAGTCGAAATATTCATCATTACTTTCCAGCACTCTGAAATAAGTATGGAATTCATGGGGTCTGTAGGTGTCTTTTCCAAATAGTAACCGATCCTGATATTTAATAAAGAACTCACGTGCAAAACGAGGTTGTCGGCCTAATTCAGCGATTACTGCAGCAATTTCAGTATATACATTTGGGAACTCATCCAGATGTCTTCCAAGTCTTTCAAGATCGTTTGCCATCCATCCCAGATGGGCATTAATGAAAATGGTATTAGGGTGATTTCGAAACACATTCCATTGCTCCTGCATAACAACTTCCCAACTTGGAAATCGTGTTGTGTCGCCTCGGTGCCTGTTAGGGAATTGCTTCATTTCCAGCCAGCGCTCATTTTTCTCATCAATAGGATCCCAGAATACAGCAGGTTCGCCGGTATGAATTAAGACGGGAATACCCAGTTCACCACACAAGTCCCATACCGGAGCAATTCGGGGGTCATCAGTTTTAATTCGCTCACCGTTATTATCAGAAGCGGTAAGTCCAAGGTTTTTGAAAATCTTTAATCCTCTGGCTCCGTTCTCATAATCTTTTCTTAATTGTTCGACCGCATTATTAGTCCAGTTTGGATCATCCATTCCAGAGAAATCAACATTCGCAAAAATTATAAACCGGTTTGGAGCAGTATTTTGAACGGCATCACTCATAGCAGACAGCTGATTTCCAGATCTGCCGCTTAAATTTACAAGGACCTTCATATTAAGGCTATCCATTTCTCGAACGGTTTTATCTAAGTCCATGGCGGCCATTCTCCAAAGATGACTATGCACATCAATGAATGGAAATTTAGCTGAGGTAATATCACTTCCTGGAACAACAAGAGTAGAAGTAGGATTGTACTCCTCAAAACTCATGGTTAGGGTGTCTGTATCCTGAGCGAATAAAAATGAGCTGAAAAGAGTAAAAAATAATAGGGAAAGAAATCGATTCATCAGTTCAGTAAATAAGATTTAAAATCAATGTCGGATAGAATATACATTGAATTGTTTGAACTCGTATAAAATAAAAGAGCCCCAGACTTAAACTAAGCATGGGGCTTTAAATAGATTTTGCTTTAGCTATTAAAGGCCAAAGGCGTCATGTCCTAGGAATATTGCTGAATCGCCCAGTTCTTCTTCAATTCTTAAAAGCTGATTGTATTTCGCAATACGATCGGTTCGGCTCATAGAACCGGTTTTGATTTGTCCAGCATTTGTTGCTACTGAAAGGTCAGCAATAGTTACATCTTCTGTTTCTCCAGATCTGTGTGAGATAACAGCAGTATAGCTATTCTTATGGGCCATTTCAATGGCATCCAGTGTCTCGGTAAGAGTACCAATTTGGTTTACTTTAATAAGAATTGAATTCGCAATTCCTCTTTCAATTCCGGTAGCAAGACGTTCTGTATTGGTAACAAATAAATCATCACCAACCAATTGTACTTTATCTCCAATTGCTTCTGTAAGCTTTTTCCAGGCATCCCAGTCGTCTTCTGCCATTCCATCTTCGATAGAAATAATTGGATATTTTTCTGCCCAACCGACCCAGAACTCAACCATAGCATCGGTATCTTTTTTAGAACCGTCGCTCCATTTGAACTCATAAAGTCCGGATTCTTTATTGTAAAACTCAGAAGAAGCAGGGTCGAGAGCAATTAATACATCATCTTTTGGAGTATATCCTGCTTTTTCAATTGCAGACATAATTACTTCAAGTGCTTCTTCATTCGACTTTAGATTAGGGGCAAATCCACCCTCATCACCAACAGCTGTACTATATCCTTTTTCTGAAAGTACTTTTTTGAGTGTGTGAAAAACTTCAGCTCCAATTTGAAGAGCATGAGAAAAAGACTCAGCTCCGGCAGGCATAATCATGAATTCCTGCAAATCAACACTGTTGTCGGCGTGTGATCCACCATTGATGATGTTCATCATTGGAACAGGCATCACTTTAGAATTAACACCTCCAACATATCTCCAAAGTGGCATTCCAAGTTCACTTGATGCGGCTTTAGCGCAGGCAAGTGAAACACCAAGAATAGCATTGGCTCCTAATTTTCCTTTATTGGTGGTACCATCAATTTCCAATAAAAGTGAATCTAATTCAGTTTGATTGTAAACAGGAAGTCCTTCAAGTTCAGCTGCAATAATCGTATTTACATTTTCAACAGCCTTAGTAACTCCTTTCCCCAAGAATACTTCTTTGTCACCGTCCCTTAATTCAACAGCTTCGTGTTCACCTGTTGAAGCACCAGAAGGAACTGCTGCCCGTCCCATTGCCCCGGAATCCAGTATCACATCTACTTCTACAGTAGGGTTTCCTCGGGAGTCAATTATTTGACGTGCATTTATATCTTCGATAAAACTCATTATTTCTCCATTAATTTTTCGATATGTAAGTAAGTTAAAGGTACCACGTTTTAATATGTTCTTAAAGCGTAGTGATGCTAAGTTTTTGTAAACTGAATTTCAGAAGAATTTAAGATAAGCTAGGTTGAAATACATCCGGGAAGTTGCTCTCGAAGTTAAAAGAGCTTTTTAACGGCAGTAATATTTCAAGGACGCGAAGTTATTTTGTGAGCCAACCGGTACAAAATGTTAATCTACCACATCCAACCAAAGATGAATGTAATTTGAGCGGAGCCCATGAATTTAGTTTTATCGTTAGCAGGCACCATGGAATCTAAATCAGGTATCCCATTATTGTCTGTATCGATATAACTACCATCTTCATTTCTTCCAGGCTTGAAGGGTTCAAGAATTTGAAGTCCATCACTGAAATAGTAGAAATTATAACCAAACTGAAAGGTTTGAAGGCGGGCGAAATTATCACCAAAATCAATTCCAAGTACAAGGTCACCAGTCCAACCCCATTTAGTTTCTGCATCTTTTAAACCTTGAAAAATATCAAGTACAGGTTCTACGACTGAATATTGACGGCTATCGTTTTCACGGAATCCATTTTCTGAAAAACCATATTCTCTGAAGTAAGGAGTGGTAAGTGCTAGTGAAGGTCCAAAACTCATTGAGGTATGAACTCTGAAATTGTCTGTTATTTCACGGGCAAAGACTCTTCTTTTCAAACCTACTGTAAGAGGAAAAGTGACTACTCTTTTATATTTGCTCGGAATGGTACGACCACCTAAAAAATCCAGATATGTTTGTTCACTTGGATCTCTTAGCCCTGCTATTTTAAAGTTTATAAGTCCTTCTGTATAAGGTCCCAATCCCATTCTGAATTGTGTACCAGCCCCAAAACCGAAATCAGTTAAATTAAAACTGAATCCAAATCCGGTTTTATAACCTTCATCAAAAAGATTTTTAGGAGATTCAACACTCTGCAATTCTGGCTCACCATATTGGGCAAGTGCATTTTCAGAGTTTAAACCTAGTAATAACAGGAGTAAAAGGATGGAATATTTTTTCATTTGATCATACATCTGGAGTAAACAAAGTTAAATAACAAACTTTAAACGAAAAAAACTTCATTTTCTTATTGTGTTAAGTATATATCCTGTTATTTTCCTCTCGAATTTTGAAAAATAAATTTTTGAATTAAAAGTCATACTTTAAGAATGAACTCACACACTACGTATTTAGTTTTCGGTCCCTCTGCAACATTAAAAAGAATGGCAAAGAAGCTTTTCGAAGAGCACGAGCCTAAATTTTTGTATGACAGAACATTTGATGAAGTGCAGAGTGATTTCTTTATCGCAGTGTATGAAGAGTATGAAAAGCAAATAAACTCCAGCGTTACGCTTACCTGTATTTTTGAAAACTCACCCAAACTGAATAAGATTGTACTAAAGAAAACAGGTGGTCGAATGGGTTTCAGGGGCAGCTCTCTATCTGAAGAAAGAAATGTAGAGTCTAATGTTATCGACTTTATTTTTGATTTCTCAAAGCGATTTGGACTTACTGTTCAGGAAGAACTAGTATCTGATCAAAAAGAAGAAGAGTAATTCATGGCATCTCCTCCATCTGAGTGGACTGTATTGTCCATGCTCAAATGGGCTACCAATTATTTCGAAGAGAAGGGAATACGAAATCCCCGCTTTAGCATCGAATGGCTCCTCTCTCATATACTGGAAGTAAAAAGGCTGGACTTATATCTGATTTTTGACAGGCCTCTTGATGATGAAGATCTTGCGAAGCTCAAACCACTCATAAAACGAAGAGCTCTTCACGAACCACTTCAGTATATCACGGGGGAAACGGATTTTTTAAATGCAGTTATTACAACCAAAGCCGGTGTTCTAATTCCAAGAATGGAAACCGAACATTTGGTTGAGCTTATTCTGGATAAACATTCAGACAAGAAAAAGATTTCGGTTTTGGATATTGGAACAGGTTCGGGCTGTATAGCAATTGCACTAAAAAAAAATCAACCCGAATGGAATGTCACAGCTACTGATATTTCTCAGTATGCATTAAATCAGGCAAATATAAATGCAAGATTAAATGATGTTGAAATTGAATTTATAAAAGACGACATATTCAATAGCCAGGCATTTTCATCAGATCAACAATTTGATATAGTCATTTCTAACCCTCCCTATATTTTATATGATGAAAAAGAAGGCCTTGATGAGGAAGTCAAAAATTTCGAACCGGAAACAGCTTTATTTTGCGAAAGCATAGATATGATGTACGGAGCTATCCGTGATTTCTCAAATATATACTTAAAGCAAGAAGGCTTGTTATATCTTGAAATCCACGAAGAGAAAGGGGAAGAGATTAAATCTTTATTTAAGTCAGAAAAATGGGAAGCAACAGTACATCAAGACTATGCTAAAAAGGACCGTTTTGTTATTTCAAAAAAAGTGAAATAAAAATGGATTCTAATTTTGAAATAAGTAGAAAATTTTACGCTTAAAAATGTGGAAAACTTGTGGAAAAAAAATAATAAGGGGGTTCGTGCTCATCTTGAACAACCTATTTGGATGTTATGGCAATGTTATGAGGAGTCAAGTTAGAAAATAGATATTTACTAATTATTTTGTAACTCATTGAGCTGCAATGGATTGGTTTCATTTTATAATTGTGGATAACTTTTTAAAAATTCTAAAACTCGGGTTTGACAAGTCGCATATAATTCTTCATTTTCAATCAAGCTTTAGGTCAAAAATTTGATTTTTGGCTGTGGATAACTAACTCATTCATTGAAATTTTAACTGTTTTCCGGGAGGATAAGAGAACATTGCAAATGGTATCGGCTGAGGCGGCTTGGGATAAATGCCTGGAGATTATTAAAGACAATATTAGCTACCAAAAATTTAAGTCTTGGTTTGAGCCGATAAAGCCGGTTAATCTGGTAGACGATACCTTAACAATTCAGGTTCCAAGTCAATTTTGGTATGAATGGTTAGAAGAGCACTATTATAACATGCTCCGCTCCACATTAGCTAAAGTGTTAGGTCCGGAAGGTAAGCTTGAGTATTCCATTCTAATGGAAAAATCAGAGCAGTTTGAAAATAACAGGTCGGTACGTTTGCCTCAACGTCCTATGCCTCCTGTCCAGGATCAGCAAATTCAGGGATATCCTGAACGCTATCCTGAGCGAATAGAAAATCCATTTGTAATACCTGGAATTCGAAAAACTAAAATCGATTCGAATTTAAATAGTTCATATGTATTCGAGCGTTATATAGAAGGGGACTGTAATCGCCTGGCTCGTTCAGCTGCAATGGCAATTGCTGATAATCCCGGAAACAATTCTTTCAATCCTTTTTTCACTTATGGTCCAACAGGATTAGGTAAGACTCACCTTATTCAAAGTATAGGAAACCGAATTAAGCAAAAGTTCGGTGATGAGAAGTCGGTACTCTATATATCTTCTGAGGCTTTTACTAATGAGTTTGTACATGCGATCAGAAATAACAGAGCCAGTGAATTCTCTATGTTCTATCGCAATATTGATGTATTGATTGTTGATGATATCCAGTTCTTTAGCGGAAAAGAAAAAACTCAGGAAGAGTTTTTTCATATTTTTAATGCACTGCATCAGGATGGAAAGCAAATCATTTTAAGTAGCGATCGGGCACCGAAAGATGTTCCTGATATTCAGGAGCGATTAATTTCAAGATTCAGCTGGGGTTTAAGCGCCGATCTTCAGATGCCGGAATACGAAACCAGGTATGCCATTCTTGAGCGTAAGGCAAATGATAATGGAATCGAAATAGATCCTGAGATCATCGAATTCATTGCACATAATTTTAAATCGAATGTACGTGATTTAGAGGGAGCAATAATTAAGCTTCTTGCGCATGCATCTCTTCAGAATATTGATGATATAGATCTCGCCATGGCTAAACGTGTACTCAAAGACATGGTAAAAGAATCCCACACACAAATTTCTATTGAATCTATTCAGAATTATGTATGTGATTATTTTGGAATCGACACCAATAAAGTACGTGAGAAAACACGGAAGCAGGAAATTGTGGAAGCTCGTCAAATTGCCATGTATTTATCTAAGCGATTTACAAAATCCAGTTTAAAAACTATAGGATTACATTTTGGTGGAAGGGATCACTCTACTGTGATCCATGCTATTTCTACTGTTGAAGAGCGAATTACAACCAGTCCTAAGCACAAGCGAATTCTAGAAGAACTTCATCAGCGTATTGAAGTAGCCAGCCTCTGATTATGGACAAGCTGGTTTTGAAAGGACTCAAATTCCGGGGTCTTCATGGTTTTTTTGAGGACGAACGCATCAATGGGAATGATTTTGAAGTTGATTTAACGTTCGTCACATCCTTAGAAGAAGCTGCCAGAACGGATGATTTATCAGAAACCATTGACTATTCGAAAGCTCATGAAATAGTTGGCTCTGTAATGAATGGGGAATCAAAGAAATTGATCGAAACACTTACTTTTTTGATTGGTCAAAAACTGTACTCTTATTTTCCAATGGTGGATACTCTCGAGGTAAAAGTCAGGAAATTAAATCCACCTATATCAGGAGAAGCTGAACATTCTGAAGTGACCATGTCATGGCCCAGGTAGTTATTGCTCTTGGTTCAAATCTGGATAATCCCCATTCCCAGCTTAAGAAGGCAAAGGCATTCTTCGAATCAATTTCCTCAGCTCCGATAGTTCAGTCTTCCATTTATTCATCTGAACCTGTCGGACCTTCCAGTCAGGATTTTCTGAATGCGATTGTTCTTATTGTAACAGAGTTAAAACCAGAAGAGCTTTTTGAAAAGTTGAAAACCCAGGAAAAGAAACAGGGGCGACCTTCCCGGTATCCAAAATGGACAGCCCGTACTATTGATTTAGATATTATTGCCTTTGATAACTTGGTGCTTCATACAGATAGTCTTATCATTCCTCATAGCGAATATAAAAAGAGATTGTTCGTTTTAATGCCTCTAAGAGATGTTTTGCCGGAATGGAAAGATCCGGAAAGTGCTCAAACTATTGATGAGTTAATTGAGGAGGCTTCTGAGATAAGAATTTCAAAAACCAATTTAGACTGGTAGAATGTCCAACCAACTCGATTTTATTGCTGTTGAAGGTGTGATTGGAGCAGGGAAAACTTCACTTGCTACCTTACTTGCAGAAAGACGACAGGCACGATTGGTATTAGAAGAATTTGAAGACAACCCATTTCTTCCAAAGTTCTATGAAGACCGGGAGCGTTATGCATTCCAAACTCAACTCGCTTTTCTTGCCAGTAGGTTCAAACAACAACAGAACATGATGACTCAGGACTTATTTCATCAGTTTACAATCTCGGATTATATTTTCGAAAAGGACCGAATATTTGCCCGATTGAATTTAGAGGAAGACGAGCTGGCATTGTATGATTCGATTTTTAATATAATGACTGGAATTGCGGCTCAACCCAATTTGATTGTTTTTATTCAGGCTTCTGTAGATCGGTTAATGGATAACATCAATAAAAGGGGCAGAGAATACGAACAACATATTACACCGGATTATTTAAGGGATTTGAATAACGCATATAATCACTTTTTCTATCATTTCAATAAAACACCTGTTATTTTTATAAATACGACCGAAATAGATTTTGTGAACAATCCGGATCATTTGGCGTACATCGAGGAACAAATTTTTGAACGCCCGATTCATTCAAATACCCATATTCACATTGCTCCTTAGCTATGCTTTTTAAATTTTTATTTTTTATGGCGCTTTTTTTCGTCCTTATGAGATATATAGGGCGAATGTTCTTACCTTCCAGTGGTCGAAAACAACAGTTTAACCCGTTTCAGGGAAATAATAGAAAGGGCGCTAACAAATTCGACCAAATCGAAGAAGCGGAATACGAAGACTTATCTGATAAAAAAACTAACTCATGAATTTTGAAGAGAAATTAAACCGTGGTTTTGAACTTTTACAAGACAAAGACATTGACCATAGTTTAGATATAGCCAGAGAATTACAGAAAGAGAATCCCGAATCTCATGAACCATTTTATTTAGAATCACTCATTTTTCAACAGCTCAATCAATACGAGTTGAGTAAGAAAGCGATCGATACAGCCATTGAGCTTGCAGGCGAAAAGCCATCATATATGAATATGCGTGGTAATTTGTACATGCAGCAAGAGAAACTGGAAGAAGCTGAATCTGATTTTGATAAAGCAATTGCTGATGGTGACTTACCGAACGCTCATCGAAGCAAAGTGATGCTCATGCTTATGACCGATCGTGGTCAGGAAGCCATTCCCTATCTGATTGGCAGAATAAAAGCCGACCCACAAGATGCCGAGAATTGGATTTTGATGGGAGATATGATCAAGCGTGGTGGTCAGGATGACAAAGCCCGTACCTACTATGAGCAAGCGCTCAAAATAGATCCTGATAACGAATACGCACAGCGTCAGCTGGAAGAATAATTTTTTTACAACTTCTGTAAACTTTTTATGGGATTGGTTCGTCTTTGATGCAACGTTGAATGCTTGGTCGCAAACTCAACATTGAAATCATGCAACGAATAATTAAATCAACTTTAGTACTGGGCTTAATTATACTGTTAGCTTCTCCTGTACTTGCACAACAAAGAAAAGGAGATACGGAAAAAAGACCCGGGAGAGAAATGCTTCAGGATGTTCCACCGGAAGTAAGGACTGAAGCTCACATAGCCGTACTCGACGAGTATCTGGATTTAACTGAATCTCAGGAAAATCAGATCAGAGAAGTGGATGAAGAATTCGCTCTCAAAGGAGAGCAAATCAGAGAAGAAAAAGTTAACCGACGTAAGAAAATGATGATGGCAAAAGAGCTAAGGGAAGAACATCAGCAGGCTATTCATGAGATTCTTACCAAAGAACAGTATGCCATTTATCTCGAAAAGAAAGAAGCAATTCAATACGATATTCGCCAACGCCTGAAAGACCATTCTAAAGATGGTAAATAAAGCGCTATCCCTCACATAAAATGTGTGAGGGATTTTTTTGAGATTGAATTTTGGGAGATAAAAGAGCTATCTTTGCAACCCTTTCTAGCTCACGTGGCGGAATTGGTAGACGCGCACGCTTGAGGGGCGTGTGACTTAACGGTCGTGATGGTTCGACTCCATTCGTGAGCACTTTATGAAAAACCTGATTTCTTTTTTGGAGTCAGGTTTTTTGGTTATTAATGAATGTGTCCCATTTGAAAGATGTTATCCTTCTGTGATACTCAAGAGTGAAAAAACTCATTTTTTAATCCTAAAAGATTAAATACTATGTTTAAGAAAATTATTTTAACAGGACTTTTTGTAAGTCTTACATCTTTAAGTTTTGCACAAGAAATGGAAAAGAATTTAGAGCAAGCCACCTTTGGTGCGGGTTGTTTTTGGTGCGTGGAAGCCATTTATGAATTGGTAGAAGGGATTGAGCACGTGGAATCCGGCTATTCAGGAGGACATGTCGAAAATCCTTCTTATCGCCAGGTTACTACCGGAAGAACTGGTCATGTGGAAGTGGCTCGTATTTATTATGACCCGGAAGTTATTTCTTATGAACAGCTATTATCGGTTCTTTGGCATACTCATAACCCAACTACCCTTAATCGTCAGGGAAATGATGTAGGGCCGATGTACCGATCTGTGATTTTTTATCACAATGACGAGCAAAAGGTGATTGCAGAAAAGTCGCTTAAAGAAACGGACGCTTCCGGACTTTGGGAAGACCCGATTGTAACTACGATTGAGCCACTTACCAATTATTACGTGGCAGAAAACTATCATCAGGATTATTTCGAGAATAACCCCAATGCCGGTTATTGTTCGTATGTAATAGCTCCAAAAGTGAAGAAGTTCAAAAAAGAGTTCAAACATCTGCTTACTGAAAATCCCAAGTTCTAAACAGATTGTGAGAAAATCTTTCACCTTCGTATTTCGTTAATAATAGGCTATTTTAAAATTTTACGAAGTTGGAATAGAAAGAATTTATGAAATACAGATCAGCATTTGTACTACCTAAAATGGTAGCGCTTTTTCTTGTAATACTTCTGTTTAAAACAATCGAGAGTAATGCTCAGGTTCTTATAAATGAAGTTGTAGCGAGTAATAGTTCAGGAATTTCTGATGAGGACGGCGATTTTCCTGATTGGATTGAACTCTATAATTCTTCCGGAAATACCATCAATCTTCAAGGCTATGGAATTTCTGATGATCCTGAAAATCCGTTCAAATATGTTCTGCCTGATATTGAACTATTGGCAAACGAATATTATCTCCTGTTCGCAAGTGATAAAAACAGAGGGAGCAATTCTGACAATGAGCCGAAGTTCTGGGAAACCATTGTCAGAATTGGAGACGCCGCAAAATACATTGTTCCATCTACATCGGTATTAACGTCATGGGTCAGTACGGACTTTGATGATTCTTCTTGGCAGGATGGTATGTATGGTTTCGGTTACGGTGATAATGACGATAATACCATAGTTCCTAATGGCACTATTTCGGTATTTACCCGAACTACATTTAGTATTGAAGATCCTTCACTTATCAATGATATGCTCCTTCATATCGATTTTGATGATGGATATGTGGCATATTTAAATGGGGTAGAAATTTCGCGGTTTAATATGATGGGTGATTCTCCATTGCCCTATAATGCAGGTACCACCGATTTTATTTCTGATCCATGGCTGGTAAGAGGAGAAGAACTTCCTGCAATTGAATTGGAATCATTTAAAGATCTTCTCGTGAATGGCGAAAATGTATTGGCCATACAGGTTCATAACACGAATGCTGAATCTTCAGATATGTCTTTGATTCCATTTTTAAGCATCTCAAGAAATGAGCAGCCATTGCAATCAAGAGGAGTAGCAGAGCAGGTAACTATTCCCGTTGAAGGTTTATCCTATCCACACCTTAACTTCAAGTTGAGTTCGTCCGGTGAAACACTTTTTCTAACAAACCCTGACTCAGTCCTTGTTGATCAGCTTAGTTTTCCGCTCTTGTTAAGAAATGAATCGTTTGGTAGGTCAATAGAAAACAATTCGGACTTTCTGATTTTTCAAACTCCAACACCGCTTTCTGAAAATAATACGGAAGGATATAGTTCAAGATTAAGTGAGCCGGAAATGAGTTTGCCTCAAGGGTTTTATCGAAGTGGAACAGGTGTTTCTATTCAAGGGGATATTCCCGGAGATCAGGTTTATTTTACAACCGATGGTAGTGATCCAACTATAAATTCAGAGGTATTTGGGTCGAATAACAGAGTCATATTTTCTACGACAACGTATAAATTAAGAGCTTTTGCTGATGGCAGTTTACCAAGTAAAGTAGTTACAAAAACATTTGTTATAGATGCTAACCAAAATCTTCCAGTCGTTTCAGTTAGTACCGATCCGGTTAATCTGTGGAGCAACGAATCCGGAATTTATGTGGAAGGTACAAATGGGGTTGAGGGGAACTGCACAGGACCAAGGAACTGGAATCAGGATTGGGAAATACCTGTACAGATTGAACTATTCGAATCAAACGGTGAATTGGGTTTTAGTTCGGGAGCAGGTGCTAAAATTTTTGGGGGTTGTAGCCGTACAAATCCTGCTAAATCACTATCTATCTTTTTCAGAGGGGAGTACGGTAATCCTGAATTGAATTACAAATTATTTGAAGAAAAAGACATCGAAACCTTTCAGGCATTTGTGCTTCGAAATTCGGGCAATGATTTCACTTCTCAAGGTCATTCAATGTTTCGTGATGGTTTAATGAAAACATTGGTGGAAGATGCTGATTTGGATTATCAGGCATTTCGACCAGCTGTAATGTATCTAAATGGAGAATATTGGGGAATACACAACATTCGGGAAAAAGTTAACGAGCACTTTATAGAATCAAACAGCAATGCTGATTCTGAAGAGATTGATCTTTTGGAAGGAAATGGTTGGGCAATTCATGGAAATGCCGATTCTTATAACCAATTCTTATCCGCTCTTGGATCAGCTAATATGTCAAATTCAACCGAATATCAGCAAGTGGAAGATATGATTGATATCGATAATTATATCGACTATATGGCTGCCCAAATTTACTATGCAAATACCGATTGGCCAGGTAATAATATCAAATTCTGGAGAGACCAAAGATCAAACGGAAAATGGCGTTGGATTATATACGATACCGATTTTGGTTTTGGTCTTTCTTATGGTGGAAATGTAAATCACAATACGCTGAATTTTGCTCTGGAATCGAATGGTCCTGATTGGCCAAATCCTTCGTGGTCTACTTATGTATTTAGAAGAATGGTAGAAAGTCCTGTTTTTGTAACGAAATTTGTAAATCGTATGTCGGATTTGATGAATACAACATTTAAAACCGAATATGTTAATCAGGTAATAGATTCTCTTTCGGGTAAAATAGAAAGTGAAATACCAAGACATATTTCCAGGTGGGGAAATTCTGAGGAAAGCTGGAATGACCAAATCAATATACTCCGTGATTTTGCTGACAACCGACCAAATAACATGCAGTCATTCTTAATGAACCGCTTTGATTTATTTCCTATGTCAACGATTTCCGTAAATACATCCAATAGTAATCATGGAATTGTTAAAGTAAACAGAGCTATACCTGAATCCTATCCATGGGAAGGAAGATATTTCAGAGAGTTCACTATTCCATTAACAGCAATACCAAAAAGAGGATATAGATTTACCGGCTGGAGTGGGGATTCAAATTCCTTAGAATATTCCATAGAAGGCGATACACGATCGGAGTACACTGCAAATTTTGAACCCGTTGATGGAGAAATCAAGGATATTGTAATTAATGAAATCATGTATAATGATTCAGAAGAAAACGAATCGGGTGACTGGATTGAGCTCTATAATTCAGCTGATTATGACATTGATTTGAGTGGCTGGAAAATTAAGGATGAGGACAATTCCCATGAGTTTACTTTTACAAGTGGAACTGAAATAGAATCCGGCTCCTATATTGTGATAGCTTCAGATTTGGAAGCGTTTAACAGTCAGTATGAATTGACTTCAGGATTATATGGTGAACTTGGTTACAATCTGGCTGGTGGAAGTGATCAAGTACGTTTATTTGATAGTTCCGGTTTTCTTGTAGACTCTCTGGAATATCAGGATGAGTTTCCATGGGACATAAATGCAGATGGCACCGGTTTTACATTAGAACTTAAGAGTGCCGGAATGGATAATGCTCAGGCTCAAAGTTGGGCGGCTTCAGCACAGGATGGTGGAACTCCGGGAACTGCTAATACCGTGCTGGTTTCAAACGACGAAGAAAGAATGGTACCAACCGAAATTTCTTTATTGCAAAATTATCCCAACCCCTTTAATCCTTCTACCACTATTTCATTTCAGCTTCCTGAACAATCCTTTGTCAATCTTTCTGTATTTGATATGCTGGGAAGAAAAGTATCTGTACTAGTTGAAGATTCATTCCAGGCAGGGGAGCACAATGTAAATTGGAATGCTTCTCAGTTTTCAAGTGGAGTTTATTTCTACCGACTTCAGGTTGGAAATGATATTCAAACCAGAAGAATGCTTCTTCTGAAATAAATCTTGTCTTCTTTAATGCTTGGGTAACACCGATGTGTTATCTTTAAAAAAATCTAACTGATTGTTTATGAAAAAACCGTTTCTGTTTCTTTTAGCTGTACTTTTTTCTTTTCCCGTAGCCGCACAGGATGACCAAATAGCCCCCAATCTTACCAAAACTGAACTGATCGATTATTTACAGGATAATTACTCCGTTACTAATCCTCTGGGTTATAACTCAGCCAGAGATGCCATGTACGGTACCATCGATAATAAAGACGGGAATATCGTGTGTGTGTATACCGGATTTACAATTCAGGCTAATACTCGTGGAGATGCTTTTAGTAAAGGGATAAATACTGAACATACCTGGCCCCAGGGAATGTTTGGAAGTGATGAACCAATGAGGGGAGATATTCATCATTTATTTCCAACACTTGTTGAAGCAAATAGTGAACGTTCAAATGACCCCTTTGATGAGATCCCGGATGATCAGACAACATCCTGGTGGTATTTAGATAACAAAGGTTCTCAAACTTCTATACCTACAGAAAATATTGATCTCTACAGTGAAGAAGTATCAGGTAAATTTGAACCCAGAGAAGACCATAAAGGTAATGTTGCAAGAGCTATTTTTTATTTTTGGGCGATTTATCAAAATACGAATGATGTAAGTGATGATGCGTCATTTTTTAATGGGATGAAAGATGTTCTGCTTACCTGGCATGATCTTGACCCGGTAGATGAAGCTGAAGTACAAAGAAGTTTGGGTGCAGAGCAAGCTCAGGGTAACCGAAACCCTTTTGTACATGATACCACGTTAGTTCGCAGAGCTTTTTTTGATGGAGTTGTAATTGAACCTGACACGCTTCCGAATCCGGTTTCCGGTTTTGTGGAGAACATCGGGGCTTCCTCCTTTGAACTAACTTACCAGGTGGAAAAAATTCTCTTCCGTTATGAAAATTCACTTGTCCCAAGTGATACTGCCGGAAACCCGTTCACACTTACTGATTATGAATCAATTCTTGAAGCCGAAGTTGAATGGGTAGCAGGAAGCAATGAAGATGAACGAATAGCTACATCTTTTTCCGTTATCAGATTTGATGAGGAAAAAGACACTGTAATAACTGGTCCTAAGGCGTCAAGTTCTGCTCTATTAATTTCAGGAGTTATGGATGGTACACTTTCAGGTGGTACCCCTAAACTTGTAGAATTGTTCGCAACAGAAAATATACCTGACTTGGGAGTCTTTGGAATAGGTTCGGCAAGTAACGGTGGTGGATCGGATGGTGTGGAATATGAATTATCAGGAGCAGCTGCAAAAGGAGAGTACATTTATATAGCAACTGAAAGCTCGAACTTCAATGCATGGTTTGGCTTTAATCCTGATTTAGTAGATGACGCTTCTGTAGCAATAAACGGAGATGATGCTATTGAGCTTTTTTATGACTCAACAAAAGCTTTTTCCGGTAATGAAATCGTAATTGATACTTTCGGTGAAATAAATCAGGATGGGACCGGGACTTCCTGGGAATATACCGACGGATGGGCCTACCGAAAAAACTTCACAGGACCAGATAGCACATCATTTAATCTTGCCAACTGGACGTTTTCAGGTACAGATGCTTTGGAAGGTGAAAGTAATAATGAAAGTGCATCATCACCATTTCCTGTTAAAACGTTTATGTATGAAATGGGTATTAATATTGAAGAGCCTGAGAAAATTCCAGGAACAATAAGTCTTCTTCAAAACTATCCTAACCCATTTAATCCCGGAACAGTTATTAGTTATGATTTAGCTTCTTCTGGCAGAGTAACGTTGAAAGTATTTGATTCACTTGGAAGAGAAATAGTCAATTCTAATGAAGGATTAAAAAAAGCGGGAAGCTATAGCTATCGTTTTGATGGAACCGGTTTACCTAGTGGTATATATCTTTATCAGCTCCAAGTTAATGGAGAGGTCAGGTCGGGTAAAATGCTATTGATCAAATAGTTAAGTCTTTTTTTGCTGTTAATTTCGGTATTTATTGAGTATAATCTCCGTTAGTTAGCAATCAGTGTTTAAGGTATCAACATGCAAGAGGTAAGATCGGTAAAAAACAGCCATGGCCAGTCGGTGAAAAATGGTCATTGGGAAGTGTTATTAACAGATCCAAGTCTTAATAAATTCAACTTCGGAAAACAGCTTACCGACAAGTATATCACTACTGATATCATTTCTCCATTTGGTGAAAAATCAATTCTTTATAACACAGTATCCCGAGCCACAAATTCTAAAGTTGTTGTTGAGTTAAATTTTGAAGAAATAGATCAGACTAGAATTTCGACCATTTCTTTAAAAGCCTCGGAAGCATTTTTCGAAATCTGGAAAGTTTCTCTGTTCGATAATCGTACCGGAAATCCTAAAAAAGTGTCTCAGGAAACGATGTTTGCAATTGAACCTGCCATTGAGCTCAACAAGCTTATGAAGCTAGGTTTTTCAGAGAACCAACCTGTTCAGGGGAAAACATTTTTCGAGCTTCATATCGAAAAGCGGGAACAATCAGAAAGCTAAATCTGATTTAAAAACAAAGACAGGTTTTTCTTTTTGTTCAGAGTTAGTTTTTTTCTTAGCCGGTATCTTCCCTGATCTACACTTTTAGGAGAGATATTTAATATTCCGAAAATTTCTTTAGAGGAAAGATTCAGTCTCAATAATGCTGCTAGTCTTCGCTCCTGAGAGGTAAGTTCAGGATAGCTTCTTTCAAGTTTTTTATAAAAACCTTCGCATACCTGATCCACCTGAATCTCAAACTCTTCCCGCTGTTTGTTAAGCATTAGATTTTGATAAATCCTCGATCCCAATTTGTTGATATGGCTAAGAGCTTCCTGACTTTTAATTTCACTTCTTATTTCAGCCATTTCAGATTTAACTTCTTCAAGGAAATCATTTTTTTCTACAATCTGAAGAGCAAAGTTTGTTAATTCACTTTGTAAATTCTCCTCTCTTAATCTGGAATTTGCTAATTCTTCCTTAGTTAGTTTTTGCTCAGATTCTGCAAGGAGTTTATCTTTTTCAAGTAATTCAATTTCTTTTCTTTTTCTGGCAACAAACCATACGATCCCAATAACTCCGATAGCCACTACCAGTCCAAGTGAAGAAGAAATAGCAGCGATTCTAGCCTGTTGTAAATCGTTCTTTGTTCCAAGTACCAATATTTCCTGTTCTTTTTTGTCGGTTTCATAAATAGCCCGCATTTCTGCTAGTCGGGCATTGGCATCTTCATTTAACAAACTGTCATTTAATTCTTTAAAAGACTTATAGTGTGATAATGCAGTTTCAAAATTGCCAAGTCGTTCATAGCTATACGAAAGGTTTACATGTGCATCTTTTTGTTCATAAATAATCCCTAGATCCTGAGCCAACTCGAGACTTTTTTGGCCATATTCAATCCCCTGTTCAAAATTCTCAAGTGCATTTGATACGGAACTAAGAACTTTCAAAGGATAGGTCATCATAACCAATGCATTATTCTTTTCAGCAATAGCTAATGCTCTCTCACTATAATCTATAGCTAGAGAAAGTGAGTCCATGGTATCATAAAGCATGCCGATATTAAGGTAGGAAGAACCAAGTCCCATTTCGTCTTCGGTTTCCTCATAATAATCGATTTGCTTCTTGTAGTACCTGATAGCCAGGTTCTTCTTACCCGTTTCAAAATAGACATTGGCGTAATTTCCATAGACTAGTATTGCTCCGGCAGAATCACCAGCCTCCTGAAAATTATCTAAAGCATCATCATAAAAGCTCAATGCCTCATCATATTTATATTGGATAAAGTAAATATTCCCAATTCCCCTTAAGGTCGCTGCTTTTAATTCAGGATTATGCGGTAATTGATTTATATAGGAGAGTGCTTCCTGAAAAATCTTAAGGGCTTCTTCATACATTCCTCGCCTGATATAAACACGCCCCATATGATTGGTGGCAATTACCTTTACATTCAAGTTATTGCTTTGATCCGCTATATCTTTTGCTCTGGTACCATAATAAGAGGCGGAATCAAGCTCTGTTTGAGTAAAATTTAACGAAAGAGAAATCAGCAAGGCGACTTTTAAGCTGTCATCATCCGTACCTGAAAGCTCTGTTCGTAAAGAGTCAGTATATGAAGCTTGAGCAAAAGAAGGAGAGACAAAGCATATTGAAAGAACCACAAAGGCAATACGGTAGAGTAAATATTTCATGATTTTTGGAAAGTGAGTATGAATAGATATCTCTATCATAGCTAATTTGACTCAGTAAAGCTGTTTCTAAATCTCTACAATATCTCTACAGTTTCAATCAGGTATAAATTTCGAAAACGATAAAAATCCCTCTTTAAAGACTAATTAAGCATGTTTTTGTGTATAAATATTTAGTTCAACAAAATCTGATAGATTTCCTTTATGGAGGAATCTCTACTGATTCTGAGAATCCTGAATTATTTATCTCTACAAATTCTCTACGACATCAAAATCATATGATTTCAATAAGTAGATTCATTTTGTAATCAATCACATGCATATGGAAACAATTGAGAGGCAGAAGACAGAAGTTAATACTCCCGCTTCGAAAGAGTGGACGATAGAAATAACAGATTTAGGAATGCACCAGGCATTTATGGGATTTTCTTTAAGTGATAAATATTTATTGGTGGGCATTACTTCGCCAATGCTTGAGAGTCAGATATCAATTAATTCAATTCCTGATGATCCTAAAGAGGAATTAAAAATCCCAATTCATCTTGAGAAATGTGATTGTGAATTATTTGGTAGAATTAGTTTTAAAGGAATAGAGAAAATTTTAAAGAAGTGGAGACTGACGTTTTTTGATTCAAGATTTGGAGAAGAGACCGAAATAAAGAACGAATATCCAATCCCGATTCAACAACTAAGAACAAACACCAGAAGTGAGAACTTAAGATTAATTGGATATTCAAAAGATAAAGGTCTTTCAGAATCAATTTTTGAACTCAGACTTCGACCAATATTGTAATGCAACGAAAGTCCCGTCGGGGATGCATCCAAATTAAGTGAATCATGACCCGATGAATAGAGACAAGCCGGATAATTAACCGACGGGCTTTTTTCTTTTTTTGCATTTAATTCTGCATCAAATATTGCTACTATTGATGCATGTTAATCACAAAACTAGAATTGCTCCATTTCAGAAACCATCAGAAAAATGAAGTGGAATGGGCGCCTCATCTAAATGTAATTACGGGTCCGAACGGGGCAGGTAAAACAAGTCTTATTGATGCAATTCATTATCTGTGTATGTCCAGAAGTTTTGTTTCAACATCTGATATGTATGTGATTTACCAGGGCGAAAGTTATTTCATGCTAAAGGGAAATTTCGAAGGTGAAATTCGCTCTGAATTCGAAGTAAGCTGTACCTATTCAAGAGGGGAAGGAAAGAAGATTTTTGTAAATGACGGCCCACTAGACCGACTTTCAGATTTAATTGGGATGGTTCCGGTTGTGGTTCTATCACCTGATGATAAAAAGTTAACCCTTGAAGGTCCTGCTGAACGGCGATCTTTTCTGGATTCATTTATCAGTCAGATTTCCTCTGCTTATTTAAGAGATTTATTGGATTACAGGAGAATCAGGAAACAAAGAAACACGCTTCTTCAAAACTACAGTAGCAATCCTCAAATGCTGGAAATGTATCTGGATCCCTGGGATCATCAGTTAGTGGAAACGGGATCCAGAATAGTAGCAAAGAGATTTGAAGTGCTTGAAAAGTTCAAAGAATACTTGGCGAAAGATTATGCAATGATATCCGGCATGAATCTTACTACGGACTTAGAATATCAGACTTTTTGCGAAGCGACCACTAATCCAAAAGAGATAGAAGAGAGCTACAGGGAATTACTGAAAGAGAATCATGAGAAGGAGGTGGAACGGGAACAAACACTGATCGGACCGCATAGAGATGAGATCGTTTTTTATTTGGGTGATTTTGAACTTCGCAGATTTGGCTCTCAGGGACAGCACCGGTTATTTGCCCTTTCTTTAAAGTTAGCTCAACTCCATTACTATTCAGATGAATTGGATGATCTTCCCATATTTATGCTGGATGATGTATTTGGAGATCTTGATTTATCAAAAACAGAAATTCTCCTTAAAGCGTTACAGCAGCATAAAGGCCAAACATTCATTACAGCAGCAAACCCCATTCCATTTGAGAATTACGTACATTTTGATGGCGATCGTAATCGATTTTATACCGTGAACGAAGGAGTTATTAAGACAAAAACTTGACTCAGAAATTGATAACAATATCTTAACTGAACTCCAAACTCCAAACTCCAAACTCCAAACTCCAAATTGCGTTTCGATAAACCCAAACCTTTAAGTTCAGCACTTCAGGATTTTCTTGATAAATTTCCTCAAAAGAAAAAACTGAAACAGGGAATGATATTATCTGCATGGGAAAGTGTGGTAGGGGAGCGAATATCTTCACAAACCGAAGACCTCCATTTCGAAGGAGACAAGCTTGTTTGCAGAGTAAAAAATCCGGCATGGAGACATGAAATACATGCCAACCGATTTAGTATTGCAAAACGATTAAATGCTAAAGTTAAAGGGCAGGTAGTTGGTGATATTATCGTTCGTGGATAGTTGTATTAACGGTAGTGTGACTCTATATTCATTTTATGGCGGTTGAGTTAAAAGAATCAATTCTATCGCGTATTAAGCGCATTTTAAAATTTGGTATTCCTCCGGGAACTACCGAGGAAGATATGCGTGCCGCCCGAAGAGAACGAATTGCTGTATTTGCTGTCGCATACATCATGGCAATGAGTCTTTGGTTTATTGTAAACCTGAATGGTGATTATAACATCAGCATTAATGTTCCGGTTGAACCAGGAAGTATTCCAAGTGATATGGCACTGGTAGACGACTTACCTGAATTTGTGCAGGTTGAAGTAAGCGGAGATGGGTGGAAACTGGTAAGCCTGTTCAACAATCCACCAAGTGTTATTGTAGATGTTACTCAAGGTGAAGTAAATCTCTTTGATCAGGTTCGTCAACGGTTTACGGTTGAACAGGATGTTTCTGTCCTAAAAGTGCAGCCGTTGATTGTAAATATTGGTCTGGAACCTAAAATTTCGAAAGAGGTTCCGATAAGATTAAATACCGATATCCAGTTTATGACTCGCTATGGACTTATAGGCGAACCTGCCGTTAGTCCGGAAACGATTACTATCACCGGTGCGACATCTCAGGTTGCAGATATAACGGAATGGGTAATTCCTGATACGTTAACTCTAACTGAAGTTCGGGATGATATTGCATTAACCATTCCCATTCAGTCTATAGATCCTTTAATTGAACCTTCTATTGAAGAGATTACCTTTTCGGCGAATGTCTCTGAGTTTACGGAAGGGGAAACCAGCGTGTATATACGAACAAGAGGATTGCCCCGCGGACAAGTAATCAATTACAATCCATCAGCGGTGCTAATTCGATTTGATGTACCTTTAGAGCAGTACACAGAAATTCAGAATATTCGTCCGTATGAAGTGTATGTACCTTATTCAGAAATACTTGAAGATTCTACCGGCTTCGTAACTCCCGATATTGAATTAACTGCCACTCAGTATCAGATCAAACTTCGCAGCTTCCAGCCTAAAGCAGTGGCTTATTTTAGTGTAGTGGATCAGTGAGGGATGAAAGGTGATTAAATGAGAGGTGAAGAAGAGAGTAGAGAGGGATCTGAATTAAAAAGCAATTCATTAAACCTGCTCATTATCTTATTTAACCTGTCAGTAATTCTTCATTGGTTCTACTCTTCAGAAAGCGGCGGTTGCCCTTGGGGTATATGTCTAATGGTAATTCCATTTCTGATTCCTTCAGGCTTATTGATTCTAACAGTTAGTTTCTCCTTATATAGAGGAAAAACAATAAATCTGTTTATCAAAATAATTGGGCTAGGTTATCCAATACTGTGGTTTTTTATGATTCTAGCTTCTAAGTAGAATCACCTCTCACTTTATCACTTAATCAATTTTGACTATCTTCGAATTTCTCAATCACCTCGTCCACTTCTTTAGAATCCTCAAAAAACTCTAAAACCCGAAGTAGAACCTCATCTACCAAAATATCGGGGCAGGAAGCTCCCGAAGTAAGAGCGACTTTCAGCGGAGTTTTATCTTTTGGAAGCCAACCATCCGTTTTAAGTATTTCCTTTTTCCATTGATTAAAATGATGAATCATAGATTCGGATTTCATCTCTCCGGAATCCCGGACATGATAAGTTGGGAAAGAGTGCTCAAGGATTTCAACCAAGTGCATCGTGTTGGAAGAATTATATCCGCCTACTACCAGTGCAATATCTGCATCTGTTTTAGCGAGTTCCAAAGTAGCAGATTGATTTTCGTTAGTGGCATAACACAAAGTATCTGATGTATCAGCGAAATGATTCAGGATATCTGTTTCTCCGTGAATTTTAATGGCAGCTGCTTTCAGGATGTCCATCACTTCCTGTGTTTCGGTGGCAAGCATAGTCGTTTGGTTAATAACACCAAATCGTTTAAGGTCTTTATGCGGATCAAAGCCGGGTGTAGATTTATGTCCGAAGTACTTCTCAAAATCTGAATCCGGACGTTCATTTAACATGATTTCAGCAAGGATAGTTGCCTCTTCAGGGTTGAGCACAACTACGACTGCCGAATGCTCTGCACTGTGTGAAAATGTAGCTCTTGTTTCCTCATGCTGATGTTTACCGTGCACCACCAGGCTATATTCTTTTTTGCCTAACTGCTTTCCACGTTTCCAGACTTTCTCTACAAACGGACATGTGGTATTAAACTCATACGGATCGATACCTACTTCTTTAAGTTGATCCTGAATTTCAAGCGTAGTTCCGAAAGCAGGTACAATCACAATATCATCTGAATTCAGTGAAGATATAGGAATGCGTTCGGTTCCATCTGTATCAAACAAAAACTGTAAGCCTTTGGAAAGCAGATTTTCGTTTACAGTAGGATTGTGAATCATCTCGCTAAGCAGATAGATGTTTTTATCCGGATGTTCATCCACAGCGCGATAAGCAATATCGATGGCATTTTCGACTCCGTAACAAAACCCAAAAAAGCGTGGGATATAGAATTGAACAGCACCGAAATCCAATAAGGTAGGCTCCAGATCCTTTTTCATTGGATCGGTAATCTTTGTTGCCTCTTTCACCTTCCGGATAATCGGCGACTTGTACATATCTGGTATTTGAAATTCTTTTCTTGCCAAGGGTTGGTTTGTGGTTAATGGTTATTTGTTATTAGTATCTGTAGTGTACTCTACTTCGGATTCTTTAACTAAATTGGTTTTAGATCGTTTTAAGTATCCAGTGAACCCATTAACAAGTTTGATACAAGTAATCGTTTGTTCTTTTAAAGAATCAAATCCTTTATCTGATAACCATTCTTCGTCTAAAGCGACTGATAAATGATCTAAAATTTCATAAAGTGACCCTCGAGCCTGTCGGCAATACTGAATATTCTCTTGATAGTGAAATCGGCCATATCCCTCAGCAATATTGGCGGTAACTGATCTCGAAGCTCTGATAAGCTGATCAACCAAGCGATATTTTTCGTCTTTAGGTAAAGTTTTAACAAATTTAGAAATCCTTTTCCTGAGTAGCCGACTCTCTTTCCAAACTTCTAAATCCTCAAAAGACTCAATATGTTGATTTAGTTTTCCCATTCATTAAATAACTGAAAACTAATAACAAATAACCATTAACTAAGCTACTTCATCCATTCTTACCCCAACCAACCGACTCACACCGGTTTCCGGCATGGTAACACCGTACATCATTTCAGCTTTACTCATCGTCTTTTTGTTGTGAGTAATAATGATGAACTGAGTTTCTTCACTGAAGTTCTTAATCATTTTCGCAAAGCGCTCAATATTGGCGTCATCCAGTGGGGCGTCTACCTCATCCAGTACACAGAAAGGAGAAGGTTTAACCAGGTAGATTGCGAACAGAAGTGCAATCGCCGTAAGTGTTTTTTCTCCACCGGAAAGCTGGGAAATACCGGAAGGTCGTTTACCGCGAGGCTGTGCTTTAATCTCGATGCGGGCTTCCAGCGGATCTTCCACATCTTCCTCAATCAGCAGATCGCAATAATCGTCTTCGAAGAATAGTGTTTTAAATACTTTCTGGAAGTTAGTTCGGATTTCCTCAAAGGTCTCATTAAAACGTTCGGTAGCCGTTGTATTAATTTCCTCGATAGTTTCGAGAAGTTGTTTTTCCGCTTTATCCAGATCTTCGATTTGTTCTTCGTAGAAATCGAGGCGTTCTTTCTCTTCTTTGTATTCTTCTATGGCAAGCGGGTTTACATCACCAATACTGTTCAGCTTCTGTCGCAGCCAGCCGATACGCTGTTTAACTTCATCCGGAGTTTTATCCTTCGGCATTTCCGCGCCTTCAATCTGTTTCATCAGGATACCATAAGTTTCCCAGATATGATCTGAAAGTCCCTGAACCTGCATTTCCATCTTTTCCTTTGCCATAGAAAGATGATGAACCAATTCCATATTCACTTCTTTCTGTCGGCGGACTTCCCTCAGATTTTTTTCAATCTCATTAATCTGTCCACGCTGTTTGGCGGCCGCTTCTTCGGCTTTTGATAAGGCTTCATCCGCTTCAGTTTTCAGCTCTTTATTTGATGCGAGTTCCTTTTCAAGCTTTTCGATATAGGAAGTCGAATCTTCAATATTCTTTTTTGATTGTTCGGTAAGCTTGGTTCGGTTTTCAATTCTGGACTGAACACTTTCGATACCCGTTTCAGCTCGTTTTACATCTCTTTCGTGGTTATCAACCTTGTTCTTTAAATCCTGATGTTTGAGTTGAGCATCATTATAGCGACTTTGAGCAATAGCTCGTTCTTCTTCCAGAGATTCGAGCAATTCTTTCTTTTTCGACTGCTCGCCATCCAGCTCTCCCATCTTTTTCTGAAGCTCTTTTTGCTTCGGCTGCATGGAGTCAAGTTCTTCCTGGGCAGTCCCTTCACTACTTTTCAGGTAATCTTTCCGGTTTACCAACTCAGTAATATTCTTCTGGTAAACCTGAACTTTAGAACTCAAACTATGTTGCTGCTGCTCCAGCCTTCGGACTTCCTGCTCTTTTTCTTTTAATCCGGCGCTGAGTTTGCCAATATCAAGCTTTTCATATTTTTCAACGATTTGCTTAAGGTATTCGCTGAGCTTATCAATTTCTTTGAGTACTCCTGCTTTTTCCTTTTCAAGGCGGTCGATTTTATCCTGAAGCCCAACCCGCACACCGGTATTCTTATTTTTGCTACCACTTTTGAAGAAGCGATTTCTATTAATCACTTCTCCGTCATAAGTAACTCCAATAGCGTTGGTTTTCTTCAGACCTTTATAAGCGTCTTCAACGGAATCAAACACCAACACATTTCCAAGAAGCAGTTGCTTTAGAGCAGAGTACTGAGGTTTGGTTTTTACATGATCAAATAATCCGCCATCAACTACATCGTACTTCGCTGAAAGTTTATCTAAAGGGATGAAGGTAGCTCGTCCTTTATTCGCTTTTTTCAAAGCTTCTGCTGCACGTTTGGCTTCATCGAGCGTTGGTAGAATTACAAAATTTAAAGCACCACCCAAGACTGATTCAAGAGCGATGGCATGTTTCTCATCCGTATTGAAAACTTCAGCAACAGTAGTCATTTCCTTGAAATCGAATCGATGGTTTTCAAGCAGATATTTTACACTATTTGGGAAAGCTTCATTAGAACTCGCAAGATCATTTAACAACCGAACTTCATTCAGTAATGAAGAATGGTTACTGTGCAGAGACCTTAATTCGTCTTTAATTTCGTTCTGTTTCTCTGCAAATCCTTCCCTTTTTTTACGTGCAGTTTCTAATTCTTTTTCCAGTTCATCCCGCTCTTCAACCAGATGTTCCAGCTTTCCGTCTATTGAACTTTGCTCGGAGTTTAACGAATCGATTTCATCATTCAGGTCTACAATCTCTTCATTAATTCGCTCCAGATCCCCTTCGGTATTCTCCAGGCGAGACTCAATTTTGATTCGCTGATTCTCCAGTTTATTGAGCTCATTATTAGTGGCGCTCAATTGAACCTCCACTTCATACAATTCGTGGCGCTCGCGGTTATATTGTTGCTGAATATGAGAATATTTCTTTTTCGAATCTTCCAGAACCTGTTCCGATTTCTCCAGGTCTTCATCAAAGGATTCCAGTTTCGAGCGACTGTTAGCAAGTAAGTCCATCAATTCTTTTAAATCCCGCTCGCCTTGTTCAATATCTTTGCTGTATTCCGTTATTACCTTCTTTTCATTCTCAATCTTTTCTTTGGTAATACGGATGTTGGTATCAGCTTCCCGAATAGCGTTAAAAAGTTGACTTACTTGACGTTGGGCATCCCCTTGTTGGCGTTCTTTTTCAATGAGCTGAGTTCTGAATTTCTCATCAGATGATTCAAGTTCTTCGGAAGTCTTAGCAATTTCCTTTTTTTCTTTTTCCGCATTCGAAATACGTTCCTGAAGCGGCTTCAGCTCTTCCTGAATTTTAGTGAAGTCATGAAGAGTAAGGGCTTTGTCCAGATTTTCCAGCTCATCTTTATAGACTTTAGCTTTCTCTGCTTTTTCTGCCTGAATCTCTAATGAACGTGCTTTTTTACGAAGTTCAATAAGAAGATCATCCACACGCTGAAGATCTTTCTTAGTTTCATCAAGTTTTCTAAGCGTCTTCTTCCGTTGATCTTTGTAACGGGTAACTCCGGCTGCTTCCTCAAACAAACGGCGACGGTCGTTGTTTTTATCGTTCAGAATTTCTTCCACCATTTTGAGCTCAATCACAGAATAGGCATCCGATCCCATTCCGGTATCCATGAATAATTCCATGATATCTTTAAGTCGGCAGGAAGTATTATTGATCAGGTATTCTGAATCTCCGGAGCGAAACAAGCGACGTGTAATGGTAACCTCACTATACTCGATAGGAAGAATTCCTTTATCGTTTACAAAAGTGAGAGAAACCTCGGCCATTCCGAGGGCTTTCTTCTTGGCAGTACCATTAAAAATCACATTACTCATTGCAGAAGAGCGAAGGAGAGAAGGGCGTTGTTCACCAAGTACCCATCTTAACGCATCCACAATATTCGACTTTCCACAGCCATTGGGCCCAACAATAGAGGTAATCCCGCTGTCAAAGCTCACTTTTGTTTTGTGAGCAAAACTTTTAAATCCCTGTAAGTTTAATTCGGATATATACAATGGTTAAAATTTCAAATGGCAAATTTCAAAATTCAAACAAATTATAATATTCAATATTGAATCTTTGAATTTGTTTGTCATTTGTCTTTTGAGAATTGGTGGTTAGTCTTACACCGTCATTATTTCCGTTTCTTTGTTGGCAAGCAAATCATCCACTGTATTAGTGTGATTATCCGTTACCTTTTGCACTTCTTCTTCAGCTTCGAATTTAGAATCCTCAGGGAGTGATTCTGATTCTACCGTTTTTTTGATGGTATCATTAGCATCACGACGGGAATTACGGATACTAACCCTTGCCTGCTCGGCTTTGTCTTTAGCTACCTTTACTAATTCTTTTCTGCGCTCTTCCGTTAAAATAGGAAGCGGGATTCGGATGAAGTCACCATCGTTCATCGGATTAAGTCCAAGTCCGGCGGCCATGATTGCCTTTTCCATATCGGGGAGGACAGATTTATCGTATGGAGCTACCATTAGTAAACGAGGCTCAGGTACTGTGATATTTCCCAATTGCTGAAGGGGAGTTTGCGCCCCGTAATATTCAACTTTAACTCCCGAAATTAAGGCCGGATTTGCTTTTCCCGTTCGGATGTGAGAGAACTCACTTTTAAGATACTGGACGGCATCGTCCATTTTCATATCCGCTTCGTCTATAATTTCCTGTAATTCGTCCGCAATCATAACTTCAAATTTGGTTAAAAACGGGCTCTCGACCCCTGATTTTCAATTCCGTGAAGTTAATAAAAGTGAGGATTAAATCTTAATGAAAAGCATGTTTTAAGATTCATCCATGAAGATAAAATAAGGCAACAACTGTCTCCCTTTGGAGGGAGACAGATTTCCTGCTTGCAGGAAATCAGAGGGAAGACGGTGAAGGCTAAGAACAAACGAGCACGCCCAGTCCTCTCCCTGCCTTTGCCGTAACGGCTTCGTGCAGGCAGGCCTGAGCCAAAACAAGTTTTGACTCTGTCCCTCCCTAAGGAGGGACAATTAAGTCTCCCCTTGAGGGGAGTACCGCGAAGCGGGGAGGGGTGTAAGAAATGTGGAGCCACCACTTAACACCCTCCGGCTTTTTGAGAAGTCAAAAATGCCACCCCCCTCAAGGGAGGGCTAGTTCGTCATCCTGAACTTGTTTCAGGATCTTAAGATAAGCTTGGTAGTTTTGACTAAGGTCGTTGTTTTTCTTGCTCCAATGCTCTGCGTTGGAGCATAGATTGGTTTATAATCAAGGTTCCGACGGAGACCATCGTAACCAGAGAAAATAAGCTAACTTTTAATACCCTGAAGGAACTAATAAAACTGTTGGCTAAAGAGTTTTACTTAATTGATTAAAATGATCAACTGCTTCCTGAGGGTATGTCTTGGTTGGAGCCTCAATTGGTCCGATTGAATCCTCTAATGAAATAGTTCCAATTGTTTGAGTAAAAATTTTGTAGGTACCAAGCCAATCAGTTAGGTAATCTATGATTGACTTTGCATAATCTTTAGATTCGGAAGGTATTAAATCAGCATTTTCTATAAATAGCTCCAAAGTTTTTTGATACTGAATCGCCTTAGATTTAAGAAACTTAAATACTAGAGTATTTTTATGCTCCCTTTCAAATTCCTTTGCAAGCATCATATTTGTACTAAATAGATTTAGAAAAATTCCTAGATCATTTCTGTTTTGTTGAGTTAAGAGCTTCGTAGCAAATATTCCTGCAGTTGAATCGTCTGTAGAACTAATGGTTTGAATTGCCTTAATTAGTTCTCTAGGCAATTGGTTTTCTTGATATAGATAATCTGCAATACTTAAGGCCAGAAGTTTTTCTTGTTCATTTTCGCTACTAAAATGAACTAAAAACTTACTAATTCTTTCGGCTTCTCTTTCCTTTGAAGAGTTGACCTCTAATTGTTTATTATATCTATGTCCTACCCAAAAAATTGATAATGGTATAAATATACCTGAAATAAATCCTCCAATAACTAGTAGGATATCCCAGAGATCTTTTGGGTTATCCATATAACCTTACTCCCAAACTACCGTAGTTCCGGCATCTTCGCCATCACATACAATCTTTTTGAAAGTGCCTTCTTCGTTCATGTTAAATACAATAATAGGAGTGTTGTTTTCACGGCAAAGAGTAAAGGCCGTAAGATCCATTACATTTAATCGGCGGGTAAGCACTTCATCTCCTGTAATGGTATCAAATTTTTTGGCATCCGGATTTTTTTCAGGATCTGAATCGTAAATACCATCTACTCTGGTTCCTTTAAGGATTACATCTGCTTCCACTTCAATTGCACGTAATGCACCGGCAGTATCTGTAGTGAAGTAAGGGTTTCCGGTTCCTGCTCCAAAGATTACAACCCGACCTTTTTCCAAATGACGAACAGCACGGCGCCGGATAAATGGTTCGGCTATAGCTTCCATTCGGATGGCACTCAGTAATCGGGTTTTTACATCCTGACGTTCCAGCGCATCCTGCAATGCCATAGAGTTAATCATGGTCGCAAGCATACCCATATAATCTCCCTGAACACGATCCATTCCTTCGGTAGCTCCTTTTACGCCACGGAAGATATTTCCTCCTCCAATCACTATGGAAACCTCCACGCCTTCTTCCTGTACAGATTTTATTTCTTTAGCATATTGGGTCAGGATTTTACCATCAATTCCATGTCCCTGTTCGCCGAGTAAAGCTTCGCCGCTTAGTTTGAGAAGAATGCGTTTGTACTTGTTTGCCACTGGTAGTTAATTGAGTTCAGAAAATACAGATC
The DNA here is from genome assembly GCA_017795005.1 of Balneolaceae bacterium. GTDB lineage: Bacteria > Bacteroidota > Rhodothermia > Balneolales > Balneolaceae > RHLJ01. The sequence continues at coordinate 3,594,896 of CP051242.1, read as the reverse complement.
AAAAAAAAGGCTGTTCCGAAAATCGAAACAGCCTAAGGTATAAAAAAAAGAATTAAGCGTCTTCCCCTAATTGAATTCGGTGGAAAGCTTTTGCTAACGGAGCTCCGTTCTGCTCTAAATATTGTTTCACGGAAACACCATTGTCTTTTACGAACTTTTGATTTAGAAGTACGCGCTCTTCATAGAATCGGCGAAGTTTACCTTGCGCTGCTTTCTCAGCGATCTCAGCAGGTTTCCCTTCATTGATTAATTGCTCTTTAGCGATTTCCAATTCTTTCTCAACAACGGAAGCATCAACTTCATCCTGAGTTACAGCGATAGGCTTCATTGCAGCAACTTGCATAGCTACATCTTTACCGATTTCCTGATCTTCAATCTGTCCATCAAACTCAACTAATACGCCAAGCTGGTTACCCGGGTGGATATAAGAAACCAATGAGCCGTCAGTTTTAGCTAACACAACAGTACTGATCTGGATTTTCTCACCGATCTTTCCGGTCATATCCTGCAGGTGATCAGAAATGCTTCTTCCATCAACTTCATAAGCATATAAGTCATCTACATTGTCGATGTCGTTGTCATATGCAGCATTCAGGAAAGCTTCTGCCTGAGCCTGGAAATCATCGTTACGAGCTACGAAGTCAGTTTCGCAGTTAATTTCGATAGCTGCAGCTTTTTTAGCGTCATCACTGATGCGTGTAAGGATTAATCCTTCTTTCGCTTCACGGTCAGCACGCTTGTCGGCTACTTTTTGTCCTTTTTTGCGAAGGATTTCAACAGCTTTGTCGAAATCTCCTTCAGCTTCAGCAAGTGCCTTTTTGCAATCCATCATGCCGGCACCGGTCATGTCTCTTAATTTTTTTACGTCAGCAGCAGAAATGCTCATGATATAAATAGTTTAAAATAGTTAGGAATTATTCTTCTTCGTCGTTGCTGTCTTCAGAAGCGTCATCATCCTGAGCTTCTAAAGTTGGTTCAGCAGTTTTCTTTCTTTTTCTTCTTGATCTAAGCTTGGTTTTTGCTTCTACTTCATCATCACCCTGACCTTCTTTGGCTTCAGATGCAGCCTGCTCAAGTAATTCTTCTTCCTGGTGAGCTTCTCTTTCAGCAGCTCCTTCAATAATTGCATCAGCAACCTGAGAACTAATTAATTGAATAGTTCTTGCAGAGTCATCATTACAAGGAATGATAAAATCAGGAACATCAGGATCACTATTGGTATCAACCATAGCGATAATTGGAATATGAAGTTTAATAGCTTCACTTACTGCAAGGTGTTCTTTGATGATATCAACAACAAAGATAGCACCAGGAAGGCGACTCATGTTTGCAATACCACCTAAAGTATCTTCCAGTTTGCCTTGCTCACGGGTTAACATTAAACCTTCTTTCTTAGTTAACTCGTCGAACGTTCCGTCAGTTTTCATTCGCTCAATCTCTTCCATACGAGAAATACTTTTACGAACGGTAGAGAAGTTAGTCAACATACCACCTAACCATCGGTGTGTTACATATGGCATTCCTGCGCGGATTGCTTCAGTTTTGATGATGTCGGTAGATTGTTTTTTAGTTCCTACAAAAAGGATGGTTTTACCAGCACGGGAAAGCTTTTGAACTTCGTCAAGGGCTTCCTGTAGGTAATTTTGTGTTTTCTTAAGGTCAATGATGTGAATCCCGTTACGTTGCATGAAGATGAAATCTTTCATTTTTGGATTCCAACGTCGGGTTAAGTGACCGAAATGTGCACCTGATTTTAACAGGTTCTCAATAGATGCTGCTTTTGGCATTTTAGTAAGTATGTATGTTTAGGTTTGTCCGCTGCGTGGGTCAGCCTCAAAAAACCAATCCTGATAAAATTATCAGGACACCTGGCTTTGAGTCACCACACATGTGTGATTGTATTGGTTCAATTTGTTATTGGTTGAATGGTTACTGGTTTTCCAAATAACCATTAACAAATAACTAAAATTATCGCTTAGAGAACTGGAACTTCTTACGAGCTTTAGGCTGACCTGCTTTTTTACGCTCAACCATTCTGTCATCACGGGTTAATAATCCGTGCTCTTTAAGAAATGTATGCAGTTCTTCGTTTTCACCGTCAAGGCCACGTGCCAGGGCGTGTGAAATTGCTCCGGCTTGTCCTGCTTTTCCGCCACCACGAACAGTAACTTTGATATCGTACTTTCCTTCTGTTTCAGTAACATGCATAGGAAGCAGTGCAATATTGCGGATAGATTTTACCGGTAGATATTCTTCAATAGGAGTTTTGTTAACAAGAAATTCACCTTTACCAGGTTTGATATACAAACGTGCAGTAGAGGTTTTTCTTCGTCCGATATAGTTAGCTTGTGCCATTATAAAAATCGATTAAATCTCGATGGTTTCAGGGTTTTGAGCCGTTTGGTCATGAACAGGACCAGCATACACACGAAGATTAGTCATCAACTTACGACCTAATCTGTTTTTAGGGAGCATTCCCTTAACGGCTTTAGTAACTAGCGAGGTTGGATCTTTAGCCAACATATCTTCAGCACTGGTAAAGCGCTCACCACCTGGGTAAAAAGTATGACGGAAGTACATTTTATCAGTCATTTTTTTTCCGGTCAGTTTAACTTTCTCTGCATTGATAACAATTACATTATCACCGGTATCCATGTGTGGAGTGAATGTGGGCTTGGTCTTGCCTCTCAAAATAGATGCTACAACAGTACTCAATCTACCCAATGGCACATCTTCTGCGTCAACTAATACCCATTTCTTCTCGATGTCGCTGGGTTTTGCTGAGTATGTCTTAAAACTTAAAGTATTCACGATAAACTCATTTATTTGCTTTTTTGGAAAGACACAAAAAATACGGCAAAATTATTTCCATATCAACAACTATTTATACTTTTGTTGCAAGAAATTTTAGAGATGGGATTGGAAGTTTGTCGAATAAATTTCTTCCACTTCAGCAGCATCACACAAATCAGTACCTTCGCTTTGCAAGGTGCTAGCTGCGGCGGATATCCCATACCCAACAGCTTGCTGCTTGGTAAAGCCTTTGATGAGTCCTGCAACGAGGCCTCCGATAAAACTATCTCCTGCACCAATGGTACTTCTTAGGTTGATTTTTGGAGGAGTGAAAGAGGTTTCAGATTCAGGGGTAATCAATAGAGTCTTTTCTTTGCCATGAGTATGAACAATATTTTTTACACCTTTCTGGAAGAGCAATTCATATAGCTCTGAATCTGTGGCTGCTCCAAAGATTTGTTTCATCTCCTGAAATTCCTCCTGGTTGGGTTTTATAAATTCTGCTCCCTGTTCGATCCCTTTTATCAAACTTGATTTGGAAGTGTCGAGTATGAAAGCACTGTTATGTTTCTTTGCTATGCTAGCTATTTCACTGTAGGTATTTTCAGGAATTCCGTCTGGTAAACTTCCACTGGCAATTATAAAGTCGTACTGATCTGTCAGCTCATCTATCTTTTGCAAAGCTGATTCCCAAATGTTCAAATCACTCACAAGTCCGGGAAGTACAAAACGATATTGTTTTCCAATACTATTGTCTATGATGGCAATATTTTGCCGCGTTTTATCCGGACTTTCAATTGGAATGGCAGGAATATTTTCTTCTTTCATCATTTCTTTCAAAAGGTTTCCGGTATATCCTCCTGAGATAAATAAAGCGTCACTATAAATGCCTAATCTATTCAGAACCCTTGAAACATTAATGCCTCCTCCTCCGGGATCAAAAGATGGGGATGCACACCTTGTCTTCTGATCGGTAATGACCTCATCAGCTTCTGTTCCTATATCGATAGAAGGATTAAGGGTGACTGTAAGTACTTTATGATTGTTCAAAACAGCTAGTTAAAAATTAATTGGTAATAGAAAGTTAGGATGATTTCTTAGATACTAAAGGATTAACCAAAAAGAAATCATTCCACAAAGTAGGAATGATTAACTAACCAAGATATGTTGCTCGTATTGAAATCCTTGAAAGACAAAACACTAAAAGATTTGTATCTTCCAAATCTTTCGAATTTTAAAAGACCGTTGAAATGAGCGACAAATTTAAGAGCACTAAACAAACGTTTGATACTGGTAGCGGAGAAGCTACTTTTTATAGCCTTCCTAAATTAAAAGAATTGGGGTATTCCATAGATGAGCTTCCGTTTTCAATAAAAATTTTATTGGAAGCTGTTCTTCGGGAAAATGATGGATATGCAATTACAGATGCAGACATCGAAACATTAGCAACCTATAATGCAGCAAGCCCGGAAGGAGAAATTCCTTTCAAACCTTCAAGAGTGGTATTGCAGGATTTTACGGGTGTACCCGCTGTAGTTGATTTAGCTGCACTTCGATCTGCCATGAAAAGAATGGGTGGAAATCCAACTGATATCAATCCACAGGTTCCTGTAGATTTGGTGATTGATCACTCGGTACAAGTGGATATGTTTGGGCAGGAAGCGGCGCTCTTTTTTAATGTTGAAAAGGAAATGGAGCGTAACAACGAGCGTTACGAATTTCTGAAATGGGGGAAAGAAGCATTTGATAACTTCCGGGTAGTGCCTCCGGGACGTGGAATTGTTCATCAGGTGAACCTTGAATATTTAGGGCGAGGTGTTTTTACCCGAAAAGAAGCAGATGGCTCTGTCACTGCTTACCCTGACACTTTGGTTGGTACCGATTCTCATACCACAATGATTAACGGTCTCGGAATTCTTGGTTGGGGCGTTGGTGGAATTGAAGCAGAAGCAGCAATGCTTGGTCAGCCTATTTCAATGTTGGTTCCTGAAGTTGTTGGAATGAAATTAACTGGTAAACTTCGTGAAGGGGTAACTGCTACCGATTTGACTCTTACTGTTACTCAAATGCTCAGAAAGCATAAAGTAGTAGGAAAGTTTGTTGAGTTCTATGGTGACGGAATCAGTAACATGAGCTTACCTGATCGTGCAACTATCGCAAACATGGCTCCTGAATACGGAGCTACCATGGGATTCTTCCCGATTGATGATGAGTCCTTAAGATACATGCGAAGAACAGGTCGTTCTGAAGAACTGGTGAAATTGGTTGAAAATTATACCAAAGCACAGGGCTTATTCAGAACAGATAATACGCCGGATCCGGAGTTCACTTCCACATTAGAGTTAAATCTTGGTACGGTAGAAACTTCTCTTGCAGGACCAAAGCTTCCACACGATCGAATCACGCTTACAAATATGAAGCCTGCATTCGAAAATTCTTTAACTAGTGATAATCCAACCATGGGCTTCAATCTTGCGCAGGAAAGATTGTCTAACAAAGGGCTTTACAAAAATGGTCAGGAAATAGAGATGACTCATGGTGATGTAGTGATCGCTGCTATAACCAGTTGTACCAATACATCAAACCCGAGTGTAATGTTAGGTGCAGGAATAGTTGCCAAGAAAGCTGTGGAAAAAGGATTGAAAGTTCCGGCTTATGTAAAAACGTCACTTGCTCCTGGATCCAGAGTTGTAACAGAATACCTGAATGAAGCTGGTTTAACAGAGTATATGGATCAGCTTGGATTCAATTTGGTTGGATACGGTTGTACAACATGTATCGGTAACTCGGGCCCACTTCCTGAACCGGTTGAGCGCGCTATCAAAGAAGGGGATTTGATTGCGGCCGGTGTTCTTTCCGGAAACAGAAACTTTGAAGGTAGAATTCATCCATGGGTAAAAGCAAACTTCCTGGCTTCACCTCCGTTGGTTGTAGCTTATGCGCTTGCAGGAACAGTTCACATTGATTTAAATAATGATCCTCTTGGTCAGGACCAGGATGGTAATGATGTGTACCTGAAAGATATCTGGCCAACTACCGAAGAAATTGCAGAGCATTTAGATAATGCTATTCGTCCGGATCTTTTTGATAAGATGTACGAAGATATTTTTGAATCACCAACCTGGGAAGCAATTCCAGTTTCAGGTGGAGATCTGTTTAACTGGGATGAGGAATCCACTTATATACAGGAGCCTCCGTTCTTTATGAATATGAGTGAAAAATCTCAGCCTATTAAATCGATTGAAGGTGCGAAAGTATTGGTGAAAGTGGGAGATTCCATCACCACCGATCATATTTCACCTGCCGGAAATATTAAAGAGGACGCTCCTGCCGGTGTTTATCTGAAAGAGCATGGAGTTGCTAAGAAAGATTTCAACTCATATGGTTCGCGTCGTGGTAACGACCGTGTAATGACTCGTGGTACTTTTGCTAACGTTCGTTTCAAAAACCAACTTGCTCCGGGTACAGAGGGTGGATTTACTAAATATCACCCAACCGGTGAGGTTACTACGATCTATGATGCTTCACTGAAGTATAAAGAAACAAATACTCCTTTAATTGCTATTGCCGGGAACCAATATGGAACCGGATCTTCACGCGATTGGGCTGCAAAAGGAACCAACTTGCTTGGTGTTAAGGCAGTTATTGCGGAATCTTATGAGCGTATTCACCGATCTAATCTGGTTCAAATGGGCGTGCTTCCTCTACAATTTAAAGAAGGTGAAACACCTGAATCTCTTGGACTTGATGGTTCAGAAACATTTACCATTCATTTAAGTGACGACATCAAAGCACGTGGAGAAGTTGAAGTAACCGCAGTTAAGGATGGCGCAGAAGAAATCAATTTTACTACTAATAGCCGTATTGATACTCCTGTTGAAGTAGATTACTACAGAAACGGAGGTATCCTTCATACTGTGTTACTAGACTACCTTAAAAAGAGCAAATCCTAGGTAATTAAAGTTAGCCCCGGTCTTTACAGGTCGGGGTTTTTGTTTTTCTGAGTGGGAAGCCCCATCTTCAATCCTCATTTTTTCTAACGACCTAACTTTTTGAATGGCGGAAAACTATAAACATATGCAGCTACTACTTCATGCGATTGAAGGCATCAATCGTACGATGGAGCTAAAATCACTATTACTGAAGTGTATGAATTCTGCATGCCAGGTGATGGAAGCTGAAGCAAGTTCACTTATGCTTATTGATGATGTTACTGGAGAACTGCACGTAAGCGTCCCAACGGGTCCGATTAAGGATAAAATTAAAGGAATGAGTATTCCAAGAGACAAGGGAGTTGCGGGACACGTTTTAAAAACGAAAGAGCCATTCTTTTCAAATACGTTAAAGGAATCAGATATTTTTTGGGGTGAACTGAGTTCAGATTTTAAAACAAAAAGTATCATGTGTGTTCCACTTCTGAATTCAAAGAAGGAGGCAATAGGTGTTATTCAGGTTTTGAATAAAATGAACGGGAAAGAGTTTTCTAAAGAAGAAATTCCCGTTTTTGAGACTCTTGCCGGTCACGTAGCTCTTTCTATCGAAAAGGTTAAAGAAGTTGATGACCTCAAAAAGCAAATCAAAGACAAAGAGTCTAAACTCAAAGAAGTTCATCAGGGTTTAAAAAGTAACCTGGCTGCTATAAATGCACTCATTCAGTTAGAAGTGCCTACCATTGATGATGAGACATCAAGTTTTATCCTAAAAGCAACAGGTTCCAGAATTGAAGCCATTTCCAACGCACATCATATACTTTATAATCAGGATGAGTTTGAATATTTAGATCTGGGACTTTATCTGGGCAGAATGACTTCTACTGTATCTGAAATATTTGAAGACGAAGAAAAAGAGATTAGTCTGCTTTTAGATATGGACAAAATTGCTCTTAAAGCAAGTATAGCCCTTACCGTTGGCTTAATTGTAAATGAGGTTTTGGTAAATATGTATAGGGATGCGTTCATTCTCACATCCTATGGTAAAATTACCTTAGCCATAAAAAAAGATGAGCAAAACTGTGTTGTTATTAGCATCTCAGATGATGGAACCGGGCTTAAATCCAGTTTGGATGGAAGTGAAGAAGATTCTTTGGCAACAGTGATCATAAAGACACTGGCAGTTAAACTGGATGCTACGCTTACCCAGCGCCAAAACGACGAAGGCGGAACTACTTTTACTATTCTGTTTTATATCTGATTAGAATTCCCTGACTTTTGGTTTGAATTTCCTACTTTCCACAGGATGGAGTTAAACCGAATATTTAAATTATTAGCCGGTCCGGCGCTTCTATTTTTAAGCGCATCAATAGGTGGATTTGAAAATGACCAGGCAATCATGATTGGCATTGTGCTCTGGATGCTGAGTTGGTGGATTACCGAGGTTGTTCCTATTGCCGTAACAGCTCTTTTGCCCATAATTTTATTTCCAATGACAGGTATTATGGAGCTCCGGGATACAACCATCAACTATGCAAATCCTGTCATTTATCTCTTTTTTGGAGGATTTGTACTTGGTTTGGCTATTGAGAAATGGGGACTTCATAAAAGAATTGCCTTAAACATTATGAGCCTTGCAGGAGAAAAACCTTCAAGAGTGATATTAGGATGTATGCTGGCTACGTCTTTGCTTTCAATGTGGATTAGTAATACAGCAACAACGGTGATGATGCTTCCCATTGGTATGTCGGTGGTTGCACTTTTGAAAGATAAAATGGAGGATGGAGTCGGGGCAAAACATTTTGCTTTAACAATGATGCTTGGTATCGCATATGCTGCAAATATCGGCGGTATCACGACTTTAATTGGAACTCCTCCAAATCTTGTTTTGGCAAGTATTGTTGATGAGAGCGGGTTAGAACCTCTTGGTTTTTCAGAATGGTTGATATTTGCTTTTCCATTGGTAGTGATTCTTTTCACTTCTGTTTATTTGATCAATACAAAACTGGTATTTCCTGTTCGGATAAAGAAACTTGAAGGGGTAGGAAAGTTAATATCCGGGGAGCTTAAGTCGCTTGGCACTTTGGATAAAAGTGAGCGAAATGTATTGATCATATTAATAGTCACCGCCTTGCTATGGATTTTTCGGACCCAGCTTACAAAAATTCCTTTTTTGGACGGATTGAATGATACCATTATTGCAATTTTCGCCTCAATTCTCCTCTTTATCTGGCCCTCAGCTAAAAAGTCACAGCCTCTTCTGGTTTGGAAAGACACCAAAAAACTACCCTGGGATATATTACTTCTTTTTGGAGGAGGTATTTCATTGGCAAAGGGACTAGAGGTAACAAATGTTGTTGGGTTGTTAGGGGATTGGATCAGCTCAAGTGTGGCTCCGAGTCCAATTTTGGTAATACTCGTTGTATGTGCGTTTGCTGTTTTTTTAACCGAAGTGATGAGCAACGTAGCATTAGTAGCAGTATTTATACCCGTTTCATTTGTGATAGCTCAAAACTTTGGATTCAGTGAACTTCAATTAGCTATTCCGCTTACTATTGGTGCCAGTTGTGCATTTATGTTTCCCATTTCCACACCGCCCAATGCGATTGTATTTTCAAGTGGCTATATCAATATGAACCAGATGGCGCGGGTTGGAATTATTCTGAACATCACTTGTATTCTGATAATTACTGTTTACAGCTATATTTTTCAGGGAATATTTTTTTAAGGCTGTTAAAATTCAGTTAACCTTTTTCCGAAATAGTTTATAAATGAATCTGGGAATGCTATATAGTGTAAATAGGATTAGAATAAGTATCGAGCCACCAATAATAAGTATGTTAGCTCCGAATACATACATACCTCCAAGAGTATAACCGATAAGATATTCACCAAAGTACAGAGGAATAAAAAAGGAAAGTACAAATAACCCAAGCATTAGATAATCAAGGAACCCGGAGTCAATTGTAAAGAGATAGGAAACTAAAACCCCAAAAAGAACGCCACTTATAAAACGATAAAGTATGACCAGGTTCTCCCTTTTTGAAGAAGAAGGTTTTCTTTTTTCAATACGTGTCAGTACAACCCAAGTGGTCAAAGGGAAGGAGATTAATCCCCACCAATTTGAGATTCCAGGCAAACTTCCACTTTGCAAGAAATAATGAGTTACTATACCTCCTTGAAAATATTCGACTAGTAAATGAAGGAGAACTAAAAACACTGAAAGAAGAGTAAGTAATACTTTCCTTTTCTTTAAAAAATCTGAATTCATATTTGTCTATTTCTAATTGAAGAGCAGCGACCTTTACTTGGATCAGGGAGGATAGTTTCAATTTTTTTATATCAAGAAAATGAGTAAGTCCAATTTACTCTTCTGAATTAAACCCAACCTTTTTATGAGTTCCATCACAAAATGGTTTGTTGGAAGAGGCTCCACAACGACAGAAACTCATTTTCTTTTTGGTTGATACCACTTGATCAGATCCATGTAAGGTGTAATTCCCTTCAAGTACAAAAGGAGCGTTTGGAAATACGGTCACGGATAATTCCCCTCCTGTATCATCAGTTTCTTCGATGAGTAATCGTTCAGGATTATAATCTGTTCCGGCCTTAAATCCGGCATCAATATGGGAGTTGTCGCAAAATGGTTTATTGGATGACTTTCCACATCTGCAAAAAGCTGCCCTGGTTTCCCTGGCGATAGTCTCACCATCCAGATTTTTGATATGCAGATTACCTTTCAGGTAAACGGGACCATCTTGTACTAAATGAAGTTCATTTTCAGTTGGGATAGATTCGTTTTTGCCCCCATCTTTACAGGTGTATTGCAAGGCGCCAGTAGGACATCTTTCAATTACTTTTACAACTTCATCGGCTGTTGCTTTACCGGGTTGAATCCAAGGATTTTCATCAATATTGAATACACCAGGCAAACCATGTACACACTTTTCAGCATGGATACATTTAACCTTGTCCCAGGTTACTTTAATTTCTTCGGATTCGTAGGTGTATATTTTTTCTGGCATGGCAGGTAATTTTAAATGTAACTCAAGAAGGTGAGATTTAATTCAATCCAACTCCTTTTCTTTTATCAATTGTAAATTCTAATTATTTCTCCATTCCCTTTTCCTTTTACACTTCTTACATATCCATTAATCACTTTTTTCATAGAGATTGGATTATGTCCGGGAAAGTAATCTTTATACTTATCGTAGGCATCTTCTACCATACCTGATGAAACAACATTAATTCTATTCCCATTATCTACTTCGAGGGCAACAGCTGATACAAAGCTGTGTATCCCTCCATTCACCATAGATGCGCTTGCAGTTTTGACAACCGGGTCGTCTGCTAAAATACCCGTTGTGAGAGTAATAGAGCCATATTGGTTTAAATAGTTTAAACCAATTCGTACAACATTAACTTGTCCCATCAATTTACTTTTAATGCCGATATAATAATCTTCTTCTGTTAATTCATTGAATTTTGACCATTTTGCTTCTCCGGCGATACAAACGATAGCGTCTAAATTCCCTGTCTCCCTAAACATCGCCTCAATCGAATTGCTTTCAGCAATGTTAACAAGAATATCTCCGCTGGTTCTACCCGCAATCAGAACTTCATCCGTTTTTTTAAAATGAGAAACTACTGTTTTACCAATGGTTCCATTTCCACCAATTATCAATATTTTCATAATTTTGTTACCTGATATAAAATTTTAGTTTCTCATTCATTTTTAAACCCACCAGCTTTCAAGCCCTCTCATCGTAAAAAGTTGAGCCATTTTATTGTGGAATGGCTTTTTAAGCATACTTCTTACTAGTGACGTTCTAAAAGAATGAAGGGAAGTTTTTCTTCCCAACGACATATTAAAGGCGGCTCTTCGGGTTACTTTTTTCGCGATGGGTCGTTGTTTTGCCTCATAAACAAATAAGTCGGCAATGGGAAGATCTTTTGAAATCCCTCTGCAAAACGACATTACATTTGCTAAATGCCATGCATCCAGCCAACCCAGGTTCATTCCCTGACCACCAATAGGACTTACTACATGAGCGGCATCACCAACCAATAAAATCCGTTCTTTAATAAATGTATCAGCAAGAAAGTGAGATACTCCAAAGCTACTCACCATACTATTGGTACCAATATTTATTTCTTCTGATACCCGTTCTTTTATTAGATGTGTAAGTAATTCCGGAGTTGGGTCAGAGATATATTCTTCTGTTTTTACTACCCATCTTCGTTGGTTTTTGGGAAGCGGGAAGCATTCAACTAAACCTTCTTTGGTTAGATAGACTACTGCGTCGTTGTCATAATTGGTTGTATCAGCGAAATCACCCATAATGTAGGAATCAGGATAACGTTTTCCTGTAAATGCTATACCTGCAGCTTTTCTGATGAAGCTGTTCTTGCCATCGCAACCTATCACATAACCAACTTCCAGATGTTCTTCTTTTCCATCTTTATTGATCGTTAGGGTTACAAAATCAAACTCTTCAGTCATTGCTACTGCTTCTGCTCCCGTGATTATGGAATCTGGATTTAGCTTAAGGAATTGATCTCTGAGTATTCGCTCGGTTTCGAATTGCGGATTGATAAGTATGTACTGATAAGGAGAAGGGCACACTTCAAAATCTATCGTACCAATCTCTTTTTTTCCGTCATGTGCGATTCCCCGCTTTACCCTAACTCCATTTTCAAGAAATTCATCAACAATTCCCAGTCTTTCAAATATCTCCAAAGAGGCAGGGTGAATACCCAAAGATCTGGAGTCAGAAATCACCTCTTTTCTTTTTTCAATAATCGTACATGGGATACCATGATAATGAAGACAAATCCCCATAAACAATCCAACCGGACCACCGCCAACTATTATTACATCTTCAGTATTCAATTCAAGTACCTCTAAGTAATAAGTCCCCTCTTGAGACCTGCCTACCGGACAGGCAAGGGGGATTCAGGGGTGTGTAAGAAAAGCTAAGATTAGGATTCATTTTCTTTTTCATACATCAGCAACAACCGAAATGGAAAAGAACGTTCAACTTTCCAGCCGGGCGGTGCTATTTTCTTTAGCTCGCTTAGTGTGTAACAACGTTTAATGGATGTGAGACCATCTTCTGTGATAAACGAATTCCAGAATAAAGGTCTGGATAAGATATTGAATAACAAATAGCCCAGATCGCTGCGTTCAATGTCATTAAAAATTACCCGAGATTTCGCGAGTTTTTTAGCATCATCGAGAATTGAAAGAGTTTCATTTTTATTTAAATGATGCAAAACATGATTAGAAATCACAACGTCATATTGGAAATGCTGACTCACTAAATCTGATGAACTGCAATTTATAAAAGTAACACCGTCACAGTCGGGTAGTTTATTTACAAACTCAAAAGCACGTGAGTCAGTTTCTATCGCAGTTATGTTTAGTTTTATACCATCAATTTTAGCCCATCTTGAAATCGAAAGGGGAATATCAGCCCCGCCAAATCCTACATCTAAAAGAGAATATTCTTTGTTTGAATCACTGAATACTGGACGGATTTTTTGTTTATAAATTCTATTCCAGTTTGAAAGTAACCCGTTTATTCTGGAAAACTGTTGGTAGGTATTTTCAAGTTTAACAGGGTCACAATCTTTCCGGTCCATTTGTTCGACCAGATTTGGTTGCCGTTTTGAGAGAAAAAAAGGCATTGTTACGAAACTACTGTAAGAAGTCCAGACTCAATAGTTAGTCCGGGACCAAATGCAATCGGTAAAACTGAAGATCCATTTTTAGGGTTTGAATTAAGTATCTCTTTAAGTACAAAAAGTATGGTTACGCTACTCATATTTCCGTATTCCGAAAGAACTTTTCTTGAAGCAATCACCTGAGATTCAGAAAGACTCATCGACTGTTCAACTTTATCAACAATAGCTCTTCCACCAGGGTGAACTGCCCATAAATCTACATGTTCTTTGGTAATTGATAATTTGGAAAATAGAGGAGCTAAAACGTCATCCAGGTTAGAAGCTATGATATCAGGGACATAGCTTGAGAGTATCATATTAAAACCAGTATCACCAATACTCCAGGCCATATCCTTCTCACCTTCGTATGCAAGAGAGGTGGCAAAATCATGGATTTCATATCCTTTATTCTTTGATTTTCTGGACGATACAATAACACCAGCAGCACCATCTCCAAAAACTGAAAATGCAATTAGGCTGTCTGAATCATTTTTATTCTGAAGGTGGAGGGTGCACAATTCATTACAAATTACTAACACATTTGCGTTATCATCTGCCTCACAAAACGACTTTGCCATTTTAAGAGCGGGTAGCGCAGCATAGCAACCCATAAAACCAAGATGAAAACGATGAGTATTTGGGCTAAGACCGAGTCTTTTTACTAAATCAAAATCGGGTCCGGGAGCATAAAAGCCGGTACAAGATACCGTGATTACATGTGTGATCTCATCTTTGGAGAATGTGGGATTTTGTTCTAAAAGTTTAGTGCCTACTTCAACAAATAGTTTGGATGCTTCTTTTTTATAAATCTCATTTCTCTCAAAAGTAGTAGGTTGATTATCATCAGAAAAAGTACGTTCAACAAATGTAGTTGCTGAATCTTTTTCTAAATAATTAAGAAAAGTACAACGGTTTTTGATTCCTGAATGAGAATAAAGTCTATGTATTATAGCCTGGGTTAACCGGTCTTTTCCTAAGCCTTTTTTAAAAATATCACGAATATAAGTCTGGTCTGTAACTGTTTTGGGGTTTGCTGTTACAATGTCGTGGATATAAACGCCCATAAAATAGTGACTTAATTAGGTAAGTTATTCAAAACCTCTTTTATAGTAGATATACCCAAGGTTAGTGATTTTTAGTAAGAAGATGAAACCGAAGATTGTGCAATAATGCGGCAACTGAAAGCCCGGTAATCAAGCCAATCCAGAGTCCTTTAGGGCCTAATTCTGTATGAATACCTAAATAATATCCAACGGAAAAACCAATAAGCCAGTAAGAAATAAAATTGACCAACATTGGAACACGAGTATCTTTAAGACCACGTAGCGCTCCAAAACCTCCAACTTGTAAACCATCCGAAATCTGGAATAATCCCGCCATGAAGACCAGAGAAACAGCCAATGCTTTTACTTGTGGATCACTTGTATAAATTCCAACAATATATTCCGGGACTGTAAAAATCATGATTGCTGTAAATACCATGATAAGTGTACAAATTGTCGTTCCAGTAAATCCACGAAAACGGGCATTTTCCAAGGAACCTTGCCCAACAGCAAGGCCAACGCGTTGAGAGACAGCCATAGAAAGTCCGAACGGAATCATAAATAAAGTAGCAGCGATATTTATTGAAATTTGATGAGCAGCTGAAGCAGTTACACTTAAGGTTCCCATCAACACACTTACTGAAGCAAACAATAACACTTCAAGTGTGGAACTTGCGCCATTTGGTAGTCCAACGTATAGTAACTCTTTGATATATTTCCATTCAGGTCCCCTAGTTCTGGCAAATATGTTAAACCGTTTAAAAGGCTTAAAAGAAGCGGTAAAAATGATCATCGAAATACCAGCTGCTAGTTGAACAACGGTAGTGGCATACCCAGTACCTTCAGCCCCTAATGCAGGTAAGCCAAATTTTCCATACATAAGAATATAATCAGCCGGGATATTGAGAAGGAGAATAAGCAAAGACAGATACATAGCTGGCTTTGTTATAGCCAAACCTTCACTAAAATATCTTAGTCCTGCAAAAATAAGTAGTCCGGGAATCCCCCATGAAACGGCTTTAAGATATTTCGATGCCAGCGGGATTATCTCCAGATCAACTTTTACCCAATGCATGATAAAATCAAGATTCCTGATCAGAAAGAAAGATGGGACAGTTAAGAAAAAGATCAACCATAACATTTGACGGGCACTTTTTCCGATCTTAAAAAACTTTCGTCCTCCAAGGTATTGAGAAACAATTGGATTAATAGCTACTAAGGTAGCCATTCCGAATAAAGTAACAGGTAAGTAAAGCGCATTTCCAACAGCTACTCCAGCTAAGTCAGCAGCTGATAACTGACCTGCCATAATAGTGTCGGTTACATTAAGTCCCATTCCCAATAACTGAGTTCCAACAATGGGCAGCCCTATTTTTAAAAGTTTAGAGGACTCTTTTTGTATGTCTGGCAGATGTTTTTTCAAAGCTCTTTAATAAGAGCAAATGGTAAGGAAGATAGACTTAAATTACTTGAGTACTTTCTTTATGAGAGGAATTCGAATCGTAAAAGAAGTGCCCTGACCTATTGTTGAAATAAAAGTAATTTCACCACCGTGTTCTTCAATGATCTTTTTAGTGATGGCAAGTCCCAATCCTGTACCGCTTGACTTAGTAGAGAAGTTTGGAACAAAAATCTTTTCCTGATCATCTGAAGATATCCCTTCTCCATTATCTGTTACAGTGACAAATGCATTAGTATGTTTGGAGTCTGAAAAGGTAGAAACCGTTATTTTTCCATCCTCAGCTAATGCCTCTTTCGCATTTTTGATGAGATTAACGAGCACCCTGCGCAATTCTTCCTTAGCACCAGATATATATAGTTCTTTTTTTGCAAAGTCAGTCACCAAGCTAAAGCTTTCGTCAGTACTATACATTTCTATAACAGAATGTGTAAGGGCGTTTAGGTCTAGTTCATGAAACTCATGCTCAATGGGTTTAGCAAATTTTGAGAAATCAGATGCAATTTTAGTTAAAGCATCGATTTGCTCAATCATACTCCCGGCAATTTTTGAGACATTAGGTTTTACCGAGCCCAGATCTTTTTCTGTGGCTTCAAGTTGCCGTTCCAAGTGTTGAAGGTTAAGCTTCATTGGAGTAAGTGGATTTTTGATTTCATGAGCAATTTGCTGAGCCATCTCTTTCCACGCAGCTTCACGTTCTGTTTCTGCAAGTTCCTTTTGAACTGTTTTCAACCGTTTTGCCATTACATTGTATGCTTTTGTAAGTGTCCCTATTTCATCTTCGCTACGAACCGGGAGCTTGGTATCAAGGTCACCTGCAGAAATTCTTTTTAACGCATTACTTATTTCTTCTAATGGAGAGGTTAACTGAGAAGAAATAAAACCAACCCCCATCATTAGGATTCCAAAGATAACCGTATAAAATGCTAGTAAATAACTGGTAGTAGACAATAAACGATCATAAAATTTAGGTGCCTTCAAAAAAGTAGGGATTGCAGCAATACCAGCAATCTGGTTATTTTCATCAAACCATGGTTGATACCCAATCATCATTTCCAGGTTGTCAAAGTCTACTATATCAAGGGCCTGATTAGTCTCAGTACTCATAATCTTTTTGTAAATATCCCAGGGAACCGTAATTGGCAGTAAGTGTTGGCTATATATTTGAGAGGTAGTTGAGTTTATCAATACTCCATTTTCATATAAAGCTGCATCAACGTCTAGGATTGAGGTTATTTTCTGAAGTTCGGCTCGGTCTGATACCGTTTGAGTAAGTTCGCTTTCTATATTAACTACCAGGTTTTCAAGCTTAGTAAATAATTGGTCCTGAACATCATCTCTATTCTGAATAGTAAGTACAAAGAAAGAAGCCCCAACTAAAGCTAACAAGCAGACAAGACTGGCTAAAATAAAACGGTCGATAAGCCGGTCTTTAAAACGGCGGGAGGGCTCAAAAAACTGTTTATGTTTCTTTAGAGTAAATAGAATCATTAACAGTATTCCCAGGATTAACAAAACAAAGAATAATCTTAAAAAAGAAAATATATGTTGTGTTATACCAGATTTTCTGCTAGCGATTCTTACAATATTATTCTCTGCTTTTTTTACATAAAGCTCTTTAATTTCATCTCCTCCATAAATGAATGAAGTAGTAAAAATAGAATCTCTTTTTACAGTAGACTGAACGTTATCTGGAAGAATGGAGGGTTCCGGGATTTCAAGTGGAGTACCGGATAATGAGCTTCTGATCGGTATTCCATTTTCATATTCAGAAGCGAGAAGAGTTTCTCCTTTGTTATTGAATTGCTGAGAATAAATTACTGTTCTTAGTGGTCGGTCTAATTGGGGGAGCTCTTCATATACAGAACATAAAATCCACCCAACTCTGTTATTAGAATCTGAGCTTTCAAAAATTGGAATCCATCCTCGAATAAAAGAAGAATAATTCGCATTAATTGTGTTAATAGGTCGTCTCCTCAAAACAGGGCGGAGATTCTCTCGTCTTATTTGTTCGTCTTCAAAAGGTATTTCCAGTTCTTGTATTCTAAAAGCCGTACTCCATTGTGGTGGTGATAAACTGGTTGTATAATCAGTAAATCTATCTCCATCTTCGTCTATTACTTGTACTGATATTGTATATCTGAGCCACTCAGGTTTGATATAGCTTTCTACAAATTGATCGAAGAAAAAATCATCAAAAGCAGTTTGGGGAAAATTGGAAAGCTCATTACTTAGAGCGAGCAGTAGGTTAACTGAAATTGCCTGTATTTCATTTTCCTCATCTATGGAAAAGGATTCCGCGGCTTCTATCATCCGGCTATTTTGACGTTGCGTATTTCCACTGGTATAAGAAATATATATGAAGCAGGAAGCAAGGTAACAGATGAAAATTAGAAGTCGGAGCCTTGAGGATTGGAGAAAAGAGGGTGCTTTTCGAACCAGATAAACAGAAAAGATCAGAGCCAGAAAAAAGAAAAGTACGGTAATAACTACAATCCAATTGAAACTGCTTTGTTCAGCAAAGGAAAGTTTACTAATTATAATAAAAATGAGAATTCCGGCAATAAATCCGGATAGAGTTTGCCATAAATAGTCGGGCGAATTTTTAAATATAAACCATGTAATAGTTATAAAGAGAACCAGTAAAGAAATAAATGTAATGCTAGAACATAAATAGAAGATTAGTGTTGGAAGAAAAGGAATTAAATTCAGGTCAAGAACTTCGATATCTGAGTTAATAATGACTGATGACGAATTATACAGGAAGTTGTAAAATGTAATACTCCCCGATACACTTATTATAGCTCCCATAACAATAAACTTAAGTGGATCAGAAAACAGATTTATTCTTTTAACTGAATGAATAAATGATACCACAGTAAAGCTTATTAACAATGTGTACATCGAATTAACGGTATAGTTAACCAGGTACAGATTGTGGAGAAGGGGGATATTTAAGGATTGAATATTTAAGAGTGGGTACAAAGTTTTTATCAACAGCCAAATACATGAGTAGACTGCAATTTGGATAAACAAGCCAGTCCATTGGGTTAAGGACTTTGAAAAAGAGTAGGCTAATGCCCCAACGAGTAGAAGGAAACAGATTAAAAAGAAAGCTCTCCATATCCCCGATTTTTCTATATGATATGCCACATACTCACTAAATCCTTCATCTAAAGCATATATTTCTCCTAGCGAATCAGAACTTACCGTAGATATAATTGAAGAAGCAATGGTATATGGAGTACTGAATTCATTGAAGTCAAAACGTACTGGGTAATTTCCCGGATCAGTAAACATATCTACTGAAGACTGTTCAAGATTATTCCCTAAAGACAGAATATTTTCCTGAGAAATTTTAGCCCTGTTATAAACATCATACCTGACAAGAGAGTCTTGCTCTTCAATAAAGAAAGGTATCACACTAAATAAATAGGTTACATTATTTTCTTGATCGATAGAAACGTATAAGGCATCTTCATTACCTAATAACTCGATTGGGTAATTTTCAGGGATAAAGCCAGACCATGCAATTCTTTCTCCTGCTTTATATAATACAGAACCCCAAAAAAGATTTGAGTTAAACTCATTATCGAAAATTGATTCAAGCTGATTGTTTTGTTCAACAGCAGATTTTATACTTTCGGAGAATAAAGTGGATTCATTTGTAAACTTGAATACAAATTGTTTGAAATTCTCTGATGCTTCGGAAACAGCTTGCTTTGCAAGTAAATTCTTATCTGCATTTTTGGGACTATTTTGATATGTCATCCATTCAAAAAGACTATACCCCGTTGCCAGTAAGCAAAGTAATATGAATAGAAAAGTGGTTCTATTTTTTAAATAAGAATTCACAGTTTAAGCTACTTAAAAAGTTGCTAACCTGTAACCAGGTTTGAGATGTCCTTATCGCGTGCTCCTTCGAGCACTTTCTTAATAGCGTCAGCAGCAAGCATGCCTATTGCTTCTCTGGTTTCAAAAGTCGCGCTGGCGATATGCGGAAGAATAGTACAATTTGGAGCGGTTAGTAACTCGGGGTGAACCTTCGGTTCATTTTCGAAAACATCCAGGCCTGCTCCGGCTATCTCTCCAGTATGGAGAGCTTTTGCTAATGCAGCTTCGTCAATAACAGGACCTCTGGAGATATTGATAAGGATGGAATGGGTTGGCATATTAGAAAAGATATGATTATCAATTAAATGATGGGTTTCTTGAGTTAATGGGCAGTTTAAACTTAGTACATCACTTTGTCTCGCAAGTTCCTCAAGATTTGAGATATAAGTACAATCAAGTTCTCGCTCTAGAAGAGGAGGTAATTGCGAACGATTGTGGTACATAATTTTCATTCCAAATGCTTTTGCACGTTGGGCAAATGCCTGTCCGATTCTGCCCATTCCAACAATCCCCAAAACTTTACCTCTTAATTCCATGCCCAAAAAACCTAAAGGCTCCCAACCTTTGAATTTTCCATCTCTCAAATATCTTTCTGCCTTATAAAAACTTCGTGTCGTTGCCATTAATAACGCCATTGCAAAGTCGCCACATGCTTCGGTAAGTACATCAGGGGTATTTGCAACTTTAATACCTAATTTTGAAGCGGTATCGACGTCAATATTATTGTAGCCTACTGCAAAATTTGCAACTACTTTTAAGTTGGTAGCAGATGTAAGAACAGCTTTAGTTACAGGAGTAGAAAGCATACAGAGTAAGGCATCATATCCATCTAACTCATTAATCAGAATTTGTTCAGTATTATACTGTCCTTTCTCTCCAATAGTAACATGTCCGAATTCTTTTAGATAAGCAATCACCGTTTCTGGAATGGGTTCGGTGATCAGAATTCGGGGAGTCTTCATGCTTTCTTAGCTTTCGTTTTCGATATAGGTCACTTTAGCGTCGTTCCACATATTCTCAATATTATAAAACTCTCGCTTATCTTTGCTCATTACATGTACAACCGTGTTAATGAAATCTAGGATGATCCAGGAACGGGCTTGTAGTCCTTCTTTTTTCCAGGCTTTCTCTCCCGCTTTTTCTAGTAACTCTTCTTCAACTGAGTCGGCAATTGCCTTGATTTGTGTATCGGAATTACCGCTGCAAACTACAAAGTAATCGGTAAGGGTTGTAAGTTCAGAGACATCCAGAATTGCAATGTCCTGTGCTTTTCTTTTTTGTAACCCTTCTATGATTAACTCCACAAGTTCTTTCGATTCGGGTTTAGCTTCAATAAACTGGTTGTTCGATGGTTTTTTAATTTCAGTCATTTACTCTTTATTAAGTAATTCGTAATCATGGCCAATTACCACGGTTACATCTAAAAAATAATCCGGAGACTCTTCTCGGATTATATGTATGGGATCGACTCCTAAAGCGCTGGCAACTCTCCTGGCATTGTCGAGGACTCCACTTCGGGAAATTACAATCGTTTTTTCAAGATTGAAATGATCAAAATTTCCTGTTTCTACTACATCAAACCCATTTGATCTTAAAACCCCAGTGTAAGCATTGGCTATGCCGGGGATTCCACATCCATTTAAAACTTCAATCTGAATTATCTCACTTATGAGTTGGGAAGAAGCTTCGACCCTTTGATTGAAAATTCTTGGATAAATAATTCGTGTTGAAAGCGCGATTAGTAGTACAATAAGAAGGATGCTTAAAAAACCAATCGCCGCATTTAAAAAAAGATTTTCAGTTGAGGAAGATTTTTCTGGTTGGTTATCAGCCATTCATAAAATTCTTAATACCAAAATCTACTTCTATCATACCGGCTATTGTAGTTACCGAAACGGTTGTATCCAAAAGGACTAAACCCATAATATCCTGCCGGAAGTTGACGATATTGAAAACGTATAGTTGCATTATCGCTTATCCTGTAATTTAATTCTGCATTCTCTATGATAACCTGATTTTGAAATCCGGTTTGACCTTGAGCCAAATTGTTACCAAAGGGTGAATGAAGAAAGGAAATATCAACTCTTCCGTCCATCCTTGGACTAATATCAAACCTAAGTGTATTGGTATAGGCATTTATATTTTGATAACCACCACCAAAGGAAGAAAAACTCATGCTATAAGAATGACTCATTTCTATACTATTGAAAAAACGGTTGAGTCCGGTATCAACAGAAGGTACGCTTCTGTTGATTATCGGTCCGCTGTAATCATAGGGTGTAGAAAGATCAGCTCGTAACTGTCCAAAAGCAGCACCGACAAACAAGAGTGTAAATAATAATGTTGAAAATATTGTTTTCTTCATAGCGAGTTTAAAATATAAAAAACAACGTCAGAACTAAAGTTCTATTATAGTTAATTGGTGTTAAATAGTAAATGGGAACTGAAGTAGTAGAAAATTGATAAACATTAAAAAATACCCTATTTTTGCTCTCTTTTCGAAAAAAGCAAACTAACACATACAAATTAGCTGAGGAGAGATGAAACTCACCGATTTTAGATACGAGCTTGAAGGTCTTAATGTACCTGAAGAACCACTTAAAAAAAGAGATTCTGCAAAATTAATGGTTTTAAACCGCGCAGAACAAACGATCGAACATAGAAAATTTTCTGATATTCACGAGTATCTGAACGAAGGTGATGTTGTTATCTTTAACAATACAAAAGTATTCCCGGCACGTTTAAACGGAAAGAAAGAAAAAACAGAAGCTGATATTGAAGTATTTTTATTACGAGAGCTTCAGCCTGAAAATATGCTTTGGGATGTGCTTGTTGAACCTGCTAGAAAAATAAGAATAGGGAATAAATTATACTTTGGGGAAGGTGAAGATGAGTTGATGGCAGAAGTTGTTGACAATACAACTTCCCGTGGACGTACCATTCGTTTCTTATATGATGGTCCAAATAACGAACTTTATGAAAAGCTGGATGACCTTGGTAAAATGCCACTTCCTCCTTACATAGAAAGAGAACCAGTTGATGAAGATAAAGAAAGGTACCAAACTGTTTATGCAACTGAGCGTGGGGCAGTAGCTGCGCCAACGGCCGGAATGCATTTTACGCAGGATTTGATTGAAAAGATCGAAAAGAAAGGAGTAGAGTTTTTACCAATTACGCTTCATATCGGTTGGGGAACGTTCAGAAATGTTGAGGTTGAAGACCTTACCAAACACAGAATGGATTCCGAAAATTATTTTATTTCGAAAGACACTTCAGATAAAATCAACATAGCGCTGAAAAAGAAAAAGAATAAGGTTGTTGCAATTGGAACCAGCGCAGTCCGCGCCATCGAAACGAGTGTAATGGCAAGTGGAATGTCGAAAATGGGAACAGGTTGGACTGATAAATTCATTTATCCTCCTTATCAATTTAAGATTACTGAGGCATTGATTACCAATTTTCATCGCCCTGAATCTACTCTTTTAATGTTAGGCGCTGCTTTTGCAGGATATGATTTTCTTATGAAGGCCTATGAAGAAGCAAAAGAAAAAGATTATCGTCTATTCTCCTTTGGCGATGCAATGTTGATTATCTAAATGTCTAAACTGGCGGTCATAATTCCGGCTGCCGGTTCGGGTTCCCGAATGGGAACCCGTATTCCAAAGCCTTTTATCCAACTTAAAGACGCTTCTATTCTGGAGCATACTATCAGGGCTTTTGCTCAAGTTGACAATGTTAAGGAAATTGTAGTTGCAACTTCAGAAGAATGGTTTGAGCACATTGATCGGATTTTAGAAAAATATGCAAGTCAGGTTAACAGAGTTGGTATTGTAGAAGGTGGTTCTGAACGACAGCATTCAATTTATAATGCTCTTCAAAAGATATCTTCAAAAATTGACTTGGTTGCAGTTCATGATGCCGTTCGGCCTTTCATAAGCGAACAACTTATTAATGAATGCTGTGAGGCGGCATCAAACGTTGGCGGTGCGATTGTAGCGGTTCCTGCAAAAGACACAATCAAAAAAGTAAATTCAGAGAATACAATTTTGGAGACTCCTGATCGGAGTAATTTATGGCAGGCACAAACTCCGCAAATTTTCCAACGACAACTATTAATACGTGCTTATGAGCATGCGAATAGAGATAAATTTTTGGGTACCGATGACGCTTCATTGGTAGAGCGAATTGGAGGAAGCGTAAAAGTAATTGAAGGTGACAGACGAAATCTTAAAATTACCTATCCGATAGACCTTAAAGTAGCAGAGTTAATATTGGATGAGCGAGGAAGAATATGAGAATTGGCTATGGATTTGATATTCATCAATTGGTTGAAGGAAGAAAGCTTATTCTTGGTGGCGTAGAAATTCCATTTGAAAAAGGGTTGCTCGGTCACTCTGATGCAGATGTACTTCTTCATGCAATAACAGATGCCTTTCTTGGTGCTCTCGCTCTTGGAGATATAGGTCAACATTTCCCGGATACAGATCCTGAACATAAAGATGCCAATAGTCGACTTCTTCTTAAGCATTGCTACCATTTGATTAAAGAGAAGGGGTATGAACTTGGAAATCTGGACGCAACAGTGGTTGCTCAACGTCCAAAATTGATGCCATACCTTTCAAAAATACGAGAAACTATAGCTTCAGATCTGGAAGTAGATATTAATCAGGTGTCAGTAAAAGCTACAACCTCAGAAAAATTAGGGTTCGTTGGAAGGGAAGAGGGGATCTCTGCAACAGCTTTGGTTTTAATTCAAAAAAAATAATATGGCAGATCAGGTTGTTCAGGCAATAATCGATTGGATTAGCGTAGTCCCACCGGTGGGGGTTTACCTTATAATTACCTTGATAGCCTATTTGGAAAATGTATTACCACCAGTACCAGGGGATGTGCTATTAGCTTTTGGTGGATATTTAGCTGCTGAAGGTTTACTCTCAATTCCAATCATCTGGGTGCTCACTGTTCTTGCTTCAGTTCTGGGTTTTATGAACATGTATTGGATTGGCTATAAACTTGGTGGTCAAATTGAGCAGGAAAAAGATGACCATATTCTTCTTCGCTTTATCAATTATAAATACTTCAAAAGAGGTAAGGGATGGATGAATAAATATGGGCAATGGATAATATTTGGGAATCGATTCCTGGCGGGTACTCGTTCGGTGATTTCTTTAACAGCAGGGATGTCCCATCTTAAAATCAGTCATACCATCATTAATTCTGTTATCAGTTCTGCATTATGGAACGCTATATTATTATTAATGGGATGGTTTATAAGAGATAATTGGCAGATAATCGGGGAGTATTTATCTAACTACGGTAAAGTTATACTGGTTTGTATCGGAGTAGTGATTTTTTCCAGATTTATATGGTCAAAATATAAAGCAAGAAGCCCTGCTGAAAAGGTATAGAAATTTCAAAAATTTTTATGCTTTAAATGTTGACAATCTTTAGATACATAGGTATTTTTGTAGTCTTTCGCAAAAAGCCAGTGTAGCTCAGTTGGTAGAGCAACGGTTTTGTAAACCGTCGGTCATCGGTTCGAATCCGGTCACTGGCTCAAATTGTGAAAATTGGGGAGATACCAAAGCGGCCAACTGGGGCAGACTGTAAATCTGTTGTCTTACGACTTCGTAGGTTCGAATCCTGCTCTCCCCACATTGACATTTTGAAAAGCGAGCGTAACTCAATTGGTAGAGTGTCAGCCTTCCAAGCTGAATGTTGCCGGTTCGATCCCGGTCGCTCGCTCAAGAAACTAAGCCGATATAGCTCAGTGGTAGAGCACTTCCATGGTAAGGAAGGGGTCGTCGGTTCAAGTCCGACTATCGGCTCTGTTGTTGATAGATACGGAAAAACAATTTTTTAACAATAC
Organism: Balneolaceae bacterium; assembly: GCA_017795005.1. Taxonomy (GTDB): domain Bacteria; phylum Bacteroidota; class Rhodothermia; order Balneolales; family Balneolaceae; genus RHLJ01. Next base: position 3,569,183 of record CP051242.1, on the reverse strand, counting down.
ACATAATTAGATTTAATCATGGCAAAAGAGACCTTTCAACGCACCAAGCCGCATGTGAATGTGGGAACCATTGGGCACGTAGATCACGGAAAGACAACGTTGACTGCGGCGATCACTACTGTAATGGCGAAGACCTACGGTGGAGTCGCTCAGGCATTTGATCAGATTGACAATGCACCGGAAGAGCGCGAGCGTGGTATCACCATTGCAACGGCGCACGTGGAGTATGAGTCGGATGCGCGTCACTACGCACACGTAGACTGCCCGGGTCACGCCGACTACGTAAAGAACATGGTAACCGGAGCGGCTCAGATGGACGGAGCTATTTTAGTAGTAGCCGCCACCGACGGTCCTATGCCACAAACCCGTGAGCACATCCTTCTTGCTCGTCAGGTAGGGGTGCCTCAAATTGTGGTATTCATGAACAAGGTTGACTTGGTAGACGACGAAGAACTTCTGGAGCTGGTAGAGCTTGAAGTACGTGAGCTACTTTCTTCGTATGAATTTGATGGCGATGACATTCCTGTGATTCAGGGATCAGCCTTGGGCGCGCTAAACGGCGAAGCTCAGTGGGAAGAGAAGATCGTAGAGTTGATCTCAGCTGTTGATGAGACGATCCCAACTCCGGAGCGTGATGTAGACAAGCCGTTCCTGATGCCAGTTGAGGACGTATTCAGTATCACGGGTCGTGGAACCGTAGCAACCGGAAGAATTGAAAGAGGAGTGCTAAAGCTAAACGACGAGATTGAGATTGTTGGAATCGTGGAAGCTCCGCTAAAGAGTGTAGTAACCGGTATCGAGATGTTCCGAAGATTGCTTGATCAGGGACAAGCGGGTGACAACGCAGGTATTCTGCTTCGTGGAATCAACAAAGAGCAGATCCAGCGTGGAATGGTGCTATGTAAGCCAGGCTCAATCAACCCACACAAGAAGTTTGAGTGTGAGGTATACGTACTTAGCAAAGACGAGGGTGGACGACACACCCCATTCTTCAAGGGGTACCGTCCGCAGTTCTACTTCAGAACGACTGACGTGACCGGAGCATGTGAGCTTCCAAGTGGTGTGGAGATGGTAATGCCAGGGGATAACGTGAAGTTGTCTGTAGAGCTAATTCAGCCGGTAGCGATGGAAGAAGGATTGCGATTTGCGATCCGAGAAGGAGGCCGTACCGTAGGTGCCGGTGTTGTAACTAAAATCTTAGATTAATTCTAAGAAAACGTATTGACAGCACATCTGGAGTAGGTGACTTTGGTTGCCTACTCTTGTGTGTATCTACGGGTGTAGCTCAGTTGGTAGAGCACTGGTCTCCAAAACCAGGTGTCGGGAGTTCGAGTCTCTCCACCCGTGCAAACTAAGTAGTACTGTAATATGGAAAAACTTATAAATTTTTTTGAGAGTGTTGGTAACGAATTCAAGAAAGTATCTTGGCCAACTCAAAAGGAATTAGTAGACAATACAATTATTGTAGTTGTGTTCTCGATCATCATATCTGCGTTTATTTTCGGTGTTGATCAGGTATACAGTACTGTACTAGAAGCTATTTATCAATAATGAGTAAAGAACTGGAACATGGATGGTATGTAGTTCGCTGCTTTTCCAGCCATGAAAAAAAAGTAAAAGAGTTTCTCGACCGCGAAATCGAAGATCAGGATCTTGGAGATAAAGTAATTGATGTACTTGTTCCAACAGAGACTGTGGTAGAAATTCGTGGCGGTAAGAAACGTACCAGAGAAAAGAATTTTTTCCCTGGATACATTTTAGTGAATACTCATTATGACGAAGAGGTGAATAACCTCATACAAAGTGCACCGTCCTGTTTAGGATTTTTGAAAGGAAAGAATGAAACGGTGCCCACCCCGCTTAAAAAGCACGAAGTTCAACGCATCATTGGACGAGTGCAGGAAGCTGGAGATGAACTACGGAACGTTGAGATTCCGTACAGCGAAGGCGACTTGGTAAAAGTAATATCCGGACCGTTCAAAGATTTCGATGGAACGGTACAGGAAGTGAATCCAGAGAAATTAAAGCTCCGTGTATTGGTGAGCATCTTTGGACGTCGTACTCCTGTTGAAGTGGATGTGAATCAAGTTGAATCCGCAACCTAAAGAACCTAGTTGATGCACACTAGCTATTACGCGATAAACAGAAGTTATATAAATAGAATAGGATCCTGAGAATCCATGGCTAAAAAAGTTGAAAGAATCCTGAAGCTCCAAATAGTTGGCGGGCAGGCAAACCCTGCCCCTCCTGTGGGACCGGCGCTCGGTCAAGCAGGTATCAACATTATGGAGTTTTGTAAAGCCTTTAATGCTAAGACTCAGGACAAAGCCGGAACGGTTATCCCTGTAGAGATTACTGTGTTCGCGGATAAGTCTTTTACATTTAAGACTAAAACTCCGCCTGCACCAGTACTTCTTAAACAAGCAGCGAAGATCAAATCCGGCTCAGGCGAACCAAACCGCGTTAAAGTGGGAACGGTAACCTGGAGCCAATGCAAGGAAATTGCGCAGGAGAAAATGGAGGACTTAAATGCGTTCGACGTTGAAGCTGCTGCAGAAATGATTGCAGGTACGGCTCGCAGTATGGGTCTTAGAGTTAATCGCGACAGGTAAAGGAAATAGAACTCATGGCAAAAAGAGGAAAAAAATATGAACAGGCCGCAGCACTGGTAAATCCGGAGTTGGAATATACTTTGGAAGAAGCTTGTGACCTTGTTAAAAAGACATCGAGCACCAACTTTGATGCTTCTGTCGATATCGATATCCGTTTGGGTGTTGATCCACGACATGCTGATCAAATGGTACGTGGTACTGTGAGCTTGCCTCACGGAACCGGTAAAGAGGTTCGTGTTCTTGCACTCGTTAACGAGGCTAAACAAGGTGAAGCTACTGAAGCCGGTGCAGACTATGTTGGTCTGGATGAATATATCGCAAAAATTGAAGAAGGCTGGGCGGAAATCGATGTGATTATCGCTACGCCGGATGTAATGGGCAAACTCGGTAAGCTTGGACGCTTTTTGGGTCCACGCGGATTGATGCCTAACCCTAAAAGTGGAACTGTAACAATGGATGTGGCTGCTGCTGTTAAGCAGGTTAAAGCTGGACAAATTGATTTCCGTGTTGATAAAACCGGAATCCTCCATACATCTGTTGGTAAGGTAAGTTTTGGTGCAAGTGATTTGAAAGAAAATGCGGAAGCATTTCTTCAAACTGTTATGCGCCTGAAACCATCTTCTGCAAAAGGTATCTACGTTAAAAGCGTATATATGAGCAGTACTATGGGGCCAAGCATTCCGATAAGCAGAACCGCAGTTACATCTCTTAATTAGGAGGAATTAAATTATGCCAACTGCAGAAAAGAAAGCAGTTTTAGATGAAATTACAGAAAAGCTGAATAGTGCTAACGCTATCTATGTTACTAACTATTCTGGCATGTCTGTGGATGAAGCTAATAAGCTGCGTGGTGCATTTCGTAAGGGAAATGTCTTCTTCAAAGTATACAAGAACAAATTGATGAAACTTGCTATGGAAGAGGTGGGCGGATATGATTCCGTAATTCCAACTCTTAATGAGCAAAATGCATTCGCATTTGTTGAAGAAGAATTATCTGCACCTGCAAAGGTTTTAAAAGATTTTATCAAGGAAAATAACAACAAGCCTCAGTTTAAAGCTGCCATCGTTGATGGCGAGTTTTACGGAGAAGATAAGCTTGAAGCGCTCGCTGCAATGAAATCTAAAAATGAGATCATTGGCGACATCCTTGGTTTACTTGCTGCTCCAATGTCGAACGTACTTGGTGCTATTAATTCGCAAGGATCTAACCTTGTTGGTGCTGTAAAAGCAATCGCTGAAAAAGGCGAAAATTAACCCTTATATCAACTAAGAATTTTACTTAAAAAAACAACTGGAGATAAAAATGGCTGACGTTAACAAACTAGCTGAAGAGCTTGTCAACCTAACTATCAAAGAAGCTAACGAACTTGCTAAAGTTCTCGAAGAAGAATACGATATCAAACCTGCTGCTGCAGCTGTTGCTGTAGCTGGCCCTGCTGCTGGTGGCGACGCTGCTGGTGGTGGTGAAGAAAAAACTGAGTTTGATGTTGTTCTTGAAGCTGCTGGAGCTAAGAAAATCGCGGTAATTAAAGAAGTTCGCGGTATCACTGGCTTAGGTCTTAAAGAAGCTAAAGAATTAGTAGACGGCGCTCCTAATACAATCAAGGAAGGCGTTGCTAAAGACGAAGCTGAAGAGATCAAAAGCAAGCTTGAAGAAGCTGGAGCTACTGTAGAGCTCAAATAAGCACTTTGTTTACATTTCGTTGGTAGCCAATGTCGTGAAAACGGCATTGGCTATTGGCGTCTATATCACTTAACCCCTGAGTTATCACGGGTTTTTACTGTACAATCACCCTTCAACTAAAAGGAGAGGTTCCTTTTGAGCAAGAAGATGCAAATTATTCCTAATACGGATCGCCAATCTTTTGGGCGCACACAACATGTTTTAGACTATCCGGATTTTCTGGATATCCAATTAGAGTCCTTCGAAAAATTCGTACAACTCGATATTGCACCAAATGAACGTGCAAATCAAGGTCTGCAACGAATTTTTAACGAGAACTTCCCAATACAGGATACTCGCGAAACTCACATTCTTGAATTTCTTTATTTCAATGTTGACGTGCCCCGTTATACAATTAAAGAATGCCAGGATCGTGGCTTAACTTACTCGGTTCCATTGAAAGCTAAACTTCGTCTTTCATCAGTAGATGATAGCGATGAAGCTAGCGAAACTATCGAACAGGAAGTATTCCTGGGAGATCTTCCATGGATGACCAACCGCGGTACTTTCATTATAAATGGTGCTGAAAGAGTTATCGTAAGTCAGCTACACAGATCGCCAGGTGTGTTCTTTGGTCAGTCTGTTCACCCTAATGGTACCCAACTTTATTCAGCTCGGGTAATTCCATTTAAAGGATCATGGATTGAATTCACAACAGATATCCGTGACGTACTTTGGGCTTATATCGACAGAAAGAAAAAGATTCCTGCAACTACACTACTTAGAGCATTAGGTTATTCTTCTGATATCGAATTATTAAGCTTGTTCGAACTTTCTGACGAGATCAAATTCGGAAGCAAAGCTGATTACAACAAGAAATTGGTAGGTCAGCGCCTTGCTCAGAATATCATCGCTGAAGAGATGGAAGAAGTTGTAGACGATGAAACTGGTGAAGTAACAGAAGCACTCAATAGAAAAGTAATTTTTGAGCGTGATCATAAGCTTACTGAAGATGATTACGGTATGTTGAAAGAAGCTGAAGTTAAAACAGTTCTTGTACAGAAAATTACAGCTGAAGAATCTGAGCGTTCTGTAGTAATGAATACGCTTAGAAAAGATCCTACCTGGGATGAGCACTCTGCATTAGGTGAAGTATACCAGCAAATCCGATCCGGTGAAATGCCAGATCCGGAGACTTCACGTGCGATCCTTGAGAGACTGTTCTTTAGTGACAAAAAGTATGACCTTGGTGAAGTAGGTCGTTACCGACTTAACAAAAGACTTCGCCTTGATGACACCGATGTTCAGTATCTGACTAAAGAAGATATTGTTGCAATCATTAAAGAGGTTATCCGACTTAAAAATATGAAGTCTCAGGTGGATGATATTGATCACTTGAGTAACAGACGCATTAGAACTGTTGGTGAGCAGCTTGGACAGCAATTCGCAATTGGTCTTGCTCGTATGGCAAGAACTATTAAAGAGAGAATGAACTCTCGTGATGCTGAGCAGTTAACACCACAAGATCTTGTGAATGCTCGTACCATTTCAAGTGTGATTAACACTTTCTTTGGTACCAACCAGCTTTCTCAGTTTATGGATCAAACCAACCCTCTTGCTGAGTTGACACACAAACGACGTATGTCTGCGCTTGGTCCTGGTGGTTTAACTCGTGAGCGTGCCGGTTTTGAGGTTCGTGATGTTCACTATACTCATTATGGTCGTCTTTGTCCTATTGAAACACCGGAAGGTCCGAACATTGGTTTGATTTCTTCGCTTTGTATTCACGCGAAAGTAAATGACTTTGGATTTATTGAAACTCCTTACCGAAAAGTGAAAGAAGGTAAAGTAAGTAAGTCGGTAGAGTATCTTGCTGCCGAGCAGGAAGATGAAACAGTAATCGCACAGGCGAATGCTGAGCTTGACGACAAAGGAATGTTTAAAAATGAAATGGTTTTCTCAAGAATGCGTGAGGGTAACTACTCTAATGCAAAGAAAGAGGAAATCGAATATATGGACGTTGCTACCAACCAAATTACATCGTTGGCAGCAGCATTAATTCCATTTATCGAGCACGATGATGCGAACCGTGCCTTGATGGGCTCGAACATGCAACGTCAGGCCGTTCCACTGCTTCGTCCGGAAGCACCTGTAGTAGGAACCGGTCTGGAGCATCGTGCAGCTCGTGACTCCCGTGCAATTATTACTGCTGAAGCTAATGGTGAAGTGGTATATGTGAGTGCTACAGAAGTCCGTGTTAAATACGATCGTTCTGAAACGGAACAACATTGTTATTTTGATGGCGGTATTAAGTCGTATAAGCTCGAGAAGTTTACAAGAACAAACCAGGATACCGCTACTAACCAGCGCCCAATCGTAAAAGTTGGAGACAAGGTTAAAAAGAATCAGGCCATCGTTGATGGTTGTTCTACCGACGGTGGAGAGCTTGCTCTTGGACGTAACCTTCTTGTTGCATTCATGCCATGGAGAGGATACAACTTTGAGGATGCGATTGTAATTTCTGAGCGTATTGTTCAGGAAGATATCTACACTTCTATTCACGTAACTGAATTCGAACAACAAGTTCGTGATACCAAGCGTGGTGAAGAAGAGCTCACCCGTGAGATTCCTAACGTAAGTGAAGAGGCTACCCGTAACCTGAATGAGCAGGGTATGATTCGCGTTGGCGCAAAAATCAATCCGGGCGACATTCTTGTAGGTAAAATCACTCCTAAAGGTGAAACTGATCCAACTCCTGAAGAGAAACTTCTTCGTGCAATCTTCGGTGATAAAGCCGGTGACGTAAAAGATGCTTCTCTGAAGACACCTCCGGGCGTTTCAGGAACAGTAATAAATACAAAACTCTTCAGCAGAAAACGTGATGAACTCGTTTCAAGAAAAGAAGAGAAGAAACGTGTTGAGCAAGAGCAGGAGCGTCACGCTCAAAAACTTGCTGAGTTGAATCAGCAATGGGCAGACAAGATGTACTCACTTCTACGTGATAAAACATCTCCGGGCGTCCTTGATTACAGTAACGTTGAATTGATCCCGAAAGGTGAGAAATACAAAAAGTCTGTATTTGAAGAAATCGATCCAGTAAACATCAATGAAAACATTGACTGGGCAACAGATAAAGATCTCGTTGAGCATGTAAAACTGTTGTTCCATAATTACAGAGAGCTTCGTCGTGAAATCGACAGCGAAGCGAAACGAAGAACATTTGCGATTCAGGTAGGAGATGAGCTTCCTCCGGGAATCATCCAGAAAGCCAAAGTTTACATTGCTAAGAAGCGTAAACTTCAGGTGGGTGATAAGATGGCGGGTCGTCATGGTAACAAAGGTGTTGTTGCTAAAATCGTACCTGTTGAAGACATGCCATTTATGGAAGATGGTACCCCGGTTGACATCTGTCTAAACCCGCTTGGTGTACCGTCTCGTATGAACCTTGGTCAGATTTATGAAACCATTCTTGGATGGGCTGCCAAGAAGCTTGGAACCACATTCGCTTCACCAATCTTTGATGGTGCGAGCATGGATGATGTTAAAGAACAGCTTCGTGCAGCAGGTCTTCCTGAAGATGGTCGTGTAAACCTTTATGACGGTAGATCAGGAGAACCATTCTCTCAGAAAACTACGGTTGGTTACATTTACATGATCAAATTGAATCACCTGGTTCAGGATAAGATGCACTCCCGTTCAATCGGACCATATTCACTTATTACGCAGCAACCATTGGGTGGTAAAGCTCAGTTTGGTGGTCAGCGACTCGGTGAGATGGAGGTATGGGCACTGTATGCATATGGTGCTTCAAGCATCCTGAAAGAAATGCTCACTGTAAAAAGTGATGACGTAAAAGGGCGTTCCAAAGTTTATGAAGCCATTGTAAAAGGTGAAAACCTTCCTGATGGAGACGTTCCGGAATCATTCAAGGTATTACTACGAGAGCTTATGGGTCTCGGTCTTGAAATCCACTTAGACTAATCACTGTTAATAAAATTCGGAGGAAACACCCTTGCCAATTACACAAACATTAGCAGTTACGAACGACTTTAAAAGCATTGGAATATCCCTTGCTTCTGCTGAAACTATTTTATCACGCTCTCATGGTGAAGTACTAACACCAGAGACCATCAACTACAGAACCTTTAAACCGGAAATGGACGGTCTTTTCTGCGAAAAGATTTTCGGACCGGTTAAGGATTACGAATGCCATTGCGGTAAGTACAAGCGTATCCGTTACAAAGGTATTATCTGTGACCGTTGTGGTGTTGAGGTAACCAGAAAAGCAGTTCGCCGTGAGCGAATGGGACACATTACTTTGACTGTGCCTGTAGTTCACATCTGGTACTTCAAATCTCTGCCAAACAAAATCGCTTACCTTCTTGGTCTTTCTTCAAAGAACCTTGATCGTATCGTGTATTACGAAACATTCGTGATCATCAATCCGGGTCTTGCCCGAGATTTGGGATATGCAAAAGGCGATTTAATTTCGGAAGAAGAGAAGTACGACATCATGGATCAACTTCCAGAGGACAACTATGACCTCGATGATGACGATGATGATAAATTTATCGTGAAGGAAGGAGCAGACGCACTTGCTGCCATGCTCGCCGATCTTGATCTGGATGAACTCGCATACCAGTTACGCTATGAAGTGAAGCACGAAACTTCACAGATGCGTAAGAAAAAGAAATTGAAGCGACTTCAGGTAATTGAGTCATTCCGTGCAGCGGCACAACACACTGAAAATCGTCCAGAATGGATGTGCCAAAGTGTGATTCCTGTAATTCCACCGGAATTACGTCCGCTAGTACCTTTAGAAGGTGGTCGTTTTGCGACTTCGGATTTAAATGACCTGTACCGTCGTGTTATTATCAGAAACAACCGTCTTAAGAGACTGATCGACATTAAAGCTCCGGATGTGATTCTCCGTAACGAGAAGCGCATGTTGCAGGAAGCTGTTGACTCTCTGTATGACAACTCGAGAAAATCAAACGCAGTACGGAACAACAATCGTCCATTGAAGTCACTTTCAGATATGCTGAAAGGAAAGAGTGGTCGTTTCCGTCAAAACCTTCTTGGTAAGCGTGTTGACTATTCCGGACGTTCTGTAATTGTGGTAGGACCTGAGCTCAAAATGCATGAGTGTGGTCTTCCTAAAGAAATGGCGGTTGAGCTGTACAAACCATTTATTATTCGTCGCCTGATTGAGCGCGGTTATGTTAAAACCGTGAAAAGTGCGAAGAAAGTTGTTGATCGCAGAGATGCGGTAGTTTGGGAAGTTCTTGAAAATGTTATTGATGGACATCCTGTAATGCTTAACCGTGCTCCGACGCTTCACCGTTTAGGTATCCAGGCATTCCAGCCGGTACTTATTGAGGAGAAAGCGATCCGTCTTCACCCGTTAGCATGTACGGCGTTTAACGCTGACTTTGACGGTGACCAGATGGCCGTTCACTTACCATTGAGCCATGATGCTGTACTTGAAGCATCTGTATTGATGCTTGGTTCGCACAACATCATGAGCCCTGCAAGTGGTGGACCGATTGCAGTTCCTTCTCAGGATATGATTTTAGGTCTGTATTACCTCACAAAGCCAAGAAGTGGCCAGCGTGGAGAAGGTAAGACCTTTGCATCTCCAGATGAAGTAATCATTGCTTTTGATCAGGACAGATTAGATGTTCATGCGAAGATCAATGTTCGAATTGAAACCAAGAACGAAGAAGGTGAAACTGTTTCTGAAGTTGTTAAAACTTCGACTGGTCGTGTGATCTTTAATGAGATCGTTCCGGAAGAAATGGGCTTTATCAACAAGACACTTGGGAAGAAAGAGCTTAGAATTCTTATTGGTGATATCCATGGAAAATGTGGAACTGCCAGAACAGCTGCGTTCCTTGATGATATGAAAAAGATTGGATACGAAAATGCTACCCTTGGTGGACTTTCGTTCTCTCTTGAAGACATCATCATTCCGGATGCAAAAGCGAATTTAATCACTGGAGCCAAAGACGAAGTGACTGACATTCAAGGTCGTTACGAAATGGGTTTCATTACTGATAACGAGCGTTATAACCAGGTAATTGATAAGTGGACAAGCACCACAAACCGTGTATCTGAAACGTTATTCCAGGCACTCGCTGATGATAGAGAAGGATTTAACCCGGTATTTATGATGGCCGATTCTGGTGCGAGAGGTTCGAAAGAACAGATCCGTCAGCTTGGTGGTATGCGTGGATTGATGGCTAAGCCTCAAAAGAGCTCCATGCAGCAAGGAAATGAGGTTATTGAGAATCCGATTCTTTCTTCTTTCAAAGAAGGATTGACGGTACTTGAGTACTTCATCTCTACGCACGGTGCGCGTAAAGGTCTTGCCGATACCGCTCTTAAAACTGCCGATGCGGGTTACCTTACTCGTCGACTTGTCGATGTTTCTCAGGACGTGATCATTACGGAAGAAGATTGCGGTACCCTCCGTGGTATTAAAATGGCGGCTTTGAAAGACAACGAAGATATTATCGAGCGTCTAGAAGATCGTATCATTGGTCGATTCTCTTTGTATGATATCGTTGACCCAATCACTGATGAGCTTATTTGTGAAGCAAACCAGATGATTGATGAAGACGTTGCTAAGAAAATCGCAGAAACATCCATCGAAGAAGTAGATATCCGTTCTGTATTAACTTGTGAAACCGGACGTGGTGTATGTGCTAAATGTTATGGCCGTGACCTTGCTCGTGGAACAGTTGTTGAGAAAGGAGAGGCTGTAGGTGTTATAGCTGCTCAATCGATTGGTGAGCCTGGTACACAGCTTACACTTCGTACTTTCCACGTTGGTGGTACAGCTTCTCGCCTTGAAGCAGACTCACAACACAAAGCGAAATTCGATGGTAAAGTTGAATTCGAAAATGTACGTGTGGTTGTGTATGACGATGGTGAAGAAGAACATAGTGTAGTTCTCAGCCGTGCAGGTGAATTGAAGATTGTAGATGATGAAGGTAAAGTTCTAATCAGCTACAACGTGCCTTATGGTTGTGAAATGATGGTAGAAGAAGGTGATATGGTGCCAAAAGGAGCCCAGCTCTGTAAATGGGATCCGTATAACGCCCTGATCTTCTCAGAAATTGACGGTACACTTGAGTACAAGGATATCATTGAAGGTGTAACTTTTACTGATGATACCGATGCTCAAACCGGTCACCGTGAAAAAGTAATTGTAGATTCTAAAGATCGTACGCTGGTTCCAACACTTGTGGTGAAAGGAAAGGGCGACATCTTAAGAGAAAGTACACTTCCGGTTGATACCCACATCGTTGTAGATGATGGCGAAAAAGTATCTTCTGGTCAGGTGATTGCCAAGATTCCACGTGCTACTTCAAAATCGAAAGATATTACTGCGGGTCTTCCTCGTGTGACCGAGTTGTTTGAAGCTCGATCTCCAAGTGATCCTGCTGCAGTATCTGAAATTGACGGTATTGTGGAAATGGGTGGAAGAAAGAGAGGGTCTCAGGAAGTAATCGTTAAATCAAAAGACGGTACTGACGAGAAGAAATACCTCATTTCACTCAGCAAGCATATTCTTGTTCAGTCTAACGACTTCGTGAAAGCTGGACAGCCACTTTCTGACGGAACTATTCCTGCACAGGACATTCTGAATATTCTTGGACCATACGCAGTACAGTCGTATTTGGTGAACGAGATTCAGGAAGTTTACCGTCTTCAGGGTGTGAAAATCAACGATAAGCACATTGAGGTTATCGTAAGCACCATGATGCAGAAAGTAGAAATCACTGATCCGGGCGATACCATGTTCCTTGAAGGCGATAAAGTAGATCGTTTTGAGGTGAATGTTCGTAACGATGAGTTGATTGGTAAGTTTGTAATCACTGATGCAGGTGGAAGTGAGCTAAAGAAAGGTACCATTCTTGATCGACGTGAAGTTCGTGATGTGAACAACGAACTGATCAAAGATGGAAAAGAAGAACTTCAAACAAGAGAAGCAGAACCTGCGATCTCTAAACCGATTCTTCTTGGTATCACAAGAGCTGCACTTTCTACGGAAAGTTGGTTATCAGCTGCTTCCTTCCAGGAAACAACGAAAGTTCTTACTCAGGCTTCTATTGAAGCTAAGAAAGACTGGCTGCGTGGACTTAAAGAAAACGTGGTTGTTGGACATAAAGTACCTGCTGGTACTGGTCTTCGTGAGTACAATGACATTATTGTTGGCTCCAAGAAAGACATGGAAGAAGGCGATACCGCTGAAGTTGCAAAAGTATTTGAAGCCCTTGGTGGTGATGATACTGAACCGGCTGAAGGAGAAGAGTAATCTCCGGACTGCTTTTGAATTTAAAGCTCCCTTTGTTTCCAGAGGGGGCTTTTTTTATGTCTTTATTTTGCGGCGATAACTTTAATCTCCACTTTGGCATCAAGGGGAATTCGTGCCGCCTCAACAACCAATCGGGAAGGGGGATCAATAGGAAAATACTTTACATAAATTTCATTAAAAGCCTGATAATCATTTAAATCGTCCAGAAATACATTAGCACTTACTACATCTTGTAAACTAAAATCAACTGCTTCAAGAACAGCTTCAATATTTTTTATGGCTTGATGAGTTTGTGATTCAAGATCATCACCAGAAAGTTCCCTGGTTTCCGGCACCAAACCAATCTGCCCGGATACATACACCGTATTCCCTACTTTTATTCCCTGAGAGTAAATGCCAATTACAGCTGGCGCTTTATCAGTTTGGATAACTGTTTTTTCTGATGGTATTGGAGCGGTTTTAGTACAACTCAATAAAAGAAGTGATGCTAGAAGTGTTGCGCTTATATATTTAAGCATTTTGTATCTCCTCTTTCATAGCATCGGTAAAGCGACCTATTTCTTCCAGAGTTGTATATACATTTGGTGTAACACGGATCCCTTTAAATTGGGAATGATTTATTGGTGTGGTAATAATTCGGTACTTCTGCCATAACCGACTATTTAATTCATTTGGCTCTATTCCTTTAATCTCAACTGTTGCAATGCCACAAGCATATTTTGGGTTACGGCTTGTATGAAGGGTAACCTTCGGGTCAGCAATTAGCTGGTCAATCCAAAGATCATTAAGATATTTAAGTCGTGCTTCTTTTCGTTCAGCCCCAATTCCTTCATGGAAAGTGATGGCTTCACCTATAGCTGAATAATTAGCGGCGGGATGTGTTCCAATCTCTTCATATTTTCGTATATCCTCATCCTGTGTCTCATTGGCCGCCATTAATGGCCACAAGCTTTTTATTTTATCTTTTTTCACGTATAACATTCCTGTACCATGTGGTGCAAAAAGCCATTTATGCAAACTGGTTGTATAGTAATCACAATCCAAATCATGATGATCAAAACTAAAATGAGCGAATGCATGTGCCCCATCTACGACAACAGGTATACCTTTCTTTCGAGCCATCTGAACAACTTTTTTGACTGGTAAAATTTGACCTGAGATATTTACAATATGACACATCAGGATCATTTTGGTTTTAGGAGTGATATTTTTTTCGAATAAATCGACAATCTTATCGTCATCCTCAACCGGGACAGGCAGGTCAAACTGTTTTAGCACAATACCTTCTCTTCTTTCTCTTTGTTTGAATGTGGTAATCATTCTCGGATAATCATGAGAAGTTGTTAGTACTTCATCTCCTTCAGTCAGGTCTATTCCTAATTGGCATATTTGAAGACTTTCAGATGCATTTCTTGTTAGGGCAATTTCCTCTGAATCAACATTAAACATTCTGGCAAGTCGTTGTCGAACTCCTTCTCTTCTGGGTTCCAATATTCTCCACATATTATAGACCGGAGCCTGATTGGAGAAGTCCAGATGCTTTTTCATAGCAGCTTGAACAAACTCAGGAGACGGACTTACACCACCATTATTCAAGTTGATAATACTTCGATCTACTGTAAACGCTTGTTGGACTCGATACCAAAACGCTTCATTTGCTGCCAATTCCTTTGCAGAACCTTCGAATGAATTTAATTCGCTAATCAGAGAACCAGTTTTTTCAAGATTAAAATAATTTCCAAGAGCAACAGAAGCAGCACTTAGTCCTATTTTTTGGAGAAATTGTTTTCGTGAAGACATGCCGGTTAATTTATTTGAGTTAGTTTGATTTATGAATCGATCGGATGAAAAGCAAGGATGAGATAGTTTAGAAGAATTGAATTATGGTTTGGAAAAAGTAGCTACTTCTTCTAAGTTTCTTTCTTTAATAATAAATAAGCGGTACTAAAAGAAAATATGCATCAGGAGTCGTCCTCAAAGAAATTATTTCTTTGGATCCTAACCTTACTTTTTCCAATCCTAATCCTCGCTCTTGTAGAAGGAGGGTTACGAATCGGAGGTTATGCAGAAGAGAAGCAGAATTTATTTGTAGAAGCTCCGAACGATGAGGACTTTCTGGTAACAAATACCTCTTTCATGGGAAGGTACTTCCCGGCTTTCACACCGAAAGTAGCTTCTAACGCTTTTAGAAAAGTGAAAGAGTCTAACACCTTTAGGATTTTTGTTTTTGGTGGTTCATCAACTCAGGGGTTTCCATATAACTTCTATTACAGCTTTTCAGATAAACTGGAACAAAAACTACTCCTTAATACTGACGGTCTTAATATAGAGGTTGTGAACCTGGGTATGACTGCAGTAAATAGCTATGTAATCCGGGATTTATCAAAACGAGTAGTTCCTTATGAACCGGATGCAATTATTATTTATGCAGGTCATAATGAATATTATGGTTCTTTTGGAGTTGGAAGTACACAATTTGGTATGGTTAATAGTATAGTTATCAAGAGGCTGGTTTTAAAGTTGAAGGATCTGAGACTGTACCAGTTCATAGAGCAGGTTTTGAAACCTGATTCAGGAGGTAGTGGGGACAGAAGAACACTTATGGCTAAAGTGGTTAGAGAATCTGACATCGGATTAAATAGTGAAATATTTAAAAAAGGCCTCGATCAATTTGAAAATAATATCGAGGATGTAATTCATTTATATGAAAAGGAAAACATCCCCATATTTATTGGTACAGTGGCGTCTAATTTAAAAGACCAGAATCCACTTGGTGAAAACGAACTCTCATTGGACTCCTATAGCAAGGCCGAAGAACTATTTGAATCTGGTCAAAAGGACTTAGCATTAAAAGAATATATAACGGCAAAAGAACTGGATGTAATCAGGTTTCGCGCTCCAATGGGAATAAATGAAATTATTAAAGACCTGACAGAGAACTCAAGCACTAATTTAGTTGATGTTCAGGAGATGTTAAGAAGACACTCTGAAAGTGGAATTGAAGATGAGTCACTATTCATAGACCATTTACACCCAAACTGGATTGGGCATGATCTGATTGCAGATTTGTTTTTTGAAGAAATTGTTAAGCTAAAAACAATCGAAGACGCTTATAATCCAACAAACTTTGACACACCAAAAACAATAAGTCGGTTTGAAGAAGTATATGCAAATACGTCTATATCCAGACTTCTGGTTGGTTATCCATTTCAAAAGGGGCTTAGTCAGAGTGAGGAACTTGCACAATTTGAAAGGATTTTTAACGGCTATCAAAACGCATCTTATATTGATTCATTAGCTTCGGCTACTGCCAGAAATCAGGAAGAAGTACCAAAAGCATTAACAGAAATAATAAATGTCTCTAGAGCAAAAAATGACACCATAGCTGTTTTAACCCACTATTTTGATCTGCTAAAATGGCAACTAAATTCAATAACCTTGGTGGAAAGAGGGATTGAGTATTCGGTAAATAATAGAAAAGCAGATATATATTTGGCAGGTATGATCCTCCAGGCTTTAAATGATGGTCTGAATGATCCAAGATATATGGATGTGATCTCATCTGTATATTTAATAAATAATGAACTCGATAAAGCAAAATATTGGCTTGATGAAAGTGAGCGCTTAGGGTCTAATGCTCCGGTACTATTTTATAATCTGGCCCGCTACCATATTTTAAAAGGGGATACCGCAAAGGCCGGGGCTTATTATAATCGATTTATACAATCCAGGTCCCAGGGGTCAAATTAGTTATTCTTACTAATGTTGATCAGCTGGAATTTCTCACAGATAGCGACACAGGTATAACACTTAAAATACCACTATGTGAATCGGAAGATTCCATTTTTTCGATTAATACACTGAAAGTCTTCTGGGCAAGCATTTTATAATTGGTATGAACAGATGTGACTGCTGGATAGATATAGTTACAGATGGGAAGGTCATCATAACCTACAACAGCAATTTCATCGGGGACTTTTACCCCGTGTTTTGAAGCTTGTTCCAGAAATCCGAGACACATATAGTCATTACTTGTAAATATCGCACGGGGTTTGTCCTTCAATTTTGAGTATGCTTCAAAGGCCATTTTTCCGGAATCCAGACTATAGTCGCCTTCAAATTGCCACACAAGATTCAGGTCTTTTTTTTGATTAATAAAATCCAGAAAACCATTTTTTCTAAGTAATGCTTCATTTTTATTGTTAGGTCCTGTTATGATACCGACATCAAAATATTTCCGATCATAAAAATGTTTGGCAACTATATATCCTCCTCTATAAGAATCAAAAGTAATGGTGTCTAATACAGGATTGAAAAGAGGAGCTGCAGAAATTATAGCAAAATCCTGTGGGATTTTTTCAAGCAAACTTTCGTAATCAATCTCCTGAAATGTAGGTAAAAATAAGATAGCAGCATCTATTGAATTATAACTTAGCTCGGTAATAAACTCAGCTAGGTCGAATTCCTCTGGATTTATAGAATGAAGTGAAAGATTAGTATTAAACTCAATACCTGCTTCATTAAATCCATGGTAAAAGTTAGAGTAAAATTCATCCGGATAAAAAGAGGTAATGAGTGCTATTTGAGTTTTTTTCTTATAGCTATACTTACCGTTTAACACCCTGGTATTAATTGGGTAATTAATCTCTTGGGCAACCTTAATTGTCAGTTTAACATTTTCGGCGCTGGTTTTTGATTCTCCGCGAAGTATACGTGATACCGTTGAAACGGAAAGCCCGGTTTTTTCAGCAATATCGTGTAAAGTTGCTTTGATCATTTTGTTGAACAAGGTAGAGAATTACTCACAATGGTGAGAAATTTTCTTATAAAAATAAATAATTTTTTCATAAAAAGAAGCGCTTACAGGGTATTTATTTGCAGGATTTCCCAAAAAATTTCATGAGAGCGCTTTTTTATTGGTACCATAGAGCTGTTTTAGTGTGTTTGTGGGAAAATTTCTCACGACATTGAAAAAAATGTCTTTTTTTTTTGTTTCTTTGGAAGGGTTTCTATAAAATAGGTAGATGGTATTTCAGATTGGAATTGTTGTATAACATGTCCAAAATGTTAAAAGACCATTAAATAAAAATTAACAAATTTAGGATAGAACATGATTAAAGCTACAATCAGAAATGTGGCTTCACTTTCATTTGTGATGCTATTAATGATGAGTATTGGAACAACAGTTTCAGCTCAGAATACTTTGTACAGCGATAATGTCATTATTGATGGCGATTTCACTGTCGGTACCCTTGCACCTAATTGGAGTAGTATTATTGATTCCGGCCCGGGAGCTGTAGAAATCACTAATAATGAAGCTGCCATAACAGGTCTAACAGGAGATGGTAACTCCTGGGATGTACAGTTGGTACAAGAATTAAGTGCTGCTCAGATCGCTGAGCTTTCAAGAGGTGGAGAGTGGGAGCTTACTTTTGACGCCCGGACAACAACTGATTCAACCAAGACCTTTCACGTTTTCTTAGGGGAAAACGGAGGAGATTGGGCGAGATATTGGAGTGAGAACTGGTCATTTACTACAGATACTACATTTACTCTTAAAACAAACATCACTCAAACTTGGTCAAATATGAAATTTGCTTTTGAAGTGAATCATGATGCTCAAGATGTATTCTTTGATAACATTACATTAAGAAGAGTAGATGATAACCTTCTGTATGATGGAGAATTGGTTATTGGTGAAGATTCTCTAAGTACTGCTTGGGATCAGGTTGTAAGTGGTGCTTCTGCTACGTTCACTGCCGAAAATGGAGAGTTAAAAATTGATGACATGGCTAACTTAGTTAATAGTTATGATATTCAATGGTATCAAGTGTTAGATACTGTTCAGCTTGATTCTATTTATGCTGGTCCATACCTAATGGAGTTTGAAGCGAGAACAAATGTGGCTGAAAAAACAATTCAAGTATTTTTTGGTAATAATGGCTCTGATATTGGTGGTGGTGCAGATTGGACGAATTTTGCTCCACAAGTAGTACTTGATGATTCTATGCAGACCTACTCTTTAAATATTGATGTAACACGAAACTTTCCATCAATGAAGATAGGTTTTGAGGTTTCTGCAGATGATTCCCCTGTTTGGTTTGATAATGTAATTGTTAGAAGAGTGCGTGAGGTTGCTCCGGATGCTCCTACTTTTGGTTTAACTACCATGGACGGTGTTGTTACACTTACAGCTAGTGCTCAATCTGGTGTTTCTGAATATGAAGTATACTTTGCGGATTCTGCGTTTACCTCAACTGATGGTGCATCTTCTGTAGGTACATTCTCAGTTGATGCAGGGTTAACATTCCAGCATTCTACAACTGCACCTCACCCATCACTAGCTACTAACTTTACAGCGCATTACGGGCTTGTGGCTAAAACAGCAAATGGTACTGAAAGTGACATCACTGTAAGTTCGATTGAAACAGGTATGACAGCAGCAGCTAACTACATTGTTGAGCTTTCAGACGATCAATTAGATACAGTCTTTGATGCTATTGATGATGGTGTAGTTCCGGAAGCGTCAGCTCTTGCAGCATTATTTCCAGATGGATATCAACCATTCGAAATTAGCGAAGCAAGCGGTAGAAAAATTATTGAAAACGGATCTGGTGGCGATAATGACGCTGACATCTCTGGAAAAATGTGGGTTGGTTTCAATGCTGCATCTGCTTATATGGTAATCTATGCAGAAATCACCGACGATATATTAGTTCCAACACCTAGAACTACAGCTGGTGAAGGTGGGTGGAATTATGATAGTTGGGAAATTGGTATTGGTGCTTATTCTCCTGCTTCATTTATCAATGGATCTGATCACGAGAATTTCGAACAAGGTGAAGAGCCTGATTACCAGATGCGTGCTGGTCTCAGAGTCGATACCGCAGCTTACATGCACGCCAATGGTGGTGCATTCAACGGCGATATTAACAACTCAGCTACTATTGGAGAATCAGTTACTGGAGGGTACAGATTGCTTTCTATAGCAAACACAAATGCCTTCTCAGTAGTTAATACTGAATCAGTAGATTTTGATTTCCCAACTGGCGATGAAGTAACAACAGTTCCATTTAACTGGACGATCAATGATGCAGATGCTACCACCAGAGACACTCAGGTGGGTTGGTCCACGAAAGGTGGACAGGATGATTGGTGGAATACTCCTGCCAGATGGGAAACAGTAGCTTTGGTTGGAGCTGATGCAGTTCCAAACTCGAATGAAGATGATGGAATTTCTAAGCCATTCACATTTGAGTTAAATCAAAACTATCCGAATCCATTCAACCCTACTACGAATATTTCATTCCGACTTGGAACGACAAGCAATGTTACTTTAGAAGTATACAATCTGCTTGGTCAGAAAGTGGCTACACTTCTTCAAAACGAGAAGTTGAGCGCAGGAGCACATTCTCAGAAGTTTGATGCTTCAAGTCTTGCTTCTGGAATGTACGTATATCGTATTAGTACAGAATCATTTACTCAGTCCAGAAAAATGATGCTTATCAAATAAGCTTCATACACTGACTACTTATATAAATACTATGTCGGGCACAGTCGTAAGACTGTGTCCGATTTTTAAATATTTTTAGCCATGATCAAACTATTCTTATCGAAGTTTGCACTCCCCTCACTTTTACTAATTCTGATCACCAGTTCAACTGTATTTGCCCAATCTAAAGGTAAGGTAAGTGGTACAGTTCTAGATGAATCAGGGGAGCCATTAATTGGTGTCCAGGTTCTAATTGAAGGTACAACACGAGGTGTATTAACTGATTTGAATGGGGAGTATTCCATAATAAATCTTGAGGCAGGTACCTTTGTATTGGTTTTTAGATATATTGGGTTCGCTACTACAAGAGTTGAAGAAGTAGTAGTTCGTCTTGACCGAACTACTGAAATAGATGTCACATTAAGAGAAGAAGTTATAGAAGGGCAGGAAATTGTAGTTACTGCCGAACGACCAATTGTTGAAAAAGATAGAACAACTACTACTGCATATGTAAGTTCAGAACAATTAGAAGACTTACCAATTGTTAGTTTAAATGAAGCAGTAAATCAACAAGCGGGTGTTGTAGATGGTCACTTTAGAGGGGGAAGAATTGGTGAGGTTGCATATCTTGTAAATGGTGTTCCAATAAATAATGCGTTTAATAACAATGCTGCATTCGAAGTTGAACAAAACATGGTTTCCAGTCTTGAAGTTATTAGCGGGGTTTTTAATGCAGAATATGGACAGGCACTTAGTGGTGTTGTAAATATTGTAACAAAAGGTGTTTCAAATGAGTGGACCGCAAATTTTCTAGGTTACGTAGGTACAGTATATAGTAATAGAGAATTAGAAATGGTGCGTAGAACCAGTGGACCTACAGAGCTTGGTGAGAGGCTCACAATCGATGATTTTGTGAATGAAAAAATTTCATATACCGAAGCATACTCAACTTTTAGAAGTAGGGATGTTCAGTTTTCAGTAGGTGGTCCAATCATCAAAGATAAATTTAGTATTCAGGCAACTCTAAGATATGTTTCTGAGCCTGGTAACTTAATAGGTAGAGACTTATTCAAGCCAAGCGATCAACAACTTTCTTTTACTGAAGGCAACTCTATTGTAGCAGGCTTAACTGGGTCGGGAGGTTCTGAAACTTGGTTGCTTCAATCGACTGGTAGTGGCGAATTACAAGGACTTAATTATTACGATCGTTATTCTTTGAATACCTCTTTTGTATACGAAATTAACAGCAGATTTAAATTAGATTATAATTTATTCCTTCAACAACAGGATGGTAGTAATTATGATCATAGTTATAAATATGTACCAGATGGAATAAATAATTACTACAATTTATCACAGAACCATATACTTGGTTTAAGATATTCTATCGGTCAAAACTCATTTGCTAACTTCTCTTATAGTTACTTATATGATAGTGGGGAAAGCTATTTATACAGTGACGCTACTGCAACAGGGGAATTAGATCAACGATATGTTAATCCAAATTTTGAAGCTCAGGAAGGACAATTCGCCTTCAATGTCGGAGGGAATTATTTGAATTCGGGAATCAGTGTTACTAAAACTCATACTATTGTAACAGACTTCACTTCTCAAATAAACAATACCGTACTTTTTAAATCCGGAATTTCAGCAAGATTCCACAGTTTGGATAACGAGGGTTATGGAATTACGAAGACCGGTAATCAGCCTGCGGTAAGATCCAATAATATCTATGCAAACTCTTCACTGGAAGTCAATCCCTATGAAGCTGCAGCTTACTCTCAGGTAAAACTTGAGTTTGATAATTTGATTGTAAATGCTGGATTACGCGCTGATTATTTTGAACCTGATTTTGTTGTAGTAAGAGATATTTCTCAAGGTCAGTTTGATAGAATAGCGGATGTTAGTACTGAGGCTGAAGGGGATTCAATTTCTAATCGAACCAAAGCTGAAGATACTTTCCAATTAAGCCCAAGATTAGGGATAGCTTTTCCTATCTCAGAAACCGGAGTTATGAGATTTTCAGCAGGTTTATTTTTTCAAACGCCTCAGTTAAATCTTCTGTATACAAATAATGAATTTGAAGCCAATCCGGCAAATGCCAGTATTACTTATGGGAATGCTTCTTTGAAACCAGAGCGGACTCTCTCTTTTGAAGTAGGATTACAGCAAGGTTTAACGGAAACCTTAGGAATGGACTTAACACTCTATTCTAAGGACATAAGAAATTTATCCGGACTAGAATTTTTTAGAAATTTTAATGGTCAATATACAGCTCAACTAGTAAACCTTGATTATGGGACAGTAAAAGGGTTTACCCTATCATTATATCAACGAGGAGGCGGTCCGGTAAGCTGGACACTAGATTATACCTATCAGTTCGCTAATGGATCTGCATCTAATCCTCAAGAAACGTTACAGAGAGCGTTAGAGGGGCAAGATCCTGTGATTAAGTTGAATCGTTTAGATTGGGATAGAAGAAATGTTTTAAACAATACCATTACCTGGAATAGTCCATATGGTCTTACACTTTCATTTATAAATACGTTGCAGTCTGGTAGTCCATATACTTCATTAAGGAACTTCAGACAGTCCACTATTCCTAATAATGAAGATACTCCACCTTGGTTTAATTCTAATGCTCGTGTATTCTATAAGCCTCCGGTTATTGAACAGGATGTGGAGATCTTCTTACAAGTAAATAATGTTTTCGATTCTACACCTGAATTCGGCGTTTTCAATGATACCGGTTTAGCAACTGAATCAGGTGAATTAAATAGAAGAATAGATCAGAATGCTCAACCAGGAGGATTGAATACTCTTACTGAATGGTTTTTGAATCCACAAAGTGTTGGTGCTCCAAGAACGGTAAGAGTCGGACTAAGTTTTAAATTTTAATTAAGATGTTTAGTACAAAGAATATTTACATGCGGAATTTAACCAAAACATTATCATTACTAGCTTCAATTCTGCTGGTAAGCAGTGTAAACGCTCAATCAATTCCTGATTCTGCAAATGGAGTAATATATCGTGGAGTAGAAAACTCTATTGCCAGAGGAATTTTAGACGGTAACCTTATTCAAACAAACTTTCGAAATCATGGTGAGCTTTCCAGATGGGATGATTTTCCTTGGGGGGTTTGGCCTCGTGATATTGGTGGAAGGCATATTGATGGGGTTGGGGTTCTTGTTGTTGGAAAAGTATTAGGTAACAGAACTTCTGCTGAAGTAGCCCCATTTTTTACGGCTACTACAGACACTATTTTAAATCCGTTAAGTATTAATTATCGTCAAGCTGGCTTGAGACAAAGCCCAAGAACAGGAGATATTTATGGTTGGCTTCCATTACCAGGGTTTAATAACCGGGATAGATTAAATGATCTATTACAAGCAGAACCGGTACCAGCCTTATCTAACGATAATACTTCCTGGCCTGAATTTTGGCCGGATCGTCTGGGAGAACAAGATCCGGGTTGGCCAGGTACATGGAATGGTAGAGATGGTCGTTTTGCAAGTGCTGATCTTGAATCCTTTTATGTGATGGATGACTTTTCCGATTTAGAATATGCTTTTGGTATTGAAGAAGCGGGTCCACATAGTGAATTTGGGGTGTATCATCCAAGTGATGTAGATTCAACTATTGGTGGGTTAGCCATGCAAATGCAGGTACGGATTTTTCAGTGGGCAAATGTACTTGCTGAAGATACGGCCTTTCTAATCTACAGAATCACCAATAAAGGAGATTACAAACAAGACAGTTTATATTTTGCACAAATTGTGGATTATGGTCTGGGATTTGAAGAAGCAGATGATAATGCAAACTTCGATCCATTACTTGACGTTGTGTATGGTTGGGATAGAGATGGAATTGGTGAACCGACACGTGATGGACAAACGCGTTATAGTTTAGGTTATACCGGATTCGCATTTCTTGAGTCACCTGCGAATGATTTAAACCTTATTGATGATGATTCCGATGGTATTGTTGATGAGTCTAGATTTGATAACAATTATCTGGTTCTTAGTTCCCAGGCAGAAATTGATGCCTATGTAGATGCGAATTATAACCGGGATGATTTCGCAGAATTCTATGAGGAGGCAATTGAAGACCGACCTGCTTACGAAGCAGGTCTATGGTATACAACGGATGAAAATCTGGATTGGATAGGTTTTGGAGATGATAATAATAATGGAATTTGGGACGAAGGAGAAGTTTTAAATAATGATGTCGGACGTGATGGTCTTGGGAACTTTGATTTTGGATATCCAGGACCGGACGAAGGTGAAGGGGATGGTATTCCAACAGACGGAGAACCTAACTATAACCAAATTGATGTTGATGAATCAGATCAGATTGGTTTAACAGGATTTGATTTAGGAACTCGTCCTGAGTACGAATCGGGCGATAACTTAAGAGACGATACCTGGTTGTGGTCTAAAATAGAAGAAAATCTTTTTGATGATCCGGATCAGCCACCATTAGTTAGCCCTTTAGCAGATGAAGAACCTTTTATCTTATTTGTATCAGGTGTTGTAGAATTAGCCAATGAAGAATCAACAGAAAGATCTACTGACTTTTTCTCTACTGCATGGATTTTTGGTGATGATGAGCAAGACTTCTTTAAAAACAGAAGAACAGTGCAAAGGATATATAACGCAGATTATAACTTTGCTCAACCACCATTAACACCCAACCTGACAGCGGTTGCATCTGATAATAGAGTTGTACTTTCATGGGATGATATAGCACTACAAAGTTATGATCGCTTCATCGGGGATGATCCTTCGACTCCGGATGTAAATGAGGGATTCGACTTTGAAGGCTTCAAGTTGTATCGCTCTACGAATAATATTTTTAATGATGTACGAACTATATCTGATGTTAATGGAACTCCTGTTTTCTATGAACCAATAGCACAATGGGATCTGGATAACGATATAAGTGGCAGTGTTCCGGTTTTGGAAGGTGATGCCGTATACAATTTAGGTTCCAATACCGGATTAGCATTTTCATATATTGATAATGATGTGATTAATGGAAAGACGTATTACTATGCCATTAATTCATATGATAGAGGTATTGAAGGCGATGGTGATACACCTGGTATAGACCCTCAGGAAAGTCCATTTAGAATAACTGTTAATACACAAGGTCTGGTTTCCGGAACTTCACCAAATACTGCAGCGGTTGTTCCAACAACTCCACCAGCAGGTTTTATATCCGGAGGTTCATCTTCTGATTTAAGTTCTGTAACCACAGGTATAGGAACAGGATCTGCGTTAGTGAACATCATAAATGAAGATCTGTTAATAGATGAACATATCTATGAAATTCAGTTTACTGATAGTGCAGCACCACCAGAGTTTGGAGATGCCCGTTACACGGAAAGTTATTCCCTGGTTCTGAAGACAGCTTCCGGAGATAGTATTTTGATTGATACAACTTCATTTTCAACTACTACAAAAGTAATAGATGGATTTACAGTTGATATGAATAATTCGGTACCAGCAGATCTTGATTTAACCAGAACGGGTTATCGGTCTAATGCAGGAACTGAAAATGAAATGTACTCTCAGGACCCGAATGATTTAGATGGAATATCTACAGATTGGGAACTATTCATACTTCCGTTATTAGGTGGAGAAAGCGAAGGTTTTGGAAAAACTGATAGTGATTTTGAGCTCCTTTTTGTTGATCCTGCTGATTCGGTATATACACCTCCTCGTTTATTTGGTTCTGATTTTGAACGTGCAGATATGCCTGTATTTGCAAGAAACGTTACTAAAGGGGTACCTGCAGAACTCTTCTTATTAGATACGGATGAATCAGAGTCTTTAACTCCTGGTGATCAGCTTGTTCTCGCAGAGGAGACAAATTCAAACGTATACACATACCGATATACTATCACGATAGACCCTGATGGTAATGATGCACCGGATCCGGGCGAAATCATTTATGTCTCT
Organism: Balneolaceae bacterium; assembly: GCA_017795005.1. Lineage (GTDB taxonomy): Bacteria > Bacteroidota > Rhodothermia > Balneolales > Balneolaceae > RHLJ01. Next base: position 3,543,130 of record CP051242.1, on the reverse strand, counting down.
AACACAAGAGAATTCAGAAGTGGAGACACGTTCCTATTTAGTGTGCAAAAAGGATCTGTAAGTGATTCTTTAGCAACAGCAGAATTAAAAGATATCTATGTTGCTCCAGATCCATATGTAGGGACAGCTTCATGGGAAAGACGTTCAGCGTCAATTGGTAGAGGAGAAAGAAGGGTTGAATTTTTTAACCTTCCCAGACTCTGTACTATTCGAATCTTTAATATTAGAGGAGAATTGATAAAAACTATTGAGCATGAAGGTGCCTTTAATGATGGCTCTGCTGGATGGGATTTACTATCAGATAATAATGAAGACGTTGCTTACGGTGTTTATTTCTATCATGTAGAGGGTAGATTTGAACATGAGGATGGAAGCATTACAAAAATTGGTGAGTTCACCGGTAAATTTGCAATCATTAAATAATGGATCTAATGAAATACATCTTAAAAACCTCCAAAAAAGCATGTACGTTGGTTGTTCTGATTGCAGTAATCGGCACGTCACAAATTTTAGCTCAAAGTAGGGTTGGAACTTCTGCCGCTCCTTTTTTAACAATGGGAGTTGGCGCAAAAGGTCAGGCCCTTGGACATGCTAATACAGTTAACACTTCTGGAGCTGAAGCTCTTTTCTGGAATCCGGCAGCAATTTCCATAGAAAACAGAGGAGAAACAGGAAGTTCTGGTTTCTTTAGCATAAATCAACTTTTTGTAGACGTGGATGTGTATGGTGCAGGACTGGTACTTCCATTAAGTGAGGGATCAGGTAAGAACTTTGGTTTTCATATAAACTATGTTGACTATGGAAGACAAAAAATAAGAACCGTAGAACTTCAGGAAGGTACTGGTGCTACATATGGAGCTAACGATTTAAGTATTGGAGTTACATATGCCCAAAACCTTACTGAATCATTTCATTTCGGTGGGACCGCAAAATTTATTCAGCAACGAATATATGATATGCATGCTGAAACGTTTGCTGTAGATCTTGGTTTTATCCTCAAAACAGAGTATCTGAATGGACTTACGATTGGTGCTTCGATAAGTAACTTCGGGGGACAGATGCAGATGGACGGTATCAATTCAGAATACTTTATTGATATTGATGAGACCAGCGAAGGGGATAATGGAAACATATTGGGTAGAGTCAATATGGATCGATGGGATTTACCTCTGTCTTTCAAGGCCGGTGTTTCTTTACCTATTGTAGAGCAGGATAACATGAAATGGTTGATCCTTTCTGAAGCTCAACAAACAAGTGATAATGATTTAAACGTAGATTCGGGAAGTGAATTCAGCTACATCAGTAATACTGTTAAATTTCATGTTCGAGGAGGATATAAAGATTTACTTTTAGGAGATAAAGTAGATTCACATATAACTTACGGTGCCGGATTTGTTCTTAAGACTGCATCAGGTCTTGCAATTGGAGTAGATTTTGCCCAGGTTCCTTATGAATATTTAGGACAAACCACTATTGTAGATTTAAAGCTATTCTTTTAAATGATTTTTCACATAGAGTTTATCAAAGGCTGCTTGTTTAATAAGCAGCCTTTCTTATTTATCATAGGTTTATTTTTTTTAGTAGCTATTTCAGGCTGTTCCAAAGAGACGAGCACTGACCAGGATATTATTACAGAAATAGAAGGTGAACGGGTTAATGTTGAAATTTTTGAAGCAAAGTATGTTCGTCACCTTATTCAAACCGGTAGAAACGATACGAAGAAAGAGCGTTATGCTTTTTTAAACCAGTTTCAGGATGAAGTCCTGCTTGCAAAGAAAGCCGCTGATTCTGGTTTTTTAGATCATCCTACTTATCAAAGGACAATAACTTTTGCCCAAAGAAAGGCTATGGTTGATTTTTATTTTATTGACCAAATGGACGAACGGTTAGAGCCCGCAACTGATGAGGAAGTTCGACTTGCTTATGCTAAATCGAAAAGAAAAGCTTATGTAAGACATTTATACTCAAGGGATAGAAATGAAATTGAGCAATACTATAATCGATTATTAAAAGGTGAGAGTTTTGTTGATTTAGCGAATGAACTATTTAAAACGCCTGCTTATGATTCACTTGCAGGCTATATAGGTCCTATCGGATATTATTCAGTGGATGATGCATTTGCAGAAGCCGCATTTTCAACTAATCAAGGGGAATTCTCAAAGCCGGTTAAATCAAATTTTGGATTTCATATCGTATTGGTTGAATATTTGGAAATACCCACAATTCTTACAGAGAGCGATTATCAAACAAGAAAATCGGGAATAGGTAGTCAGGTAAGACTCAGGAATCAGGAACTGGAAGCGAATGAATATGTCAATGAATTAATGGCTTCTCTTCTAGTTCAAGTATCTGAGGATAATATATTCGAGCTCAAACAAGTAATCGACCAACTCGGTCAAAACAACATTGTTAACAATTCGAATCAAAACGAACAACAGTCTGATAACTGGCAGGATTCAGATTTCAGACAGCTGCAGTCTGCAATGGATGGAGCAACTATATTGGGATCATTTATTTATAAAGGTGAACGGGTAGATTTTACATTTGATGATTACTTGAAATGGCTTCCGTATCTTTCTTATGCAGAATCAAAAGCCAGAATAGGAACTTCTGTTGGTCGGGGGATTCGGAATGAAGTGTTCTATATGATGGCATCAGAAGAAGGCTATCAGGAAGATGAAAGGGTAAAAGAAGAAGTTAAATATAAAGGTTATCAGGTTCTATCAGAGCTTTATCAAAGAGATCTTACAAGACAAGCACTCAGGGATACAACTAGGGTTGAAATTCCGGAAGAAGTAAAGCAGAGGTTTATTGGTAACCGGGAATTGGCAATGGATGTAGAATACTGGCAATTTTCAATTTCTGATGTTAATGGAGGTTTAAAAGCTAAAGCTGAGATGGAAAGCGGGTCACTTGTACCAGAAAAGGATCCAAGCTTTAAGGAGTTTTCAATTCAGGATCTTCCGGATACCGATCCAAAATTTAGTCTATTGAGAAAAGGGATTATCGACACTCCGGTAATTGCGTTCTTTGAAGATGAGGGCTGGTTAATTCTGAATGTGGTTAAAAGAGATATAAGAGAAACCGGTAATTCAGGTATTAACTCACTGATTCAAAGAAGATATAAAGTCTATAAATATATCAGTGATGAACTGAATGAGATACGAGATCAGGCAGAAGTAGAAATAGATACTGCTCTGTTTAACAAAATCTATGATCTCACAAAAGAAAACAAAGACAGCTAATCTGTTTCTTTATATTAGTTTTCGTGAACAGTGTCAATAGAAGCTAATAAGTCTTCGGCTTCTTTGATAAGATCCTCAGCCTTTTCTTTTGCTTCTACCACTACTTTTTCGCCTTTTTCCTTAGCTTCGGAAATAAGCTTTTGCTTTTCCTTTCTAAGTTCACTGATCAGATCAGTAAGCTCGTCTCTATAGTTACTAAGTCGGTAAGAAAGTCGGTCTCTTGTATTTTTTCCTGTATCCGGAGCATAAAGAAGCGCTAATACCGTACCAGCCATAGCTCCTGTAATAAGTCCGGCTAAAAAATTTCCTGATTTACTCATGACATATTCCTTTTTTCTTTCATTGTACTATTATTAACAAGAATAATTAAAACGCATTCCAAATACCATAGGCGAACGTTAAAATACATTTAGGAAGCCGTTTGAAGAACTTGTTTTTCGGATCGTTTAAATAAACCTGAGATCCAAACTATAACCTGCTTAAATCCTACAGAAATTGCCGGTGTAATAAACAAAGTAAAGATAACACCAAATAAAAGACCACCAATTACTGTCTTAGCTAAAGGCGACCAGATTTCAGCTCCCGCTCCAAGTTCCAATGAAAGTGGAATCATTGAACAGATAGTTGTGATAGCTGTTAATAAAACAGGTCTCATCCTTCGCTTACATGCTTCCAGAATAGCGCTCATAAAGTCTGAATTTTTACTTATGTCAAAACCTATTCCACGGGTTCTCAAGTGCATATAATCCACAAGTACGATTCCATTGTTTACAATAATTCCAACCAACATAAACAGACCAATATTTCCTGTTGTACTTAACGGTGTTCCCAAAATCATTAATCCTGCAAGCGCGCCAAATAAAGCCATTGGAATACATAACCAGATGACAAATGGATCTCTGAAATTTTCAAACAGAGAAGCCATAATCATGAACATCAATATCAATGCGGCCAAACCGGCAAATAAGAATTGACGAGCTCCTTCCTGTGCTTCCTGACTTGCTCCTGTAAATTCGTATCTATATCCATCCGGTATAATTACCTCGTTACTGATAAAATCAGTGATAAGCCCACGGTATACATTTGCGTCTCCATTAAATTGAATACTTACATCTAACAGAATTTCACGGTCTCTTTTGGAATAAGAATCTACTCCTTTAGTTTCCTGGAATTCACCAACAGCGACTACGGGTATTCGCTGGTCTTCATATTGAAGAACTTCCAGATCAAACAAATCTTCTCTGGATTTAAGTGCTGTTTTTGCTGTTCGTACTTCGATTGGAATTTCTCTTCCTTCAACTCTGAAATAACCTGCCTGATTACCTAATGTCTGGGTTCGTAGATTACCTGCAACCTGGCTAATTCCTGCATTCATCATGCCAACCCGATTACGATCTACAATAAACTGTAGCTCAGGTGTTGGATCTGTTCTTCCATTATCAACAGAGATGATATTTGGGTCTTCAAGAAATTTATCTTCAATTTGTTTCGAAATTCGAAGCAACTCGGACATTTCAGGACCAATAAGACTTAATCGAACAGAACCACCTCCGGATCTAAAGCCCCGCCCTCCAAATCGGATTCCCCCACCTTCAACAGAAGCTCGAACAAAAACTCCCGGAGCAATCAATTCCTGTCTTAAATTGGCTGCTAATTCACTACTTGTAATTTCACGTTCTTCAACAGGAACAAGCTGTAAAGTAAAGCTTCCACGGTTGGACTGTTGAGTCCATCGGCTTCGACCTATAGATGAGATCAGTGTTTCAATCTCAGGTTTTTCAAGAAGTTGAGCTTCAAACTGCTCCATTACTTCTACAGTACGTATTAGTTTGGTTCCTTCCTGTAATGTTATGTCCACATCAATTTCACCTGAATCCGTTTCCGGGAACCCTTCTTTGTTGATGTTTTGATACATGAATACAGTACCCGCAACAATACCAAATAATGCTAAAGTAGGAATCCATTTGTGTCTCAAAAGCCATTGCAGAATAAATCCATATCCACCTTCCAGTTTGTGAAGAGCGGTGAACATAAAACTTCTTTTGTTGAATTGATCCCGATCTAGTAAAAGGATGGCCATAACAGGGACCAGTACAATCGAAGAAATAAATGAAATGGCGATTGCAAAACTGATGGTAAGTGCAAATTCCTTGAAAAACACTCCCTGAATCCCACTAATTAAAGTGATAGGGATAAAGACACCTAATGTGGTCAGTGTTGATCCGAGAAGTGGACCTATTACTTCGTTTGTTCCGGTAAGTGCAGCTTGGTATCGCTTCATACCGTCTTCCATCTTCCTGGCAATACTTTCTGTAACTACAATTCCATTATCCACTAGTAAACCGATAGCAAGAGCTAGGGCTGAGATGGTAAAAATGTTGAGTGTCAAATCTGCAGCGTACATAACAGCAAAACATGCAGCAATAGAAACCGGTATTGAAAGTGCGACTACAAGGGAAATTCTCCATCCACCCATAAAAACGAGGATGACCAATACAACCACTATTAGAGCAAAAAGAGAAGATTGCGCAAGGTTGTTGATTGAATCGTCGATGGCACGACCTTCATCAGAAAGGATTCTGAGCTCAACTCCGGGAGGTAAAATTTCATTTATTTCAGGAACAACTAGTTTTACAGAATTTACGACATCAAGGGTATTAGCATCAGAATTTTTTTGAACTTCGATGGATACACTGTTATTACCGTTTACATTAACAAGGCTGGTTACTTCTGTAAATCCATCTGAAACGTCTGCAACATCCTCTACTCGGATTGGAACACCATTATCAGAAACTTTAATTATTGTTTTCTTGATTTGGTCAACGGTCTCGTACATCGACTCAGCTCTTACGCTGTAGCTGATGTTCTGAGCTATAACATTACCCATAGGTAGCTGGGTATTATTGTTTCGTATAGCGTTTTCAATTTCCTGAGGAACAATGTTGTGTTGTGCCAATTGCATTGGAGAGACATCAACATAGATACGTCGTTCTAAACCACCTCTGGTATCTGCTGAGGCTAGTCCAACAATACGTTCAAGATTTGGTTCAACAACATCGATAGCAAGGTTCCTCAGTTCATCTAATCCTTTTAATCCAGAGCTGATACTAAGTTGCATTATAGGCCGGTTCTCGGGATCGAATTGGAAGATGGTAGGTTCCTGAGCTTGTTCAGGTAAGTCATCTCTAATCTGATCAATAGCTTTTTGAACTTTTAGCTCAGTTTTTCGGATATCAGTTCCTTCGTATAATCTGAGAATTACAAAAGCATTCCCCCTGCTTACACGTGCTTCGAGACTTTCAATGCCTTCTATTGCAGCAACAGCTCCTTCAATAGGTGTTACAATAATTCGGTCAATATCTTCTGGAGCTACATTTTGATATCCTGATGATACAGCCAGAACGGGTATATTCAGGCTTGGAAAGAGGGTGACTCTAAGATTTGTAAGTGAGAAAATCCCAAAACCCACAACAATCAGAGTACACATAATTACTGTGATCGGGCGATTAAGAATTCCTCCGGTAAGCGAAAATTTTCTCATGCTAATACCTCTTCTTCTTCAAGTGGATCAAGTTTATGAATGGCATCGAAACCAAGACGATCAACTCCCTGGTTTACAAGCTTATAAATACTAGGTACAACAAATAACATTAAGATTGTTGACATCGTCAACCCTCCAATTACGGTTCGTGCCATAGGGCTCCAGGTTTCGGAACCTGAACCCAATTCCAATGCAAGGGGAACCATCGAGAGGATAGTTGTCAAAGCAGTCATCAAAATTGGTCGCAACCTTCTTGTAGCTCCCTGAACAATTGCTTCATGCCTGTCTAGTCCCCGTGCCTGGAGTATTTTGATATAATCAATCATCACAATTCCGTTATTAACTACAATACCAGAAAGAAGGATCAAACCAACCATCGAGGTTACACTAATGGCTGTTCCTGTTATCCCAAGCATTATAAGTACGCCGGAAAGAGCAAGGGGAATTGTAAAGATTATGATAAAGGGTTCTACCAAACTTTCGAACTGAGAAGCCATAACCATATAGGTTAGAATTCCAGCGATAGCAAAAGCAATTAAGAGAAAATTGAATGATTCTGCTTGTTCTTCAGCAGAACCGGCAAGTGCATAACGGTAGCCATCGGGCCATTCAACTTCGTCCAAAATTTGACGAGCCTCAGCAGACGCTGTTTTCAGGTCTACACCATCTAATTCTGTATAAATTTCAATTACTCGTTCCTGATCAATTCTGGTAACATTACTAGGTCCCGTATATCGTTCAATTCGGGCTAAATTACTTAAGGGCATCCACTGACCATCTGGAGTTTGAATCTGGATATTTTCTAAATCCGTTGATGCCGCTTTCTGTCGTGGGTCAAGTTCTACCTTTACTTCAAATTCTACACCCTGATCTACAAAGCTCGTAGCAACACTTCCCTGGATTGCATCACTTACAGTACTAGCAACTTGGTTAGTTGTCATTCCAACTAGTGATATTCTTTCCCGGTCCATTATTAGTCTTAATTCCGGACGTCCCTGATCAGCAGTACTATAAGCACTAACAACTCCGTCAATCTCCGTGATGCGTTCTTTTACGCCATCAGATAGTTCTTTTTTGATTTCAGGGTCATATCCAAATACCTGCACAATAAGCCCGTTTTCTCCATCCGGGCTGAGCGGATCCTGAATGATTTCCTGTACATCGATACCAGGAACAATGGTTAGCTGATTTAAAATAGTACTTACTATTTCAAACTGGGTTCTTTCTCTTTGATTAAGTGACACAAGTTCAACTCTAACAGTACCAGTAAACCCCCCGGGATTATCGGCACCTTCAATTCCTTCTTTATCACCATAGTCAGAAACTACCATTCGAGCTTCTGGGATTTCCTGGCGTATTACACTTTCAACCTGCTTAAAAGTACGTTCCAATTCTAACAAACTAACACCAGCTTCACGACTTATTTCCAGAGTAAAAGCTCCTTCATCCACCCGTGGGAAAAACTCACCTCCCAACTGGTTAAAAATTGGAAGAGTAGCTCCAAAGAAAAGCACAGAAACAAGTACTACTAAACCACTTCTCTTTAAAGTAGAATCCAGTTGTTGTGCATATCGGCTTTCCAGCTTGTCAAGCAAGTTGCTAAAGAAATTTGCCAATTTATTGCTAGCCTGGAATGACTTTTCTTTATCACTAAAAAATTGAGAAGTCATCATGGGAATGAGCGTCAATGCTACCAGCGAGGAAACAGAAAGAGAAAAGGAAATAGTTAGTGCCAGATCACGAAAAAGAAATCCTGCTATACCAGGGACAAATAAAATCGGAAGGAATACAACCAAAGTTGTAAGGGTAGAGATTACCACCGGTACCGCAACTTCTTTTGCTCCAAATACCGCAGCATCTTTCCGGTTTTTACCTTCTTCTCTGAACCTGAATATATTTTCAAGAACAACCACAGCATCATCCACAACAAGACCAACAGCGAGTGTAAGTCCAGAAAGTGAAATGATGTTCAAACTTAAATCTGCAAAGTTCATCACTGCAAAAGTTGTTATGATAGAAACAGGTATTGAGATGGCAATAATTAATGCAGATCTACCACTTCTGAGGAATACCAGAAGAATCAAGACAACCAGTATGATAGCCTGTAACCCTGTAAGCAACAGATTTTGAATCGAAAGTTTAATGAACTCAGCTTTATTGGTAAGGACTTCTACTTCTACATCTACAGGGAGGCTTTTTTTAATTTCTTCAAGACTTGAAATTACTTCATCAGCAGCAACAACTACATTCGCATCACTCTGGCGATAAATATTGATAATGATTCCATCTTCACCATTTACCTGTACATTTCCGATAGGTTGAGCGATACCATCCTGAACATCAGCAACATCTTTTAAATACAAGGAACGTCCCTCGCGAACTGCAATAACAGTATTTTGAATCTGCTCTACACTTTTGAGTTCTCCCATAGTTCTAAGAGAATACACCGTATTACCCTCAGTAAGCTGGCCCGCAGGAACCTGAATATTCTCGGCATTTAATCTGGTTGAGATATCCGAAATTGTAATGTTGTACAACCTCATTTTCTCATTATTGATCACCACATTAATCTGGCGTTCCAAACCACCAGAGGTCTCAGCAGAAGCTATTCCATTAATACGTTCAATTCGTTGTTCTAAAACCTGAGTTGCATACGTTCTTAAATCCCGGGGAGATCGTACATCAGAAGTGACAGCCAGAACAACGATCGGTTCCTGATTTGGATCATAACTGAAAACAAGGGGTGTTTCTGCATCTCTTGGTATTGATCGTTCTACAAATCCAAGTTGTTTTCGGACATCATTTTCGGCTTCATAAAGATCTGTTCCCCAGTTAAAATTAAGTTTAACTACGGAAGCACCCTGACTTGAAAGTGAACGAACCCGTCTAATACCACTAATACTTCCAACTTGTTCTTCAATCGGTCGGGTAACGAGGGCTTCAATATCTTCGGGAGCTACACCTTCGTAACCGGTAAAAATAGTGATGGTAGGGAAGCTTACATCAGGATAAAGATTAAGTCTTAATTGAAGAACACCAAATATCCCAAACCCGATTAAGATCAGACTTGTCATTAAAAAGGTGATCGGTCTTTGTACCGCTAATTTGGATAAACCACCCATGATTAATTACTCGAAGAGTTTGCAGTTCTAAGGCTATCAAAATACGCTCTACGTTCATCCTGAGTCATATTTTGCATTCGTTGGCGCATTTTCTGACGATCCTCTTCGCTCATGTTTGCAAAAGCTGCTGCACCAGGTCTGCCTCCCTGCTGCCCAGCTTGCTGGGCTGGTCTTTCACCTTCGGTAATAGATTGTTGTGGAGATGAAAAAGTAGATCCGGTTGCAACCCGAATACGACCACCATCCTGTAAACTCTGCTGTCCGGTAACCACAATTTGCTCTCCAGGGCGTAATCCTGAAAGTACTTCCAGACGATCTCCTTGTTCAATTCCCAATTCGAGTTCACGAAGTTCAGCAACCGAATCACCTTTACTTACAAATACTGAGTAAGTACGCTCAAGCTGGATAGTATTTGATTCAGGGTCTACCACTGTTTCTACTTTTTCAACTAACGAGCTTCTTGGGATTACAATAGCTCTTGGTTTATTAACAATATCAATTACGTTTTCAGTTAACACTCCGGGGTAAATTGAATTACCAACCTGAGTAAGTGTGATTACCACTTCTCCCAGTCCGGTGGTAGCATCCAATTGAGGACTTTTTCTGGATACAACGCCGCGAGCAGTTGCCTGTGCTTCGTTTGATACCCGAAGAGCAACAGGCTGGCCAATCCTAATAAATCTCCAATCCTGAACTGGAAGGTAGATTCTGGTTTCATATCCAACAAGGTTAGCTACTTCAAATAGCGGTTGTCCAGTAGTAGCAATGTCACCTTCTTCGCCTGTTCTGGAGATAATAACTCCGCGAACAGGAGATCTGACTTCCGTAAAATTGAAATTTTCCTGAGCCTGAGTAAGCTGCGCTTTTGCAGATTCATATTGTGCTAGTGAATTTCTATATGTGGCAAGTGCGATGTCATATTCTGATTGGCTGATTAACTCTCTTTCCTGAAGCGATTGTTGCCTTTCAAATTGAGAGCTGTCTCTTTGCATAGCAATTTTACTTTGCTCTAGCTGAGCTTTCGCCTGATTGAGTTGATCCCTGAAAGTAGCATCATAAATTTTTGCCAGAAGCTGATTTTGACGAACAGTATCTCCTAAGTCAACATAGAACCGGGTAATTCTATTACTAACCTGAGGAGTAATCGAAATTACATCCTGAGCCTTGATTGTACCAAAAGAACGTACCTGATCTGCAATTGGGCTGAAAGCAACTTGTTGGGTTTCTACACTAGTAGTGCGTAATTGTCCAAAACCACCAAATCCACCAGCTGCCCAACCCCCACCACTACTCGATTGACCTTCATCTGAATTACCACAACCTGCAAATATGAATACTGCTATTAATGCCGAAAAGAATAAATTTTTCAATTTTTTATGACTGGTTTAAAGTTCACTTCTAAGACCAATAATTTCGCTAATTAGTTCAGTATTAGATAATATCCTGATGTAAAAAAAAGCAACATAAACTTTACAATTCGAAATGTTTTGCAGTGACAGTTTTTGTATTTTTTGCTCAAATTTGAACAATAAAATCTCCTACTCATGAAATTTTTTATCGACACAGCAAACCTTGAAGAAATACAAGAAGCGAATGATCTTGGGGTTCTAGACGGTGTAACTACTAATCCCAGCCTTTGTGCAAAAATCGGTGTAAGAGATTTTGAAGGGCATATCAAGAAAATATGCGATATCGTTGAAGGAGACGTTTCTGCAGAAGTTGTATCAACGACTTATAATGAAATGGTAGAAGAGGGAAGAAAAATCGCAAAAATTGCAGATAACGTTGTGGTAAAGGTTCCATTGATTAAAGATGGTATAAAAGCAATTAAAACTTTCTCTGAAGAAGGAATTAAAACAAACTGTACACTTTGTTTCTCATCTACACAGGCTCTAATCGCAGCAAAAGCGGGAGCTACCTATATCTCTCCATTTTTAGGAAGATTGGATGATATTTCAACAGATGGAATGCAGTTAATCAATGATATTGTACAAATTTACTTAAACTATGGATTTGCAACGGAAGTTTTGGCTGCAAGTATTCGTCATCCAATGCATGTGGTAGAATGTGCAAAAGCAGGTGCTGACGTAGCAACAATGCCTTTGAATGTTATTCTTGGTTTGTTAAAACATCCTCTTACGGATAACGGACTTGCCCGTTTTCTTCAGGATTGGGAAGATCTGCAAAACAGTTTTAAATAAGCAAACCTTCGATAAGAAGTAGAAGTTCTAGTATCCTACTGCCGCTCCATTCGGGCTTGCCGAATCGGAGTGGCCCATACGAATTCCGGTTTCCGGGTCTATCGTTATACCCATCAGATTGCCAAGCCTTGTTCTGGGCACAAGTGTATGTCCCATTTCTTCCAACATTTTTATGGTATCTGGTGAAAGGAGATGTTCTTCATATAAAATACGGTCGGGTAGCCACTGATGATGAACCTTCACTGCTTCAATTGCGCGGTCGATACGCATATCTAGCTCTAGCACATTGAATACAGTTTGAAAAACAGTATTTATAATTGTCCTTCCTCCGGGAGTACCAATTATCAGATATGGTTTACCATCTTTAGCAACTATAGTAGGAGTCATACTGGAAAGCATTCTTTTTTCGGGCGCTATAAGATTTGGGGGACTTCCGATTTGACCATTTCGTTTAGTAACCCCGGGTTGAGGGTTGAAGTCGCCCATTTCATTATTAAATATAAAGCCTAAATTATCAGCACCCATTCTTGATCCGTAACTATATTCCAAAGTATAGGTTAAAGAAACCGCATTACCAGATTTATCAATTACTGAAAAGTGAGTAGTATTAGTGCCATCATAAATTTGGCCAAATCTGGAAGAATCACTTACAGAAGCTTTTTTAAAATCTATGTGTTCAAATCTATTTTTTGCGTGTTCTTTAGACAATAGAAAATCGATAGGCATGTCAGGATTAAAATCAGGATCTCCGAGATATTCTGCACGGTCAGAATAAGCTCGGCGCATAGTTTCAGCTACTAGGTGCACGTACTGAGCGGAATTAAATTCAATTTCCTCATAGTCAGCAAGTTCCATTATGTTCATCATTTCGATTAATGCAACTCCGCCAGAACTAGGAGGTCCCATCGAAATTATATCATATCCTTTATAAGTTCCTGTAACAGGTTCTCTTTCAATGGCTTCATATAGTTCAAGGTCTTTTTCAGTAATAAAGCCACCGTGTTCCTTCATAAATTTAGCAATTTCCTTTGCTACATAACCTGTGTAAAAACCATCTCGTCCGTCATCCCTGATCAAAGTCAAAGTATTTCCGAGTTCCGGTTGCTTCCAAAGTTCTCCGATCTCAGTAATAGTGCCTGCTTCATTATTAAAGAAGCTCCCCATAAAAGGAAATTCATCTTTCAGATTATAAAAACGCTCAGCCTGCTCTCTCAACATCCAGTTAAAGGAGAAACCTTCTAATGCAAGTTTAACAGCGGGGTCGACCAAATCTCTCCAGGGGAGGGAACCATATTTCTGATGGGCATAGTATAAACCTGCAACTGTTCCCGGAACACCTATTGATAAAGCTCCTTCATGATTAGAATCATTATTAATTTCTCCATTTTCATTAAGAAACATAGTTGAAGATGAAGCAAGAGGCGCTTTCTCGCGAAAATCAATAGTGGTTGAAATCCCTTCTGAATTAAGGAATACTATGAACCCGCCGCCACCAATATTTCCGGCCTGAGGATGCGTAACTGCAAGTGCAAAAGCAGTAGCAACAGCTGCGTCAATTGCGTTACCTCCTTTCTTAAGTACATCAACACCGATACTTGAAGCAATATCGCTATCAGATACAACCATACCATTTTGAGCTCTTGTCTGAGCGGCAATTGATTGCAGGGAAAACAGAATTATGATTACTGTAAAAACCAGAGATAGCTTAATATTTACCATACGTACTTAATTTGTATTACTTATTTTTGACTAATAAGAGACTTAAAATGAGTAGTAAAAGCAAGGCAAAAAATTGTGCCTAGAAATATCTGATTAAGCTCTCCCAATCAGGTTTTCTGCAATAATACTAGATGAAAGTACTCCTGGTAAACCTGCTCCGGGGTGTGTTCCTGCTCCGACGAAATATAGATTTTCTACATCTTCAGATTTATTATGAGGTCTGAACCAGGCACTTTGTGTAAGAATTGGTTCAACCGAAAAAGCAGAGCCTTTATGACTATTCAATACATTCTGAAAGTGAAGGGGGTCTATATAATGTTCTGCGACAAGGGTTTCCTGTAGATCAGGCAGATAATTTTCTTCCAGAAAATTCATAATAGCATCCCGATACTTTGGAGCAAACTCATTCCAATCAGTACCACTATCTAAATGTGGAACGGGAGAAAGAACATAAAACCCTTCATGTCCTTCTGGCGCAATACTGGGATCAGTGATAGTAGGCATGTGCAGGTAAAGGGAGAAATCATCGGCAACATGCTTTTTATGAAAAATGTCATCCAGTAATCCTTTATATCTTTTGCCAAGAATGATATTGTGGTGAGCAAGACCAGAATCCAGATATCGCTTCTTCGTGCCAAAATAAATCACAAATAATGACATACTGTATTTAGTCCGATCTATTTTTCTATCAGTATATTTTTTTCGATGCTCAGAGCGGATCATGTTTTTGTAAGTAAAGCCAACATCTGCATTAGACACTACTATATCTGCATCAAGTTTCTCCCCATTCTTAAGTTGAACACCTACTGCTTTTCCATTTTTTACCAATATTTCATCAACTTCAGTTTCAAGATGAAAAGTCCCACCTTGTTCAGTGATCAGTTTTTCAAAAGCGTTTACAATTGCTCCGGTTCCACCCATTGCATAATGAACTCCCCATTCTCGTTCCAGATAGTGAATCATGGCGTAAATGGAAGTCGTGTCAAATGGGTTTCCACCAACTAACAATGGATGAAAAGAAAAACATTGTCTCAGGAAATCATCCTTTATAAACTGAGCAACATACTTATATACATTCTTATATGATTGAAGTCGAATTAAATCCGGAGCCACCTTCAACATATCTGAAAACTTGAGAAAGGGTTGATCCGCTAATTCTGTAAAACCTTTATCGAAAATTGCCTTCGTTGTTCCAAGGAATTTCTCATATCCGTCTTTATCTGCCGGGCTTCTTTTCTCAATTTCTTTAAGGGTAAATTCATGATCATTGTTATAATCAAACTTTAATCCATTGTGATCAAAAAGCCGATAAAATGGATCGCATGGGACAAATTCAACATAATCAGATCTTTTTTTACCCGCAGCTTTCCAAATATCATCGAACATAAAAGGAGCAGTAATTACTGTAGGGCCTCCATCAAACTTGAATCCATTCTTTTCATAAACATATGCACGGCCACCAAGTTTATCTCTCTTTTCTATTACTGTTACATCATGGCCGGCGGAAAGCAAACGGGAAGCAGCGCCAAGTCCTCCAAAACCACTTCCAATAATTATAATCTTTTTTTTCATGTATGATTGAGCTTTGATTCAGGCACATAACCTAAATCAGTGATCAATCAATCCCGAAAAGATTAATCATTGCCTTTTTGCTTAACAAAGCCTTTATGCCCAAGACCTTCAAGGCGTTGTTGAGCTTCTAATGCAATAGCAGGATTATAAAAATCTCCAAAATAAACCCGATAAAATTTCTCCCCTTTTACCGTTACTTCATGAACATAGCTACTTCTTATCTGGGCAGATTTCTTCTCGGCTGCTTCTCTGTTATTGTAAGAACCCAGCTGAACCGTGTACTGAGCTTTTTTAATATTTTCAGGAAGATTTTCCGTTCCTCCTACAATATAGATTCGTACTCTTGCGGTACCTGGTCCAATCATCTCAACCTTTTCTGCAGCTCCTCTGGATAGGTCTATTATCCGGTCTTTTGCAAATGGTCCCCGGTCATTTATCCTTACTTGTACCGTTTTTCCATTATCCAGATTTTCGACAAGTACCTCAGTGTTAAAAGGTAACGTACGATGAGCAGCTGTCAGTCCATGCATATCGTATTTTTCACCATTTGCAGTTTGCCTACCATGGAAATCGGGCCCATACCAACTTGCAACTCCGGTTTCGACTGCGCTGATATCTTTTGAGGACTTGGAAATGGTTTTCGAATTAGAAGATCCTGCACGGTTTGTTACCCCACAAGACTGAATAAACATTAATGATGCTAACACTAATGTCAGAGAAATAGAACGATTCATAAGTTGTAGATGATAATTAAGCCGTCTGCTAAATATATCCTCAAATTGTGAAAATTGAAATCAGGCTTTATTAAAAAGTACTTTAAACGTAGTTCCTTTATCTAACTCACTTTCTACGAGAATAGTACCGTTCATTTCCGTCATAAGGTTTTTGACTATATATAATCCTAGTCCGGTTGATTTCTCATTTCCGGTAGGTGATGCAGACAATTTTTCAAATTTCTTAAATAATTTAGAACGATCCAGCTCTGTCATTCCATGTCCCTCGTCCTTTACAGAAATCTGAACCTGAGATCCTTGGATTGTACCAGATATTAAAACGGTGCTGTTCTTTTGAGAGAATTTGTAGGCGTTGCTGACAAGGTTTTCCAGAACTCTTTCAAGTGCACTTAAATCAGCAATAATATTTGGTAGGTTATCTTCTACTTCTATTTTTGTATGAATCCCTTTCTCATTTCCAAAATGCTTCATCGATTCTGAAATTTCAAGAATGACATTTGAAACAGAAATAGGTTCTAAAATCAACTTTGTTTGTCCGTTTTCAATTTTGTTTATATCGAGCATATTACTAATGAGGTTTTCCATCCTTTTACTTGAAGTAAGAATAATCGAACTATATTCTTCAAGCACTTTTGGTGGCGTATCTTTGTAACCATCTATTAATAGGCTTGATAATGCCATAATGGAATTTAAGGGGCTTCTTAAATCATGAGACACAACCCCAATGAAATGGTTTTTATCATCATTAATTCGGGCTATTTCATCCAGGGACTGATCCCGTAATTTTATTAACCTGTACGACCAAATTGCTAATGCAATAGAAATAATAAGTAGAATAATAAGAATGGTAACGAAGATTTTTCTGTCTTGGAGTCGGCCCTCAATTACTCCGAGTTCTGATTCTACTTTAGCGGTTTCATCAAGCTGATAGGTAAGACGATTTTGTATAGCCGATTGGCGTGCTTTTAGCAAATTATTTTGAAGAGATTTATATCTTGAAAGGTAATAGTAACCTTGTTCAAAATTATTCTTAGCTGAATATAAATCTGAAAGAAGTGAAAGGGATTTAATTTGATAAAAATTTTCCTTTTGGAGTTCAAAAAAGTTCAAAGCAATCTTAGAAAATTCAATAGCGGTATCTATATCGCCTCTATTTTGTGCAATTCTTGATTTTGTAAGATTGATGATACCCCGATAATATCTTCTGTTGTGCTTTTGAACAAATGGGGTGACTCTGGAAACCACTTTTTCTGCTTCATCAAATGAACCAACCTGAACATATGCTTCTGAAAGCACTACATAATGGAATAGATAGTTTGCATTAACTTGTCCATTTTCTTCAGGGATATAACTAATAAATTCGTCCAGATAAGCTAATGCAGTTGTTGTATCTCCTTGTTGGATATTAACCCGGAATAATTCATAAACTGGTAGAGATTTGTTTCTGTTATTGACAAATCCGGCTCTTGCATCTTCAAGATATTGCTCAGCTATTTCATACATGTGAAGCTCTAAGTAAGTAATACCCAAATTAAAACTCATTAAGCGGGAGATGTAATCCGGACCATTTTCCTGACTCAGTTGTATCCCTATAGATAAATTTTCTAAAGCATCTTCAAACTCAGCTTGTATGAGATAAGTATACCCCAGATATAAATATGTGAGCGCAATTCGATCATTTAGGTTTGCAAGTTGAGCATATCGTAAAGCTTGCTTTGCAGTTTCTAATGCAAGTTCTGTATCATCATTTATGTACAGATAATACATTTCCTGATGTACAAAATATCGCGATGTATCATCATCAGCGTTTCTTAATTCGTTTTTTAATCTCGTGATTTCCTGTGTTTTAGAAATAACAGAATCCAAATCCTGAGAGAAAAGATAGGATGGAACTAAGCATAAAAATGCTACACATAGGGATATAAAAAACCCTGCGGGAAGAGAAGTTCCTTTGCCTTTAGTCACTAATCGTAAATTTACCTAAGCTGTTAGTCGGGATTAATATAAGCTAATACGATTAAATATGAAGTATTTGATTGTATGACTAAAAAACATACACCAATATTCTGGTAATTTTTCTAATTGTTTTTCTTAAAAAAATCGACTAAATAGTTATACAATAATTTAAAATTTATGTAGGGATATGATACTAAAGGTTTTTTGGGGACTCTTCTTTTCGCTTGGAATTTTTATAAATACATACTCACAAGTACTTATCTCACCTCTATCAGGCTTTCAGGAAGGTGAAAATATTTCGTTGTCTTTTTCTTTGGGTGAAGTAGTTTCAGGAGATTTTAACTCTGAGTCATTTTCATTTACCGCCGGTTTTTCAGCAATTAACGGTGGAATTCTTATCTCAAATGAATTAGAAGATTCAGATCTTCCTACTGAGTTGAGGTTGGAACAGAATTACCCAAATCCATTCAATCCGACAACTAATATTGAGTTTTCACTCCCTAAAAGAATGGATGTAAAACTTGAAGTTTTTAATTCTTTAGGAAGAAGAGTAGCAATTTTAGTTGATGAAGCCAGACCAGCTGGTTTTCATACCATTCGGTTTGATGCATCTTCCTTATCCAGTGGAATGTATTTCTATCGATTATTCTCGAATGGAAATGTTGTTACCACAAAAAAAATGATTTTAATCAAATAATTATCAAAAAATTATACAATGCAGAACAAGATAAAGTATGCCGCAGTACTTCTTTGTGTATTTCTACTATCCACAGATGTATTTGCTCAGGTACCACAAGGATTTAACTTTCAGGCTATAGCAAGAGGAGCTGATGGCTTACCTCTAATTAGTCAGGAAATTAGTGTTAGAATTAGCATTCTGGAAGGGTCAGAAACAGGAGATCCCAGTTATGTGGAAACACATACTGTAACTACAAGTCCGGTGGGCTTATTTCAAATAATTATAGGTCAGGGAACTGCTTCAGAATCTACTTTTGATCAGGTAAACTGGGCAGGTTCTGATCATTATGTACAATTGGAAGTTGATCCCGCTGGTGGAGATGCATTCGAAAGTCTCGGCGCCACTCAGCTTTTATCTGTTCCTTATGCATTGGTCGCTGAACATGTAGTTAATGGTGGTTCGGGTGGATCAGGATTAGAACAGTTAATTGAAATTAATCCCGGAAATGATTTACTCAGAGATTCTTTGAAGATAGTAAGATCAGGAAGCGAAACTGAAGAAGAATTAGCGTACGGACTTCAAGTTGAAGGAACTTCTACAGGTAGAAACCGACCTATTAATGCTGTAATTAATGAAGCTCCTGAAAACGCGGCTTCACAATATGCAATTAGTGGAACGGCAAGTGGACCTGGAACCGGGCTACACATTGGGATGTTAGGAACAGCCTGGAATCCTGAAGCTACAGGAGGAAACAGATGGGGAGTGTACGGGCAGGCAAACTCATCAGCTAAGTATAACTACGGAGTAAATGGCGTTGCTTATGGTGCAGGTAATGGTGATCAGGGAGAAGGTTTTGGAGTAGGATCAATAAACTTTGGCTTATATGGATTGGCTTCAGGAAATAATTGGAATAATACCGGATTGGAGGCCAGAAGTGATGGGGAATTTGGATTAGTAAATTATGGAATTCATGGTCTTTCTTCCGCAGGTTCTACTGATTCAACCAAGAACTATGCGGTTGCCGGTCGGTCAAGTGGTCCGGGAATTAACTATGGAGTATATGGTGCTGCATGGGATGGTACTGAAAACTGGGCCGGATATTTTGACGGAGACGTAAATGTTAACGGTACTCTAATGGTGAATGGAAGTCCTATTGGTGGTGGAGGTGGAGGTGCTTTGACTGAATACACTTTCAATAAAGACGATGGAGATACATCATTTGTAATAAACACAGTAGGTTCTCAGGGATTGTCTCCAATTACAACTACTGCAAGTACAGATGGTCAGAATTCAGGTGGTGAATTTTATGCAAAGTCGGGAATGGGTAACGAAGCTCTGCAGGTTGGTTCATACGGCGAATCCGGCGGTTCAGGAACTGGAACTCATCTAGGAGTATACGGAGTAGCTTTGGGTGATGAATCTGTTTCAGGTGACGGTGGAAGACGTTATGGTCTTTACGGTTTCGCACGCTCTACAGGAAGAGAGAATCTTGGTGGTTTTGGAATTGCGAGAGGAGCGGGTGACGGAGAAATAGTTCCGGAAGGAACAGAAATGGATGGAAATGTAGGTGGATTTAATAGCGGTCTTGTAGGTTTTGCTCGAGATAATCAGAACGGAAATATTGGTGTTCGAGGAAGAGTATATGGTGACCAGGGTAGTAGACTTAATACCGGAGTCCAGGGATGGGCAGAAGCAACAGGAACAGCCCGCAATGTTGGGGTTGACGCATTTGCATTTAACTCGCAATCCGGAAACATTGCTTACCGGGGAACTGCAAATGGTGAAGGGGTCAGAAATATAGGACTTCAGTTATTTATAGATAGTGGTACTTCAAATTTAGGAATGGAAGTATATGCTGATACAGCAGCTATTTTCCATGGAGTAACAGAACTAAATGGCGATGTAAATATAAACGGCGGTCTAATGGTCAATGGCGTTCAAGTAGGTAATAATCCTCAGAAAACATTTATTGATGTGGTTAATTCCAGTGATGCGACTGTAGCATCTATGTATGCCGAAGGTGATAACAAGGAATTTGGAGGAGGTATCTTTTTACAGGGTCAATCAACTCCTAACATACAACTGGGTGGTCAGACCTGGGATAACGCTGATCTGCCATACCTTCAGTTTTTTGGAACAACTACAGACGGAGGTAGCTGGTACCATAATAATATGTTTATGGGAGTAGTTACAGACGGTACTGATGAATGGACAGATATTAATATCTACAAAACAAATATTGCAGGTCAAACCAAAGAAGATGTAATTACAATGAATGGAGCCAATGGGGATATTAATTCGATTGGAGCGGTTAAAGCTGCAACATTGGAAATATCCGGAGACCTGGCAAGTGATCAGTTTAACCGGATTTCTGGTGGAAGTATAAGTGGTGGTCAGAATGCTTACACAGATGGTTTTGTATTGAATCACGATACTGGGGGTGGACCTTTGTTAGAAATGTATGTTGGTGGAAACCAGACAATCGGTATTAATGGAACAAGTGGAAGTATTTTCACAACCGGAAATATTACCGTTGCATCGTTGACAGAAACTTCCGACCGCAGACTTAAAACCAATATTCAACCATTGCAAAATGCTTTAGATAACACCTTGAAACTTCGAGGGGTAAGCTACAATTGGATAGATGCAAACAAGATTCGTACTAATCAAATTGGCGTAATTGCGCAAGAAGTTGAGGAACTGTATCCTGAATTTGTTCATACCGATGATAAAGGAATGAAATCAGTTAACTACTCTCAAATGGTAGCAGTTCTGATAGAAGCTGTTAAAGAGCTAAATACTAAAATTGAAATATTAGAGACAGAAAATGATCAGTTAAAAGCGCAGGCAGAAGAAATCGAAACTATAAAGGCTCAGATTTCTCAATTAATGAAATTGATTGAGACCGATAACTCTCAGAGTTTTTCTGCTGATAAATAACGTATATTTCAATTGTTTAAAAAACCCTAGCGACAGTTAGTCGCTAGGGTTTTTTATTTATCGGCTACAGTATTTGGGCGAGCAAAAAGGAAGGGAAAATAAATCATGAAGCTCATATAGGAGGAGCGGCGTGGGGAGTTATCTACATGTTTGCCTTTGTACCCAATTCGATTGATCACTTTCTTACGATGATCCGGGTTTTGTGATCTTACGATATAAACCTATTATCCTTTTTTAGCCCGGAAGTCTCTCATAAAACTTACCAACGCTTCCACACTTTCACGTGGACAAGCATTATAAATACTGGCTCTGATTCCGCCAACACTTCTGTGTCCTTTTAGGGCAACCAAGTCACGGGTGACGGCTTCTTTCAGGAATTCAGCTTCTAAGTCTTCAGATCCCAACCGGAAACATACATTCATATTTGAGCGTGATGTTACTTCTGCAGTTCCATTATAGAAGTCATCAGAATCAATTTCGTTATAAAGAAGAGCGGCTTTTTCTTCATTAAAAGTCTTGAAATATTCAAGTCCACCTTTTCCTTCCACCCATTCCAAAACCAGATTCACCATGTATACGGCGAAAGATGGGGGAGTATTAAACATGGCTCCATTCGCATGAGTGTGATAGTCAATCATCGTTGGGATTCCACTTTTATTTGCTTTAGCAAGAAAACCCTTTCTAATGATTACTACAGTAACACCTGCTGGACCAAGATTCTTTTGTGCCCCAGAATAGATGATTCCATATTTGCTAACATCAACAGGTCTGGATAGAAAATCAGAAGAAGCATCACAAACTAAAGGAACCCCATTCGTTTCTGGTTCGGTAGTGAACTGAGTCCCAAAAATGGTGTTATTTGAGGTGATGTGTACATAATTGGCATCAGGGGAAAGATTTAATTCTTCTGCGCCGGGAACTCTGTTGAAATTAGAATCGGCACTGGTAAAAGCTTCATGTACATTTCCAAACGTTTTAGCTTCCTTAATTGCTTTTTTAGACCATGCTCCGGTATTAATATAATCTGCAGTCTCACCTTCACTTAAGAAATTGTAAGGAACTGTAAAGAATTGGGTGCTTGCACCGCCCTGAAGAAACATGATTTCAAAATCATCACCAAGACCCAGAATTCTTGAAAGCCTTTCTCTGGCTTCAGCATCAACTTTGGTATACTCTGGGCCACGGTGACTCTTTTCCATAATCGAGGTTCCGGTACCTTGATAATCGATAAATTCCTCTTGTGCTTTCTGTAAAACTTCTAATGGCAGGACTGCGGGGCCTGCGCTGAAATTATGAACTCTTTTCATTTAATTGTTAAGTATGAGTGATGATTAAAATGTGTGAATTAAAACTCCCGATCTTAGTTTCGGCTCAAACCAGGTCGATTTAGGAGGCATCAGTAGCCCTGCATTTGAAACTTCAATAAGCTCCTGAACGCTGGTGGGAAACATGCTGATTCCTAATTCTGCTTCTCCTGAATCTACAAGTTTTTCCAATTCTTTGGTGCCTCTTATTCCTCCAACAAAATCAATATTCTTGTCAGTTCTTTGATTCGTAATTCCCAATAATGGTTCCAAAATAAATTCCTGCAATCTGGCAACGTCAAGTGTTGAGGCTATATCAATTTTATCTGATTCGGGCAGCTTCAAGCCATACCAAATACCATTCAAATATAAGGATATACGCCCTTTCTCAGATGGAACCTGTTCAGTCTGTTCTGTTAGATCAAATGAATCTTTAAGGGAAGCTAAAAAATCGTTTGGTAAGCTATAAATAACTCTGTTGTAGGCTAAAATTTTTGTTTCCGACTTTGGGAAAACTACCGCCGGGAAATAATTGTATTCTTCTTTTCCTGTATGATCAGGGTGATTGGATGCTATCTCATGGGCTACTCTTGCAGCGCTGGCACAACGATGGTGGCCATCTGCGATATAAAACTTTGGAACCTCAGTAAATGCTAATATCAGAGCTGAAAAGTCATCCACTTTCCAAAAAGTATGCTGAACCTGATCGCTCGTTTCAAAATCATATATAGGATCATTTGAATGTAGATATTCCTCGATTAAACTATTAATCAAGGTATCATCTTCATAAGTGAGCATAACCGGTTCAGCATGCGCTTTTTGAGTAAGAATATGTTTAGTACGGTCGTCTTCCTTTACTGGACGAGTTAATTCATGCTTTAAAATGATTTCATGATCATAATCTTTAACAGTGACACAACCGAAGATTCCCGTTTTGGAAATATTTTTCCATGCTAAGCGATAAATATAAAGTGAATCAGTTTCTTCCTGAAAAAAAGAATCAGAGTTGAGAAGATCGGTTAAGTTCTTTTTCCCTTGCTCGTATACTTTGTCATCATAAATATCAATTTCATCCGGTAAATCAATCTCCGGTCTGATAACTCTCAGGAAACTAATAGGTTTTCCATGAGCTAGTTCTTTAGCCTCTTCAGTACTAATTACATCATAAGGGACGGAAGATATTTCAGAGACTACTTCTTTTTTTGGTCTCCATGACTTGAAAGGCTTAATAGTGGCCATACTTTATACGAATTCAACTTATTTAACAGAGAGAAATAAGGTAAAGAAAAAAGAAGTTTATTAATTTTAAATCACCTTAAATTTTAATCGCAGTAAAAAAAGTTGAGTTTAATATGGTAAATGGAGAAAACTTAAATGCAGATCAACAGGATCAGCTTTTATTTATGATGCTTATTCAGCAGCATCAACAAATTGGAATGATGGGACTTGGTAAAATCAAAAACCCAGCTACAGATAATATTGAAAGGGATCTATCCTCTGCGAAATATGCAATTGATACATTGAATGCTTTGGAAAAATTTACATCAGGTAATCTTCCAAAGGAATTAAAAGGGTACCTCGATCAAACCTTGACGAATTTAAGGCTTAATTATGCCGACGAATTGAAGAAAGGAGATACTTCTGATTCATCAGGAGAAGAAAAAGATTCAAATGCCTAAACCTGTTATTGCAGCAGGTGGTGTAGTTTATCGGGTTGATCCTGATTCCAACCAAAAACTGGTTCTGTTAATTTACAGAAACGGTTATTGGGATCTTCCCAAAGGCAAGCTCGAAAAAGGAGAGTCTATACCAATGTGTGCGGTTCGCGAAGTAGCCGAAGAAACAGGTTCTGATCTTCCAATGATTATCTCTGAATTAGGGAAAACTTATCATGAATATCAGGAGAAAAAAAAGACCATAGGGAAAACTACGTATTGGTATTCAATGATTTATCCTTTTGCCCAGGAATTAATACCACAGAAAAGTGAGGGTATCGAAAAGATTGAATGGGTGGAATTATCAAAAGCTAAAGAAATGGTAGGATTTGATAATCTAAAAGATGTACTAAGGGAATTTGGGAAATTATGGGCACAAAAAAAGGCGTGATGATTATTCACGCCTTAAAATAATGTTCAAACTGTATTAGTTCTGCAACCTGAATACAATTGGTAAACTGTACTGTACACGTACGGGTCTACCACGTTGCATACCGGGTGAGAACTCGGCGTTACGAACAGCTTCCAAAGCAGCTTCATCACAGCCACCACCAATTCCACGAATTACACGTGGGTTTTCAACACGACCTTGCTCGTTAACAATGAACTGAACTGTAACACGACCTTCGATACCAGCACGTCGGGCCATCTCAGGATATTTCACCTTTCTTTGAAGGTCTGCAAGACCACCTTTTAAAGAAGGCATTGTTTCCACAACAACGAAGAAATCTTCTTCTTCATCATCAGATGGAGGTGGTGGAGGTGGAAGGTCCAGAGGACCATCAAGGTCTAACTCCGCATCCAGATCCAAAATCTCATCTTCAATGATTTCGTCGTTTGGTACCTCAACTGGTACTGGTGGACGAGGTGGAGGTGGAGGGGTTTCAATTTGTTTTGTTTGAATTACTTCTTCCATCACCACTTCCTCTTGTTCTTCAACTGGTGGTGGAGTGGGTGGTTCACTATATAAATTTATCTTGACCAACCCGATGATAAATAGTAAGGCAATAATAAGACCAGATTGAAGAAGAATATTGTAAGATCTTCTTAAATCTACTCCTGCCTGTTTTCTTTCGACCATAGTCTTTCCTGATTTCTAATGATTTTAGTGGACTAAAAAAGAACGGGTTTTTTTAGAAAGTCCGCAAGTCATTAATTTAATAATTACGCTTTTGTAACGAAATTAATATGAATTTCGTTTAAAAGCTTAGTTTTGAAGTTTGAAGGTTACGGTTTGAGCCATTCTTACGGGTACAAAATTTCCGTTCTGAATTCCCGGTGTAAACTTCATAAGCTTAATAACTCTAAGTACTTCCTCATCGCAACCTCCTCCAATTCCACGTAGAATCTTCGGATTTTCAACTTCTCCTTTTTTATTTACCACAAACTGAACAATAACCCTGCCTTCAATTCCAGTTAGTTTAGCTTGTTTAGGATACTCTATTTCCCGGTATAGTTTTTCAAGACCACCTTTCATAGTTGGCATGATTTCGGGTAAAAGCTCAAATTTTTCTTCGGGAGTAATATGGGGAGGAGTTGGTATATGAATTGGTCCATCAAATTCAATAGGATCAAACTCAATTGGATCTGGCTCAATCGGGTTATCATTAGGAACAGGATTAAACACGGATGGCCTCATAGGGGGTGGTGGGGTATCCGGAGGGATAATAGGTAATATATCAACCGGTTCAACATCCGGTAGTTTAGTCACATCTGGCGGATTTGGAGCTTTTGATTCTACATTCATATGTGTAGCTGCAATCATAAACAATAGTGAACATATTATGCCCAATTGAACGAAGAGTGTATGTTTAGAGCGTAAATCAGCTTTAGGACTTTTCTTAATCATTGTAAGGTACCTCTCTTATTATTAGTTACGACATGAATAAAAGAAGACAGAGATTAGTGTAAAATCACATAAACATGCAGGTAGAGGTTACTCTTCAAACATCCGGTTAAATAGTGGTTTAAGGAGTAAAACAGCTAGCCCTGAACCCAACGCATCAGCAATAAAATCATAGAGCTCAGGACTTCGGTTTGTGGGTAATACGAATTGAAGGACTTCAACTAAAAGTCCATAAAACAAACCTAAGGTAAATACTATAAAAAGATTCGGTTTCTGCCTCTTCCATACAGCCCTGACTACTCCAAATAGAAAGGTCCAAACCGCAAAAGCTATTAAATGCCAGATTTTGTCGTGGTCCCAAACATTTATTTTAGATAAACGGTCGGCAGGAAACAGTGTGCCAAACAGGATGGCAAATGTTGCTAACAGGAACAGGAAAACTGCAAGTCTTCGGTATTTAAATAATAAAGTCTTGATGATAGCGTCTTAAATAGTGTCGAGTGGCTCCAGAGGAGTTTTAGTAGTGAATGTATGAAAGTCTGATTTTTCTTTTCCATCTAAAAGTGCAAAAATGGCTGCAAGTTCCGCACTTTTTTGTTGAAGCCAGAATCCGGCAACTTTCCCTGCCAATACATCACCAAAACCTGCGCGTGAAAATATTCGTGTATCGTATCCAGTTAAAAGTGTCAAAGTTGAATTTACAACAATCGAAGGGAGCCCTTTAGAAACAATAGTTGCGCCGATTTGCTTGGATAAAATCCGAGAAGATTCCATTCTGTTTTCTAGATTACCACCCGATAATTTTTTTAGCTCTCCCGGATGAGGTGTAAGTATCCATTCTGAATTCGTTGGTTTTTGAATAGAACCTCCTTCGGATAAAGCAAATAAGGCATCTGCATCTATTACAACATTTCCCGAATACTCAGAAAGAAGCTCCCTTACAAACTCGATAGTTTCAGAATCTCGACCTAATCCTGGTCCGATTAGTAAAGTTCCGGGTTTTTCCGAAAGGACAGATATTACTTCTTCAAGATGTTTTGTAGTAAAATTGAAATCTTTAGAGCTCCCAATCGGTTTTTTGATAACTTGAACCAGGTTTTTTTCATACACATCTAACAACCCTTTTGGAGTTATAAGCCCCACTCCGCCTACCCCGGTTGACCAGGCACTTTTTGCAGCAAGTATTGCAGCTCCTGTTAACCCTTCTGAACCTGCAATAATGATTACAACGCCTCCATCATATTTGTGAGCTCTTTTGGGAGTATCAGTCTTTAAATTGTTAACCCAAATTTCATCAATTAAAAAAGTAGAAGAATCTTTCAAGGATGATGGAAACGGAAGCTCGCAAAAAATTATCTCACCACATACATCATAGCCTGATTCAATGAAGAAGCCTTGCTTTAATGTTCCGAAAGCGAGGGTATAATCTGCATTAACAGCATTTCCTAAAATTTCTCCGTTATCAGCATGTAATCCGGTTGGAACATCCATAGAGAAAACCGGTGCTTTCTGAGAGTTAACCCATTTAATAACTTCTTTGTAAGGTGATCGGACTTCGGAATTAAGGCCTGTGCCTAGCATCCCGTCTACAACAAAATCAAAAGAAACAGATTCAGGAAGTTCATTTGACGATCGGTAAAAAGTAATATCCTGTTCCAGTTTTTGAAGCAGACTCAGATTTTTAGCACAATCTTCAGAAAGATCACCAGTACCTGAAACAAACAGAACAGAACATTGGATATCGTGCTCACTGAGAATTCTGGCTGTAACTAAAGCATCCCCGGCATTGTTGCCTTTTCCACAAACAAATAGTCCGTGACTTTCAGGTTCGATCTGTTGAAGAATAAAATCAGCAGCACGGTTTCCCGCAACTTCCATCAATGTAAAACCATCAATCCCAAATTCAGATATAGTACGCTCATCCAGCTTCCGACTACCTTTGGCAGTAAACAACTGATATGAGTGCGGGATATTCATGGGTATTTAGTATGCTTTAGCGAGTAACACTTTTTGCTTGGAAGGTTTTCCGGTAACCATGCAAGTCCCGGATTCACCTTCGGTAAGTGGAATACAGCGTATAGTAGCTTTCGTCTCATTTTTGATGAGTTCTTCCGTTTCTGCTGTTCCGTCCCAGTGGGCATAAATAAAGCCGCCTTTTTCTTCCAGAACTGTTTTGAACTCTTCGTACGAATCAACTTCTGAAGTCATTTCTTCCCGGCGCTTTTTGGCAGATTCAAATAAATCGTTTTGAATAGTTACCAGGAGATTTTGTACAAGTACCCCAATTCCTTCTCGGGATTCAAAGCTTTTATTTTTTGTATCACGTCGGGCTAGTTCCACATTTCCTTTTTCTACATCCCTTGGACCAATAGCAATCCGAAGTGGAATACCGGTAGCCTCATGTTCTGCAAATTTGAAGCCCGGTTTGTAGTTATCCCGATCATCCAGTTTTACACGGATTCCAAGTTCTTTCAATTCATTGAAAATGGAATCTCCGTACTCAAGAACAGTAGCTCGTTGTTCATCATCTCTGTAAATAGGAACAATGACAACCTGAGTGGGTGCGAGCTTCGGAGGAAGCACCAATCCCTGATCATCGGAATGAGTCATAATTAATCCTCCAATCAAACGGGTTGAAACTCCCCAGCTGGTTGCCCAAACTAGTTTGTGATCGCCATCACTGTCCTGAAATTTCACATCAAAGGCTTTGGCAAAATTCTGTCCAAGGAAATGGGAAGTTCCTGCCTGCAATGCTTTTCCATCCTGCATTAAGGCTTCGATACAATAGGTATCTTCGGCACCAGCAAAACGTTCACTTTCAGTTTTAACTCCGGTGATGACCGGCATAGCCATATACTCTTCCGCAAATGTTCGGTACACTTCCAGCATCTGAAGGGTTTCTTCCACAGCTTCTTCTTTAGTGGCGTGCGCGGTATGACCTTCCTGCCATAAAAATTCCATGGTTCTCAGGAAGAGACGGGTTCTCATTTCCCAGCGAACCACATTCGCCCATTGATTAATGAGAATCGGGAGATCGCGATAGGATTGAATCCAGTTTCGGTAGGTATCCCAGATGATAGTTTCAGAAGTAGGGCGGACAATTAGTTCTTCTTCCAATGCAGATTCCGGGTCTACTTCCACACCACCATCAACAGCCTTGAGTCTACTATGAGTAATAACAGCACATTCTTTGGCAAATCCTTCCACATGTTGAGCTTCTTTACTCAAAAAAGATTTTGGGATAAAAAGAGGGAAATAAGCGTTCTCATGACCGGTTTCTTTGAACATTCCATCCAGTCCTGCCTTCATATTTTCCCACAATGCCATTCCATTCGGACGGATAACCATACAACCTCTGACCGGAGAATGCTCTGCCAGTTTTGCTTCTTTTACCACGTCCAGGTACCACTGGGAATAATCCTGTTCTCTTTTTGTAATCTTTTGTGCCATTATCTGTAATTAGCCTGCGTTCAAATGATAGAAATGAAGGTAACAAACTTAGAAATGAGATTTGGAAGAATAACTCAAAAAATTGTTACGTCTAAGTATGGAAAGCCTTATATTTGATGCTCTTTGAAAAAAGAGAGGCCACGGAAACACTAAAGCACAAAAAAAGAATATATTTTTCTTTTAGTGTTTTTGAGATTTGGTGGCAAAAAAGATTGGCGTGGTAGCTCAGATGGTTAGAGCGCACGACTCATAATCGTGAGGTCGGCGGTTCAATTCCGCCCCACGCTACAAAATAAAAGCCTTAAGTAACAATTTAATAGTTATTTAAGGCTTTTTTATTTTACTGAGGTACAACAATGGTAAAACAAAATAGAATAAAAACTTTGTAAGGAGTTCTATTGAGATCGGTCTTACTTTAGTTAAGTACAGAAACCCCAGTCTTAAATACAGGTCTCTTTGATGAATAAGAATTACACTCAGCTACTCAAATCATTAAATAATAGATATAATCCTGATGAAATTGAGGTCATTAAATCCTTTCAGGAGAAATTAGCCGCAATTTCTTACACAGATGCACAAAAGTATGTAAGAGATTCCATGAATGGGGTACCTCCAGAGTACACGAAGAAAAGTAGAGAAGCGGGAACTAGAGTTAAAGAACATTTAGAAAAAGTATTAACTGATGTGTCATATGAATATCAAGGTTCAGTAATGACAGAGACACATATTAGAGGTTATAGCGATATTGATCTCCTCGTAATATGTGAGAAGTTCTATACAGTTGATATTCAGAAAGTGAATACTTTAATAGGGGGTGGTACAACGACAATGGTCAAATATGGTGACATTAAATATAACCGCCTAAAAGTGGAATATAACAATCCCAAATATCCTGGGACTGCTTTAGATGACTTAAGATCAATAAGAATTGATTCAGAAAAAACACTAAATGATATATACATAGATTGTGATACAAGAGGACCAAAAGCCATCAGAATTAAAAATAGAAGCTTAAATCGAGAAGTAGATATTGTAACAGCAAATTGGTACGACGATGTGGAGTCAATAATTAACGGTAAAGGTTCTTATAGAGGAGTTCAAATTTATAATAAAGCTCTTCATGAAAAAGGAATGCCTAATTATCCTTTTTTAAGCATTGAAAGGATCAATAATAGGAGCTCATCAACTTCTGGACGGTTAAAGAAAATGATCAGGTTTTTAAAGAACGTTAAAGCCGACTCTGATCAAATAATTGATGTTACTAGTTTCGAGATAAATGCAATTTGCTATGATATAGAAACATATAGATACTCTGATAAATCCTATTTAGAGTTAGTAGATGTTCTACAAACTCAATTAACAAGTCTTTGTACAGACTATAATCATCAAGAGCGCCTAAGGTCGGTAGATGGAAGAGAATTTATACTTAAGAATAACAGATCAAAAATCGAGGAACTAAAAAAATTATTACAAGAAATTGTACTTATTAATCTTGACCTAAAGCAGCAATTAAATTCATGAGAAAGAGGAAAATATTTATTGGTTGTTCATCTGAAAGTATAGAATTAGCCGAATCAGCAAAACAAATATTAGAAGATGAATTTGAAGTAACGATCTGGAATGAGAGTATCTATGAGAAATCTGTTTTCAAATTGAATAAGAGTTTTTTAGATAGCCTACTAAAAGCATCACTTAAGTTTGATTTCGGAATCTTAATAGGAACACCAGATGACCAAGTTATTTACCGAAATAATGTGGTGTTGAACCCACGAGACAATATACTTTTTGAATTAGGTTTATTTATGGGACGGTTAGGAATATCTAAATCCGCTTTTATTGTTGAAGAAACAGTAAATGTTTTATCAGATTTAAAGGGTATTACTTTATCAATGTTTAAAAAAGGAAACAGAAAATCTTTTGAAGATTCAGTTTTAAAAGTTAAAGATTACTTTTTAGCTCAGAATATACTTGGTTCAAACTTTTTCCCTTCTACAACTCTTGCATCTGGATATTTTGAAAATTTGCTAAAACCCGTTTGCACATACATAATTACAAATGGAGGAATTGAATATGAGGGCTCAAAATTTGAGGATTGTAAGTTGGAAATAATTATTCCTTCAAGATTAAATGAGGATCTGAATATCCAGTTCGAAAAGTTGAAAAAGTTGAGAAAAACTTCAGATTTAGAAATTAATACTCCTGGAAGACCAAGAAAAATTCAAATAGATACTGTAATTGAGAATAACAAATTAGTGATTGTCGATTTTCCTACAACACTCACAGCACTAAATCATACAATAAAAAATTTATTGCCTGAATCATTTTCTACTATGGATGAAGACTACTATTCGATTTTAGAGCGTGAAATTATGAGATTTGAGGCTCAAATTAAGCAAATAGCAATAAGGCATGGTTTTGAAGACTTAATTGATTACACGCATGTTGAGTCATAAAATTAAACTTAAGAGCTTATTCAATACCAATTAAAACCAATTGATTGCCCATATTTTGACTAGACCCTTTTGCTTAGCTAGATTTAAATGTATTCACTTAAGAATAGGAAATATGTCAAAAGTCTTTTTTTCGCTATTAATAGTCATTTTCTTACCAATTATTGCGCATGGACAAACCATTCCAAAAAATGCGCATAAAGTAGCTTATGGTAATGGCTGGGAATGTAACCGAGGCTACTATAAAGTGAATTATAATAGTACAAGTTGCACAAAGGTAGTAATTCCAGAAAATGCGAGTCTTAACTTTAGGGGTAATGACTGGGAGTGCAATCGAGGGTATTATAAAAAGTATTACAATAGCACAGGTTGTACAAAAGTAGAAGTTCCAGCGAATGCGAGTCTTAACTTTAGGGGTAATGACTGGGAGTGCGACCGAGGATACTATAAAGAGTATTACAATAGCACAGGTTGTACAAAAGTAGAAGTTCCAGCAAACGCCAGCCTTAACTTTAGGGGTGATGGATGGAACTGCAATTTTCCATATACAAAAAGAAATAACAGTTGTATAAGTGTAAAAAATGCTACAGATGATGAAATTGCTAATTTAATAATCCAACAGTCTCTTTCTTCTTATCCGGGAAATTGTCCAAGCCCTTATAATCGTGATAGAGCCGGTAGAAGATGTGGAGGTCGGAGTGCTTATTCAAAGCCAGGAGGATATTCTCCTATATGCTATACATCACAAGTTTCAAGCGCTCAAATCTTATTATTTAGGCAACGATATGAATAGTTATCTAATTCTACCCATCGTAATCACAGCCAATAAAAAAGCACCAGCACCTGCAAGGATTTTCAAGAAATCGCCTTTTTCATCCTTTTCGGTCTGGATAATATCATAGATTTCTTCTCTCGATAAATCGTGTGCATGTCTGGCATGAGAGGTTAATCCCCGCAAATCCCGAAAGCTATTTTCCCAGTCGACATTTATCAGGAAACTTATTTTCTTCTTACACGAAGGAGTTCATCCATTTAATTTCCAATAGAGATAGCATAAGTGAAAAAAGCAGATCAGTTTGAATTAGTCGATCAGGCACAAAACGTATTTGAGGAAGCTTCAAAACGATATGAAGGTCTGCTTACTGAGTTGGATGAAACAGAATCAGTCAGAACAACTAGTCTGGCTATCACTATTTCGGATTCGCTCAAAAACCTGAATAGGAAGATTCATGCCTTTCAGGTTGGTACTATTGATCTCAACAAATTGCTGGATGAATTCATCTTTGAAAAAGATATGATTTCCGGGGAACTGGGTATTCAAACCACAGGGCATGTTCAACTAAAACGCTTTGCCAAAAGGCTGCTTCAGAGTATCGATGAATTCATCTCAAAAACAGGTGGGAAGAAGAAAAAAATCCGACGTAAAATTGAGAACCAGTATAGTCACGAACAAAAATCTAAAGCTGTGGCTTATCTGCTTTGGTTTTTTGGTGGCTTTGGCGTTTTGGGACTCCATCGCTTTTACTTAGGAAGAATTGGTACAGGATTGGGCTGGTTGTTTTCGTGGGGTTTATTCGGTTTTGGAGCCCTCTATGACCTGTTTGCATTATCCGGCATGGTAGATGATCAGAATTATATGAATCAGTTAAGGGAAGTGAAGCTTAAGCAGTTGTCACAAAAAACTGAATCTCAATAAAAAAGCCGTCCCCAAATCAATGGTCGACGGCTAATATCATCTACAGACGGCTATTACCCCATTTGCAATAAGAACATACCTTAAAGACAGCGATTGCTCAATAGATGCTTTTACGTAATTTGAATACGTAGAAATACGTAGTATATCAATAATTCTAAGGCCGAATTTTTGGAGACAGTTTAAATATTTGCTTTTCCTCTCACGAGTTTAATGCAGGATTATCTTAATGACTCCTAACCAAGACCAGAAAAAATGGGTAAGCCCAAAGCTTAAAGGGAGAAAGGATCGTGATCGTTAAGTATAACAGCGTTTCGTGAAAACGAAATCTGCATTATTTCTGGCGACTTTTGCGCACCTTTTGGTCGCTCAAAAGGTGCATAACAATAGTAATATTTAAACCAAGTGCTTATTCTGAAGAGCAAATCTCACTAAGCCAGCCGTATTTTTTTGCCCCAACTTTTTTAACAGATTGGTCCGGTGTTTATCAACGGTTCTGGGACTTATATATAGTTTTTCAGCGATTTCAGAGCTAGTCATTCCCTCCACTAAAAGTGTCAATACTTCCTTTTCTCGGCGTGTAATCTGCTTTTTAGCTTTTCGTAGTCGGGCAAGTCGCAGATACTCACGAGTCATCATTTTTGAGAACTGTTTGCCTAGGAAGTTTTCACCATTGGCAACTTTTCCGGCAGCATCAATCAGTTCAATTCTATGTGCTGATTTGAGCAGAAGTCCATTAGCACCGGAATCGAGGAAATCATTGAGAACTGAATCCGCATCAGAATCTGCCATTACTAAAATGTTAGCTCGGGGATATTTTTCTACGATTTTGTTCGCTAACTGAATGCCGCTTATTTCCGGCATTGAAAAAGATATGACGCACAAATCAGGCTTAACACTTTCATAAGCAGTAAGTATCAACGCACCGTTATCGACTTCGCTGCAAATTTCGAAGCCAGCTTCGTGCAGAATGGAACAAAGTCCATACCTGAATATTTCGTTGCCGTCCGCAACAATCGTTTTGATTGTCCCCATTTAAGACCTCCCCAGGCTCAATGAGTTGTATCTGATATCTTTAAAAGGACCGTTAAAGTAGTTAAAAAAATCAGTTTGGCAAAAGAAATTGTTCAGTATCAAGATCTACCTCCCCTCAATCCCCTCCTTATCAAGGAGGGGAGGGTCTACATCAAAAGAAATCTATGCTAAGAAGTTAGGGGAGGTCAAAAGAATATATAGAGACAACCCTGCCTTCACTGTCCAAAGTACCGTGCGAATCCAGTTTGTATTAATAAGGCGATTTATATGAGTATCATCTTTACCTTTTGCAAGTTTGGCATGATTTGGAACAGACAATAGAAAGGTAGAAATCCAGATTAGTAATACCAGATAAAAGCCTAGTCCATTCAGGCTAAATGCTCCATCATTCCACCAAAGTAGCGCTGAAGTAGTAAACTCAGTAATCATCATGGGTATTACGATAAAGCTGATTCTACGATTATGAAATGGGTGGAACTCTTTGAAATTATCTTCATTCACAAAATGAAAAGAAGGATAATGAACGAGCTGTATGGTCCAAATTAATCCCATCAGAAAGAGGGATGTGGAAAGATTTATAAGAAAAATGAAGTTTAAGTCCACGGAAACAAGCGATTCGTTTTCATAATGTGTATTTTCTGCGCCTTTGCAACATAAAATATCACTCCACGATTCATCGAACAAAAATGACTTTGAAAAGAACACATACCTGCGGCGAATTAAAAGCTGAACATATCGGGCAGGAAGTAACC
Organism: Balneolaceae bacterium; assembly: GCA_017795005.1. GTDB lineage: Bacteria > Bacteroidota > Rhodothermia > Balneolales > Balneolaceae > RHLJ01. The sequence goes on along the minus strand of CP051242.1, from coordinate 3,507,176 downwards.
CTTAATGGCTGGGTTGGACCCCGTCGCGACCTTGGTGGACTTATCTTTATAGACCTGCGCGATAGATATGGAGTTACTCAGATCGTATTTACAGAAGAAGATGCCGTATTACATGCAAAAGCAGAAAATCTAAGAGCTGAATATGTAATCGGAATCAAAGGAAAAGTAATCGCCCGTGGAGAAGAAAATATTAATCCGAATTTGATTACCGGTGAAATAGAGATTGAAGTAAGTGACCTAGTCATCTATTCTGAAGCGGATACTCCTCCATTTGAAATCAAAGACGGCATTGCTACGAATGAAGAAGTTCGTTTAAGATATCGTTATCTGGATCTTCGTCGTCCTGAAATGCAGCAAAAGCTTATGCTGCGTTCGAAAGCCTATCATGCGATTCGGTCTTATTATCATGAGCATGATTTCGCAGAAGTGGAAACTCCGGTTTTAATGAAAAGTACTCCGGAAGGAGCACGTGATTATTTGGTTCCCAGTCGTGTAAATGCAGGAAAGTTTTTTGCGCTGCCTCAAAGTCCACAGACCTATAAGCAGTTGTTGATGGTTTCAGGGTATGACCGATATTTCCAGATTACAAAGTGTTTCCGCGACGAAGATTTACGGGCAGACCGACAGCCTGAGTTTACTCAGATTGATGTGGAAATGAGCTTTGTGGATGAGGAAGCCATTTTTGAGCATCATGAAGGATTGCTGAAAAAGATATTCAAAGAAACAGTAGGTGAAGATGTTGAAGCTCCATTCCCAAGAATGAGCTACGATGATGCCCTTAATACCTATGGTTCTGACAAACCTGATACTCGTTTCGGGTTAGAGTTTGTGGATTTTTCTGAAATCGTTAGGAATGCAGAATTCAAAGTGTTCTCAGGTACTGTTGCTAATGGCGGAGGTGTAGTTGGATTTACAATTCCTGGTCTGGGAAGCATGGGTCGAGGTGAAATCGATCGCTGGACCGATCGGGCCAAAAAAGAAGCCGGCGCAGGAGGATTGATTTATATCAAAATGCAGGAAGACGGTCCTCTGTGTAGTGTCGGTAAATTCCTGACCCCTGAAATTGTAAACGAAATGGTAGAAGCTTCAGGAGCAAAAACCGGAGACCTGGTTTTCTTGCTGGCCGGACCAAAACCAGCAGTTCTGGAGCAACTAGGTCACCTTCGTTTGATGGTTGGTGAAGCTTTCGACTTAATTGATAAAAAAGCGTTCAACTTACTTTGGGTAACTGATTTTCCATTGCTGGAATGGGATGAAGAATCCAGAAGATATCACGCTATGCACCATCCGTTTACTTCTCCTAAAGAAGAAGACATGGATAAGCTTGATTCTGATCCGGCATCGGTTAAAGCGCGTGCTTATGACCTTGTACTAAACGGTTCTGAAATTGGTGGTGGATCTATTCGTATCCATAACAGTGACATTCAGCAAAAGATGTTTAATCTTCTTGGAATCGGAGAAGAAGAAGCGGAAGAGAAATTTGGATTCCTCTTAGACGCTTTCAGATATGGAGCACCCCCACATGGTGGTATTGCACTTGGCTTAGATAGAATTGTAATGTTATTAACAGGAGCAGGAAGTTTAAGGGATGTAATTGCATTCCCGAAAAATCAACGTGCACAAAGTATGATGGATAACTCACCAGCAGAAGTAGATGTTGAGCAGTTGAACGAACTTCATATTTCTTTGAAGAGGACTTTAAAGTAAAAAGTCTTTGCGAGGAAGCTGTTAACTTTTGAATTGGAATTACTGAAGTTGACGAAGCAATCTCGGAATTCAAGATATATTCTATGAGATTGCTTCAGGTTTTGCTTTGCTTAAACCTTCGCAAAGACGGTATTAATTAGTTTATAATTATGAAAACAGCAGGAATCGACGGGTGTAAATTAGGATGGATACTCATCAGCTTTGATGAGGGGGAAGAAAAATATCAGATTATTGAATCTGAGGAAGATCTGAAGTTTTCCTTCGAACACTATGACCGGATTTTCATAGACATGCCTATTGGTTTGGAAGACGAAGAATACACCCGCGAATGCGATGCTTTATTAAGAAAAGAACTCGGCAGTGATTACGCTTCCAGTGTTTTTAGTCCGCCTATACGTCCGGCGCTGGAAGCCCCAAGTTATGTGGAAGCAAATATGATCAGTTTCGAATGGACTGAAAAGAAGCTTTCTTTGCAGGCATGGAACATCACTCCAAAAATAAAAATGCTGGATCGGCTATTAAGAGAAAATGAAGGGTTAAAAGAAAAAGTGCTGGAAAGTCATCCCGAATTACTTTTTCAAAAGTTGAATGGCGGTATGATTTTTCAGAAGAAAAACCTGAAGAAAGGGATTCGGCATCGATTAGAGCTGATCAAAGATCAGGAACCGGTAGCCGATGACTTCTTTCGTGATATTAAAGAAGAATGGCGCAGGAGTGATGTAGGGGAAGACGATATTGTGGATGCAATGGCATTGGCTTTTTATGCCAAGAAATCACAGACAGATGGAATCCGAACTATTCCAAACGAAGTAAACTACGACTCGGAAGGACTTCCCAAAACGATACACTTTGTGTAGAACATAGAACAAGGAACTTCGAAGTTCTTCATTCAATGTTCAAAGTTCTTTGTTCTATGTTCAACGGTTCATATAGTGTTAACAAATCGATAAGATAGATTCTTTGTATAGCCTCAGGAACGATTTTGGGCTTCAGAATGATTATTTTCTCAACAGTTAAATGATTGTCGCTCAATGATAAGTTTGATGTTGGGCGACTTAAAGGAAAATTTAAAACAGAGGAAAATATGGCTTATTCATTACCTGATCTCCCATACGCTTATGATGCTTTAGAACCACATTTTGATGCGCGTACGATGGAGATTCATCACACAAAGCATCACCAGGGATATACAAACAAAGTAAATTCAGCTCTTGAAGGCACTGATTTTGAAGGAAAAGACATTGAAGAAGTGTTATCCAATATTGATGCCCTTCCAGCTGAGAAAAGACAAGCGGTAATTAATAATGGTGGTGGATATGCAAACCACACATTATTCTGGACTGTTCTTTCTCCAAATGGTGGAGGAGCACCAAGTGGTGCGCTAGCTGATGCAATCAACTCTGCATTCGGAAGTTTTGATGCGTTTAAAGAAGAATTCAGCAACGCTGCAGGAACTCGTTTTGGCTCAGGTTGGGCATGGTTAGTAGTTGATAACGGATCACTTAAAGTGACTTCAACTGCAAATCAGGATAGCCCAATTATGGACGGGCAAACTCCGATCCTCGGATTAGATGTTTGGGAACATGCATACTATCTGAACTACCAGAACCGTCGACCAGATTATGTTTCAGCATTCTGGAACGTTGTTAACTGGGATGCAGTAGCAGAAAATTTTGAGAATGCGTAAAAGCGACTTACGACCAAAGACGTATGATAAACGGTAGTGGTAACCCGCTACCGTTTTTAATATTGAGTATTGTTATGGGATTTAAGTTTGAAAAACTGGAAATCTGGCACCTTTCAATTGACTTATCAAAAGAAATTTATGGGTTAATTAAAACGCTTCCTGATGAAGAGAAATTCAATTTAAGTTCACAGATAAGACGGGCAGTTACTTCAATCTCACTCAATATAGCTGAAGGATCTACTTCACAAACTGATCCCGAGCAATTACGCTTTTTGGGATATGCCCATCGTTCTTTGATGGAAGTGGTTGCATGCATAATTCTTATGAAAGAAAATGGCTACTTGTTAAAATCGATTCATGATATGCTATATGAAGATTGTGAAAAGCTATCAGCTAAAATTTTAGCAATGAAACGAGCTATTAAGAATAGAAATCGAAATAATTATATAAATGAAGAATCTGAAAATTATGGGTTTGATTGAGCGTTTGTCGTTAGTCAGTCGTCGTCGGTCAAAAAACTGATTTTCATCAATAAGTATTTTAAATTTAGAAGGTTAATAAAAAAGGAGACTATTATGCAATTTGGATTTGGAATGGGACCGGATACTTCGTGGATGAGAGAAGAACTCACCAAATACGGAGTAGAAGAACTAACGACTACAGAAGATGTAGACCGTGCAATGAAAGAATATAAAGGCACGATGTTATTAGCTATCAATTCAGTATGTGGTTGTGCAGCCGGAAATGCAAGACCCGGACTTGGAATAGCATTGGAGAATTCTGAAGCTAAGCCAGATCATATGGTTACCGTTTTTGCCGGACAGGACAAGGAAGCAACAGCTCACGCCAGAGCTTATTTCAGTGAATTTCCACCATCATCACCTTCATTTGCTTATTTTGTAGATGGAGAAATCAAAGCAATGATTCCACGTCACCGTATTGAAGGCAGAACAAGTAATGATGTGGCAGCTGACCTGAAAATGGTGTTTGAAGCCTTCGCAAACAAAGAAAAGGAAGGCGAAGAAAATTAAAGATTTTCTAAAGAACCTTTATTAAAAACCCGTTACATTCATTTGACGGGTTTTTTTATGCTTAAGGGTCCCAATAAATTAACGGACTTTTATGGAACAAATATCAAAGAAGGCTATTATTGTTGAGGATAATCTCATCCTATCCATCTTGTATGAAAACATGATGAAGGAGATGGTATTTAAAACCGTTGGTGAAATCAGAGACGGTGAAACTGCGGTAAAACTAATTCGCAAGTACGCCCCTGATGTAGTTATTATGGATATTATGCTGGAAGGGGATATGGACGGTATTCAGGCTGCTTATCAGATAAGAGATTTTACGAATGTTCCCATTCTGTTCATTACCGGAAATTCAGATGCTAAACATGCGGATCGGGCTAAAAGAGTTTCGAACTCCTCTTTTTTAACTAAACCAATCACCGAAGAAATCCTGAAAGAAGCAGTAACTGAGTTAGTAGATAATCAGGTTGCTTAAAATCCTTATTTAAAATTAGTCGAGAGATAAAAAGATGTTGATTAGGAAGACATTCAGGGTTTTTATAATACTTTACCTGTTTACTCATGTCAGTTGCATAACCAATTCCAACCTTGAAGACTCTTTGGATGGGATTCCCATTAATAAAATTGAAGTGTTAGATGGGAAAGTCTTTTTCTGTACGGACGATGGAATCTATTTAAAAAAGGGAGAAGATTTTTTAGCATTTGGTTTAAAGGGGAATAGGATACTTGATATTACCAGAATTAATGGGAATAGCTATTTAGCAGCAAAAGCAATTCAGTATGATGTATTCGCTGGTGAAATTACTTTGTTCAAAAAACAGAGAGGAACGTGGCTTCCTTACATGGGTGATTTTGGTGGTGAAGGAGGAAAGTATACATGGGTGAACCAATTACTAAGTACTGAGGAAAACCCGTCTGTGATTTATGCCTCAGGTGGTACTAATGTGTTAAAAAGTAAAAACGGAGGTAAAAATTGGATTGAAGCTCGTTTTACATGGGACGCATTAGGGAGAACCTGGTTTTTAGAAAACCAACCAGGTCAGGAAAATACGATTTGGGCGGGAGGCATAGCGGCGGTACCAGTTCCTTATTTAGCCCGTTCAACAAATGGAGGAGAAACTTGGCAGAATTTCCGAACCATTGAATTTACGGAAGGAACAAATTATGACATTGCATTCAATCCGAGTGATATGGATCAGATTATGGTCTCGTTGGGTGGTGGAATACGGCGTTCTATCGATTTTGGAGAGTCATGGACTACCGTATTACAGGCTCCATATGTTTTTTATACCATGACTCCCAGCGCCAGAGACGCCTCTGTTATTTACGCCAGTGGTGAAGCGTTTCAAAACAGACAGTTGTTTTTATTCAGAACAGAAGATTTTGGAGATAGCTGGCAGGAGATAGAAGTGGACACCACTATTCAGGATGTGTATGTGAATGACATGGTTTCCATCCTCGAAGACGGCAGAGAAATAATTTATTTTGGGACCAATAAGGGAGTGTTTACCCACGAGGTTGTGAATTAATATTCAATAAACAATCATCCACTCTCACTGAGTATTTTTCATTGTGTGTTGAATATTAATTGTTCTATTTCTTCGCTCCGAAATCTACTTCTTTCCCATCTTTAAAAATTCTTAGCCCATCCGGCTTACCTTTACTGCCGCCCGGACCAAAAGCTTCAACTCCACTTGCCAGTTCTTCTTCCGTTCTGGATTCACCCACTTCACGGGGTTGGTCTTTATAAAAGGAATCTACATGTAAAGTTTGAGTTGGGAAGGCGAATTCAACGCCCACTTCTTTGGCTAGTCGAAGCACTTCAAGATGGAAATTATGGCGTTGTTGCAATTCGGTACTCCAGTCAGGTACATCAAAGAATACATACACCAACACATCCAAAGAATGTGCACCAAAGGAATTAAAGTGTACTTCGTAGAAATCCTGCCGGAAATGCTTGTTTGCTTTAACAATTCCTTTTATTCCTTCTACAAATGCTTCCATTTGCTCCGGTGAAGTAGAGTAGGTGAGATTCAGTACTGTTTTTAACCGTCGGTATTGGCGCATCCCGAAATTATCAATATCGGTGGTGGCAATCTGAGAATTCGGAACAGAAACGAGTGAATTATAGAAAGTACGAACTCTGGTAGTTCGGAAACCTACTTCCTCAACAACCCCTTCCACACTTCCTACTTTAATCCAGTCCCCGATTTTAAAAGGTCGGTCGGCAAAAATAGTAATCGAACCGAAGAAGTTAGCCAGCGTATCTTTCGCAGCAAGCGCCACTGCAAGACCCCCAATTCCAAGTCCGGCAATAAGTGAAGCTACGTTATACCCGTTATTCTGAAGGATCAGGATAACTCCCATCACCACCACAAAAAAGCGTAGCGTTTTTCTGATAAGAGGCACCAGTTGATCATCCAAAGTGTTTTCTGTTTTGGAAGTAACAACAGTCAGATACTTTGCGAACACATCCGCCAGATTATAGAATAGCCACACAAAACCTACCGCAATAGCAATCTCCAGAATGGTTGAGAGGTACATATTTACCGTAACAGAAAGCTGCAGGTTGGTATAACTAACTAGGAAGAATGCCATTAAAAAGATAAAGCCTGAGGGACGCTCTACGCCGTCCAGCAAATCATCGTCCCAGGTAAAATGCGTTTTTTGAGTAATTCTTCTGATGTAGTTATCCAGAATAAACTCAAAGATTTTGCGGAGAATTACACCCAATAACAGCCAGATGAATACAGCAAAAAACTGCCACATTTCAATGCCCATCCATTCACTTTTAGTCCACTCGGGCAGCTTATCAAGAATGGCTTCAATCAAACCTGAGAAGGTAGCCTGATAGAGATCCGGAATTTGTTCGATGGTAGCTGTAGAAAATACCCACTGATTATTTTGCCGAACAAGATACACTTCAGGCAGTTCATCAAATAAGATATACTGATTCATCCCAGATAAGGAATCTGAGTAATTGTGATTGTTTGGTACGTTCTCATATACGACCAGTAACCCTCGAGCATCAAGTACTTTTCTAAGTTCGGTTGCCAGTTCAATTTTTTCTTCTTTGGATTCATCCGATAATTTGAATGGTAGAATTACCCTATCCAGGTTCTGATGACCTTTTTGTTGCCAGTGCAGAAAGGTATGAACAGCACGACGAGGATTTGATAAATAGCCATCCTGAGCTGAATTCGCACTTTCCTGAAAAGCCAGTAAATGGGTTGGTAGAAAGAGTAATAATCCAAGAATGATAAACCGTAATTTGTTCATTGAAAGCGTGTATTCCGGGTTCTGATTTCAACTTTAAAGGTACGGAAAGCTTTGGTGGAGGAAAAGGAGAGGGTTGGTTAATTCAATTCTTTTCTGCTTTCCAGAAAGGGAATAATATGATCTTCCAGTAACACAAAAACCGGACGTTTATAGGTTCTTCTCCGGCTGGCTTCTGTAACAGAAGAAGTCATAACAACCACTGCATCCAGCTCGGGAATCATCATGATATATTGACCGCCATGTCCCCATGCAAATAACGTGGTGTACTTACCTGTTTTCTTATTCCACCATTGGTAGCCATATCCATAGGGATTGTAATTGCTGTAAGTGTAGGTCTTAAAAGAATCAATAATCCAGTCCATGGAAATAATTTGTTCCCCATTCCAAACCCCATCATCTATCAGCATTTGACCAATTTTTAGCATGTCTGAAGGTTTTAGAGCAAGGTTATTTCCGCCCATATAAAACCCCTGTGGATCACGGTCCCACCCTCCGACAGTAATATCCATTGGGTCGAATAAATATTTTTCGGCAAAAGCTTTGGTACTCATTCCTGAAGCCTTTGTAATAATTACGGAAAGAAGGTGAGAGGTTCCGGTACTGTACACCATTCTACCATCAATCCTTGAAACAAAGTCCTGATCGAGTGCATACTCAACCCAGTTTCTACTCATTACCCATGCACCGTAATTGCCGGAACTTGTGGAACGCAAACCGGCTTGCATGCTTAGCAAATTTCGGACGGTAATCTGTTCTTTGAGTGAATCCGGATTTTCTTCAAAATAATCTGAAAAGTAGGTAGTGATAGGTTCATCAACAGACGGGATAAATCCTTCTTCGATGGCAATCCCTGTTAATAATCCAATAATGCTTTTAGAAGCAGATTTAATATTGAAGGGGCGATTAGGAGAACGACCGTTGAAATAGGATTCACCTATGAGTTCTCCATGTTGCTGAATCAATAAACTTCTTAAAGAGTTTATTTCTTCTGCATGTTCGAAAATATCTGTTAACGTTTCTTCTTCTGAAGAACTGGTTTGACCTGTAGCTGGTAAAGCGAACAGAATCAATCCAAGAAAAAAAGAAACGTTAATCTTCTTTTGCAGACTCAGAATCTTCAGATGAGTTTTTATGACGGAAAGTAACCGGAATACTGCCTTCATACGGTGTGCCAATATGATAAAGTTCCCATTCTGAGTCATAGTTTAAGATACGATATCTGAGTAAAGAGACCAGATTTTCAGAACTTCCATTTTCGTCGTCCCATTCGAACGTCTCTACTCTGAAACGAAGATTTCTCTTTTCTCCGTTCACATAAACATCCAGGTTAGCAACTTTGTCTACATTGGGGATGGTAAATTGTACACGTACATTATGCATAATAATTGGGTTAAATAAAGTCTGGGATTAAAACGTCAACAATCATACCAAAGTTGCTGAATCCATCATTTTAGGCATTATTTGAGTGTTTCAGCCTTAAAAGTGTTCGGAAACCAACATTTGCTGTTCGATTTTGAACATACAGTTAATAAAAAAATTATTCATCCCTTAAACTATCCACCGGGTTTGTCCATGCTACTTTAACCGTTTGATAGCTAACCGTAAGTATTGCCAGAAGAATTACAATTACCCCGGCAATCAGATAGCTCATCATTCCATTACTTATCCGGTAGGCATAATTCTGAAGCCATTCCTCAGCAAGAAAATAAGTAACAGGTACAGCAATGAAGAAAGAAACTCCAACAATGGTTAACACTTCTTTGTTAAAGGTGAGCAGTAAGTCACCGATAGAAGCTCCGAGAATTTTCCGCACACCCATTTCCTTACTTCTTTTTTCTGCATTAAACGTTGCAAGCCCAAAAAGACCAAGACAGGCTACCACAATAGCAATAACTGAAAATGCGGAAAAGATTTTTCGCTGACGGGTATCACTATCATAAAGTTGAGCAAATTGTTCATCTACGAACCGGTAATCAATAGGATAAAGCGGAGAAAACTGATCCCATACTTCTGTTATCTGAGGCAATAGTGAGGAGAGATTATCTGTACTTATCTTTAGCACGATATTTCGGTAGTCCCGGCTCATAGATACTGCCAGAGGTTCAATTTGTGAATGAAGAGATCTGAAGTGAAAATCTTCTACTACTCCGATCACAGTTCTGGGTTCATCATCCAGGTACATATTTCGGATCTGCTTGCCAACAGCTTCGTCGGCACTCCACCCAAGAAAATCTACTGCTTTTTGGTTGATTACCATTGCTGAGGCGGAATCTGTGGAGAAGACTTTGTCGAAATCTCTTCCTGTTATCATTTCCAGGTCAAAGACCTCGGAGAGTTTATCATCTATAAACAAAGTATTCAGAGTTAGTACTTTCTCGTGATCTTCCACACGGAATGAATAGGTATCAAAAAAACCACCGGGTGAACCGGACATAACACTCGTTTCTTCAACGCCCGGAATTGTCTTAAACTGCTCCATCATTTGAGGAAGTTGTTGTCGGGCGGCACTGTTATTCAAAGTAATATCAATCAACTGATCCGGTTGAAATCCTAACGACTTATCAGAGATGTAATTCATCTGTTGATTTATGATGATTACTCCAATAATTAACAGGCTGGATATGGCAAACTGAAAAACGATGAGTCCCTTTCGTATGAAAGTCTGTGAAGTACCAAAACTTATTTTTTCTTTCAGAGCCTTTATAGGTTTGAATGAAGAAAGGAACAGAGCGGGGTATAAACCTGCGAGTAATCCAGTGATGGTTAGTATTCCGATAGTGAAGAATAGAATCTCTGGGGCAAAAAGATCTACTGAAATAACAGTTCCAATCATTTGCTCGAAATAAGGTTGAGTTAGATATACAAGTAAAAATGAAAGAATACCTGCTATAAATGCCATCATTAGCGCTTCTGCCATAAACTGGAAAAATAAAACCAGTTGTCGGGCTCCGAGAGTTTTTCTAACCCCCACTTCTTTGGCTCTGCTTACAGATCGTGCGGTTGCCAGATTAATGAAGTTCACGCCTGCCACAATTATGATTAACAAGGCGATAATCCCGAATACATATAAATTTGATTTTGTACCGTGATCAATTTGCCAGTCATAAGTAAGATAATCGGCGAAATAAACATCTTTCAGAGGAAGCAGCATTATATCCACTCTTCGATCCATTTCAGTCATGTTTTCACCGAAATACTTATTCATGAATGAAGGCAGGAGCGGGTTTATATCTTCCAAATCCACACCTTCAGAAAGCATAGCATAGGTATGTACCTGATTCCAACCCCACTCGGTATAAAAGCGGTAATTGCTGTAGGTTTGAATGCTTGCAACCAGATCAAAATAAAAATGACTGTTTGTACCTTCCGGAAATTCAAAAACTCCGGTTACTTCAAAATCTTTCTCACCATCAACAAGAATAGTTTTTCCAACAGGGTTTTCTGCACCAAAATACTTTTCAGCGGTTTGTTTTGATAGAACTACAGTATTGGGTTGTTCAAGCGCGGTGACAGGATTTCCATTCAAAAAAGGAAAAGAAAAAATCTGGAAGAAGTTTTCATCCGCCATATAAAATCTTGGTTCCATAAAATTTTTGTCACCGATTGTAACCACCCCATCATCCGGACCAAAATGAGTTGCCATTTCAATCATTTCCGGGAAATCTTCTTCCAATCCTTTTTTAAATGGAGCTGAGGTAATTCCGGTTGTTGAAGTTTCGGTCTCTCGTTCTATTACCCGGTTTACTTTATAAATACGATCTCCATTCTCATGGAATGTGTCATAATTAAGTTCATTCTGGATAAACAGGTAAATGAACAATGCGCTAGTTATTCCAATCACTAAGCCAAGAATATTTAACGATGAGTACAGCTTATTTCTGAAAAGATTTCGTCTGGATATTTTTACGAAATTACTCAGAATACCGAGGTTTATTCCTGAGTCTGTCTCCAGATAAGGTTTTGTCGTGGTAGTTTTATAAAACTCTGTAGCAATTTGTTTCACATCACCGATCTCAGACGAAGCTATCCGGAATGCATTTTCCTCAGATTCACCTTCATCAATCAGTGCATCAATCCTGTCTCGTAAATGTGATTCCAGTTCCTCAATATCTCCATCCTCATACCCCGGATTTTTGCGTAAACTTCTTTTCCATTCCTTAATTGATGTATCTAATTCAAACATATTTACCTCCTGTTACTAAATAGCCCATTTTTGAGCGGGACCCCAGATGGTTTCAAGTACACTATGAATACTTGACCACTGGTCTTTTGCAGTTTGAAGTTCTTGAAGACCAATATTGGTAATTGAGTAGTATTTCCTTTTTCGCCCTTCTTCCGATTTCACCCAGCGGGATTCAATACAACCATCCTTTTGAAGTTTATGAAGTACAGGGTAAAGCATACCATCTGACCATTCCAGGGTTCCACCGGAAAGTTGTTTTACATCCTGAATAATTTGATAACCGTAGCTTTCTCCACGTTTCAGAATCGATAAAATAAGTGGGCGCGTTGACGCAGCCATGAGTTCTTTTGAGATCATAATATATACATTGAGGTTCTAGGTATTAGAATACATAGAAGTTCAATGTAAGTCAACACGAAAGATTTGGGAAAAGGTTACTACCATCTGCGAACGTAGTGAAGCAGTCTCAGGATTTTTGTATCCAAATACAGAGATCACTTCGCTTCGCTCGTGAATGTTTTCTATAATTCAATATGGAAATCGGTCCCACTTATTATGTTTATATACTTTCAAATAAGAGAAGAACAGTTCTATATACCGGAAGAACCCATGACTTATCCAAAAGGATGATAGAGCATAAACAAAAGTTAGTACCAAAAAGCTTTACAGCCAGATATAATATTGATAGGCTGATTTATTTTGAAAAGTACGGAGATGAAGAAGAAGCAAAACAAAGAGAGTACCAAATAAAGGCTGGATCCAGACAGAAAAAGATTGATTTAATTAGATCGATAAATCCGGATTGGAAAGATTTGAGTAATTAAAGCGTCTGCAATCATTTTGCTTACGCTCATGATTACTGACCCATCTGCGAGCGATAGCGAAGCAGTCTCTGAATCTTCGCATCCAAATACAGAGATCACTTCGCTTCGCTCGTGAAAGGAGGTGTTTAAGAATTTAGAATCTAAATATACTTCTCCGCCCATGTTCCAAGCACCTTCCCGACAAACTCACTATCTGATTTTTCATGAAGAAGGTGATCGGCTGTATCGAGTGAAATGAAACTTTTGGGATGCTTTGCTGCCACGAATATTTTCTGGGCATTATCGATTCCAACGGTATTATCGATGGGTGAATGAAAGATAATGAGTGCCCGGTCCAGATTATTGATGTAATCTTTCATTCGTACTTCTTCAAGATCATCCACAAACTGCTTTTTGATCGTAAAAGGCCGACCTGCAAGGGTGACTTTAGCTTCTCCCTTTTCTTCAATCTCATCCAGACTCATCTCGAAGTTCTGTTTTACATGCTCGGGTTCAGCAGGGGCAGCAATAGTGGCAACCGCTTTTACCGAATCCATTTGATTTGCTGCCTGAAGAACTGCAGCGCCACCCAACGAATGACCAATTAAAATGGATGGTCCTTCATATTCTTCCGTCAAAAACCGGCATGCGGCAACTAAGTCATCGATATTGGACGAGAAATTTGTATTGGCGAAATCTCCGGCACTTTCTCCAAGACCCGTAAAATCAAATCGGAGTGTTGCGATTCCAACCTCTGCCAGTTGTCGGGTTATATTTCCTACTGCCTTCAAATCTTTAGAGCAGGTAAAACAATGAGCAAAGAGGGCATATGCTTTGATGTTTTCTTCCTCAGGAAGATCCAGTTTTGCAGCTAATGTCTCTCCAAGTGCTCCGGTAAACTCGACTTTTTTTGATGGCATATTTTTTTATTTAGCCACTAAAGCTCAAAATCACTAAAGTGTGTTAAGGTTCAAAAAAAGAACTAATTTAACATCCATCAAATTCCAATAACCTCACGGAAGTCTAATATTTGTGTTTTAGTGCTTTTGTGGTAATTACAATCAGATGAATCCATTCCACTTAGCTTTTCCGGTTAAAGACCTGGAAGAGACATTCACCTTTTACACTGAAATTTTAGGATGTTCCACTGGTCGTACTTCTGATCATTGGATTGATTTCAATATGTGGGGACATCAGGTAGTTGCACACCTTAGTCCGGATGAAGCCAAAGAATCTTCGAAAAATGCTGTAGATGGTCATGGAGTTCCGGTTCGGCATTTTGGGGTAATTCTGGAGATGGATGAATGGGAAGCATTGGCTGACAAAGTAAAAGCAGCAGGCATTGAGTTTGTGATCGAGCCATATGTACGCTTTAAAGGAGAACCCGGCGAACAAGCCACGATGTTTTTTCTGGACCCAAGCGGAAACGCTCTGGAATTCAAAGCCTTTGGTGATAAAAGCCAGATTTTTGCGAAGTGACCCGCTAAAGCGGAATTAAAAATGAAAAATTATAAATTTTGATAATACCCATTGGAATACTATTCACTGTATTACTTATTACTCTTGTTACGGGTAAGACTTTATCATATGAAAAAGGGTTTATTGTTTCTAAATCAGAGGCACCAATATATTATTGGGTCAATGTGATTTTTTATTCAATTCTGATAGTCTATTTTTTGTGGGATTATCTATCTAATTAGAAATACGTGTTCATAAAAAGATTCCAAGTCTCCCCTTGAGGGGAGTACCACAAAGCGGGGGGGGTGTTGGAGTGGCAACTAACTCCAAATCTAAGAACACCCTCCGTCTTCATTCGCTTCGCTCATGAATCCACCTCCCTCAAAGGAGGACTTTTTGAGCTTTGATCTAATTCTTTTGTAAGGAATTAAGTTTTGGGTGATCTAATGTGTATGGCAAGGAATGAAATCATACCATACAATCCTAGTCTCAGGAAGTTTGCAAGAGAACTAAGAAAGAATTCAACATTAGGTGAAATTTTACTTTGGAAAGAAATCAGTAAAAGGAAACTAGGAGTTCAATTTCACAGGCAAGTACCCGTACAAGAATATATCCTCGACTTTTATTGCCATGAGCTTAAACTAGCAATTGAAGTGGATGGTAGTTCTCATGATGATCCTGATACAATAAAAAAGGATAAAATCAGAGATTATGAGTTGCTCCAATTTGGGATTATAATTATTCGAATTAATGATTTTGACGTAAAGATAAATATGGATTCGGTGCGTATGTATTTGAAGCAAAGAATCGAAAAAATAGTCCTCCCTTGAGGGAGGTGCCCCGAAGGGGCGGAGGGTGTCAGATAGGGCGAGATCCTGAATAAAATCCTGAACACCCCTCAGATGAAACCAAGAACATATTGGTTTGGCAACCAACTCCAAACTGAAGGACACCCTCCGTC
Organism: Balneolaceae bacterium; assembly: GCA_017795005.1. GTDB lineage: Bacteria > Bacteroidota > Rhodothermia > Balneolales > Balneolaceae > RHLJ01. Next base: position 3,492,067 of record CP051242.1, on the reverse strand, counting down.
TTGCTACACTTTGTTTCGCAATCCACCTCCCTCTAGGGAGGATACAACCATTAAAAAATTCTCATGTAAGAAACCTTAGTCTCGTTCCTCCTATATAATATGTCAGAGACAAAACACATAGAAAAAGGTACAGTAAACAAGAGGAATACCATGTTGTCAGAGATATTATTATGGAAAGCGTTGAGCGGTGGAAAACTTGGAACTACATTCAAACAAAAAGTTTCTATCGAAGATTTTATGATTGGCTTCTATTCAGTAGAGCTTAAACTGGCTATTGAAGTAGATAAGAATACCGAGTACGATCCGGTTCAAAAAGAAATTGATCAGGTTCGGGATAACAAACTTCACGATCTTGGAATCACTGTATTACGAATTGATGATCAGGAGATAAAACGAAGTTTAAATTCTGTGCTTCGGTATATCGAGCATAAAATTGAATATCAAAAGCAGTCGATAAAGCTGGCTTCTTAGCCTAATTCAGCTTCTACAGCTTCAATTCGATTCGAATAGTCTTCCCATTGATACATCAAATCGGTTAAGGTCTTCTTGATTTCTTCGTATTCGAGGGTGACTTCCTTCACTTTTTCGTTGTCGTCATAAAAGTCCGTTTGAGCCATCAGTACTTCAATCTCAGCTTTACGATTTTCTTTAGCCTCGATCTCCTTCTCCACTTTCTCCAGTTTTTGCTTGATAGGTCGGACTTGCTTATTCAAAGCGTTTCTTCGTTCTGCTTCAAGTCTGCGTTCCTCTTTTCGAGATAAGGTACTGGATGAAGAACTTTCGTTCTTCGTCTTTCGTCCTTCGTCATTTCGTTCTGCTTCTTCTTTTTTCTTGTCCAGAAAATAAGACACATTCCCTAAGTAGGTACGAATTCTGCCCGGTTGTATTTCGAGAACTTTATTCACGATGGGATCAAGGAAAGAACGGTCGTGGGATACAATCATGCACGTTCCTTCATATTGCTGTATAGCTTGTTGCAGAATATTCTTACTGCTCATATCCAGGTGATTGGTAGGCTCATCAAAAATGAGAAAGTTGGCAGGCGAGAGTAACATTTTAGCCAGAGCAAGTCGGGATTTTTCTCCACCTGAAAGAACCTTCACCTTTTTGAATACGTCGTCACCGGTAAACAGAAAACTTCCCAAAATAGAACGCAATCGGCTTTCTTTCTCTCCAGATCCAGCCTGCATCATGATCTCCAGTGGATCGGCACTTAAGTCTAAATCTTCTGCCTGATGCTGCGCAAAGTAAGAAGTAGTTACATTATGCCCTTCTTTTCTTATCCCTGCCTGAATCGGTTCATTTCCAGATAAAATTCGGATTAAGGTAGACTTACCGGCACCATTCGGGCCTACAACCGCGATTTTATCACCACGTTCAATTTCGTAGTCCAATCCTTCAAAGACAGTGTTATCACCATAACGCTTGGTGATGTTATCCAGCTTCATTACAACCTGACCGCTTCGTTCCGGAGGTGGGAACCGAAAAGAAACACTGGCAAGATCATCTTCCACTTCGATACGTTCGATTTTTTCCAGTTGCTTAACCCGACTTTGAACCTGTCGGGCTTTAGTAGCTTTGTATCGGAAACGGTCAATAAATTCCTGAGTCTCTTTAAGTTGCTTCTCCTGGTTTTTCTGAGCATTGATGAGTAACTCCCGTTCTTCTTCCCACTTCTTTTCATAGAAAGAGTAATTACCGGAATAGTCACTCATAGAACCTTGTCTTATGGCAAGAGTTCGGGTTGTCAGGATATCAAGAAAGGCACGGTCGTGAGAAACTACAATAACTGCTCCTTCATAATTTTTCAGGAAGCTTTCAATCCATTGTAATGATTCAATATCAAGATGGTTAGTAGGCTCATCCAGAAGTAAATAGGTAGGTTCACGAAGTAATAATTTTGCCAATGCAATTCGCATCAACCATCCACCACTGAATTCGGAAGTTGAACGATGAAAGTCATCTTCAGAAAAACCAAGTCCCATAAGAACTTTTTCTATCTCTGAGCGCAGTGTATATAATCCGGAAGTCTCTAAACGGGTCTGAAGTTCTCCGTACTTATCCATGAGTCGTTCATACTCTTTGGAATCATGGTCTGTATAACCAAGTTTTTCCTGAACAGATTTAACTTCCATCTCCAGATCAAAAAGATCTTTGAAAGCTGTCTCGACTTCTTCAATTACTGTGAGTTTAAAGTCAGGGTCAACACCATCCTGAGGAAGATAGCCGAGCGTTTCAGAACCAGCCATAGATATATGTCCGGCATCAGTTTCCTGAAGTCCCATTATGATTTTTAACAGAGTAGATTTCCCTGCTCCATTTGGACCAACTAATCCAACTCTATCGCCCGGATTGATAATCGTAGAAATTCCATCCAGTAAATCCCGGTCGCCTAGCGAGAGAGTTATGTTATCAAGTTGAAGCAATATCAGACAAATTGAATATTCAAAGCTGATAAAATACCTATAAATTGAATGCGATTTGAAATTTTTAAGTACAATATTCAGTAATTTCCTGCTATGGTTTTACTAGTATTTTATTTGACGCTGGCAATTGCGGTGTCTTTTTTATGTTCCATTTTGGAAGCTGTAATATTATCAATAACTCCCTCCTTTGTTGCATTGAAAGAAAGAAAGCAACCTAAAACAGGTCAGCTTTTCAGATCATTGAAGGAGGATATCGACCGACCTTTATCTGCAATTCTTACATTAAATACTATTGCTCACACGGTGGGAGCTGCGGGTGTTGGTGCACAAGCTCAGGTAGTATTTGGTAATGCGTATGTAAGTATCACTTCAGCAGTGCTTACATTGTTGATCCTTGTTTTCTCAGAAATCATCCCAAAAACCCTGGGGGCAAATTACTGGAAGTCAATGGCGGTATTTGCTGCCCGAACAACCAATATTTTGATTTGGATTACCTATCCTTTTGTGTTGTTATCGAAAGGAATTACTAAATCGCTCGGAAATGGAGAAAAAGGACCAACCTTAAGTCGGGAAGAATTTTCTGCAATGGCAGAGCAGGGAGTAGAGGAAGGAGTATTTGAAGAAGGAGAATCAACTATTTTCAAAAACCTCATTCGCTTTTCCACTCTGAAAGTGAAGGATATCATGACCCCAAGAATTGTGGTTATCAAATTTCAGGAAGACACTACAATCAAAGAAGTTCTGGATCAACACCTTCACGTTTCTAGAATGCCAATTTTTGGAGAGAACGAGGAAGATATTACCGGGTATGTATTAAAGGTTGATTTGTATTCCAATCTTGCAGAAGGCAATGAAGGTAAATCACTAAAAGAGATAAAAAGGGTGGTGCTTATCGTTCCTGAGAACATGTCGTTAAAGATGCTATTAGAAAGTTTCCTCGAAAAGCAGGAGCATATCGCTGTAGTTGTGGACGAATATGGGGGTTTTGCAGGCGTTGTTACTATGGAAGATGTAGTAGAAACACTACTGGGAATAGAAATAGTCGATGAAATAGATGCTATCGAAGATATGCAGAAACTTGCCCGTCGAAAATGGAGAGAACGAGCTAAAAAGTTAGGAATTGAAATTCCTGAGTCACTTAAAGAGGAAAAAGCTTAGAAAATTCCTGAGTGTATTTTCTGTGCGGATTGAATCAACTGTTCTTCATCAACTACAAAGCTCAGAATTCTTTTTTCCTTAGTAAAAGTGATCATATCTACATCCTGTGAATCCAGCGCATTAAACACTTGAGAGCTGAGTTCATCTAAATTGGAGATTGTACATCCAATTAAGCTTATTAATCCTTTTTGTTCCTCAAATGTGACGGTACCAACTTCGACCAATTCTTTCGAAAGTTGGTTTAGTTTTTCTGAATTTGATAGCGCAATTGTTACTGATGCTTCCGTAGTATTTACAGCATCAACAGGTAACCTGAATTTTTCTAACGCAGCAAATACTTTGGTCAGGAAGGAATAACCCATCACTGTTTCATAGGCACTCACCGTAAGTAAAACCATTTCCTTTTTAAAAGACATGGCCAATACTTTTCTGGAATGATCTGAATCCCTGATGATTTTAGTTCCGGGTTCTTCCGGCTCAAACATATTCTTTACAAAAACAGGGATATTTCTCTCCTGAGCCGGTTTTAAAGTGGAAGGGTGGAGTACTTTAGCTCCGAAATAAGCCATTTCAGTTGCATCATAATAACTGAGTTCGGGGATGGGTTTAGCGTCCTCAATAAAACGTGGGTCACTTGTATAAACTCCGCTAACGTCTGTCCAGATTTCAATGGCTTTGGCATGGAGCGCTCCTCCAATCAGACTTGCTGAGTAATCAGAACCCTCAAAGCCCAGTGTAGTTGTGGTTCCATCCGGTGCTTCTCCATAAAATCCACCAATAATAGGAGTGAAGCCGCTATCCAGAATAGTTTCAATAGAACCCGATTTCTGGTTTATAAGCGCCAGATTAGGATTTGCTTTCCCATATTCTGAATCGGTTTTAATGATTTTTTTGGCATCGATAAACTGGGTAAGCTGATTTACAGCAAGACCACATTGAGCGAGCAAGTACGATGAAATTTGTTCACCAATAGAAGCAATAGCATCGCTCATGGCAGGAGTCAGTTCTGCGGCTTTATGAGTATAGGTTAACAGTTTAAATAACAGAGCTATTTTCTGATCCAGTTTATGCTCACAACTTTCTTCGATTAATGGTCTCTTTGGATGAGGATTATCCTTTAAGAATCTATGTAGTATTCCAAGATGTCTGAGTTTAATGGATTCTCCAATAACTAATGCTTTATCCAGGTCCCCTTTTGCGGCTATTTGGGCTGCTTCAATAAGTTGACGGGTTGTTCGTGCAGTTGCAGATACTATCACCACGGGATATTCATACTTCGATATAATCTCCAGCACCTTTTTCCAGGTGTGATGATCGTTCATCGAAGTTCCGCCAAATTTAAGTACGTGTATATTCATCCAGTCGATTTTAAAGGATCAAAAATAAGGGTATTTCAATCCTCTTTCATGATGAGTTAAAGGTTTTGTTCCTTAGCAAATAATTAATAAAGGTATACTCTCCTCAGCTTAATAGCTTTTCCAATCGTTGATTTACTTCTAATAGTTGATCAGTAATGGCTTTTTCAATTTTAAAACCAAAGTTTGCCATTTTAGGTAAATCGATTTGTCTTTTAGTCTCTTCTGAAATTCTTTTTTTCATATAGTTTTCAGCAAGTAGTTTAGTATATGAACTTTGAATTTCCTCAGACTCATTACTAAGATTAATAAAAACCTCATGTTCTAAGTGATGACCAAATTTGGAAAGTAATTGACGGCTGCTCCTAAAATTATTTAAAGCTACGGCTACCATATTTTCAATGTTTATTTCAACCTGTTCCTTATTATTTGAATAACTAATGATTTCCTGCTTTGCCTTTTCTAAAGAGGATTGTTTTTTTTCGAGTAGTTCAATTAGAAGCTTATTCTTTTCTAAAGTTTGAGTTCTTCTTGCTGTGCGTAGGGAGATAAAAGTTGAGAAGATTGAAGTGATTATAGCGGTAAATGACGCAATTAACGCAATTATTAATTCTGTGCCCATAACAATATTTTTTTATTAACCCAAATCATCCGAAAACACGGAAGCTATTTGAGGGCGAAGATTATAGGTGCTTTTCATTACTTCCCCATAGGCGCCACAACTTCTGATCGCAACAATATCGCCACGTCGGACTTCCGGTATTTCTATGTCTTTCCGGAAGGTATCTGAGCTTTCACAGATCGGACCGACTACATCGTATTTTTTGGGAGGAAGTTCGCTCGTAAGCACATCAATTTGATGTAACGCCTGGTATAAAGCCGGCCGGATGAGTTCAGTCATTCCCGCATCAACAACTGCAAAGTTCTTAGTACGTCCTTCTTTGGTGTAAAGCACTTTGGTTATCAGACTACCGGATTGACCAATCACCGATCTACCTAATTCGAAATGCAATTTCTGATGAGGTTTTAGATTGATATGTTGATCAAAAAGCTCGAAAAATCCATCGAAATCCGGAATAGAGTTTTCATTCGGATGGTGGTAATTGATACCAAAACCGCCACCTACATTAATCACGGTAAGCTCATATCCTTTACTTTCAATGTAGTTGTTCAGCTGATTTGCTTTCTCACATAGTTGTTCAAAAGGAGTAAGTTTTTCTATCTGAGAACCGATATGAAAATGAATTCCAATTAATTCCAGATTTGAAAGTTCCGGGAGTTGATTCAGTACCGAATCTAAATCCTCTTCATTTATCCCGAATTTATTTTCATTCAGTCCGGTAGTGATATAATGATGAGTATCTGCATTCACATTGGGATTCAATCGAAGTGCAATCCTTGCTTTCGTACCCATTTTTCCTGCCAGGGAATTAATCACCTCAAGCTCTTGCGGACTTTCACAATTGAAGCAAAAGATATCATTTTCCAGGGCTACCAGAATTTCATCATCACTTTTGCCAACACCGGCAAAAGCAATTTGTGAAGCTTCAAAACCTGCTTCAAGTGCCCGGTTTATTTCGCCACCGCTTACACAATCAGCTCCTAATCCGGCTTCTTTTATTATTTCCAATACATGCAACTGATGATTTGCCTTCAATGCATAGTGAATGTGGTAGCCACGTTTGAGTCCGTGCTTTTTAATTTCTGATAGTGTTGATTTTAGAACATCCAGATCATAATAATAAAAAGGTGTTTTTAGTCCTCTGAAGGAGTCTACAACTTGATTTGGGAACATGAACTTATTAACAAATTGATTCTTCGATAAGCAGAAGAAAGTGAATTGAGTGATATCGTTAAGTTAGCAATACAGAAGAGAAAGAGTTGTAATTTTTTACATCCTAAAAAGGAACAATTTTTTAGAATATTTTGGAACTAAGTCCTACAAAAAGAAGATTGTTCTATAAGTGACATTCATTTAAATCAACCTTCAACTTTTTTGGCATAACATGGCAGAAACAAAGAAAAAGTTATCTAAAAAACTTACGCTTTTTGACTTATACGCAGTAAGTACCGGTGCTATGTTTAGTTCCGGATTTTTTCTGTTGCCTGGTATAGCGGCAATGGAAACAGGTAATGCAGTTTATCTGGCGTATCTGGCAGCTGCTTTTTTGATATTGCCTTCTATGTTTAGTGTAGCAGAGCTTTCTACTGCAATGCCAAAAGCTGGAGGTACCTATTATTTTCTGGACAGGAGTTTAGGACCATTAGTAGGTACCATTGGCGGATTAGGTTCCTGGATTGCCTTAGTATTTAAAAGTTCTTTTGCCCTAATTGGAATGGGCGCTTATTTAACTCTCTTTGTCGACCTACCCATTTTACCTCTTGCATTGGTACTCACAATTGCATTCGGGTTATTGAATATATTCGGTGCTAAAGAAACGGCACTATTACAACGAATTCTGGTAGCCTCTCTGGTTGTAATTATGACCTTTTTTGTAATTCAGGGATTGAATTACATGTATATAGCACAAAATCCCTTACCAGAATTAAGGCAGCAAAACTTCTTTACAAACGGAATTAATGGTTTCATTTCTACCATTGGGCTTGTATTCGTTTCATATGCAGGTCTTACAAAAGCGACTAGTATTGCTGAGGAAGTTCAAAACCCCGATAAAGTAATTCCTTTGGGTATGATGCTTTCGTTACTGACCGCAAGTATTGTGTATGTTGTTGGTGTATATATAATGGTAAATGTATTACCTGCCGAGGAGCTTTTCTCCAGTCTTACTCCCGTTGCAGATGCGGGTGAGGTAATCCTGGATTTTCTACCTGGAAATTCGGGATTACTTTTGGTAGTAATTGCCGCTATAGCAGCCTTTGCTTCTACAGGTAACGCAGGAATTATGTCCGCTTCCAGATATCCTTTGGCAATGAGCAGAGATAATCTGATCAGTTCTGTTTTTGGAAAAATAGGAAAATTTAAGACTCCTCATATTTCTGTATTAGCTACTACAGGTGTGATGTTGATTGTACTTATTCTATTTGATGTAGAAGCAGTAGCCAAACTTGCGAGTGCTTTTCAACTACTGCTATTTTTCCTTATAAATCTTTCTGTAATTGTTATGAGGGAAAGCAGAATTGAGGCTTATAAACCCGGCTATAAATCTCCTTTCTATCCATGGGTACAAATTGCAGGGATGATTATTTCATTATGGCTTGTTGCAGAAATGGGTTTACTGGCAGTTGGACTAACAGGAACCTTAATCATTCTGTGTATTGGTTGGTATTTCTACTATTCACACGGAAAAGTAAAGCGACAAGGAGCAATTTATCATATCCATGCCCGACTTGGTCAGCTTCGGTATGAAGCGCTAGAGCACGAATTAATGACCATCATTAACGAGAAAAATCTTAATACCTCGTTGACCTATGAAGAAGTAATTGCCAGAGCTATTGTTAATCAAGTGGCGAATAATCAATCAGATTTCGATCGGTTGATTTTAAAATCGACGATTTCATTATCTAAAAGATTAAACATAGATAAAAAGGAACTCAGGGAAGGGCTCTTTGATTTGGAAAATGACTTTACAAAGCTTAAAGATGGGGTATACTTCAATTTTGTAAGAATGAGCGAAGCCCAATTCCCTGAGATGGTAGCGATTCAGTCTGTGGAAGGAATTAACCTTAATCAAGGTAAAGAAGAAGGTACTGCACATGCACTTATATTTTTAGTTACTCCCTCAGACAGGCCACTTCTACATATGAGAATTATAGGACATCTGGCAGAACTAATTCAAGCGGATGATTTCCTGAATAGATGGAAACAGGCTTCTGATGAAAAAGCTTTAAAAGAAGTGCTATTGAGTGATGAGCGATTTATTCATATCCGACTTCAGGAACATTCAAGAAGTGAAGAATGGATAGGAAAAAGAATTATGGACACAAATTTACCGGGAGAATGCCTTATTGCAATCATTGAAAGGGATGGAGAAATTATAATACCTAAAGGAAATACACTACTTGAATCAGGTGATGTATTATCTATATTAGGTTATCCAAACGATATAAAATTACTTAAAGAACAATTAGAAGACTAAAATTTGATATCCTGAAATTAAAATCGGTTGTGTACAATTACTTCGTTATACTTTAAAGGAAAAATAGGACATCACACTTACTCCAAACTATGAGTCAAAATAAATTATCCAAAGAACTTGGGTTATCTGATGTATATGCAATAGCAACCGGGGCTATGTTCAGCTCAGGTTTTTTTCTGTTACCAGGTCTTGCTGCTGCTGAAACCGGACCTTCAGTATTTCTTGCTTATTTAGTTTCGGGATTAATTGTGCTGCCAACCATGTTTAGTGTAGCAGAATTAGCAACTGCCATGCCTAAATCAGGAGGAACGTACTACATTATTGATCGTAGTCTCGGACCCATGATTGGAACTATAGGAGGTTTTGGGTCCTGGGTGGCATTGGTTCTTAAAAGTGCTTTCGCTCTTATAGGAATGGGGGCTTACATCGGAATTTTTTATGAAGTTCCAATAACATGGGTTGCCGTAATACTTACTGTAATTTTTGGGATTCTAAATGTTGTAGGGGCTAAAGAAACTACTTTTTTGCAGAAAATATTAGTCTCAGCTTTGGTAACTATCATGCTGCTCTATGTATTACAAGGTCTGTTTGCTGTACTTTCTCCAGATCTGATCGAAGAGACTAAAAGTAGATTCACCCCATTATTCATAGACGGGTATTATGGCTTTTTTGCAACTGTGGGGATGGTTTTCGTTTCCTATGCAGGTCTCACAAAAGTGGCTAGTATTGCCGAGGAGGTAAAGAACCCGGATCGAAATATTCCGTTGGGTATGTTTTTGGCAATTTTCACCGCAGTATTTGTTTACGTAATTGGCGTTTTCATTATGGTTTCAGTATTGGATCCTAATGAATTCAGAGAAGACTTAACCCCGGTGGCTACTGCCGGGGAAGCCTTTCTACATTGGTTACCGGAACCTACAGGGCTTATTTTAATTGTAATTGCTGCTGTGGCTGCATTTGCATCTACCGGAAATGCCGGAATAATGTCTGCCAGTAGATATCCGATGGCGATGGCCAGAGATAAGCTGATTAATGAAAAATTTGCAAATATTGGAAAGCTGGGAACCCCTCACTGGTCGGTTTTAGGGACTGTGATCATGATGTTGATTATACTACTGGCTTTTAATGTTTCTGAGGTAGCTAAATTAGCCAGTGCTTTTCAATTATTACTCTTTTTGCTTTTAAACCTTGCGGTTATTGTAATGCGGGAAAGTAAAATTAAAGAGTATGATCCGGGATTCAGGTCTCCATTCTATCCATGGGTTCAAATTGGGGGTATGATTTTCTCAATCATATTAATATTCGAAATGGGAGTCCTTTCTATCATTTTCACACTTGTAGTAAGCGTTCTTAGTGTAATTTGGTATAAATATTATGCTTCTGAAAAGGTTGATCGACAAGGGGCGATTTTCCATGTACATGCCCGACTTGGTGAAAATAAAGATTCGGGGTTAGAACGCGAGATGAGAGGTATTCTCCGGGAAAAAGGGCTTCGTGAGGAGGATCAATATGAAGAAATGATATCGAGGGCAGAGTTCATCGATATTAAGAGAAATACTAAATACGATACGATTTTGGACAAAGTCGCAGATAAGTTCTCTGAAAGACTTGGCAAACCAGTTTCAGAACTGGAAGAGCTTTTCGATGATTTTAACCACGAAAATATAATTCCAATTTCTGAAGGTGTAGCCTTGAATCATGCCAGAATTCCAGGTGATGTACAGCCGGAAATTGTCTTAGTTCGTATCAAAAAAGGATTAACTTCTTCAGATCTGGATTATTTAGAGAGTGATGATGAAAAACTTCATGCAATTTTATTTTTCCTAAGCTCAGAAAATAATACCGGTCAGCATTTGCGTATGCTTGCACAAATTGCACAAAAGGTTGGAGTTAATAACTTTTTGAAAAGGTGGAATGAAGCAGAAAGTGAAGTTGAGGCGAGAGAAATACTATTAAGAGACGAACGCTTCATAAGGCTTACACTAAACACTGATGACGAAACAGAGCAGTTTATTGGAAAGATGATCAAAGACATTAAACTGCCAGGTCAGAGCTTAGTCACTATAATTCACAGAGATGATGAAATTAAAATACCTCATGGTATTACAGTACTTCAGGAAGGTGATGAACTGTCCATTATTGGAGATAAAGAAGATATCAAATCACTCAATAAGTTGTTAAAGTGAGGGACCGAAAAATTCAATTATCTGGTCTAAAGAAAGTAATTTCTCCTCACTTTCTTTCATGTTTCTTAATGTGAATTGATCTTTTTCAAGTTCATTGTCTCCTACGATCAACGTGTAATCAGCATTTTCTCTGTTAGCATCTTTCATTTGTGCCCGCATTGATCTTCCGAGGTAATCCATGGTTGCTGAAATTCCCCGCTCTCTGAATTTTGGAAGTGTTGTTAATCCCCATGCCCGAGCAGCATCGCCTAAAGTAACGATATAAACATCAACTGATTTTGGTTCAGCAAGCTCAATTCCTAATTCCTCACATGCAATAAATAGTCGTTCCATTCCTGCCGCAAAGCCAACTGCAGGGGTTGGTTGTCCACCAATTTCTTCAACAAGAAGATCGTAGCGACCTCCACCTGCCAACGCATCCTGAGAACCAAGGTCAGGACTGGTAAGCTCAAAGGCTGTTCTGGTATAATAGTCCATCCCGCGTACCAATAATGGGTCGGTCGTAAATTCGATATTCAGTTTGTTCAGATAATTACAAACAAGCTCGAAATGCTTTGAAGACTCTTCATTTAAATAGTCTTTAATTACCGGTGCATTTTTGATGAACTCCTGATCTTCAGGTTCTTTAGAATCCAGAATTCTCATTGGGTTTTTCTCAAATCGCTTTTGGGAAAGTTCGCTGAGTTTATCAAAATTAGGTTTCAGGTAATCTCTAAGTACAGATTTATATTTCTCTCTGCTTTCAGGATCTCCTACAGAGTTTATTTTCAGATTAAAATTCTTGATTCCGATTCGCTTATAAATCTGCATCATAAAAGCGATGCATTCTACATCAGCAACGGGATCGTCACTGCCTATAATCTCCACACCAAATTGGTGAAACTGCCTTTGCCGACCTTTTTGAGGGCGTTCAGCTCTAAACATGGGTCCTATATAATACAACTTCTGCGAACCTCCACGTTGATCTAAGTGGTGTTCTACAAATGCTCGGACAACCGGAGCTGTTAATTCAGGTCTAAGCACGTAATTGCTATCGCCTTTAGTAAAGGCAAAAATCTCCTTGGTAACGATGTCGGTAAGTTGTCCCACTCCACGTTTGATCAGTTCTGTTTGCTCAAGAATAGGTGTTCTTATTTCCTCAAAATTAAACTTCGCTGCCTCTTCGTGGATAATAATTTCCAGAGCTCTCCATTTTGGAGAATCATCCGGAAGTATATCAAACATTCCAAGGTGTGTGGTGTAGGTGGCTTTAGGCATTCTAATTTCTAAAACTAATTTTTAAAACATTTAAGATAAGGAAAGAAAGGGTATGGTATCCTCTTAATTCATTCAACTCATAGACTACCCGAATAGTCGTTTTAAGTTTTTTGTCCAATTTGCTGGATTCCTCCAGTCTTCCCAAATAGTTTTTATTTGCTGGAGTTCAATTTCTTCATAAAAGTTGAAAGGATATAAAAGGAATGGAAATAATATAATGGCAATTATTTTTACGGATAACCTTGGTAATAATTCCCAGTCATTAGTTAATAAAGCTACATAAACTACTAATGCTCCTATTACGAGTATCAGGAAAAGTTTTCTCCATTCAAACTTAATTGGATATACTTTATTCGAAAAGTAAAAAAGCCCACCAAAAAAGAAAGCTTGGGATAGAAGGCTGGCTATAGCTGCTCCCATAGCCCCTAAATATGGAATTAGTAAAAAATTTAAAGAAAGATTTATAACGGAAATAACAGCTGTAGTCAGGGTTATGAGCGATGTCTTTTTTGTGATATGAATACCTGTCACTACAATATCTTTTAGGGCAACAAAAAACATACTAAATGCAAGTACAGGGATAACTGAAAAGGATTGCCAATAAGTTGTACTACCTGTGAAAACCTTCAAAAACTCTTTACTAAAAAGGGAAATACCTATGATGCATACCATCATAACAAAACCATAATAGGTCATTGTTTTGGTATAAAAACGTTTATTATCCTCATCTTCTATTTTTCTAAAAATAATAGGAGTAATAGCCATACTTATTGATCCAATTACAAAGACTTTTAACAAAGAGGATATTTTATACCCAAGAGAATAAAGTCCAACTTCTTCCAATCCTGAACGACTATTCAAAACGAAACGGTCTAGAACACTAATTGAAGCCGCCACTGCACCTGCAATCATCATTGAACTCCCATAACCGAGCATTTCTTTAAAAACAGGTAAATGAATTCGGAAAACTATATTTCGAAAAAAATAAGGTACTAGAAGAATCAGGTAAGAAAGAAAACCAGCTATTTGACCTACATATATAGCCTTAAGTCCTTGATCAAGAAAAAGTAGAAAATAGAGGGTAACAATTAAAGTCACGAAAAGCTTTAGCAAATTACTTGAAGTAAAAAAAGCTGCTCTATCCTGAAGTCTCATTAAAGTTGCAGGTAGATTTCCAATTGCTTGTAAGCCGGTAGAAATAACTGCCAATAGTATTATTTCCTTATAAACTGAGCTATTGAATAAAAGAACAGAAAGAGATTCCCGAAAAAAAAGTGTAACTGTTGAAACAAGAACTATAAGAAATATTATAAGGACAGATGCAGTGAAAAAGGTGGACTTATTTTCTGTTTCAGACTGCTCATAATACCATCTGAATAAAGAATTATAAAGCCCCAGTCCTAGAATAAGAACAAGAATCTGGCTTACAGCTTCAAATACTCCTAGAGCACCATAATCTTCAACACTCAGATATTCAGGATCGGTTAAAAAGGGAACAAGTATAAAACCCACAAGTTTTACAGAAATATTTCCTATTCCATAAATAAATGAGTTTTTAAACGTTTCCTTGACGTATTTAAGCAATACTAATCCTCGATATAATTATAAAATTATTTTTTTTTCTTCTTTATAAAGTTGGTATCTGGCCAGGGCTCTTAGCATCCATGCTTGAGACCATCTAAGATATTTAATTTCAGATTTAAACACTTTTCCCGTAAACCGACTTTTTAGCAATCCATAGTAAAAGTCACCATTTTCAACATCAAGCAGATTAGTAAATGTCCATGATAGTACTTTTTCAGCTTGTGGCCATGCTTTTTTATGATAGGAAGATAAAACAATAAGACAATTAACAGCTTCAGCAGCTGAATGTATATCAACTCTGTAAGTTTGATCCGGTTTTAACTTAGGGGTTCCATCTTCAAGGAAAAAATTATCCAAATAGTAGGTAATTCCTTTTTTCAGTGCATTTTTTATGTCATCACGTTGTGTATAATAATAGCAACTCCCCAACATTCTGAGAACAAAACCCGTGTGGTAATTATCGATGAAATTCTGAGGTTTTTCGGGAGGGCCATTGTAGTCAAATGCTCCATTTGAATGTTGATCTGCTAATGTATAATTGACAGCCTTATTTCCAAGAGATATCCATTCCTGGTTGTTAACTTCAATTCCAACTTTGATAAGAAAATCGGCAACAAACAGATTTAGATTATGGACATAATTTTGATAATGAGGTATATACGAAAAACAAAGTTTATCGTCTGTGATATAATCCTTAGGTAGTCGACTTAAAAACTCACAAATTTCAACACATGTAGCTAAACTTTTTTTATCAATTCTAATTCTAAATTTTGTCCAGTAATATTCTCCTACTGCAGTTGTAACAATTCCATTTGGTGTGTGAGCTGGAATAAGTTGTTGAGATTCCCAATCAAAAGGATAACCCCAACCAATACCTCCTAAAAAAGTAGATTTATATGTATTTAATAAATCATCAATTCTCTGCTGACTTGATTTTAATAGCTCATTATTTACCCCTTTTAATAAATAAAGTTCTTCAATAGAAGTGCCTATTAGTCCAAGTGCTTTAGAATTATGTTCGGTGCTAATATTAAAAAAAGATCGGGCCTTTGAAGGGTAATGATAAGTAAGCTCGAGTATGATTTCGCGAACTATTTCTGTTGCTTTATTATTTTTCCCCCATTTAATGAGCCCCAAAAAAAAAGGATGGGCTTTAAGGTCATAGGGATCGTATCCTTTGAAGTCTTGATCAGATAAACTCCTGATTAGGGTTGAACAAATTTTTGAGAGTGAATTATGATTCATTTATAGTTCTATTTTCAATCTAAATGAAAAATATGGTTTTACTCTAGTGTTCAGAAATTTTTGCTACAAAGAACAGTCCGTTAGAATTCATTTCGGGGATCTTAAAGATAGAATCTTTTATCTGCTTCATTTTATTAAGCAGTGGGTTTTTAAAGACATTAGAAAACTCTTTTGAAGTGTTCCCATTAGAGTATCCATAGAAATCTTCTTCAAAATCATACCGTTCAAGGAGTTGTTTTAATGTTTGAAAAGAAAACCAACAAGTATGTTCTGGATTCAGCCATTTTGATTCAGGAACTTGTTTCTTAATTAGATTTAGGCGGTTTTTTGACCAAGGATTGGGAGTAGTAATTATGAGCAATGAATCTTTATGCATGAAACGCTTTATACCATTTAACATTACTCCGGGATTATCCAAATGTTCAATCAACTCCCCACAAACTATAACATCATATTGTTCACTTAATTTAACATTCTCCAACTTAGTTACATCAGCACAATAAGCTTCATAACCGTAAGCTTGCTTTAGGATATTTACTTCTTCTTCGAGAAAATCAAAACCAACAAGTTTTGACGCTACTTTATTTATCATTTCGTGAAGCCAAACACCTTTATCGATCATGTTTTGATATTGATCAGAGTGTTGAACAAAGCCTAAATGTAATACAGATTTATTCTCACAAAGGGAGACAATCTTGTCTTTTCTAAAAATCATAAAAGTAACTAGAGGTGTAAGGTTAATATAACTGAGGGAAATTAGTCAAATTATCAAGCTTAATTAAGTTTAGTTTACTTCAGCTAATAACTTGGAAAGCCCTTCTTTCATTGATAGATTTGGAGACCAACCAGTATCAGTTTCAATTTTAGAAATATCGGCTATTACATCTAAAACTTCATGAGGGCGTTCTACATTATTCTCTGAGTACTCTATTTTTTTATTTAAAATTTGTGAGAAAAATTGAATTATTTCCTCGACACTAAATGATTGACCAGACCCAACATTGTAGACCCCAGTAAGATGATTATTGGTTAAAATTTGTGAGATAGCAGCAGCAAAATCTTCAACATGCAGAAAATCTCGTTTTGGTTTCAGGCTGTGGACCTGAATTTTAATATCTTTTTTAAGTTGGCTTAAAATGGTTGGAATTAGAAATGATTCGTTTTGTTGATTCCCATAAATATTAAATGGTCTCACAATTACCGAAGAAACCCCAAGATACTCAGAATAAAACTTAATGAGTTGTTCTGCGAGTACCTTACTTTTCATATATGGATTTATACCTGAAATAGGATGTTCCTCATTAATTGGTAAATACTCAGGCTGTCCGTAAACATAAGCACTCAAATAAACCAATCGGACTTTATTATTTCTGCAGTATTCTAAGACATTTCTTGTTCCGTCTAAATTAGTAGAGAAAAACTCTCCGGGATTTTCCCAACTAGTAGGAATGTGATTTCTATTTGCCAAGTGAATAACTTGATCATGATTCTTATAGGTGTTTAAATCTAAATTTCGAATATCACCTTGTTTTCGGGTTATTGGAGTAACGGTCACATTTTTTTTTAGGAGAAATTTAACAAGGTGTTTCCCTATAAACCCTTCTGCTCCTGTAACTAAAACCTTTAGGTTTTTATTAATCATTAGGAAGCAATTTATTTTTCATTATTTCAAAATCATCACTTGCTTTTTGATAGTCATCAGGGCGACCTATATCCATCCAATAACCAGAAAATGGAATAACTTTAGGAAGCGTAGAGTTCTTTATAAGCTGAAGCATAAGGTGATCAAAACCAAAAAAAGTATTTTCGGGAATCGAGGCTATTATTCTTTTACTTGCAGCATAAACTCCCATACTAACTTGTATTTTTTGTTCTGGTTTTTCATGGAAGTCAGTCAGCTGATTGGCATTATTTAATTCCAAAACACCATATTCACTTTTCTCGGTTCTGATATATGATGAAATGGAAAATATATTCTTCTCAGAAATATGTTTTTCAAGGAAGTTTTTAAAGTTTAAATCAGTTAGTACATCACCATTCATAATCAAAAAATTATCAGGCAAATCTTTGATAAGAGTTAATGGCCCCATTGTACTTAATGGTTTATTTTCAACGGAGTAATCTATTTTTGTATTCCATTTAGACCCATCTCCGAAAAAAGCCTTTATTAAATCCGATAAATGATTTGTAGTAATTGTAATATGATCAAAACCCTGAGAAGCTAATTGTCTTACAATAATCTCTAGTATTGGAAATTCATGAATCGGAACCAAAGGCTTGGGTAAAGCAATGGTGTAAGGTTTTAATCGGGTTCCTTTACCGCCAGCTAAAATTATTGCTCTTTTAGACATTATAAATGTCGGTTTTAAATTTTGATAGATTCTTTTCTTCAGAGAGCCAGTTTATAGTCTCAATGAGTCCTTTTTTTAATCCATAAGTGGGCTCAAAGTTTGTTTTTTCAATTAACTTTGAGTTATCACATTTTAGGCGGAATACTTCTGAATTTGTTGGTCTTAGTCTTTGCTCATCTTGTTTAATTTCTATTGATACTCCCATTAATTCTGCAATAAGTGTAACTAGATCTCCTATTGAAATTTCATTATTTGTTCCAATATTGATTACTTCACCACCCAATCCTTCAGTTTCTGCAATTAATGCCATGGCTTCTGTTGTATCTTTTACATAAACAAAGTCTCTTGTTGGGGTTAAGTCTCCGAGTTCTATTATTTTTTTTCCAGATGCGATCTGTGTGATGATTGTAGGAATTATTGCCCGGGCAGACTGTCTTGGGCCATAATTATTAAATGGTCTCATGATTGTTACCGGGAGTTCAAAGCTATTGTAGTAACTAAGTGCAATTTGATCGGCTCCAATTTTACTCGCGCTATATGGAGATTGAGGTTGAAGCGGGTGAAGCTCATCAATCGGTACATACTGAGCTGTACCATATACTTCTGAAGTTGAAGTTTGAAGAAACAGCTCACAATTTTCTTCTAATGAGGCTTGGACCATATTTAACGTTCCCGAAATATTTGTAGCAATATAACTTTGTGGTGCAATATATGAATACGGAATCGCTATAAGTGCCGCAAGATTGAAAACAACATCAATATCTTTTACAAGCTTTTTGCAGAAATGTGGATCACGAATATCACCTGAAATGATTTCAATATCATTCTTTAATTCACTCGAATCCAGCCAACCCCAGGAATTAAAAGAATTGTAATACGATAAAGCTCTTACATGTTTTGTTCGGGTTACCAAAAATTCAGCCAAATGTGAACCAATAAAACCATCAGCTCCAGTTATTAAAATTCGTTTATTAGTTAAATCCATAAATTTCGCTAATCATTGGGTGTTCAAATTTTTTTTCGGAGTATTTTTCCAATTTATATTCTGTATTTGTAATCGGAAGAATTTCAATGATTGTTTTTACTAAATCATCGATATCTCGATTTTGGAAAGTTAATACTTCATTCGGTCTGGGCACAATATTACTGGCAATTACCGGGGTTTCAAACCAAATTGCTTCTTTAATTGAAACGGCATTTCCATCAGTATTAGTTGGTCGTACAAATAAATCTGATTCTATTATTATCGGATAAAGCTCAGGTAAATCTTCAGTAATCAAATAAAAATGATCCTCTAAACCGAGTTGATTCCTTCTTTTGATAAAATTATTAAATAGTTCTTGATTGTTAATTCCATTTACACTGGCAATTATAGAAGTATCAATTCCTTTATTACGTAATTTATTTAATGCTTCCAGCATTATGTCAAAACCATATAAATCTTCATTATTATAGATAGCAAACCATCCGGTCATTGAAATAAGATACTTTGAGTTGGGCACTTCAATAATTTTTAAAACCTCAGAATGAACAGATGAATCATAAACCGGAGGTAAAAAAGCATCATAAATATGTAACGATTTTGGAGTGAAGTTGGATTTTAGAAAGTCATAAATCTCTGTATTACTACAAATAATATTTACGTTTGGTAGTAACACCTTTAGAAGTCTACTTTTCCACGAAGAAGATCGTAATTGATCAGTAAGACTAGCTCCGTGTGCATGCAAAAATATAAAAGGATTTATAGTACCACATAAACTGAGGGCTAATCGAATATTAATACTTGTGGAGTGGTAATGGAAAAGTTGGTTGTATTTAAAGAAGAATGATAAAAGCGTAGTCTTTTTAAGTGTTGGAATTTCTTTTTTTTTTGAAGGAGAGGAATCAAAAAAAAGTACTTCGGGGCGATTCAGATAATCCGATATTCTTTTTAAGTGCACACTGATGCCTCCGTACGGCGGTGGGAAGGGTCCAATAATATTTATTTTTCTAGGACTAACCTTTGGATTCATGTTGATAATCCCCTAAGTCTAGTTTCTGATCTAAATAAATATGTTTTCCGCTTTTGGTTGGCTTTATCTCTTCAACAAGATTTAATTTAATCTCTATATCATCCCCCATCAGTTCAGTAAATAAAGTGTGTAGTCGAGAGAGATTAAAATGGTTGTTTTTATCCATAAGTTCTATATGGAGTATTGCTATTCCAACTTTATTTTGTTCAAACCTGACCCGCTTTATTTCATCGAACATCCCATACAAAAGAGTATGAGCTGTTACAGTTAATAGTGACCCTTTTTTTGTTACCAAGTACTCATGTTTTCGGCCGATAATAGAGCTTAAAACAGAAGGTTGATTAATATCTTTGTCCCAGATTTCTGAAGAAATAGCTCTATCACCAGTTCTGTATCTGATAAGAGGCATACAAGTATTCCAAAGAGACGTGCCTACCAATTCACCTTCTTCATTTACGGATATTTGATGTTTATCTTTACCAAGTAATTCTGTGATACCATAAAGTTTTTCTACAAAATGATACGACTTGTTGGGTCTATTTGCAGCAAAAACGACCTTTTCTCCATGACCATACCAATGAGATATAGGTGCTTCAAATACTTCTTCAAAAAGATTCTTTTGATACTCAGTAAGTGGTTCTGACCCTAAAGCAATTAATTTGAATTTATGTTTTGGAAAGCAACCAAGTCTCTTTAAGTATTTAGAAAATTGATAAAGAGAAGAAGGATATGCATGAAGAACCGGTGTTTTATATCGATCTATTAACTTCACGAATTCCATCACAATTTCTTCCTTTAATCTAAAAGAAGAGAGAATAAGGCCTCTCATTGGGTCATAAGCCCAATTTTTTTTGACCTTGGCTCCGCGTAGGATGGTAGATTTAGTTTCAATGTTTATTTGAAAGTAATGTTGCCTCCAGGCATCCAGAATAAATGCTTGTTCTATTCTAGACATATAAGGTGGGTCATAACACTGAAATGGATTCCCGGTAGAACCTCCGGTTCTTGTAATTATATAAGAATCAGTAACAGGAGCAAATTCACTTCTCTTTGACCGAATGTATTCTTTGTTAATAGGTGGAATTTCAAGGTATTCTTTAAGATGAGTAAGTTCTTTCTTTTTAAAATTATTCGATTCCCAAAAACTTACATAGCCGGGAATACGCCAGCCTACTTCGAGCACCTTGTTAAGCTGCTTTAACTGTAATTCTTTTACACTTTTTTCGCTAAGATTCTCATTTAATAGTTTTGTGATCTCATTATAATATGAGTAATTACGTCTAAAAGGAGGAGGGATTTTAGAATTTAAGAACCTAAGAAAAGTGTTATTTATAATTTTTTTATTCACTAAGAAGCAAGAAAAGAAACTTTAGTTGTATTAAGTAATATGTCCAAATCAATGGGCCAATTACAGTCCTGGTTTTTTATTGAATGAGCAAAAGCTTTAATTATAGCTGCATGTCCTTTATCTCCGGTTGGGAATCCTGAAGCAATATCAATACCGTAACCGGTAATTTTTTTATAATCATCCATCACAATACATTTTTGGTCAAAGAAAATTTCCATGTACTCTTTTGACATATTCTTATTTCCTAGTCCAGTATATACAAGAGAGCATACTGAACCATCTTCATAAGTGATAGTAATAACCTTATTGTCTGCACCAGTAACCCCATTAACTTTTGGCGATATTGCATCCACACTGATACTTTTTGGAGCAGAGTCGACTAGAAAATTAAATAGGTCGAAAATATGACAAGCTTCTCCAATAATACGTCCGCCATCTTTATGAGTCCAATGATCAAGTGGCTGAAAACCAGCATTCATTCGATAAGTACAAATAAGAGGGTTTATTCTTGTTAAGGTATGCTTCTTTATTTCTTGAGCGAATGGGCTGAATCTTCTGTTAAAACCTACTGTTAAAACGGGTTTGGATTCTTTATTTGAGTGAAAAAATTCATCTATTCTGTTCAACTCTTCCAGTGTGGTTGATAATGGTTTTTCAACAAATACATGTTTACCAGCTTCGAGGCATTTTAATGCAATCTCTGTATGAGTAGAATGCGATGTAGTAATAAATACGGCATCCACATCATGATTAATTAGTAGGTCATCAACAGAAGCTTCAACGTGTTCTACATTAAATGTATCGGCTATATTTTGAGCTTTAAAAGGCGTTTGATTTACAAGAACTTCAAGAGAAAACTCTTTAGGTAGTTTAAGAAGGTTCGGAATAGTCATATTAGTTGCAAAACTACCAGTACCAATTACGGCAGTTTTAAGAGGTTTATTTACAGGTGCAACATTAACTTTTGAGGAGACTATTTTTATGGATTTTTTATCATTTCTGGAGTTTGTGTCTTCATATTTAAAAAAAGAGATCAGAGGAGCTTCAGATTGTTTCAAAGCCGAAAAAGCTTTTTCCGACTCAGATAGTAGATATTCCTTTTGAGGTAAAACACTTAAATCTACTGAAGAATTTTTTAAGGCTTTCAGATAAGCTTGCATATTCCTGTTCTCAGTCCATCGTACATATCCATATGGATAATCAATCCCTTCTTTTTCATATGTATCATCATATCTACCTGGACCATATGATGTTGAAATAAAGAAATCTAATTCTTTAGCATATATGTCCTTTCGATTTATAGTCATTCCTGTTACTCCTACAAGAACAACGGCTCCTTTTTTTCTGCAGATTTGAAATGCTTGTGCCAGAGGTTCATTTGCATCGGTTGAAGCGGTAATAATTGTTGCATCAACTCCCTGACCGTCAGACCAGGAAATTACATCTGGTATAACAGAAGGATCAGCTGCAATTTTTGTTAAATCTGCTCCTGAAGCTTTAGCTAGTTCTAGCCGGTTTTCGTCAATATCTATCGCAAGAACATTCATTCCATTAGCTTTGAGAAGTTGAATTGTTATCAGACCAAGCAAACCTGTACCTAAAACGGCAACATTAGATCCAAAAGACAAATTAGCTCTGCGTATGCCTTGAAGGGCTATTCCACCAATTGCTACCGTAGAAGCATCTCGTAGAGATAAATTATCTGGTACCCGAAGAACGAGATTTACAGGGACTACAGCTATTTCTGCGTGTGCAGCTACAACGCCTCCTGCAGCAGCAACCAAATCCCCTACTTTGAAATTATTGACTTCTGTTCCGACCTCGATAACTCTGCCCGCAAGTGAATATCCCAATGGAAGTGCTTGATTAAGTTCTGTCTGTACAGAATCCCAATAAGATTTTAGCCCCATTTTGGAGATTTTTTCGAAAGCTCTTCCAATAATCTCGGGTTTCTCACTAACTCTTTGAAGAATACTTTTCCCGGAAGATGAAACACTACTTAGTTCGGTACCTGCAGAAATACAGCTATATAGAACTTGTATTTTAACACTACCCTTTTTTAAGGGAGGTTCAGGTAGTTCTCTTTCAAAAACCTGTCCTTTTTTAACTAAGATTTGTTTCATGATCCCGAATTGTAAATATCAAGAAGTACTTTCTCATCGATAGTCCAATTATAGGTATCTTTGATGTGTTGCGCACCTTCTGTTTTAGTTGAGAGTCCGCTTTTCCAATTTGAGTAAAGTGAATCTATTTGCTTTCTGATGTCAGGAATGTCATCAAATTTATAAATAAACCCGGAATTAGTGCTTTTAACAATCCGTTCAATTGGAGTACAATTAGTGGCTAAAATTGGCTTTCCGGTAGCCATATATTGAAATAATTTATGAGGTATTGTTGTATCCGTATGATTAGACTTCGTATGTGGGATCACCAATACCTGTGATTTCTTCATTAATTCCATTAATTCTTCAAGGCTTTTCCACCCCCAAAAGGTGATCCGGTTTTCAATTTCAAGTTCTTTGCTTAGATTTTTTAGATCTGATAAATAACTACCATCTCCAACAATCCAAAAGTTGATATTTTTTTCTTGCAAGTGAGATATTGCCTTTAAAATATATTGTAATCCCCGGTGTTTGGTTACACCTCCTCCATAGAATAAGATCATGTCTTCAGAGTTATTTTCTTCCGAAAATTCAGAAGTAAGAGCATCAATATCTTCAAGAGTTGGAGTGTTAGAAACAATATGTAATTTATCAGGCTGATCGATAAACTTTGATAACCTGTCTTTATTCTCTTTTACTACTGTAATGACTTCATCGGCTTTGCGTATCATTTCTTGTTCATATGCTCTCCACTGTGAATCTGAGGAGAGTATTCTGCCTAATACAGATTTTACATGAGGAGAAACTTCAAGTAATGCAGGCCAATTTTCGTGTAGATCAAGTACAAATTTAAGTCCAAATTTAACTTTAAGCTCTAGTCCAACTTTAGCAAGAGGTAAATCGTGAATATGAACAGCGTCAAAAGAGTGTTTTGTACAAATTTCTATTAAAAAAGAGCGCCAAAAATTGAAATAAAAAGGAAACTTGAGACATCCTACACTAGTTTTATGAATGAATTCGGAAATTGGTTTTCTGTAAATTATAGCACCATTCCAATCTTCTTTTTTCGGAGCGTTCTTTTGATCAAATGTGGCTATAATTATTTGATGCCCGGCATTTATTAGAGACTTTATTTCATGTTCTACACGAACATCCGGAGGGAAATTCCTCTCAAGAACCATTAAAATATTCACAATACCAGATTCTTTTTGATAATTGATGCTATTTGTTTTGAAGATGCACCATTTCCATAAAGTGGAATCCAATCTTCAGAAGGTTTGGAAGAGATATAATGGATAATTTGTTTTGTATCCGTTCCTGCCAAATTATTCCATCCTCCATGAAGTGTTTCTATCCATTCAGTTTCTTCACGGATGGTGATGCATTGCTTTTTCATCCAGTACGCTTCTTTTTGAAGACCACCAGAATCAGTGATTACTTTTTGGCAATTTTTTAAAAGAACCAACATTTCAAAGTAAGAAACAGGTTTCGATAAAATTAGATTTTCCGGCAATTCAAGTTGTTCAATTTTAAGTCGAACTCTAGGGTGTACAGGCCAAAAGACTGGTGATTCAACCATTGAAAATGCGTTGAGTATATTGGATAAACTTTTATCACTATCAGTATTTGAAGGTCGATGAACAGTTGCAAGAATAAAGCTATCATTATCCAGCGAAGTTATATTTTCTAATGTAGTTTTCTGATTGGCAATTTCTGAAAAAGTAAGTACTGCATCGTACATTACATCGCCAACATTATATACTCCTGTGTTTATATTTTCTTTTTTGAGCTGATCTACTCCCAATTCTGAAGAACAAAACAAGATATCAGAAACATGGTCTGTCATAATACGATTGATTTCTTCGGGCATCATTTTATTAAAGCTTCTTAAGCCAGCTTCAACATGAATTACAGGAATATGTAATTTTGATGCTACTAAAGCGCCCGCTAAGGTAGAATTAGTATCTCCATACACCAATAGGGCAGCAGGGTTTTCGGACTCATTCAGAATATATTGCTCTAATTTTTGGAGCATAATTCCAGTCTGTTTGCCATGATTTCCAGAACCCACTCCCAAATTTATTTGTGGTGCAGGAATGTTTAATTCATCCCAGAAAATAGTGCTCATGTCATGATCATAGTGTTGTCCAGTATGAATGATTTTCTCCTGAATACCAACTTCTGAAAGTGCTTTCGAAACTACTGCAGCTTTAACAAATTGAGGTCTGGCACCTACGATAGTTAGAATATGACTCATGAGCTTAATTTATTTAATTCCTGTGCTAGAACTTCAGTTAATCTTTCTCTTGAATAGTCTTCAGTTTGGCCTATATCTATTGATAGTTCTCCTTCTTTCCATTTTTTAAACAGGGTTAATAGGTGGCTTTTAAGAACTTCCTTTTCAGAGTAAGAAATAAATGTTCCTGAATTCGTTTCTTTCAGAATATTACTCATATCTCCTTCAACCGGGCTAATACAAATAATGGGTCTTTTTGCAGCCAGATATTCAAAAAACTTTCCAGTTAAAATAAGGTTGGCATTTGGAGTATTGTTCACAATTAAAAGCAAAGCTTCTGAGTGCTTTTGATATTTTATTATCTCAGTATGTGGGACATATTCGATAAACTTAACCAAAGAGTCCAATGATCTGCCTGATATACTTTTTCTAATAGATGCATCCACTTTTCCAATCAACTGAAGCTGAAAAGAAGCATTAAATTCATTGTTCTCAGAGCTTAATTCTTTAATAGCATCCCACAGGATTTCAGGGTTCCTAGTGGGAGTCATCATCCCAATGTGAGAAAGTGTGAATTTCTTATTTGGTGAATACTCAATAACTTTATTAAAATCATCAGAGTCATATCCATTTGTAATGATTCGAATAGGTGTGTGAGTTACCTCTGAAAATTCTGTTTTCATAGTTGGGCTTACAACAACTATGGAGTCTGCTTGGTCCAGCACTTTCTTTTCAAGCTTGTGGTGTTTTCTTCTTGCGAAAAAAGAAAGATTCAAATCTTCAAAAAAATCAATATTTGTCCATGGATCCCTGAAATCTGCAAGCCATGGAATCGAAGTTTTTTTTGAAACTCCATGAGCTATCATGTGCATAGAATGAGGGGGACCTGTAGAAATAATAGCATTTATTTCATTGTGTTGTAAATAATTCTGGAGGAATTTTATTGATGGTTTAATCCAGAACTTTCTTGCATCCGGAATAAAGAAATTACCACGTATCCAGATTGAAATATTCTGAAGGAAAGATTTTT
Source organism: Balneolaceae bacterium (assembly GCA_017795005.1). Taxonomy (GTDB): domain Bacteria; phylum Bacteroidota; class Rhodothermia; order Balneolales; family Balneolaceae; genus RHLJ01. Next base: position 3,465,680 of record CP051242.1, on the reverse strand, counting down.
CATTTCCTGAATTCATTAAACCGGACCCTAGTTTATCTTCTTTATTTAAGCCAACAAATTTTTTATAAAATGAGTAAGGTTCCCAGATTTGAGTTGTAATTGTTTTTATATCCTCTGGTATATCACGGAAAAGTGTTTCATCAATTGCTGGCCTTTCGGGATTTGATGGGGTATAAATAATTGGCTCCCAACCAAATCGACGAAGATATTTAGTGAACTTAACCCACCTTTGTACTCCTGAACCTCCGCTTGGAGGCCAGTAATAAGTGATAATGAGAACTTTCTTATTTTTCAACAGTCTTGCGTTCCGAGTAAAATGAAAAGGCTACGAAAAGTGCAATCAAAAATTGACTTCCCAACGAAATCCACGAAAGTAGAACTCCTAGTTTATGAGAGTTTGGTTCAAATCGAAACTCTATGGTATGATCCCCTTCAGGTATTTGTACTCCCCTAACTAAATAGTTGGTTTTATGAATCGGAATTTCTTCTCCATTCAAAAGAGCCACCCATCCAGCCGGATAATAGATTTCGCTAAGAACTAAGAATCCAGGTTCAGATCTGGAAGTTTCGACAGTAATTTCAGGACCAGTGTAGTAAGTAACTATTGCACTGGAAGAACTGTCTGGACTTGAAAGTGCGGCATAATTTTCAACAACTGCCACTTTGGAAAAGTCAACTTTATTTGAATATAGATAATCATAAGCTTCTCGCGGATTATCCACAGAAACAGTAGAATCAACGAAAAAAGCTTTTGGTAGTACATTGTCGAGTTCATATACAACTCCAGACCTTCCATTAAAAACAGGAGTTAGTCCGGGAATATTTAACCCGGCACTATAGGTGATAAACTTTGAATTCAACATTTCAAGCAAACCAAGGTTAATACCAAATGGCCCTCCAAATACTGGATTTCCTTCCGCGTAAAAAACTTCCTGAATAATTCCCAATTTGGCAGCAGTATACCCGCCCAAAATTGGATAATAATAAGCTGGTGTTGCATTACTCAGGGGGTTATCAAGAAGCGGGAATACACGGTATGGATATACATTATCTTCAAAAATATTCTGCTGAATATAATTATCTAAATCTCTTCTTTGAGATAGAATAGATTTTTCCGGGTCGATGTTTCCGGCAACAAAACTATTTTCAGGAATATATCTTTGATCAACCCGAATTAAGTCAATAGTACTAATCAAAATAAAACAAATAAGCCCTAAAGTGCCGGATAGTTTTGAGCTTACTACCAGGTAAATAATACCCGTTCCAATAATTAAGAAAATGGCAAAACGAACAAGATCAGCTTTTGCTTTTTCCTCTCTTTCAGGCACTAATCTTGAGTTTACATAGTTGAGCGCTTGCTGCCGAACTTGTGGATTTTCCGGATTCACTTGATTTTGTTGAGCAATTTGGTAGGCCACCTGGTCAACTTCACCATCTTTAATAAAGTTTTGTGAATTCACAAACAGGAATAAAAGAATAAGTATTCCAAAGGCTGTACCAATTGGTTTGTAAAGTGATTTTATTGATATAGCTGTTTCCATGCTAGATTGCATTAGCCAGTCTATTCCATATGCAGCTACTACTGCAAAGCAGAATGATGTAAGAACAAGCCATGTTTCTGGAGCTCTGAACTTGTCAAAAAATGGGATATAGTTGAACGCAAATTCATTAAGAAGCAGGAAATTTCCTCCCCATGAAAAAAGTATAGCTAACACCCCCGTTCCAAAAAATACATATAACACCCTTTTCTTAACCTTAAACAAAGCAATAAGAGAAAATAAAAGAGTTAATATCCCTAAGTAGTGAGGGCCACTAGTAAATGTTTTTGGGCCCCAATAGTCTCCACCAGATCCTCCAAAAAGATTAGGAATAAGAAGTGTAAGTGTTTCTTTGATTCCTTGTGACCAACCAAAAGCATAGCTGGTATCAAGTCCTGTAGTGCCTTGTATTGCAGAACCTCCTCGCATACTGTATTCAGTATATTCCTGAAGAACTAACAAGCGTTCAGCATTTCCCATTACCCCAATAAAAACACCAATTATTAATAACCCAGTTAAAATTCCCCAGTTTTTTAATTCCTTTAACTTAAATGCTTTTTGAAAATCAAAGAGCCATAGAAATCCAATCAAGTAAAAGAAATAGTAGGTTATTTGAGGGTGACCTGCCCTTAATTGGAGTGCTAGTGATACAGAAAACAAAAGTAAGCCGATTAATTTTTTTTCACGCCTCGATAACATCCAATATCCGGCAATTATCCAGGGAGAAAGGCTAAGAGCAAAAAACTTTGATGTATGACCTGCAATAATAATAATCGGGAAATAAGTAGTTAGAGAATAAAATATACTTCCTAACACAGCAGTAAGCGGGCGAAACCCTAAGAGTATTAGCAATACATACATTCCAGAAAGCATCACCCAAAATTGAAAAGCAGGATAAATCTTATGAAAGTATTTAGATACTCGATCTATATGAGGTACCGTATGACTTAACGAAATTACATATGCAGGCATACCCCCAAAAACATTGTTTGCCCACAACGGTTCTTTGTCAAACTTCTCACGGTATTCAATTACACTTTCAGCGCTTGCACGCCACTGAGTAATGTCATGTCTTTGAAGTTCTTTTCCTCCTAATGTGGTTTCAAAAAAAAGTATAAAAGGGATTATAAAGAGAACAGCAAGAGATATAATATGCTGCCGTGATCTTGGTAGTTTGTAAAAAAAATCGGGAGAATCGTTCGTTTGGGACATAAAAGGATTATTCAATGACTTTTGGTACCCGGAAGTAATCAGAATCAGCATCCGGTGCATTCTTTAAAGCTTCTTCATGAGAGATAGTGGGTTTTGCTTCATCTTTCCGAAGCCGGCTATCCATTTCGATCACATGTTCAAGTGGTTCAACTTGCGAAGTATCGAGCTCGTTTAAAAGCTCCATATATCCAAGAATTTTATTCATGTCACCCGCAAGGTTTTTTACTTCTTCCTCCGAAAGTTGTAGTCGGGCAAGATTGGCAACATAGCGTACTTCTTTTTCTGATACTGACATAACTGTTACTTTGAATTAATCTTAAAGGTAAGAAAGAATGCTCTAAAGGTTAATGTAATTGTCTATGAAAATTTTCTTAATGGAAAGACCTTTTATTTTTAATGACTTCTTGGATTTTTCGTTCTGTAAGAATACTATATTAAGCCATGATCAAAAAGAAAGTAACCATATTAAATAGTTCAGGCTTACATGCCCGTCCTTCTGCTGCATTAGTTAAGCTTGCCAGTAAGTATAAATCAGACTTTTACATCCATATGTATGGCTATCGGGTAAATGGAAAAAGTATTCTTGGGGTTATGACACTCGCCGCTGAACAAGGAGCTGAACTTGTTTTTGAGTTTGACGGTCCGGATGAAAAAGAGGCATCAAAAAATATTTTAGAACTTGTAGAAAACAAGTTTGGAATGCTTGATGAATAGTTGTGATGAGCACCCGATCAGGAAGAGAAATATCAATAAAGGGTTTGTCCGGCAGCAATGGTATCGCAATCGGATCTGTGCTGGTTTTAGATAAGAAAAAGAGAAAAGTCCAGCCAAAGAAGATAAAATCCGACACTATTCTAAGTCATTTAAAAAGGTATGCTAAGTCAAAAGAAAAATTTTTAAATGAACTCGATGATTTAACAGAGAATCTCGATAATAAAACTGCTAGCATCCTCGAAACTCAAAAGCATATTGCTTCTGATATAGAGATTGAGAAACGGGTAAATACCAGTATTGAAGTTGATCAGTATTCCGTTGACTTCGCAATTTATAAGGTTTTCAATGAATTTATAGAGAGGTTGAAGGAAAGTGGTTCGGAATTATTTCAACAAAGAATTATAGATATTGAAAATATTAGGGATCGATTAATAGATCTTTCATGTGAAGATGAGCAAAAACTGGAAATAGAAAAGGGAGCAATACTCATTGTTAAGGAAATAAGCCCTACAGATCTGGTAACTTTTTATGAAAAAGGGGTAAAGGCTTTGGTTATGGATAAAGGCGGTGTTACTTCTCACGCTGCTATTATCGCCCAATCTTTAAATCTTCCGTGTATTGTTAGTGCCAAAGAAGCCGTAAACACTGCTTCTTCATCTAAACATGCAATTCTGGACGCAACAAATGGGGAGCTGATTCTTGATCCCGAAAAGCAAACCCTTGATAAGTTTAAAAAGGAAATACGACGTCTTCAAAAAGAAACCAAAACCAAAGACATCCTAAAAAAACCCTCATTTACAAAAGATGGAATTGAGTTTCATTTAAGGGCAAACATAGAATTCACTCAGGAACTTAACCTCGCCAAAGAGTTTGGTGCAGAAGGGATTGGGTTATTAAGAACGGAAGCACTGCTTTATGGTGGAATAACAAAGAAAAGTGAAGCAGAGCAGGATAAATTCTATGAGGAAATTTTATCTCAGACAGAAGGACCAGTAGTGATTCGGTTATTCGATGTAGGTGGAGATAAACTTAATTTTCATACACCTGATGAAGATAATCCGTTTTTGGGATGGCGAGGTATAAGAATGCTTCTGGATGAAGAAGAAATGTTTAGGGGGCAGCTTCGGTCCATACTGAAAGTCGCGGGGAAATATCCCGGTCAAGTGAAAATCCTGGTGCCAATGATCAGCATGGTGGAAGAAATTCGGCTCGTGAAAGAAAAAATTGCTCAATTAAAAAGCGATCTGGTTAATGAAAAGCTTACTGTAGATGATTCAATTCCTCTTGGAATAATGATAGAGGTTCCAAGCGCTGCATTATTAGCTGATCACCTTGCAAAAGAAGTCGACTTTTTTAGTATAGGGACAAATGATTTAACACAGTATACCCTGGCTGTAGATAGGGGCAATGAGCAAATCTGTACACTTTACCAACAAAATCATCCTTCCGTTTTGAAGCTCATCAAAATGACTTACAAAGCTGCCAAAGAGAACAAAATCGAAATCAGTGTTTGTGGAGAACTTGCAGGGGACGAAATCGGAGCAGCCTGTCTATTGGGAATGGGAATTACAGATTTAAGTATGTCACCTTCTCATTTACCTAAGGTGAAGGAACTTCTCATTAACAGATCTTTTGAAGACTTAAGCAGGTTTTCCAAAGCCGTATTGTCTTGTTCAACAACTGCAGAAATTAAACATCTGTATAACAACTGGGATTAACCCTCATATTTATTTACTTATTTAGCAGAATCAGTAAAAAGCTTAATGAGGATTTTGGGGGAAACGGTTCCACGCATAAATTAATTAACCATATTGAATAATTAAAATTAAAAATCAAGTCAAAAATTAATTTTAAATAATTTCTTTACGGAGTAATTATTGTTTCAATTAAAAAAAGTAGGTATTTTTGCAATCAACCTTAAAATAATCTGATTGTTCACATGCTGGAAAAAAAATTCACTCCAAAACGTACTGTATGTAAAGTTACTTTTTCGATCCCATCTGAAATAGTAAAAGAAGAAGTTGCACTTGCAGGAGATTTTAATGACTGGGATACATCGTCTTTAAAATTAGAAAAGAAAAATGGCGTATACGAAACAGAAATTCGTTTGAAGCCCGAATCTGAGTATAAATTTAAATATTTAATTGATGGTGAAGTTTGGGAAAACGACTACGAAGCAGATGCTTATGTTCCCAATGAATTCGGAACTGAAGACTCTTTAGTTGCCATCGGAAAATAAATTAAGTTGTTTAATACACAACATTTTGAAGAAAATTTAGCTACGTCCTGGTTAGGACGTAGCTTTTTCTATTTCCCGGAACTGGATTCAACCAACTCTTATGCCAAATCAATGAGTAGGATTGATACTCTTCACGGGACTCTGATCCTTGCTGATTCTCAGACTTCCGGAAGAGGTCAATATGAACGTAACTGGCAGGCACTACCTTTAGAAAATCTGACTTTTAGTTTAGTTTTCGAACCTTCGAATCACTCTCGTCTTACCATACTAACTCTTGCCTGTGCCTTAGCTGTTTCTGACGTTTGTGGCGAGCAATTAAAAACACGTTTAGACCTTAAGTGGCCAAATGATGTTCTGTTTGAAGGAAAAAAGCTTTCCGGTCTTCTCACAGAAGCCATATATAATGGTAATGTACTTGATAGGGTAATTATTGGTATAGGGATCAATGTTAATCAGACAGAGTTTAACACTGATCTTGAAAACACTGCAATTTCGTTGAATTCTATAGATGGGAAAAGATTTTCAAGAGAGCGTTTGCTTGCCAGAATTCTAAGCAAAATTGAGTATTACTATCGACTTTGGGAAGTACATGATATTGACTTAGTTCGCACAATAAACAAAGCTATGTTAGGGTACGGAACGTGGGCGAAACTAAATGTAAATGGATTAGATCGGGACGGCACCTTCAAGTTTCTTGGTGTAAATGAAAATGGAGCTCTTGTAGTGTTGAATAAGGATCTTGAAGTGGATACTTTTTCATATGAACAAGTCCGCATCAAGGTCGATTGAAGAATCGGTATCAAATTCTCTCTCATTTTTAGAAAATCCTGCTTCTAAGGTCGTTATTGGGGTAAGTGGCGGGCCGGATTCTATGGCTCTACTTTACACTCTTTTTAAGGAAAAAAAAGAAACATTCGTAGTACACATTAATTATGGATTAAGAGGAAAAGAGTCTGATTTAGACCAGGAACTTGTTGAAGGTATGGCTTCAGAATGGGGATTTGAGTGTTGTTCTATAAGAATTGATATCAAAAAAAACAGAGGCAATTTTCAAAATGAGGCGAGAAAAGAGAGATACAGGATTTTTAAAGAGCTAAAAGAAGAAATAGGTGCAGAAGCAATTTTAACAGCACATCATAAAGACGACCAGGTAGAAACGATCCTCCAAAAACTTTTTAGAGGTAGCGGCCCCGAAGCCTGGCAGGCATTAAAAGTTTGGGATGGAACGTTGCTCAGGCCATTATTAAATCACGACAAGAAAGAAATTTTAGAGTTCTGTAGAAAGCAGTCTGTTCCTTTCAGGATTGACCAAAGTAATTCGGAGTCAGTTTATGCACGTAATTTTTTAAGAAACGAATTATCTGATTCCCTGGATAATTTTTTTCCGGGATGGAAAGAGAACATTCTTGGACTTTCGGAAATGGGTAAAATTAACGAAGCTGCTTTCAATCACATTCTTGAAAGCATTCTGAATAAAGGAAAATTGGATTTAGAATTGTACCAAAAGTTGGATTCAAAATTAAAACCGGTAATTATTAAGAAGTATATAGAACACCAGATCCCTGAAGTTCATCTTTCCAAGGGTCTAATTAATGAACTAAGTACTATTCATAATTTACAAACGGGTTCTTCTATTAGAATCGCTGGGAATATTAATCTTTTTAAAGGTCGTACAGAAATAAGCATTAATGAAGAGAATGAGTTTTCACAACCGGAAAATACAATTTCAAAAAAGGAAGCAATTGAGGGATTGACCTTAAAAAATGTGAGTTTCAATATTACAACCTCTAATAATTCAGTTAATAATCTGAGAATTGATTCCGAGACTTTGTATTGGCCAATTTCTATTCGACCATGGAATTCAGGAGATCGTTTTATCCCATTAGGAATGAGCGGATCCCAAAAGGTATCGGATCATTTGACAAACCGAAAAATTCCTTCAGCAAAAAGAGAAAAAGCTTTGATATTAAGCGGTGTAGATGGTACTATTTACGCCATAATTTTTCCTGAAACGGCAAGTAATGGAGAAATTGGTTCAATATCTGAACTTGCAAAGTGTACAGAATCAACAAAAAAATATCTTACCATTAAATTGAAATAAAACTTATGAGTTTCTATCTGCCTGATAAAGTTAATTGTAATGGTGAGATTTTCAATGTATTCATTACGAAAGAACAAATTGATGCGAGGGTTTCTTTACTTGGAAAAAAACTCGACAAAGATTTTGAAGGAAAAAAGCCAATATTCATTGGTATTCTTAATGGGGCATTTATTTTCTTAGCAGATTTAATGCGACACGTTACCATCGAGTGTGAGGTCGATTTTATGAAGTTAAGTAGCTACGGCGATGAAAAGGTATCATCAGGGCAGGTAACTGAGTTGAAAGAAATTGATGCTAAAGTAAAAGGCAGGCATGTAATTTTGGTGGAGGATATTGTTGATACAGGTCTTTCAATGAAGTATATAGTTGATAAAATGAAACACTATAATCCAGCTTCAGTTTCAGTTATTACTTTACTTCATAAAAAAGATGCCACTAAACATAATGTTCAAATTGATTATGTTGGGTTTGAGATACCTACCAAATTTGTTCTTGGCTATGGATTAGACTATGCTCAGGAAGGTAGGAATCTTGCACAGATTTATGCTTTAAAAGAAGGATAAGCTTTAGGTTAAAAGGTCTTGTTTACAAGGCACTATTATTAAAAATGGCGAGGCAAATAGCATTACTTAGCGTCTTGTTATTGATTAGCTGGAGTGGTTACAGCCAAACATATAACAAACTTGTTGATTCAGATAGTCTGACTACGCAGTTCTGGACTATTGATGATGGTTTACCCATAAATACCGTTAATCAAGTTGTTCAGGATGATGATGGGTATTTATGGTTTACGACTTATGATGGCATCGTTCGGTTTGATGGAATTGAGTTTGAAACTTATAATCACAAAAATACTCCTCAAATTCCCCATAACAGGGCAACAGAAATTTACAAACAGGGTGATGTTGGAATATGGATCTCTGTAGAAAATGGTGGACTTCTGTTAATAGATGATTCAGGGTTTCAACACTTTGGTGTAGATGAAGGCTTTTCGAGTTCAGATATTACCCAGATAGTTGAGGATAAAAATGGAGATATGTTTTTTGTTACTCATACCGGACTTTATACATATCAGGATGGTCGCTTTTTCAGGTTTTTTGAAGGGAAAGATGCACTGCAAAATCAAACCCGTTTCCTATTTGTAGAAGAGGATAATTCAAAATGGCTTTCTACCAATAATGGATTGATTCACATTCAGGTGGACGGTTCTTTTAAAGAGTATAATGTAAATAGTAACGGTTCGGAAAATATTTTTTTTACAGCAAGCCGAACTTCGGAAGGAGTATTTTTGGCTGGAACTACCGAAGGACTTTTTATTATTGAAGAGGGTAGGCTTGAATCACCTATTAAATTCAGTGTATTCAAAGATGCGGATGTTTATAGAATATTTGATGTAGAAGAAGGGACGTTAATAAGTTCATATCAGGGCCTTTATCTTTTAAAGGAAGGAAATTTGAAAAAACTTAATGATCCTTACCGAAAAGAAAATGAAGCATATCGCTTTAGTATGTTGGATTCGGATGGTCAGGCCTGGCTTACAGGAGATCGGGGTACAATCAGCATCTTCAGAAAAGGAGAAATTTTTCAGAGTAATGCATTAGCATCTACCGGCTTGGATTACTTTATATACACTTTTGAAGATAAAGAGAAGAATATTTGGGTTACTACACCTCGAGAAGGAATTATCCGGCTAAAAAAATCCCTGGTAAAAACCATCGGTAAAAAAGAAGGTCTTTCAGAAGGAAATATTCTTGGATTACTACAGGATTCAAGAGAAAGATACTGGGTTGGAACAAGAGGAGGTGGGTTAAACTTAATTGAAAATAATACCATTACTCATTTCAAAGAACATTCAGAAATTGCTTCTAGTGTTGTTCAAAGTATTGCGGAAGATAGTGTTGGTAATATTTGGATTGGTCATTATCAAAAAGGTCTTAATCGTATTAATGATTCAGGTATTTCTCATTTTTCCTTGGGGGATGAACTTGGCCTGAATAACATTCATGCCCTTTATACAGCATCAGATGGACAATTTTGGATTGGCAGCTATGGTGGTTTAATTAAGTTTAGTGATAAAGGGGAGCATACTGTTTATAAAATAAAAGACGGTCTGGCCGGAGATAAAATCAGATATATTACTGAAGCCAGGGACGGTTCACTTTGGATAGGAACTCTTGATGGGGGAGTTAGTCATTTTCGGAATGGGGAGTTCAAAAATTATACAGTGACAGAAGGTTTGTCTTCAAATAATATCCGGTCATTGTATTTAGATGATGATGACGAGGATGTTGTTTGGATAGGGACAGAAAATAACGGGTTAAACAGACTTAAAGATGGTCAAATTACATTTCTAAATACAGATGATGGGTTACCAAACTATAATATCCACTGGATTTCTGAAGATGATGAAAACCGTTTATGGCTTTCTTCAAATAATGGGATATTCAGAATTCAAAAAGAATCACTGAATGAATATCTGGATGGTAACTCTACAGGCTATAAAATGCGCATTTTTGGGAGAGAGGAAGGGATGCGCAATCCTGAGGGAAATGGCTCCATTCAGGAAGCGGGAATAAAAGACAATAGAGGTTCTTTTTGGTTTGCTACTCAGGAAGGTGTCGCCATTTTTGAAAAAGATATCGATGTAGAAAGTGAGTATATACCTAAAGTTATCATTAAAGATGTTTCCAGTGCGGGAGAAAGTTTTACTTCAGAATCTATAATTTTTGCCTCAAACATTGATGATTTCGAGGTGACTTTCCATGCGATTACATTTGTTAATCCTACAAGAACCCGGTTCAGATATAAAATTCTTTACAATAATGAGGAAGAAAAAGAATGGATAGAGATTGGTACGAATAGGAGTGTTGAGTTTTCAAATATGAGCCCGGGAGAATATAAGATACTTGCTCAGGCAACAATGTATGACGGGTCATGGTCGGATCAAACAGCGTCCGTATCTGTTACTGTAACTCCCAAATACTATCAACAGATATGGTTCTACCTGATTTGCATAGTCGCTTTTTCTTTTTTGTTAGTTGTAGGTTGGAAAGTGCGATACCAAAGATTAGTGGCAAGGCAAAATGAAATGGAAGTAATTATTGAGGCTCAATTGAAAGAATTAAGGCAGGAGAAAAAAGAAATAGAGCTTCAGAAAGAAATTATTGAAAAACAGGCTGAGCACTTAGAACAAAGCAACAAAACAAAAGATAAGTTCTTTTCCATAATTGCTCATGATTTACGGAATCCGTTCCAGGCACTAATGGGGTACACCGACTACCTATATGACGATTTTGATAATGTTGAAAAGGCTGAGCTTAAAGAGAGTATTGGCATTATAAAAGATTCATCCAATACACTACTTAATTTAACCGAAAACTTGTTAGAGTGGGCGAATCTGCAAACTGGAAAAGTTAAACCCGAACCCGCAGAATTTGAACTAATAGAATTGATTGATCAATCTATAAAAGTGTTAAGTCAGTCTGCTTCGCAAAAAAATATTTCAATAAGCAAAAATCTGGATGAAAAAATCAGATTATATGCTGATCGAAATATGATCGATACGGTGCTTCGCAACTTGATTTCCAACGCAATTAAATTCACACCGGAAGGTGGAGAAGTTAATATCAAGACCATACAAAATGACCAATGTTGTACCATTTTAGTTTCGGACACTGGTATAGGAATTGACCCAGAGATGTTAAAAGGGGTGCTTAATTTGGATTCAAAATCGACAAGGTCGGGGACGAATAACGAAGCAGGAACGGGTCTGGGACTGGTTCTTTGTAAAGAAATGGTAGAAATGAATAATGGTTCTCTGGATATTGAATCTAAAGAAGGAGAAGGAACTACCGTAAAGATTATACTGCCTTCAGATAAAGACGCAAAAGATTGAATTATATTCATTTCTACCGTTGCTTAGGCTTAATAAGCACCGTATATTTGTTGCCCTTGAAAAAGGAGAGGTGGCTGAGTGGCTGAAAGCGCTCCCCTGCTAAGGGAGTTTATATGGAAACATGTAACGAGGGTTCGAATCCCTCCCTCTCCGCCAAGCTAATGTAAAGTTAAGCCCTGCATAATTATATGCAGGGCTTTTTTTTATTGTGTTTTTAAATTTATTCTCCTTCATTAAGGCTTACTTCAATAAAATATGAGGATATGAAAATGAAGAGCCTTTTTTATGCAGTACTCATAAGTTTATTTTTGATGCCTGCCCACCTTCAGCTTAATGCTCAGGAAAAAAGAATTGTTGAGCCAATCTCAATGTACAGAAGTATCGATGATGCAGATCCACTTAGGTTTTTTCAGCCAAATGTAACAGGAATAATTGCGGGAGATTTAAATGGAGATGGAGTTACCGATTTTATAAAGCATCAAACAAGCAGCGCTGATGAAAGAACGGCAAGCCCGGACGACTTTCTGGATAAAACAATGGTGTATAACCTTAATGCAGACGGTCAAATCAGTGCAACTTCCTTTTACTACGGTGCACTTCTTTACCCGGTTGGTGATTTAAACAATGATGGCAGAGGTGATGTAGCAGTTATTAATGAAATGGGGATTAGTATCCACTCCTTCGGTTCCGGTGAGCTAGACATATCGGATATAGGAGTTTCTTTTTATGAAACTATTTTTGGAGTTGAAGTCGATCAGTTTGTTCCTGAGCATGATTTCGATGGTGATGGTGTTGATGATCTTTTTACTGGATTTAGCGATTTTTCAGGATCAATTCAGTGTTTTATAATTTTTGGTTCCTCAAACCCTGATGATATTCAAAGTCGAAGTTGTGATTTTGGAGAGGAACTCAGCGGCCGGACCGGAAGACTCAATGCGGGAGATGTAACCGGTGACTCAACGTCTGAACCGGTTATTATTTCAGCAGGTGCTTTTCCATACAAGTATCAGTTAGATGTATTGGAGATTTCCGCTTCAAAGGAAATTAGTATAGATACCACCCAAATTTTAGGGGATGTAAATTTAAGCCCTTCAAGCACAAGAAGTTTTATTGCAGATGTTGACGGAGATCAAAAAGATGACATTCTACTCAGCATTAACAGGTATCAACCGGCTGGTTTATTTCAGCAAGTATTCTTCAATCCACCAGTTACCTATGCGGCATTTAGTTTGGGAGATGAAGCGGATTCTTTGTTTTCTCCATTTCAGGTATTCAAAAATAATGTAATCGTTGACCATATATTTGAAGCTGAAGATGGAAGTTATTCGGCTTTCCTGATGAATAATGAACGCGGACTTCTTTGCGAAACAGAAGCTATAGATCCAATGGTTAGTCAATTTTCAGAATCGTGTACTTCTGTTGATACATTAAATTTGGAAGAAGATCTTGTGCTTTTTTCAAGTACCTACTTTCCGGTAATAAATCGAGGTGTTGATGTGGAAAGTGTTCCCGGTAAAATAGCAAGGCCGGAAAGAACAAGATTAAGTCGATTTGGTATAGGTCATGAACCAACACGAAACCCAGGTCTTGCATTGATCTATACAGTAACTAAGTCATTTGGAATACAATTAATTTTCACACCCGCGACATTTACAGAACAAAGAACGAGTGGTATAGAATCAGTACGAGAATCACAAACTTCAGACGGGTCGAAAATAAATGAGATAATGACACTAGAGATTAAACCTAATATTGGAATCAATTTTTTTCTTTCTAAGAATGCCAGCTTAGATTTAACATTTGGATTCGATTTTGGTAGCTTAAATCGTCTTTCTAATGCAGTAGGGGAACAGTTCAAGGATCATGTAGTACAAGGCGTAGAGACTTTGGGGAGTCATGTAGCTATTCAAACAAAGTCAGGTTCTGAAGACGAAAATAATGTTGCCACTCAGACGATCATGTTCAGATTAGGAACGAGTATCTGGATGGGAGGAGGTCAAAAAAGCAATTCTGTAGCTGATACAGTATATATAGATGATTTTCAGATCATAGATTTTTCTTCGTTTGTCGATTTAAATTCTCTCGAAAATATTTTCATTGAAGCAAACAACATTGGTGATATTAACAATGATGGATTTGATGATGTACTTTTTACAAGTAACTCTACAGGCTTAAAGGCAGGTGGATCATTAAATATTGCCTGGGGTTTTTACGGAGGGGAATCTTTTGCATCACTACCCGATTTTACTCTTGATTTTAAAGAAGACACTACGATTACGGATTTTGGATTTCCCGGACTTGGAACTAGTGTTGAAGGATTAGGTGACATTAACGGTGATGGATTAAATGATTTTGGGATTGGACTCCCTTCTTACTCGTATGATGATGCCACTGGTGTTGTATATGTTTATTTCGGTACTGAAGAAGATAACAGCGAAAAAATATCCAAGGCCTTCGAACAGCCTTATCCTGATCTGATTCTTCAACCAACAAAAATAGAAGGTCAATCAATCTTTTCTTTTGGGGCACAATTTGCAGGAGGTGATTTTAATGGCGATGGTTTTAACGATATTGCAGTACTTTCTGACTTCTCTTTTGGTACTCCAACTCCCCCAGCTATTCAAATCTTTTTAGGAGGAATGCAAATGGATAGCCTGGCGGATGAATTTTTATACCTCACAAGATCATCATTAGGTGGAGAAACAGATGAGTTAATTGCAAGAACATCAGGGAACAATATCCAATTTCTGCCTAAAGAAACCGGTAAGGATTATCAGGATATTCTTTATATACCTGGCATATTTTCGGGTTATCCTGATGCAGCTATTTATGATGGAGGAATGGAATCAGACAGCCTGCCAGATATCCGTTTGATTGGACCTAATGTAAATGAGTCTTTTGGTTTCTCTGACAGAGGTAGAATGGCTGTGGGCGATATTAATGATGATGGATTCTATGATATCTTTATGGTGAAAGAAATTGATAGCAATGATGCGTTTCTTTCCAGTCGAATGTATTCTTATAGTCCAAATTCAGGAATTCTTCCTATTTCGAACGAAGAAATCGAAATTCCCGGAGAATACCGGCTTTCGCAAAACTACCCGAATCCTTTTAATCCAAGTACTAATATTGAATTTAAATTGGGTTCATCATCGGTTGTAACACTAAAAATATATGATGTATTAGGAAGAGAAATAGCAACGCTGATAGATAATCAAAGGTTGAATGGAGGTGTCCACCAGGCAACGTTTAATGCTTCATCATTGGCTTCCGGAATCTATCTTTACCGTCTGGAAGCAGGTTCATTCATTCAAACCAGAAAAATGATGTTGATTAAATAAAAATATTTCTATTACCCGAAGTTCAGTCAGATTTGTATAATCCCGCTGATAAAATAAGAGGATTATTTGCAGGTTTTGGTATTTCTCATAGTGCTTTGGGTACAACCTGTACCCATATTGCAGGGAGTGTCTCAGCATCTTGATACAGAAGACGGACTCTCCAATAACATCGTTTACGATATTTATCAGGATCGCGAAGGTTATATATGGATCGCTACCGAAAATGGGCTGAACAGGTTTGATGGCTACTCCTTCAAGAAATTTTACCATTCAAGAGATGATTCCTCCTCTCTTTCGAGTAACATAGTCAGGTCTATCACTGAAGATGAAAACGGTACCCTTTGGATTGGAACATTCAATGGGTTGAATTCTTTCAATCGGAAAACAGAAACCTTTACTCGTTACATCGATTTACCGAAAGTAGCCGTAGCCACCAATCGGCTTGACTTAAAGCAAATGCAGTTGTCTGGAAATGATAAACTCTGGTTCAATACGCTGAGTATTACAGGTTGGTTTGATATCAGGAATAAGGAATTCCATTTTATCGAGCCAAATATCGAACCCTATTCAATAAGTATTGGCAAAGGCGGCAGGACATTCATCCAAACAAAAGAAGGAAGGCTGTTAGAATACTCCGATTCAGGAGAAAAATCCGAACTTTTCATCGAGGGGGAAAAATATGTTCAGCATCCCATCCATTTTGGAAAGTATACCAACAAACTATGGACAAAAAGTGCATTTCCGGCATCAGAAGTTTCTATTTCTCGCGCAAATATTCCGGAACTACCTAATGGTATAGTTCCTACAATTTTACTCGAAATAGATGAAGATCGGTTATTGATTGGAAGTGATGAAGGATTGTTCGTCTATTCGATGAAACAGATGAGCTGGGGGAATGTGGATTTCGGAGAGAAAGCATCCACGTTAACGAATTCAATCAGGAGCTTATATCAGGATAACAATGGCGGGATTTGGGTAGGTACCTTGAATGGTGTTTTTCATTTCAATCCGTATCAAAAACCATTTACCCATATCGATATAGCCGAGAAAGAGTCAGATATAGTCATGGGAATGGCAGAATGGAAAGATGAAATACTTATTAATGCTTTTTCAAGAACATTGATCGCTTATAATGAAAAAGAAAAAAGCACAAGAGAGCTTAATTTTTCCATACCACCACCAAGAGATTTTTTTCAAATTTGGGATATCGAAATTTCGGAGGAGACAAACGGTGTTGCCTGGCTTGCCACCAATGCGGGGCTATTTTTGTATAATCCAGAGAAGGAAGTTCTAAAGCATATTCCTTTAGCTAAAGCCGATGAAAGCTTCCCTGCCACATTTTCCATTTTTAATGAGCAGGACTTTCTATGGGTTTCCAGTGTTTTTGCTTTGTATAAGTTGGAGAAATCATCCGGAGAAATAATAAAAGTGATTAAATCACCTTTTCAACCTTTAGCTTCAATCATTCAAGATATTCATAAAGTTGGCGATACTTTTTTAATTGCCACGGAAGGAGACGGGATTTTTAAATACGAAGAAGGCGATTCAACAATGAAACCTTTGGGAGCACAAGTTGAAGATGCTAATCAGTTGCAAACAGTCCCGGTCTGGGATTTATATGAAAGCAAAGACAATGTTATTTGGTTGGGTACAAATCGCGGTCTTTACAGATTCAATCTTGAGAACTCTGCGTTTGATTTTATATCAACAGGAACCGCACTCGAAAACACAGTAATTTTTAGCATTCAGGAGGATGGACTGCAGAACTTATGGCTCGGAACAGAAAAAGGGCTTATTAAATACAATCCTGTTACTCAGAAAATAACCAGTTATTCTAAAAGTGATGGTATTTTAAATGTTGAATTCAATCGGAAGTCATCTTTTCAAACGGAGGATGGAAGGCTTTTTTTTGGTGGAATTGAGGGCATTACAGTATTTAATCCGGCTCAGATTCAGTCCAACCCAATTGTGCCACCTGTGTATATAACTAACGCTCAGGTAGTTACAACAGATTCCATATTTACTCCAAATGGTCTATTAGAAAAAGAGATTAATCTTGGCTGGAACCAGAACACGTTAGAAATAGCATACACAGCTCTCAATTTTACCAATCCTTCACAAAATCTGTACAAATACAAGTTGGAGGGTTACGACCCAACCTGGGTAAATGCTGGAGATGACCGAACAGCGAGATATGTTCAGCTTCCTCATGGCGAGTACACCTTTGTAGTTCAGGCTTCAAACAATGATGGAATTTGGAATACAGACGGAGCCACTCTTCAAATAAACATAACTCCTCCATTCTGGAAAACCTGGTGGTTTAGAGTTTTTGTATTTCTATCAGCCTTACTTATCCTTTGGAGAATTTACCGGTACAGGGTAAAGCAATTGTTGGAAATAGAAAGAGTGAAATTGCGAATTGCCGGTGATCTGCATGATGAGATTGGAAGCGGACTTAGCGGAATTGCATTGACTGGAGATATTCTGTCAAAACAACTTAATAATGGAGGGGCTAAACCCGAACTCGTGGAAAGAATTACTCAAAGTTCGCGTTCTTTAGCCTCTTCGCTAGATACAATTGTATGGTTGATTGACCCAAAAAAAGAAACGCTGGGTGATTTGATTTCGAAATGTCAGATTACAGCGCAGGAATTGCTTGGTGATAAAAGAGTAAAGCTCAGCATAGAAATCAAGGAAAAGGATGGATACAAAGTGATGAGTTCAGCTCACCGAAGAAACCTGTTTCTATTTTTCAAAGAAGCGGTACACAATATTGCCAAACATTCGAATGCGGATGAAGTTGAAATTCAATTTTCAAAGAAAGAAGAATACTTGGAAATTGATATTCAGGATAATGGAGTCGGATTTAATTCCGGAGAAGCAAAAGCAGGGCGAGGTATTGGAACCATGCACCAAAGAGCAAAAGAATTGCAATCAGATTTGATGTTGGAAAGTAGAATTGGAGAAGGCACCTCCATCAAGCTAAAAGCAAAAATACCTTAAACCCGGTATAGAAGAAGCAGGTAATAACTGGTTAATTGATACATGGGCGAGAATAAAATATATAAGATATGGGTAGTGGAAGATGACCCCGTATTTAAGACTTCCCTGGAAGATTTAGTGGAACTGGAAGAACAATTCGAGTTGGTTAACTCGGTAAGTTCCATTGAATCCGCATTAAAGGGATTTACTTCAAAACCATCCCCGGATGTGATTTTGGAGGATATTGAGCTGCCGGGAATGTCTGGAATTGAAGCGATTCCATTTTACAAAAAACAGTTTCCTGAAGCAGCTGTTATCATGCTCACCATTTTTGATGATGACGACAGAGTATTTGAAGCCATAAAAGCAGGAGCTGATGGGTATCTCCTGAAAAGGTCCTCAGGGGATGAAATTATTAAAGCCATTAAAGATGTAATAAAAGGCGGAGCGCCAATTTCTCCGGCTATCGCCAAAAAAATGATGAGTATGCTTTCGGGTGGGAATCCCTCATTAAAAGAAAGTCCACTCACCAAAAGAGAGCATACTATTCTTAAATTTCTTGTAGAGGGTTATACTATTGATATGATATCGGCAGAACTTCATATAAGTCCATTTACGGTAGACACTCACACCAAAAATATCTACCGGAAACTCCATGTTCATAATCGGAGCAGTGTAGTTGCAAAAGCAATTCGGGAAGGATTGGTTTAGCTTAGACCAAGTCTTTGCGTAAAATACCGGAAACCCGGTATGGTCATCCCACTGTGGGTTTTTCATTTTAATACCAAACAATATTAAAAGGTAGGGTATATGAAAAACGCAAGGTTGAAATGGGTCTTATTTTTAGTAATAAGCTTCTTTTACAGTAATATTACATTTGCACAATTTACCGAAAACACAACTCCGGTTAACGGAGTAACGTCCTTTTACCAGCTCGGTGACGGGGGAGCTGCATGGGGAGATTATGATGCCGATGGTGATTTAGACCTTGCTTTAAATGGGAGAGATAATTCCTTTATCGCTCACATAATCATTTATCAAAATAACGGAGACGGAACCTTTTCTGTAGCTGATGCCGATACAGTTACAGGAACTTCTCTCATCGGACTTGATGGTGGCGGACTTTCCTGGGGTGATGTAGATAACGATGGCGATCTTGACCTCATTCAGACCGGTTTCGATGATGCTACAAATCCACAACGTCATACCATTCTTTATGGAAATAATAATGGGGTATTTAGTCCGCTTATTAATCCTGTAGATGGAACTGATCAGTTTTTGGGGAGCGATGACTTCAATCCAAACTGGGTAGACTACGATCACGATGGCGATCTGGATATATATTATGTGGATACTAATTCCGGAGATATCGAGAAGGGAGTTTTATATACTAACAACGGAGATGGTACTTTTACCAGAAATCTGACTCCTGTGAACGGAGTTTCTAACTTCGAAGGATATCGTGAAGCAGACGCAGTTTGGGGAGATTACAACAACGATGGCTATATTGATTTATATGCCCAGGGGGCCTCAGGACCAGGCGGAATTAACAGCTCTTTGTACAAAAATAATGGCGATGGAACTTTTTCTTTGGTAAAGAGAGGGGAAGACCCGGGTACTTTTTTTAGCGGAACACGAATCGGAGCTACTGATTTTGTTGATTATGATGCTGATGGTGATCTCGATCTTTTTTATACCGGTGAGACGAGAGGAAACAGTAGAAGAGGGGATTTATACGCTAATAATGGAGATGATACCTTCTTTTTTGTAGCTAACATCGGAGCAGGTTTCCGTGGATTTACGGGTGTACTTGGATATGGTGCTTCATGGGGAGACTATGATGGTGATGGAGATACAGATTTGGCATACGGTGGATCAGCCAGTTCATCACGTATTGTACGAATTTATTCAAACCAAGGACTGAACGATTTTGATGAGTTGTTTAATCCGGTTGACGGAGCGGGTTCTTTTGAAGGCTTTTTTACCCGTGCGGTTATTTTTGGAGATTATGATGGCGATGGTGACCTCGATTTGCTTTCATCAGGAACAAGATCTGATTTTAGTGGGGCTGTAATTTTGTATGAAAACACATCCAACCATTCAAATACCGCACCGTCAACTCCCGGGAATCTACAGGTAAAGCGAACACCAGCAGGAGTTGAGTTTTCATGGGATGCTTCTACCGATGACGCGACGCCATCACCGGGATTGAATTATGAACTTAGGGTGGGTAATACTCAGGGCGGTTCAGAAATACGGGCTCCATTATCCGTTTTTTCTGGTGCGAATGAAGGAAAAAGGCTGATTCCTTATCGCGGAGCAGTTCAGGGAACGTCCACCAACCTGAACCTTCCAAATGGAATCTACTACTGGAGTGTACAGGCTATTGATGCCGGTCATAATGGCTCTGCGTTTGCAACCGAACAAATAATAGAAGTAACGGATTTTACTTTTTCTCCACCAAGTCCTTTTGAATTGCTAAGTCCTGAAAATGGCACGGACACCCTTTCACAAACTCCGGCGCAATTTACATGGCAGAAAACTACCGATCAGTTTGATCACTCGGATAGTCTATGGTATACATTTGAACTTTCTGATGATTCACTTTTCGCCTTAAAACTAGATTCAGTGTCATTTCAGGGAGATACTTCTTATGCTTCACAGGTACAACTGAATCCGGGAACTTATTTCTGGAGAGTATCAGCAACCAATTCTTCGGATAGTACTACCTGGGGGTCAGGTTCTGACATGAATCCTTTTGTTTTCACAATTCAGGAACCATTTGTACCAACTCCTCCATCTACATTTGAATTACTAAGTCCGGCAGATCAAACCGATACCCTAACTGCAACACCCACTTTATTCAGATGGCAAAAAGCGACAGATGAAAATGATGCTACTGAAAACCTAGTGTATACATTTGAACTTTCAGATAAATCAGACTTTTTTACAAAACTGGATTCAGTTACTATTATGGGTGATACTACCTATAGTACTTCTGTTGACTTATTAACGGGGGGTTATTTCTGGAGAGTGTCAGTTACCAACTCTTTCGGTTTAACAAGTTGGGGCTCGGGTTCCGATATAAATCCTTTCGAATTTACTGTAACTGAATCAGTGTCTAATGAATATGGTTTGGAAGAGCCATATAGATTTGCACTTGAACAGAACTACCCTAATCCTTTTAATCCAAAAACGATAATCAGGTTTGAGCTTGCGAAGACCTCGGTAGTAACACTAAAAGTATTTGATATACTTGGTCGGGAAGTAGCGACGCTAATAGATGGTCAAAAGATAAACTCAGGTCTTCATCAAAGTGAATTCGATGCGTCCAAACTTCCTTCTGGAATCTATCTTTATCGTCTGGAAGCTGGAACATTTATCCAAGCTAGAAGAATGTTATTGATTAAATAATTGGTCAGAAATGAAAAGATTAAGGAGTAAGCCAAAGGTTAGAATTTCAAGTCATATTTTTTAATCATCCGGCAATTTAGTACTTACTGTTATCCAAAAAACTAACGGAGGTACACTATGATTGATAGAATTACTACAGTTCTTGTAGAATCGTATGAAACGTTTTTCAATAAACTGGCTGACTTTCTTCCAAGTTTAATAGGCGCTCTTCTTATTCTGATAGTAGGGTGGATTATTGCAAAACTTGTTAAAACTGCAGCTATTAAATTACTGAAGCTAATCAAACTGGATGTAGTTACCGAGAAGGCTAAAATCGACCAGTTTCTTAAAGATGGCGGTAGCAACAAGACAGCTATCGATATTATTGGCGGAATAATTTATTGGCTTATTATGCTAATTGTGATTCTCGCCGGTTTAGATGCATTAGGCTTAGGAGTGGCATCAGAATTATTCAATCAAATAATTCTTTATATCCCTAACGTAATAGTGGCAGTACTAGCCCTTATTTTTGGTGTTTTTCTGGCTGGATTTATTGCTCAGGTTGTTTCAACCTACTTAGCAAATGTAGGGGTTTCAAATGCCTCTGCAATTGGGGCGATTGCAAAGTATGCTATTATTCTTTTTGTAGTATCTCTTTCTTTAACACAGCTAAGTATTGGCGAAGAACTGGTTTCAAATGCTTTCTTACTCCTTTTTGGTGCAGTATGTCTTGCACTAGGACTTTCTTTTGGACTAGGAGGGAAAGAATGGGCAGCTGGGGTTATTAAACGGCTAACTGAAGAAAGTAAACTTTCTAGCGAAGAATAAACTAACCAAAAAAGCCTCGGTTTTCCGGGGCTTTTAGTTTCCCATCAGCGTAACCACTATTTTTCTGGAACCTCCATAATTACGGTGCTCACACAAATAAATTCCCTGCCAGGTGCCGAGATTTAATCTTCCATTAGTAACCGGCAAAGAAACTGATGAACCAAGTAAAGAACTTTTGATGTGGGAAGTCATGTCGTCAGCTCCTTCATATGTATGCTTGTACAGGCTCATATCTTCAGGAACGGTTCTATTAAAGAATGTCTCGAAATCTTCTCTTACAGTCGGATCAGCATTTTCATTAATTGTTAAGCCGGCACTGGTATGTTGAATGAAAACCTGCATGATTCCGGATTTGATTTCTGTGATTTCAGGAACTTGTTGCAGTATTTCTTTTGTAACTAGGTGAAAGCCACGGGGCTTTGGGCTAAGGGAAAATTCTTTTTGAAAAACAGTCATGCCAAACAAACATTAAAATTTTGAGAAAGTGAGTTCATAAACTCGGAACCAAACATTTTTGTAATATAATCGACTCTAACAAATAAAAGATTGAAAGACTACAAAAAAGCCTTAAAAACCACTCTGAAAGAATTCAAGCTACAGGAAGCTATGAACTTTAGCTCTTCAATCGCTTTTTACGTGATTTTTTCTCTGCCAGCGGTACTCATAATCACCACATCCATAGCAGGAATATTATATGAAGATGACATTGTAAGAAGAAATCTGATCGAACAATTTCAGCTTTTGTTTGGTGCAGAAAGTGCAGAAGCTATAGACAAAGTATTACAGAATGCCAATGAAAGCGCGTCTTCAACCTGGGCGCGGATAGCGGGTGTTGTTATGTTATTGGTTAGCGCAACAACGGTTTTTGTTTCTCTACAGGATGGGATTAATAAAGTATGGGGTATAAAGGCAAAGCCGGATAACAACTTGTTCTATTTTTTCAAAAACAGGGCGCTTTCTCTTGCCATGGCAGGAAGCGTTGGGTTCCTTATGCTGGTTTCGTTACTTGTTGAAGCAGCAATTAATATTTTTGATGAGATGATCCTGGATATGCTCACAATCTCTCGTTTTTCAATAATCTCTATCCTGAATATACTGTTCTCAATAGTAGTTATTACGTTTGTGTTTGCCTGCCTGTTTAAAGTTATTCCCGATGCAAAAACAAAATGGAAAAATATATTTGGTGGCGCACTTTTAACTACGATTCTTTTTGTAGCAGGAAAATTTCTGATCGGTTTTTATCTGGGAAATAGTTCGTTGGGCAGCGTCTATGGAGCTGCGGGTTCGCTGGTTGTTCTACTCGTTTGGATCTTTTTTTCTTCCATGATTCTTCTATTCGGGGCGCAATTCACCGCGACTTACTCCAAAGAGAAAGAGGGAAAAATCATCCCCGATGAGAATGCTGAAAAGATTGATTAACTGAAAGCCTGGTTTAACTTTTATTCAGCATGAGCAAATTGAAGGCGTAACTCCGGATGATTCAATGTTGATTGAACATACTCCAGAAACTCCGGGATCATGTTCTGTACTTGTCCGGCTTTATATTGATCAATTTTCTGGCTGAAGTTTACCTTAGCAAATTTTCTCTTAAATACTCTTTTGTCCCGATAAGAAGAGTAAAGCAATCCATTCCTAACATCAAAAATATAAGCCTCCAGATAGGTCGTAAGTTGTACTCTTTGTCCCGGCACAAATGGGATGGTCACCAATCCGGCATACAATGGAGAGAGAATATTTGCTTCCTGATTAAAACTGGTAGAGGAACTTACAAACAAAACCAGATCAGCTTTGGTTTGAGCTGCATATAACCGGAGTTGTTTTAAATCGATGGGAGAAGGAGTTGAATTATATCTGCTCCAATGTGGGTCAACCTGACTTCGATAATACGCTTGTGGGTCTAACAGCGAGGGAGAAATTTCAACGGCTCTTGATATCTCAGAAATGGTTAAAATAGAATCCTGAAACGGAAATTTATCCTGACTGGCGTTGTAAATGGCAATGGTTGCAGGGATAGTAATTTGTGGAACAGCCTCAAACGCTTTCTGAATATCTTCGTCATTTATTTGTTTGAGAGAATCAGCCTGAACACTGGAATAAGCTGATAGGTATTGTGAAGTGCTGCATCCGGAAACCGCACAGGATGCCAAAACTAACAGTGAAAGAAGTTGTGATACTTTCAAAATCAGATGGATTAATTAACGGTTCCGCAATTGGACATCGCTTTTCTGATAAAGTTCCCGGGAGAAATGGATGTCTCCAAAAAACCAGCGAATCTTAACAACACTGTGATTTCATTTTAGGATCAGATTAACCTGCTTTAGACATTTAAAATTCAATTTCATATGGGTTATCCGGTGTTCCTAATCCCGAACCCGGGCTAAAAATTATACTATCTCTGGAGCCTATTACCCGGCCTTTTTCTGATTGGTACAATCTGAATCCAATCGTTGTTTGTGCTTCATTATTATAGACCAATAAAAAATGTACAACACGTCCTTCATGTATCTCACCCCCCGAGTACCCCTTGAGTTCAGACCCATGAAATGCGGCTAATATATTACCGGTATCTTTTGAAAATTCAGTATAAGCCACAATACTCATATAGTGTTGAAACGAACCAGGATTTAAATTCCAGTTGACTGGTGAATCATCAATTTCAAAGACATGAGAATTTTTCTTACACCCTACATAAAGGAGTACTGTAAGTGACAGGAAAATTAGTAAAGTTAATTTATTCATGACAGAAGACTATTTTATGAGAGTTATCTTTCGCATTTGCCGGAAGTTACCAGCCTTCATTTGTACAAAATATACTCCTGAAGAAACTCCTGTTTTCCCGGCATCCCATCTAATGGAATGAACCCCGGGAGGCATCTCTTTTTGTAGAAGTGTGGCTACTTTACGCCCAAGAATGTTATATATCTCAATGCCGACATTCGTTTTTCTTGGCAGGCTGAAGTTAAAAGTAGTACTTGGATTAAATGGATTCGGATAATTCTGGCTCAGGTGAAATTCAGCAGGTATATCCGCTTCCTGTTCTGGCTTCAACCGAACCGGATCAAAAAGAGTACCCGCAGTGTTAGTGAAGGAAAACTCTGTTTCTCCTTCTAGTTCTATTATTTCAGATGTTTCCGAATTAATGAGCTTGAAGGTTACTTTTTGTCTACTTTGTGTTGAACTATATACCATTAAATAGCTTCGCATCTCTCCGACTAACGAATTGGAGTGAATTGTACCTAAACCTGAAAGCTGGTCATTAATAAAAGCTCCTAACACCCAATTACTATCTGTTTTTATGTCTTCAAAGCCAATAACAATGGGCATGTTGTATTGTTTTTCAAATACACTTAATTGCCAAAGAGCACCAGACTTGGTTTCGGTAATATCAGAAGCAGAAGGGGATTGAAACTTTGATCCGGAGCCTGAAGAGCTGGTTTTATTTATTGTATTTTTTGCGCCAACTGAGACTACTCCATTGCTTATTTGCAGATTTCTCATTTCAATTGCCGGGACTTCTTTTTTCTTCAGGTTTTGGCTTTGATCATCTGTTTGATAACTAAACGTTGCAGTATCATCGGCTGTTGAAGAAAAAATAAAACCGTCTCCTGCTCTTAATAGCTGAAGGCTTCCAAACCACTGGTTAATATCTCCTCCCAAGTATTCCGCAAACTGAGTTTGGTTTCTGATAACAGAACCTTCAGTGGCACTCAGATTCGACAATGCGATATTAATAGGGGTGTTTTTACGCAGAGGGTACCCGATCCAGTTATTACCAGGTTTTATAGTTATCTGCTGATTTAACGGATCAATTTCTTTTCCAATTAAGGTAATTATCCGTGAAGAATCAGTATTTACATGATATGTCTCAGAAGGAGAGAACAGGAGTTTTCCCGGAACCCATTTTTGTGTGTTATCTGACCATGATTCAAACCGGGACTGGCTTATAAATCGATCACCTTCGTTAAATTTAACATCGGTAAGAATGGTGTTAATATTTTTTCTTTCAGGGTCATTTAATAAATGATCAGTAAACCAGGTCCATCCTTTATTTAATTGAACATGTTGAGCG
Organism: Balneolaceae bacterium; assembly: GCA_017795005.1. Classification (GTDB taxonomy): domain Bacteria; phylum Bacteroidota; class Rhodothermia; order Balneolales; family Balneolaceae; genus RHLJ01. Next base: position 3,439,368 of record CP051242.1, on the reverse strand, counting down.
ACATCTCCCTCAGAATTAAATTGTAATGGTGCAGAAACAGAACCCTTTACGCTGTTGGCTTCGAAAGAAATATCTTCACTTAGTTCCCAATATTCCTCTGCATCCTCTGCATCCCACAATCGGAAAGTAAGTCTTTCTCCATCCTGAACATTGCTGTACATATTCAAAAACAAGAGATACTGACCTGTTTCCTCAACAAATTGAGGAGAGGCAACCCCGCGGCATTCTCCATCTACAAAAGCCCCTACAATATCATAGGTATCTGAAGAAGGTGAACCTGTTAGAATAACTTCTCCTATTACCGACATTTGATATTCGTAGTCCAATGGACTGACTCTCCAGTTTGGTGGTCGCTGAAGTGCTCGAATATCAAGTTGCAGCGGCTCATTTCCTTCTGAGGTTTGAACCATTACGGTATCAACATATTTCCCAAAGTTTATTTCATCGTTGAAAGTAAATTCAATATCAATTTTTCCATTTGCTCCAATTTCACCATCTATCGGGCTTATACTAAGCCACTCTGGTATTTCGGTTAATGTGAATTCCATGGTTTGTTGTCCTATGTTCCTCAACGGAATTCCAAAAACAGTCGTTATATCTGTATAAACAGCTTCAGAGAGTTGTTTCTGATTCCATCTTATCGGGTTTCTGTCCACTTCAAATTCCCAGCTAATAGGACCCGAAATCCAGTTTCCGTGAATATCGGCAACAGTATCTACCTCAGCGCGCAGACGAACCCCTTCAATAAACCGGTTTTGTTCTTCTGGTGTAAGAATTACAGTAAAGCCATCCGAGCTGTACCGCATTGGAATTTCCCGGTCTTCTTCGGTATTGAATAACCTGATTCGATCTACAAACAGGGTAGAAGTGTCGATCTGTTCTGTAAAAGTAACGGAGATCTGTTGATTGAATCCGAGAGAGCCGTTATTAACAGGACTGGTTTCTCCAAAAATAGTAGGCGAAGACCGGTCGATTAAACCATTCAGGTGATTACTTTCGCTTATCGCTCCATCAAGGCAAACCGATTTAACACGCAGGTTGAATGCTCCATCCTGGAGGTCTTTATATTCCCAGCTCATAAAATAGAAGTCTTGTATTCCAATACTATCAGCTCGTACAGAGTCTGCGATAATCCAGAAATCTTCCCCTGCATGTTGGTACTCCAGAAGTAACTGATCAAAGTCAGGATCATTTGGATTATACCCGAATACCTGTACTGGAAAAGCGGTGGTGTCGTACTTGTTGATTACAAAATTATTGAAGTTGGCGATGGCTACATCGCTGCCACAGGCTTCTGAAAATTGAACATTAAAGAGTACTGTATCCACAGCATTTAGAAAGTGGCGATTCTCAGTGGATAACCATAGGTCATATTGACCCGGTGCGTAAGCCATTAGCATAAGGCTGTCATATTCAAAAGCTTCCGGACCTCGTTCAACGGTAAGAGAAGCTTGTACTGTTTCTCCTGCCGGAACTGTAAAAGAATTAGTTGCCGGAAGTGTTTTGCCTGCTAATTTTAAAACTGCTCCATCGGGGTTAGATTCCGGGATGAGGCGGACTTCGTAGATGCGTTCTTCATCGGTTTCGCTTTCATTCCCAATATTGAGAGTAAACTGAGCTTCTCCTGCTGGAGGCACATTTACAGCCTGATAAGAGTCCATAGTTAGGGAAACCTTATCTCGTTTGGAAGTTTCTTCTTCCCACGGATTGGTGGATTGTCCACCTTTTAGTTTATATAGCGGAAACCCCAGAATATCTGTTTCTATATCAACCGAGAAAGCATCACCTTCGGTAGCATCATCTAAAACGATTTTTGTAGAGGTGGAAGATTCAAATTCAAACTCGGATTCATCATAAAAAGACATTGTAGTTTTTAGCTGAGTTTTAAAATCACTCCCTTCTCCGCCAATATTTATTACCAGTTCATCTGTTACATCGCTGATAATATCAATATCACTGCTCCAGGTAATTCCGGATACCGATTGGTATTGTGTTTCTGCTTCATAAGGGGCTCCAGCCGAAAACGAAACATTATTTTTAAATAACAGTTGGGGTAAATTTTGAGGAATGTTTAATAAACCGGTAAAATTTTGACCGGTAAGTTGGTTATGAAATGTCAGATGTTGTTCCCAATTTTCAACTTCATCTTCCTTACCTGCTTCTTTTAACTCAGGTATAAGTACCTCTTCTATGAATTGAACGGTATAGAAGTAGAAAGTCTGAAATCCTTTTGTTTCGAGGCCTAACTTTTTATTGATCTCTACACTTCCATCACTCTTAACCGTTAGGGATCTTACAACTCCGTATAAAAAATTTTCAGCAGCTCCGGCAATGATATCGTAATCTCCACCGGCACTTTCAGCACTCTCATCGGTTTTAAATGTTTCCGCAAAAGAGAGTGTTTTACGACTGGTAAAACCAGATCCATAAGATTCTTTAGAGCCTACCTGATTCTCTTCTCGTTCCTGCTCCAATGATTCAATTAATATCCCTTCTCCTTCAAATTCATCAATTCCGCCATAGGCTACATCTTCAAATTCTTTATCCTCCTCAAATTTAGCACCAAAACTATTTTTATAGGTCAGAGTGTATTCGCGTGTAATCTCAGAATAACTTTTATCGCCCGGTGGATCTCTTAAAATGAATAATGGACGATTCGGGGCTGTAGTAATAAAAGTATTTCCTACTGTTTGATGCCCTTCCACATAGGCCCAAAACTCTCCGGTTGCTTCACGACCGTTTACATCACTTCCAGTAATCTGAAGTTCTTTTTGATAAGGATGAGCTCCGCCATCCAGGAAGTTAGGTCGCCCTACAATCATTTCATAAGTAGGCATCGAATCCTTTCTGGTAACATCGGGATTCTTAAAAGTGATACTTCGACTTGTTTCTTTCAGAGCGATTTTATCATCAATCTTAACAGTACCGGAATCAATATAGCAGTAGTTGAGTGCCCCGGTTGTTGAGTTTTTATACTCCTCTCTGAGAATCATTCGGAAGCGGGTGGTATCCTGTCCTTCAGCTGCCATCTTAAGAACCGGGATTTCATTTACATGACGGGTATTGGTGAGTAATTCTATTTCGGCCTGAAGCGGTGCCTTGTAAATAAATTCTACGGTATCACTTCCTGCTGAAAGATCTACCTGAATACCATCAAAAGTAATGTTAGGGTTCTCCGGTTTCAGGATGACTTCATACTTATTCGAAGGAATATTCCTGAGCACAGCAAAACCCGCGTTATTGGTTTCAAAGGTTTTACTGAAACAGCCATCTTCGGTTCGAACTGTGACGGTAGCTTTACCAATCGGATACCGACATGCACCTCCGGCAAAATTGATGGTTAAGTCAACCAAGTCATTGTCAATAAATTCAATTCCGGCAATGGGCTCGTTAATATTTTCAACAACATAATTTATTGGGCTGAAAGGGTGGTCGCCTTTAGAAGGACCTATGGTAGCAGAGGTGCCTGGTTCAAATTCCAGAGTATATTCACCTCTGTTATTAGTAAACGTTTTTGGGATGGTTGATTTTCCATCTACTAAAATTTCCACTTCCTGTTCGAAGCATTCAGTGCCGGCAAATTTTACAAAACCCTCTACAGCTATCTGTGAATCGTCTTCAAAATCTACATTATTTACCCCGGTATTACTGGTATTTAGCGTCGCATTACGTAAAGCGGGATTGAATGTGTGTAATGGTTTGGTTGGAGTTACATCAAAAGTAGTTCCGGTGCCATAAAAAATACCTTCTATTTCATAATTACCTAATGAATCTGTAACAGCGCTTGCAGGTAAGCTGGCATGGGTTGCAGAAAAAGAAGCGCCTTCTATGTCCAGTTTTATTTTTTGAGGAGTGAGATCGAATGCTAGTTCCCCGGTTCCTTCATCCAGCCGCCAATACCCAATCAGATTCTCTGCTTTACCACTTATGGTCCGGTCTTTGTCGCCCTGTATTGTTGCAGCATTTCGATAAATGTTCCATAATCTTACTTCATCAATTAGCCCGTCCCAGTTAGCCAGACCGGATGTTACATCAATATCCTCTCCAATCAGGAACGAAGAATAGGTATCCAGACTACCGCTTACCGAAGCAGAGGCTTCCACACTTCCATCAACAAATAAGCTTACCCCGTTTGAAGGACTGTACGAAAGTGCTACCTGGTACCATTGTGAAGTAACAAACGTAGTGGTTCCGGTAAGGGTTTGTTCTCCGGAAGTGGTGGTTACAGTTGCTGCAAATTGAACACCGGAAGTTCGAAGAATAAAGGGATATGATTCTCCCATTCCATCCTGGAACTGTCCACCGCCCAGCATTCGATCCGTTCCTGTTGAAGATGGGTTTACCCACATTGAGAAAGTAAAAGCGGTATCGATAAGGGAATTCAGAGTGGTTACTTCGCTGCTTACGGCACTGAGTTTATCATTGGAGCCATCAAAACTGAGGGAGCGCCCAACTACCGGACTCAGGCTTACCTGAACATCTGAAACTGGTCTTTTTTTGGATGTGGAAATGGTTCCGGTTATGACTCCATTCGGGTTTACAAATCCTGTTGTGTTACCCAGTACACTTTCTCCAAAATTATTTATTGCTGTTATAGTGTAAAAATAAAATACACCCGCTTTTACATTGCTGTCAGTGTAAGAAGTATCGGAAGCAGAAAGTCGTGCTAATAAAGTCCCATCCCGGAATATATGATATCCTTTGCCCGGTGCAGGTGATAAAGTTTCGAGTTGCCATGTAATTACCACTTTATCCGAGAAATTTCCTTCAGAAGCCGTGATATTTGGTGAGGATGGGGAATTAAGTTGAAGACCCCATAAGCCTGGACTCGTAGAATTATTCAATCCTTTAGCAGTTAGTGTAAATGGTTCACCAATTACTACATTTGAGGTATATTCTCCGGACTTGATCTTTCCGGTTGCTCCGTTTACAATAACAGTTCGTCCTGTATTATAAGTTTGAGCAAGCAGATCCTGGCTGGCTAACACTGCCAGCAGAAGAAATAAGATAGTCTTTGATAATCGTTTGGTTTTCATGGCGTCCTCCTTTGAGATAACGGATTCTATTTATCCGTTTTACTTTGTCCTGAGGATGCATTTTTATTAGCAGCGTTAGCCAACTGCCTTTTTAATTGTTCATTTTCTTTGGCAAGGGCATCTACTTTATCGTTGAGCTGTTGAACCGCAATAATTAATTCTAAAGTAATGGTATCAAAATCGAGTTCTTTTACATTTTTGACTATTGTACCATCACTTATCTTTTTGTCTTGCCCCGAATCGACAACTGCATGAGGGAGTACCTGTTCAACTTCCTGGGCAATAAAACCATAGGAAACAGGCTTGGCATCAAAAAATAGAAACTGGTAGGATTTAGGTGACAGACTTAAAATATTTTCCAGTGCATTAGCAGAAGTATAGTTCTGAATATTCGTTTTAATTCTTTGATCGCTGAATCGGTTTTCGAGCCCACAAGAACTCATTCCATCGCCACATTTTATTCCTCTATGATCAATCCATATAGTTTCGCGGCTATTTGTAAAAAAGTTAATTACCCCATCACTGTGGGAAAACATACCTGTATCATTATCACCACTAAACTTATAACCGCTTATCAGATTAGCATTTCCAGTTTCACCTTCATGAGCACCTAAACGTCTGCTTCCGCCAGAATGATGAGTAGCTATTCTGTTAGATATAAACCCCCCGGTAGCTAATGTTCTCCCACCAGTAACGGTTCCTTGTTTGTATTCACCAGCATAATTCAGATAAAGAACATCATTGTGTTGATCTCCAAGAATAGCCAGATTTCTTGCGTCTCCTCCGTTAGTTGAACTTCCACCCTGAATCCATACATCATAATCATAGATGGTATTGTCAGCAGTAACAGAGGCTATATCCATTCTTAAAACGCCATCCATAAAGGAGTTTCCACTTACCTGAAAATCCTCTTCCGGGTTTGTGGTACCTATTCCCACTTCTCCATTAGCACTTATAAAGATTCCTTCGTCATCACCATCACCGGAGATCCAGTTTCCGTCCAGTTTGATGTTGCTGGCTGATAAATGAAATTCACCATTGGATACAACTAAATCGCCACCTTCTACCTGTAGTTTTGCATTATCCGAAGGAGAAGTTGTTCCAATTCCAACGGTTCCTGAAGACGGAAATACATTTTCACTTCCCACCACTGCCATTGAATAAGGACTTAGTGAAAGAGGGATTCTCGGCCCCAGTTCAAGTCCGCCATCTACTGCAATCCCTAAGTAGTACTGGCTGCTGAATCCAATTCCGGAAAGATCAGTTACATCTCCCAATAGTGCAGAATAGACACCATTTGTGATAGAAAGTGACTGGTCTTCAGTCCAGATTTCTGCTCCGCCGGTTTGGGCTTCATAAAGCTTAAAGGTGAGCTGATACGTACCGTCTGATACTGCTTTGTTTTGATCATCGCGAAGTACACCCTGTATATTCAGGGTAGGCGCTGTTTGAGCTGCTATATCAGTCATTAAAAAAAGAAAAGGGATTAGAAAAAGGAATGAACGTTTCATGGCATCATTGATTTAGAATGTGAAGGATTAAGTTCATTTTTATGAGTAAAAGCATACCTGAGCACACAGTTATTTCCAGTTATTCCTAGTTTCCTCGCAATGTTACTGCGATGGTTCTCAATGGTTTTTGGCTTGGATCCCAGCCGGTCGGCTATTTCAATAGTGGATAGCCCGGCAGAGATTAATTCCAGAACCTTTAATTGTGTTTTGCTGAGTCGGGTATGATTTATCATGCCCCAATTAAGCCCCATCCTGAAAGATTAGATATAGGGGCTAGCCCTCATTTTTGATTAGAAAAAACCGGCGTTTAAACAAAAAATGGTTAGATATCGTCTTTATGCTCCATCACCCAGGTGAGTAGGGTGTTATTTTTCCCCTCAAGACCTAATTTTTGAGAAATGTTTCTGCGGTGATTTTCCACGGTTTTGGGGGAGACAAAAAGCTGGGAAGCTATTTCGGATGTAGTTTTGTGGTCTGCAATCAGTTGCAGAATGTTATATTCTCCCTCAGTTAGCAATTCAGAATAATTGATTTTTTTACACCCCCCTTGCTGTACCTCAGGTTTTGATAACGCAAGGGTGATAGTAGTGGCGACCTGTTCTTCATCAAAAGGTTTAAGCAAATAATTGAGGGGTTTTACACCTTGGGCACGAAAGAGGTAATCGTCTTTAGCATTAGCTGTAATGAAGATTATATGCGTTTTTATATTTTGAAGCATCTGCTTACAAAGGGTGATTCCATCTTCATAGTCTTCCTCCAGGTTGATATCACAAAGCACAAGATGAGGAAGGAAATCAGGATACATATTTACCATTTCGGTAGAGTCGTTCACTATCTCGATATTGGTTACACCTATCTTTCGAAGAATGTTTTGCAGGTCTCTGGCAATCACCATCTCGTCCTCCAGTATCAAAACCCTGAGGTTATTCATGACTTAACGGAATATTAAACGTATAACTGGTACCGGCTGTGGTAATCAATTCTGTTTTTCCTTTAAGCTGCCGAATCATATCGTGGATAAGTAACAATCCAAGAGTGTCGTCAGATTTTGACTCCGGATCAATCCCGGAACCGTTATCACTAATAGTTAATTTGAAGGCGCCTTCTTCAATAACTCCTTTTAGTTTTACTACTCCTTTTTTGGTCTCCCCGAAGGCATGTTTAAACGCATTACTTACTACCTCATTCACGGTAAGTCCCAATGGAATGGCTACATTTAAGTCTACATCGCACTGTTCCAGGTCGAAAGAAGTGGTAACACTTTCTTCTGCTTTCTGATAGGATTCTTCAATATGCTCAACAAGGTTTCGGATATATTGTGAAAGCTCAACCTGCTTCAAATCCTCGTTTTTATAAAGAATTTCATGAACCATGCTCATACTCCGAATCCTTCCTTGTCCTGCTTTTACCGCTTGCAGCACTTTTTCATCAGTAATAGATTCTTTCTGCAGGTTTAAAAGACTATAGATTATTTGAAGATTGTTTTTAACCCGGTGGTGAATCTCTTTTAGCAGGATTTCTTTCTCTTCCAGGCTTTTCTCAATCACACTTTTTTGCTCCTCAATTTCTTTGGTCCGGGATGCAACCTGTAGCTCCAGATCACGATTTCTAACTTCTAACCGGTTTCCATTCCATCTTACCGCTCCAAGGATGATCCCAATAAAAACTCCGAAACCAAGTACAAAATAGATTAAGTAAGCCAGCAAGGTTTGATACCATGGAGGGTTTATGGTGAAGGAGAAGCTTGCAGGAAGCGCAATGTTGTCGTACATATCTTTGGCTTTTACCTCAAAAGTGTAAGTACCATGTCTGAGATTGGTGTAATCTTTCTGCGATTCATAAATCCATGGACTCCACTCATCATCACTTCCTAAAAGCCTGAATGAATATTGGGTTAGCTCAGGATTTGTAAAATGAGGTAAGCCATACTGGAATCGAATTTCATTTTGGTGATGCTCAAGTTCCGGGCTTGTAACAGTTTCATTGTGATGCCCGCCGAATAACAGGGAATCATCTTTGATAAGCGAAACTTTATGAAGATGAGTTTTCTTTGAATGTGAAAAATTTTCAGTTTGGTTTCTATCGTATCTGTAAACTCCATTGGTGGTACTTAGCCATGCAGTATTTTCTGAATCAAAATAGAAATCGTGGGTTGAACCTGATGTGATTTTACGAAAAGGGTGGTCATTCCATGTATACCCGGAACCGGAAATAGGTTGTAATATTCCGTTTTCGCTGGAACGGATAAACCAAACTTCATCAGGGGCTTTTTCTGCTCGGAATACATCTTTACCTGGTCCTGCGAAGAGTTCACCAAAAGAAGAATCCGGTACAATTTTATCGAAATTTTTGTCAATCCGGAAGATCCCTTTAGAAGTCCCTAACGAAATATGGTCGTCTAAGTAAAAAGTATTTACATACTGATCATCTCTATCCGGGAAACCCTCATCACTTGGGTACCGGGTTATTTTTCGATTTTGGTTATCAAACAAATGTTCGATTTTGGTTGCACCCTGAAACTGAGAACCTAACCAGATATTTCCATTTGGTTCTTCTGCAATATAATGTGTATTCGTTTCTATCTTTTCGATAGGGATACTTATTTCCCACGATCCATTACTGTACTCCAAAGTCCTGAAATTCAACATGGAACCGACCAGAATAGTACCCGGTTTATTTTGTGAGGAATAAAGAGTCCGTGTAACCAGATTATTAACTATAGGACTAATACTTTCGTTATTGAGTACAAATAAACCTTGCTGAGAACCAATAAGTAGACCATGTTTGGTTGGTAGAAGAGCCCAAATTTGGTTGGCAAAATTATTTACACGTTCAAACTTGGCTGGTTCAATACCATTTTGTGTAAGTTTAAAAAGACCATTGTAAGCTCCGACATAAATCTCTCCTTGGAAGCGTGTAATAGAAGAAGCAGTTGTTGTTAAACCACTTTCATTCTGAAACTTCGAGAGATGAGATTCAATTTCGACACGAGCTAAACCTCCATCCAGTACAGCCCACAATCCACCATGATCATCTTCAAATAGTTCTGTGGTGGGCTTTTCTTCAACATGGATACGATTAATTAATTTTCCATTTTGGGCAATTACAAATAATCCTTGCTGGATAGTAGCTATAGCTATATTTCCGCTTTTAAGCTTTACAGCTTTGTAGGTCAAAGCCTTTTTAAGAAGCTCATTGATTTCATTGTTAAATGGAGAAAATACGGTACCATTATACTCAAAGAGTCCTTTAGAAAAAGTGATTGTCAATATATTTCCATTGTCCAATGGAACCATATTTCCCACATTGTCTCCGGAAAAAATTTCACTGCCGGGTACTAATGAAAGTGAATCATGTTTTATATGGAATAGCCCATGAGGAAATTGTTGTACAATAATTTTGCCTTTTATAGCAAACCCATGTTGAAACCAACGATCATTTTTGATGATGGATATGGAACCGTTGTAATAACGAAAGATGTATTTATTGGATCTGTAATATACTCCATGCTCATTGATAAGGATATTCCAGACATTATTATAGGATTCAACCGAATCCGGAATCAAATGAGTAAGTGATTCAAGAACAGTATTACCGGCAGAATCTGAAGAGACAACTCCGAAATCATTTTGTCCTCCCCAGTATAAATTATTTTCATCATCTTTTACCAAGGCACGAATCAGCCCTCCGTTCAAACTCGGAGCTTTATGCCATCGGTGACCGTCAAAACGTAGCACACCATGATTATTAGCAAAAAACATACGTCCTGAGGAATCCTGAACGGCGGCCCAGTTTTGCCCATTAGCATTATAATCGGAAGGGGAATAATAGGTATAGAAAGGTCTGCCTAATTCTTTGAAAGATTGAGAAGAAGCAAAGTTTGGAAAAAGCAATAAAATTCCCCAATAAATAAATATGGAAGCTCGGAGATACATATTGATTAGCTTTCATTGAAAAAAGTTAAAAAAAGAAGGGAATGCAAATGATTGATATGTGAAAACATTTAAGTATTTCATAATCATACTTTGTTTGAAATAGCTGTATATTCAAGGCTTGGAAATTTTCACTCATTAGCCTTTAATGTTACAAGAACTAAGAAATATCGCCATCATCGCTCACGTAGATCATGGCAAAACTACATTAGTAGATCAAATCCTGAAACAAAGCGGGACTTTCAGAGAGAACCAGGAAGTGGAAGAGAGAGTTATGGATTCCGGTGATCTTGAGAAAGAACGTGGGATTACTATTAGCTCGAAAAACACAGCAGTACACTGGAAAGGAACTAAAATCAATATAGTGGACACCCCCGGCCACGCCGATTTTGGCGGCGAGGTAGAACGAATACTCAAGATGGTAAACGGAGTAATACTTTTAGTTGACGCTGCGGAAGGACCTTTGCCTCAAACTAAATTCGTACTTCGAAAATCACTGAGTCTCGGATATAAGCCAATTGTTGTTATCAATAAGATTGACAGAAAAGATGCCCGACCTGACGCAGTTCTGGATGAGATTTTTGACTTATTCGTAATGCTTGATGCTACTAATGACCAGTTAGACTTCCCGGTATTGTATGCAGCAGCACGAGACGGCTATGCAAAAGAAGACCTTGAAGGAGATAATGTGGACCTTTCTCCACTTATGGATAAGATTGTGGATCATGTTCCGGCGCCCGATCAACCAACGGATGAGGAATTTAAAATGCTTGTGAGCAGCATCGACTGGAATGACTATGTAGGTCGAATTGCAGTAGGAAGAATTGAGCAAGGTACGGTAAAATTAAACCAGGACGTAGCCCTGGTAAGTGGTAAAGGCGACTTAAAAATGAAAGGTCGTGCCACCAAATTGTTTACGTTTAATGGACTTCAAAGAGAGCCAGTTGAGAAAGCTGTAGCTGGCGATGTTGTAGCGCTGGCAGGATATGATTCAGTAAATATTGGAGACACTCTGACAGCTCTATCTGATCCAACACCACTCGAATATGTGGATTTAGATAAACCAACGATAGCGATGTATTTCCGGGTAAATAACTCTCCTTTTGCAGGGAAAGAAGGGGACTATGTTACCTCTAATCAGATAAAGGATCGTCTGGAAAGAGAAGTTCGTACAAATGTTGCAATGCAGGTTGAAGCAACTGACAGTCCTGATGTATTTAAAGTTTCTGGTCGTGGCGAATTACAGATGGCTATTCTGATTGAAACTATGCGTCGGGAAGGATTCGAGTTTTCAGTTTCGAGACCAGAAGTATTGATGCAGGAAATTGACGGAGTTACTCATGAGCCGGTTGAAGAAGTAGTAGTAGATGTTCATACAGATTACAGTAACAGAGTGATTGATAACCTCCAGAAGCGAAAAGGGATTATGCAAAGCATGAGTCAGGAAGGGGAAAATAACCGGATTGAATTCCGAGTTCCTTCCAGAGGACTGATTGGTTTTAGAGGAGAGATGCTTACAGAAACAAGAGGTACAGGTATTATGCATCAACAGTTTGATGCGTATGAGCCTTATGCTGGAGAAATTCCCGGTAGAACCCGTGGCGCACTTATTGCGCTGGAACAGGGAGATGTTACCGGTTATGCCCTGGAAGGAATACAGGATCGCGGACAGTTCTTTGTAGAACCGGGCGATCCTGTTTATACGGGTATGGTGGTAGGCTTAAACAACCGTACTGATGATATGGTGGTGAATGTGGCTAAGAAGAAAAACCTTACGAATCACCGGGCAACTCAAACTGCTGATTCAATCAAAATCTCTCAGGCTAAAAAAATGAGCTTAGAAGAATGCATTGAATTTATTGCAAATGATGAGCTTTTGGAAGTGACTCCACAAAGCCTGAGAATCAGAAAGAAATTCCTCGATCATAACGATCGTAAAAGAGAGGAAAAGAAAAAGGCTACGGTTTAATAAAAAGCCCGTTATTGCTAACGGGCTTTTGGGTTCTACGGTTAGTAGTTGTTATGCTAATAAACCCACTTTATGTGGAGTTAACTAGTTTCTCAGATAATAGACTGGTCGGAGCCATCCGAAACTTACAGGTATAAAAAAAATGGGTTACCATTAAGGCTCTCACTTGAAACCAAAATGAAGCAGGCTTCTTTTTTTCCTGGTTGGTTCAACTATCTTATATGAAGTTCTTAGCCCCAAAATTTTTCTGAGATTGTTATTTTTTATCCGGCAGCTTTGGCAAGCTAATTTAGGTTGTCCATCAATTTCTACCTCAACTAACGAAACGGTATAATTTCCTATCATTCTTAGTTGTCCTTCTTCCGAAAGGCAGAAGTCGCAGGCTTTATTTTTGTTATGTGTTATAGGTTCCATTCAATTATTTTGTTTCTAAACCGAGCAGATTGTAGAAGAAAACTCTTAGTCAAGAGAGACTTCTTGGGGGCAGTATATTAGTGCGAAGTTTCGGTTTAATATTTAGAGCAAACGAGCAAGTTATTCGCTCTTTCTTTCTCTTAATTTCTTAAATGCATAGGCTCCACCGGCGGCGGCTAATAAATACAAACCACCATCGATAGGTGCCTGACTTGGCGCCGATGGCAGACCAGGTTGACTAAGTACTTTTGTCGAGGCTGATACAATGATAATTATTAGTATCAGTAATATGGATATAAGGAAATATTTAGTTTTCATATCTGATTATATTATTTAGAAAATTGATTATATCTCGACCGATTATTTGGTACACAGAACTGACATACCTTTTTGGTTACTCCCGCTACTTTTACTTGTTTGAGAAAAACCCTTAGTCTCATTTGCGGTTGCATAGCTCCTTCTTTAGTCCGGCACAAATAGCATTTATTATTCATATATCGGTTTATTTAATGGAAGCGAAGGGATTCACCCCATTACTTACATAGATTTAGCATTTAGCTTAAGGGTATTTTGTACTCTCTTTACCTTATTAAAGTCATTTGCTTAATAATGGTTTTTTGATTTGTATCCAGTCGGTAGTAGTATATTCCTGATGCAAGATTTTCAGCCTTAAAGGTTACCTGATGATACCCGGCATTTAATTTCTGATATTCAACTAATCTCGCTACTGGTCTTCCAAGCAGATCAAAAACTGTAAGACTAACCAAACCTTGTTCCGGAAGAGCAAATTTGATGACAGTTGAAGGGTTAAATGGGTTCGGATAATTCTGATTCAGCTCCAGCTTCTGAGGTAAATCAGGATTTTCATAGATATCAGTTTGGGTATTCTGTTTCAAAATAATTCGGAATCTATCAGTTGTAGTTGCTTTCTTCTTCAGAGTTTTTGGGATGGTCACTCTATTAAAAGGTGAAGCTTCTTTTTCTTTGTACGAAGAGTTCAGGAGAATGGAAGTAAAGCCTTTTTCCAGTAAGGAGAACTCATTACTGGTTTCAAGGTCAAAGAGTGTGGCAATCCAGTTTTCTGGAATAAGTTTTGGATTCCATCTTAGTAAGTATTCCCCCTCAAGCTTACTTCCATCGATATTAAGATTGAGATCAATCGTTGAAAATGATGCGGGAAGAGCCTGAATATCTAACTGTTCTAAAGATTCAGATTGAGTTGTTGAAACAGAAAGCCAGTAAGGATTATTAGAAGCAAGTTTATATGCATCAAACGAATCTTTAGCTAGTTCAGCATCATCAGAAAACATTATGATACTTTTGTTTTGCAAGCCATTTCCCTCTATGGAAAACTCTATTTGAGTGAAGGCTCTTTTCTTGAGCAATGTACCCCCGGAACTTCGGGCTGTATCTTTTACCGAAATAGAAGGTGTAGCGGAGTTATTCGCTTTTACCCAAAATCCTTGAAGAGGAGCTATTATTCCACTATTCAGTGTTCCTGTTACACCATTCCAGGAAAGATAAGCACCAGATCCATTATTTGCACTATCGCTCCATACATATACTACATCATCTAAGCCCGTACGTATCCATCCATGATCGTTATCCCAATCGATTGAAGATGCATAAGGATTTCCTATTAGGTTCCATCCATCATTTGCTGAATCAAAAGTGCCCCCACCTCCCGATTTTGTAAGTGATAAAGGAAGAGTAATTTCCCCAGATAGTTGAGTGCTATCCGTTTTAATTAGTTTTGGGAAACCGCCCTGAGTCCCTTCAGTAAAAGGGTCATTATCTTCATATAAGTAAGCGATGAAGGCCTGACCTTTTGTAGCGGTGTCAGATGCGGAGCTGATGGCTTGAAAGCCACGTGAAGATGGATCTGTGTCTCCATCACCTTCAACATAAGTGTATACGTTTGGATCTCCAGTTTCTGAATCAGCACCAGTAAAGCCCTGGGTCCAAATGTTTTGAAAGAGTTCAGCATAGGTTACACCATTAGCGGGTGAAGTAATGATTCGCCAGCCTTCGTCACCTGTAATATAGGTTCCGATTGGATGAGCCATACTACTCCAGAAAATATTCGAGCTTGGAGAAATACCAGCATCGTTCCCGTTTGAGGAAATATCATTAAGTAGATTCCCGCTTCCTTCGTCTATTTTCCAATACCCGGCTAAGCCAGAAGTATTGGCGTCGATTTCCTGAAATACATTATTACGAATATCATCCGCAGTACGAGCGGTACTCCACATTCTCAATTCATCAATATTACCGATCCACCCTCCTATAGAAATTGGATCATTATTGGTGTCAATTGAACCGGAGACGGATTCCGTTGTATCCTGAATACCATCTATATACAGAATCTTGTTTGTTCCATCAAAGGTGACTGCTACATGATGCCATTCGTTATCGATTAATGGAGTTTTTCCTTTGAGGATGTGATGAGAACCGGAAATCCAGGTGCTAAATCCAAGGGTATTTGAGTTCGAAAACCTGTGAATACTCCACGAATCGCTTCCCTTTTGTATGATTGACTGGCTTTCAGAAGTAAACTCGTTAATTTTTACCCAACCTTCTACTGAA
Organism: Balneolaceae bacterium; assembly: GCA_017795005.1. Lineage (GTDB taxonomy): Bacteria > Bacteroidota > Rhodothermia > Balneolales > Balneolaceae > RHLJ01. The sequence continues at coordinate 3,423,920 of CP051242.1, read as the reverse complement.
AACTCAGATGAGAAATCCAGGGCATAACTATTTGGAATTATTACTTTTGAAGCATTATCTGCAAAGCTTAATGAGTTGCCAGGATAAGAAACCGGATTATTCGAATCGTAAGAAGTTATGTTTAGGTTATCGAAATAAAAACCCTGATTTTTACCGCCTGTTCCATCAGAAGGTGCACCAGATGCAGAGGGGCGGAAAAACAGTCTGGAAGTAACCCCTTTTTCGGCAGCAGTTGTACGGTCATCTCCTATAGAAAACTCCCAATAATTCTCAAATGTAGTGGTAGTTCCGATATAGGAACCATCCAGGTAGATATCGATGATATCATTATTGCTCCCATCTACAAAGCGAAGCTCCATTTCCAGTGTATGCCATGCCGATGAGCCCGTATCAATGTTTTGAACTAGTGTCCGGTTTCCATTAAAAGCAGCGAAATTTGTGGTTGTCCAACTTCCATCCGTTGTCGGCTCATTTACAGCTATGCGTAGCCTGGTAGACTCCTCCCATTCAATGATCATGAAATTAGCTCTGTCAGTTCCTGCATTTACTCCAAAGTCAATTTCCAGTCTGGATGAATCAGGTGATGCACTTACCGCTTTAAAATCAAAGGAAGTTCGTATAGTATTAACATTTGCAGAGGTACCGGTTTCTCCGGCAGTTTCGGTTAACGATGCTGTGTACGGACCAGCAAAATCAGATATGTTAGGATCGCTTGACATTTTGAATACATGCCCACGAAGCCCACCTATGTCAACAATTTCCTGATCACGGGATGACCCGCCGCTAACTAACCAACCGTTTTCACCATTTGAAATTGATCCTGGGTCAAAATCCGAGAAATCAGTGCTGTAAGTATTAAAATAGCTGAATGGATTGTTTTCCCCGGTAACCAAAGAAACCTCTAAATTGGCAAAAACGATTCTTTGAATATTTATAAGGGTTGTTTCACCATTTGGTGATCCAGAACGATCATCTGTAATAACAACTCCATTTTCTGTTTCTGTTATAGTGAAGTCGCTTCTATTACCATCAACTAATAATGTGTCAACACCGGCTGCTCCATTAACCGTTATATTACCTCCTCTAAGTTCGAAAAGCGTATTACTGCTATTTCCAGTTACGGACATTGTAATACCCTCTCCATCCAGACTAAATCTTGAAATGTCCCCATCGAGCATTACGCTGTCTAAGCCTGAAACTCCTTCTTCTGCATTAATAGACAAGCTGTCTTTACTAATTATGATGTTTCCATTTTGATAGGTGCCTGCAAGAACAAAAATACTATCTCCGGCTGCTGCAGAATCAACCGGAATTTCAATTCCTCCAAACACTGTTTCTATTGCTATTCCGGATTCGTCGACAACATATGCAGCTCTGGTAAAAGTATTGTTTTCAAGAAATTCGGAGAGGTCAATATCAGCTCCAGGAAGAGCGTCATAATCTTCGGTGGTATAGGTCTCTAATACAATACCGTCTTCATCTACAGAAACAATATTTCCTGTAATTGTATTTGAAGCAGAGCCAATTCCAAAACCTTCAGTAGTTATGGTGATATCATTATCCGTAACTGTATTGGAATTGTTCTGGAGGCTTATTCCATAGCCTGCGTTTGTTATCGTATTACCAGTTATGGTTGCATTTCCTTCAACATATTGGGTTGTGGTTTGTATTCCAGTCAAAACACTATCAATGGAGTTATTATTAACTATAACATGTTGCCCAGCCACCGATATTCCAACATGATAATTTCCACCTTTGATACTGAAACCTTCAACTTTAATCGCATCTGCACGGAGGTCTACAACTGCACGCCTCGATCCGGAAGAATCACGGGATATTTCTGCTCCCGATACCCCTATGAATGTTAAGCTATCAGGACCAGATGAGCCTATCGTAAATGAATCAAAAGTGCCTGAGCCAACCAGAATACTATCTTCGGCTTCAGCAAAGCCAAAGGCTGTAGTTATACTATTACCATTGGTTACCGCAATTATATTCTCACGAAGTAACGCCAGTCCCGAATACCCACCTGAAGCATCTACACCATGGCCGATCTTTTCTTCTGTAGTAATAATCTGGTTAATTGACATTGAACTGGCTGTTGTTCCTTCAAAGCTGTTTGTCGAAAAATCAAATTTTGTGCCAGATCCGGTATAAAGTCCTACATGTATGGTATTTCCTTCAAAGCTATTGTTCTCAACAAAAGCTTGTAAAGTATCCGGCGAAGTTTTACTTCCATCTGTCCAGGGGCCTAGTCCGAGCCCTTCAAAAACATTATCTGAAAATGAATTTCCGGAGATTGTAATACTATCCGGTCCATCCACTGAAACCCCTACATAGTTATCATCAAACTCATTGTTGAGAATATTTGCTCCATAAGCTCCTGGATTGAGATAAATACCAGTAGCCCAGCCTGAGAAGCTATTTCGTTGAATGATCAGGTCAGTATTATTACCCGCTACTATAGAAAGTATTCCCCTGTATAAATCACCATCTACATCTCCTGATCGACTAAATATGGTATTTCGGATCGTGATATTAGTCGCATTTTTCTCTAAGTAAATACCGGCTTTACTTCCCTGAACGGTGTTTCCCTCCATGATTTCAAGACCATCAATGGTAAGGCTATCTGCGCTGAATGTAATTCGAATACTTCCAGTGATTGATGACTCACTTACACTTCTTCCGATGGCATTTACGCCAGCTTGACTCCCAGAGAGCATTAAACCAGAAGTGGAAATGACTAAATCCTCTGAATAAGAACCACTGGCGATATTGATAGTATCTCCGGAGACAGCTGAGTCAATGGCATATTGTATTGAAGCACAAGGGGATATCTGGGAGGTACAGTCGTTACCGGTGTCGTTGCCACTGATATCCACATAAAGGTTTGTTTGGGCAAATAACGTTATGGAACTTGTAAAATAAAGAAAAAAGACCACCAGTAGTTTTAAAAAGCTTTGCTGATGGAGGTCAATTTTCGAGTTTGAAACATAGTAATCTCCAGAGTGAATAAACTTTCTGCGTTTCATTTCGCACACCTTTCGAATTTTTTGAGGATTTCTTAAACCAGACAGATAATTAGTACCAAAATCTATAGGATGAGTTTTTTTGCTTTAAAAAATGTAGTGTTCAGGTAGAGTTTTAATTTATTTTTATCCCAGTAAATTGTTAACCTGCAAGAGGTAACGAGATTTTCAAAAAATCATCAATTAAAGTCTGGGTTATAGTATGTGGTCTGTAGGGGCACTGTAGGGGTGTCCTTTACACTTGCTATAATTAAAATTAAGAGCAATGAAGAGAGCTATTACACTCGTATTAATCATAGTAGTGGTTAGTACGCAATCGATATTTTCACAATATTCCGAATATTCGACACAAGAATTAGTAGCAGCCTTAGAAGCTGTAGAGGATGAAAGGCAATTAGAAGAAATCTACGGCTGGCTAATAAGTAGGTACAGAAATATTGATCTCGATACGATGTACCTATATGCAGAGGACTTTTTAGAATTTGCTGAAGAAACAGGAGATTCTGAATATCAACTCAGAGCTCATTATCACCTGGGTAGATACTATGCTGTAAAAGGGGTAGCTAATGAAGCAATCAAACATTTTAAGATTGCGAGGGAGCTGACTTCCAAACGAACTGATGAGGCTATGGCAGGAAGAGTTATCGGTATGATTGGGTACGTTTACTACACCAATGACCAATTTGACTCTGCTATAGAATATTACCAGGAATCTATTCCATACTTTGAACGGGCAGAGGCTCAACGCCCTGTTGCAATTGCTTTAAGCACGATTGGAAGTATTTATTATCAAAAAGAAGATGATGAAACGGCAAAGCAGTATTACCTTAGGTCTCTGGCTATTAAAGAGGGTTTGAAGGACTCAGTATTAATGACATCTGATATAAAGAATCTGGCATTGATTTATGAGAATAAAAACCAACTTGATTCAGCACTTATTTTTTTGGAGAGAGCTTTGGAGATAGATGAGAACACGGGTGCAATTCAAAAAAGGATTGGTTCATATGAGGAATTATCAAAATTACACATCCGACTGGGAAACTATGATATCGCTTTAAGTTACGCTGAGAATGCATTGGAATTGTCAAAAGAATACAGTTCTTATCAATTATTGAGTGAATCGTACGAAGCACTATTTATGGTGTATGAAGCTATGGGAGATTTCAAAAAAGCTTTGGAAAATTTTATTCAGTATAAAGCTTATAGTGATAGTGTGATTAGCGAGAGCAGCAGAGAGATTTTGATTGAACAAAGAGAAAAGAACGAGGCAGAGAAACGAGAGAAAGAAATCGAGTTACTTGCCTCTCTAAATGAGCTTCAGAAAACCCGTGTTGTTTTGATCTCCGTGATACTTGGTTCCACATTGTTAATAGTAGTGCTGGTTTTTTGGAGAACAATATTTAAAAAGAGAAAAGAACTAGAACTCAAAGAGAAAGATCGCCAGCTATCCGAATCCAAACGGAAATTAGCACTGGAGGAATTAGAAAATGAAAAGTTAAGATCAGAACATGTTCAAAAGGAACTGACAAATTATGCGCTCCACATTGCAGAAAAAAATGATTGCCTTGAACAAGTAAAGGAGCAAATTCATAGTGTTAAGTTTGACTCTGATCCAACTGAAATGCGAAGAGAACTCACCAGAATGGAAATGAAAATTCTTCAAAATATAACACTGAATAAAGACAGGGAGGAACTTGAGTTCAGGGTCAATCAGGTATGTTCTGGTTTCTTCATGGAATTAAAAGAGCGTTTTCCTGATCTCACAGAAAGAGATGAGCGTTTAGCGGCTCTAATAAGATTAAATTTAAGCTCTAAAGAAATAGCAAGTATTTTTAATATAGAACCTAAAAGTGTGGAGCAGAGCAGGTACCGGCTTAGAAAGAAAATGAACCTTAATCCTGAAGAAGATCTATTGGAGATTTTGAATGAGGTTTAAAAATAAAAAAAGCCCCGCTTTATTGAAAGTCGGGAGCTTTTACTTGTCTGGTCAGTAGTTATTACTGCTAAGTAGCTTACGCTATTTAGTTTCTTAAAAGGAGAGTATTCAGATTCATCCAAAACACTCACGGGGTATTTATGGGATTAGCTTAAGGTAATGGTAAATCCCATAAAGGCTTTTTATATAGGGTGAACAAGTATAAATAAATGAAAGCCTCTAAAAGTTGTTGTAGACCTTTTGTAGATGTCTATCTAAAAAAAAATTCGTCCTATTTCTGAAAGTAATATTAGCTTTAAGGTATACAAACAATCTACAAAACACTTCGATGTTCATCTGGGTAAATAGAATTTTAGTACTTGCCATATTTCTTTTTTGGGGCAGTATTACTGCTCAAGAATCATTCAATGATTATTCAATTCACCAGCTTAAGGGAATGCTTGAAGAGGAAAATACTCCTCTGGAAAAAAGTAGAATCTATCAGACCTTACTGGATAATTATATGCGGGTTGATATTGACAGTATGCACTATTTTGCTGTTGAATTTAAAGAATTCGCAGACCTTCAAAACAACGACAATTTTAAATTACGGTCACTTTATCACCTTGGCAGGTATCATGCAGTAAAAGGGGAGTCTGATCAAGCGATTGGATATTTAGAAGAAGCCTATCAAAATCTGGATGCTTCGAATGAAGTAGATTTTAAGGGAAGAGTAATTGGAATGATGGGATATACTTATTATACCAACGGGCAATATGATACAGCAATAAACTACTACGAAGAATCTCTTTCTTATTTTGAAGAATCCGGGGACTTACAGTCTGCTGCTATTGCAATCAGTACCATTGGCAGCATCAATTATCAGCAGAGAGATTTTGATTCAGCAAAAAATAACTACTTGCAGTCGCTGAAGATTCGGGAAGAAATAAAAGACTCTATCAGGATGAGTACTGACTTAACGAATATAGGTCTTATTTATCAGCGTGAAGGGAAACTGGATTCCGCACTGATATTTGCTACCAGAGCCATGGAAATAGATGAGAAATTCAATAATGTATATGGGCTAGCAGATATTTACGGAGATATTTCTTCGATATACAGAGAACAAAATAGTTTTAAAGAAGCAGGTGAGTTTGCTTCTAAATCTCGTCAGCTTGCCTATCAGGTAAATTCGCTTCCACTTATAAGAGATGCTCATCAACTACTTTACGTCACCTTTCAGGAAACGGGGGCTTTAGATTCCGCGCTTTATCACCATGAACTGTATAAGTCTTTTAGCGATAGTATTATCAATATTTCAACTCAACAGGAACTGGTAAATGCGCAGCAAAAGTATGAGACAGAAAAGAAAGAGCAGGAAATATTACTGCTCGAAGCCGAAAATAAAGAAGCACGATTAAAGACGTTAATAGCTATTGTTGTTGCAATCTTTTTTATAACTATTGGAAGTATAATTTACTGGCAACAAACAAAACGAAAGGAACGGGAAAAGGCGCTTGAAATTCAGAGTATTCAAAAAGAATTAGAAAACTATGGACTTCTCATAAATGAAAAGGATTCTTTTATAAGTGAAGTAATAGAAAAGCTTAAGTCTTTTACCAAAGAGCTAAAGACCTTTGATTCGAAGAAAGAGATGAATTCTTTAATCGATTCATTAAGACAAAATGTGAAATTAACAGAAGATGAGGATCAACTCTTTAATAAGATAGAGCAAATTAACAGTGGTTTCTTCAGAAAGCTGGATCAGGAAACAGAATCACTTACAAAAGGGGAGAGGAGACTGGCTTCGTTGGTGCAAATGGATTTGTCTAATAAAGAAATAGGAAATATAATCGGAATTAACGCCAAGAGTGTTACTCAGGCAAGATACCGTCTTAAAAAGAAACTGAGCCTGGCAGCTGAAGAGGATTTGGTACAATACCTGAAAAAACTAGGCTAAAGAGAAATTGAGATAAAGAAATCAAAATTTGAAGTAGGTTCCCCGGGAAATGCATCAGGTAAAAAGCTTTGACGAAGTATGAATGTAACAGGCAGTACATTCAACATAATAGTATCAATCATTAACTCTCCTCCAAAAGAAGCTTGTGCAACATCAAAACGTGGTGGAAAGTTTTCATATTCAAGTTTTGCTAAGTCACTAAACGCATTCAATCTAACCCGCTTGAAATATGCAAAATTGAAAAAGCCCCAATCAGGATACAGAAGTGGTAGCTGGTAATTAAAAGATATCCTTTGGGCATAATCATTAGGTCGGTATGGATATCCCCGGGCGTAATTAAAAAAATCTGCATATTGATACGAATTGGTAAGCAGCTCTTTTTGATACTCTGCTTCAATCAAAATACCATGATTTAATCCAATTCCAGGTAAATAGAGTCCGGCTTGAATATTAAAAACCTTTCCGGAAAGTTCAGTTAATGATGTGGAATGCGAAAAGAGAATATACTGTCCAAGCCTGGACTGAACATTTTGAAGAGCTCTTCTTCTCAGATTATAAAAAGTGATCTGGGTTTCAAACGAAGTAAGTGATGCTTTTTCATTTTCAAATGAGAAAGTGTTTCCAAGCCGATAGTTAGCAAAATTAACATTTGCTGTAAAACCAGTTGTGAAGTTCCCTCTTTGATATACTAATGGAATAGTAAAACCGGCACTGATTTTATTCTCTTCAAAAACATCACCTCTTATAAAAATCGTAGAATCTGTACGCCCCTCAGCAACTGTTCCCCTTAGAGAATTAAAGGCAGAAAAATTTAACCCGGTAAAATACTTCCAATACTGAATTCCAACTCCATATCGAAATGCCTCTTCATTTTGATTATAACCACCATATAAGAAGGTATTGAAATCATTTAGGATATTTGCGAACCCAAGTCTGCCGTAAACTTCGCTGTCTCCACCCGAAACTCCCCAATCATGTAACTTAGTACCTTTAAGAAAGCGCTTATAAGGTTTAGATTCAAAATCAGATTCCGGGATTTTATCAAGAATATTTTCTTCATATTCAGCCAATTGAATATTGAATCTCTCCATTTCAACAGGCTCTTCTGGGGTGATCTTTTTTTGTAAAGCGTCAGATATGTCTAAAGAACTTAATACATATCCTTTTTCAGTAAACTCACTAAAAATGATAGTCTTACCATCACTTGAAATATCCGGCTGATATGCTCCGATTCTGGCTGAAGTAAGCTGGGTAATAATTTTACTACCATCTAGATCAACAGAATATATATTGTCGATTCCCGAATATGAGGAGGTAAATATAACCCTGTCTTTTCCTACTGATAAACTCCCAATGGTATGATGTGTCCATTCTGTTAGAGGAATAGTTTTGTTGGTTACAAGATCATACCTATAAATGGCGATTTCATGTCCCCGTTTTGCAATATATATGATAGCGTTATCGTCATGAGTCCAATTTGGGTAAGAAATAAAATCACGCTCAGAATTTTGAAGAACACGATCTATATTTCCTGTAGCGGTATTTAGTAATACAATATCCGGTTCAAGTTCAGACGTATATCTTGCTGCAACAATTAGCGAACCATCCCCTGAAATTTGTGGAGAAAACAATTTGGTGTTTTCAGCAACAGTTTGTTTTAGTCCTGATCTAAGATCATAGAGCATTACTTTTGTATAGTTCAAATTTCCCCATCTGGGATCTCTTTGATATTCAGTCCAGGCAAGTTGGTTATTGTTTTCCGTGATATAAGAATCAACAGAAGAGCCAATATCTGTAAGCTTTTTTTGGGCCCCTTCATGTAACAGGTGAATAGAGGGAGTTTGTTTAAAACTTGAGTGTAGAAATACTATAGATCCATCTTTCAAAAAGCGAGCACTTTGGTTATTAGTTACCGTCTTTTGTTTTGAAGTGATGCTATTATGCTTTGTCAGTGAAAGTTCTTGAAGCTCATTATTCCATTGTTCTTTCAATTCCGAATAGGCCGCTTTATACATAGTTGGAGCTCTCATTCCAGTATGTATATTCATTGCTCCCGAAAAAGGGTAAATGATGGTTTTGTAAGCTCCTGCATCAGCAAGAATATTTTTCCAGACATCCTGCCCGAAATGATTCCGACCATAGTTAGTAATTGCATATCCAAGAGGGTAATGACTTGGTACAATATCTTTGTAGGATCCATTACGGGCTTTCATGTATGAGTAATCAATTCCATTAAGAAGAAGCGCTCTTTGTTCTTTAAAAAATTCCGGAACCCGACCACGCCCGCTATTGGTAAGCACGGTTTCGCTAACTACGGCATCGCCTTCGAGGTACCAGTTTGGAACAGAAAGAAACATAGCACCAGCCCAGCCTCCTTGTCCCTGCAAAACATGAAAAACTTTGGTTGCACCTCTGTTAGCATTGGAAAACTGTAAAGCGTGTCTGTATTCATGAATTGCTAATTCGTCCAGCCAATCTGCTGTTCCAACTATTTGATGATTCTGAAAAGGAGTGGCATAAAACTCACTGCGATATGGAGAAAGGCCTACGTAACCATTGCTAATAACCTGATTAGTTTGAAGAACAAGATCGATTTTCTTAGTTCTTGTCCCGACCGTTTCAAGATGATATTCTTGGAGATAATTGATAAGACCAGCAATTCGTTTTGCTTGTTCCGATCTGCCTTCGGGATAAATAACCCGTACATTATCTGTATCGATTTGAAGCCATTTTACGGAAGGAGGGTGTCCGCCAAAAGAAACCTGAGCAATGAGATTGAATTGAGGCACAAGTGCAAGCAAGAACAAAAAGGAAAGCTGTCTAAGCATCATCTGTTTTGATCAATTAAATGATCTTCAAGATACTTTTATTGTATTAAAAGTGAAGAGCTACTTTATTATTTATGACCGTAGGAAAAAAGTTTTCTTAAAAGGGAACGGTTATTTCGATGAGCACTCTGTTTTGCCTTTTCAAAATTTCTGTGTTTGATTTTACAGCTTTGACAAGCTAATCTTGTTTCCTCATCAAGTTCAATTTCAGATAGTTCCACGATAAAATTACCTACCATTCGTAGTTTGCCTTCCTGTGCATTACAAAATTCACAGTATCTATCTGATTCAAATTCTTCTTTTTTTCTATAGTCGTCTATTAAAGTCACTGCACCAATCTTTATAGTTTCGACTATGATATAGGATTGAGACTGCAAACGCAGTAGTTGTAGAGTTTTTGTAGAGTGAAAAAGTGTTTTAAGAAGAAAAGGATTAAAACCCCATATCCTTAATCTTAGATATATGCTCTAATACATGAGAATGCTGAATAGTAAGATTTCCGCCAGGTGTAAGATTGGAGTGATTATCCCGACAAGCCTGACAGGCGAGCATGGTTTTACCATCATGAGTTACTTCTGATAGTTCTACTATAAACCTTCCTACAATTCTGGGCTTTCCTTCTAGAGAACCACAAAAACTGCATTCCCTTAATTTATTTCTTTGCGTTAGTTCCATAGCTATAAGGCTTAAAGGAACAAAATTTTTATGAGATAAGCACCTTTAAAGAAGCTTGAACAATTTGGTTTAACCACTTCCAATTATCCCATGTTTTAGTGCAAGCTGTACAGCCTCCATCTTATTATGAACTTGTAGTTTTTGATAAATATTTTCGATGTGCTTGCGAACGGTTTTTGGGCTGATGAACAGTTCTTCGGCGATCATATTATAGTTCTGGCCCTTCGCAAGTTCATTTAAGATTTCGAGCTCTCTTTTTGTAAGATTAAAATCTTCCCGCTTTTCAAGTGCGCTTCTTCGGATGAGTTGCAAGGTTTTAGAAGCAATGCTACGGCTCATTGGAGCTCCGCCTTCCATTGCTTCAATCAGCGAATCAAGCAATTGTTGAGGCCTCTCATCTTTAAGCAAATAACCCGAAGATCCAGCCAGTATAGATTCGAAAATTTTGTCATTGTCATCAAAAATCGTGTGGATGATGATTTTGATTAAAGGCTGAATTTTTTTGATGCGTGCAGTTGCTTCAATACCGTTCATTTCCGGCATGTTGATATCCATCAAAATGATGTCGGGAGTATTGTTTTGGACGGCTTCAATGGCTTCATTTCCATTTTTTGCAACGAATACGAGGTCGACATCCTCAAACATTCCGAGTTTGGCACTCGTCGATTTGATCAGGTTTTCATCGTCTTCTACCAATCCAATTCGTATTCGCATGGCGGAATCTAGCTAAACTTAAGCCTCAGACCAATTTTTCATATCCATCACTTAGGGAAACAAAGATGAAGCGTAGTTCCTTCCGCAGAGCTCTCAACCTCAAAAGTGCCTTCCAGTTCTATGATTCGGGAATGAATATTTTTTAATCCATAGTGCCCTTCTTGCTGAATTGCTTCAAAGCCTTTTCCATTGTCTGATATAGTTAATTCAAACATATTTGCCTGTTCGTTGAATACAATATCGAGATTTGTTGCCTGAGAATGTTTTACAGAATTGGCAATTCCTTCCTGTATAATTCGAAGCAGGTTCATTGAAATAAACTGATGAAGCAAGTAACTGCTAAATGTTTTATCGACAACCGAAATGGAGATATTTTCCAGAGAAGAAATTTTACCGGTATAATCACTGATTCGGTCAATAAATTCTCCAATACCAATGGTATTCTTATTAATTACCCAAATAGTTTCCCGGAGAAACTGCATGGTAGTCCGTGCAAAATCACTTAAGGTTTCCAGTGTTTGTTTCTCCTCTTTATCAAGATTGCTTTGGTAGGTGATATTATCGAGAGAAGAAATGATATGAGTAAGCTGTGTTCCAACGGTATCGTGTAAGTCACGCGAAATCCGCTCTCTTTCTTCATGCACTTTTTCGGTGATCTCATGTTTTCTCAGCCTCATTCTTAGGCGGTGGATGTAATAAGCCCGGATAGAACCAGCAACAATAGCAAAAACTAAGATGATTATGGTTAATAAAAACCACCAGCTCAGCCAGAATGGTCTCAACGCATCCAGTTTTATAATGGTTTCGCTACTTGTTACTCCAAATTGATTTCGCACCCGAACCTTAAACAGATTCTCTCCATAAGGAAGGGTAGAATAGGTAGCGGTTCTTTTTGATGCCGGGGTTTGAATCCAATACTGATCGATACCTTCAACCATAAACTCATACACCATTTGATGCGGGTTTGGTTGATTTAGCGATGCAAATTCAAAGGAAATAACTTTGTCTTCGGGGCTTATGCGGATGCTTTCAAAACCAGGCTGCCACTGCCTGGCGTCTTCATAATTAATCTCGAACTTTGTAATTACAGGGGCGGATATATTTTTGGGAGAAGAAATAGAATCCGGGTTGAAAATAACCAGCCCGTTGGCGGTACCAAAGAACAGTTCACCGTCTTCATTTTGATAAGAAGCATTAATCGCCATTTCATCAAAAATGATTCCATTGTGGCTATCAAAATTTATAAACGATTCATGTTCAAGGTTGAAGTGAGAAAGACCTTTATTGGTAGCTATCCATACATTTTCTTTAGAATCAGTCTCGATTGAAGCGACTACATTATTTGCCAGCCCTTCACCTTCCCCATAATTTTTAAACGTACCGGAATTCGGGTTGAATAAATCTATTCCTCCTCCAAAAGTAGCAAGCCAGAATGTGTTGTCCGAATTCTCTTCGATTTGATTGACGAAATTAAATCCCGGACTCTTACCTGTATCACTGAAAGGAAAGAGAGTAAAACTCCTAGTCTCTGTTTCATAACGATAGAACCCGTTATTGGAGCCAAGCCAAAGGTTTTGCTCAGAATCTTTAATTACTTCAAAAAAGTACTGGCTGAAGTGTTCCGGCAAACTAAGTCTTTCCTTAAAATTGTAATCAGCATCTACCAGAAAAATCCCGCCAAAGGTAGTTACCCAGAATTCACCATCCAGATTAACAACCGAGGTTATCTGATTACTGTACACCTCTTCGTTCTCAAATGTGATATGCTTTTTTACAATGTTGTTTTGATTCAGAAGATAAATTCCATCACCATGAGTCCCTATCCAATGGGTATTGTTTTCATCTGAGAAAATTACATTTATGCGTTTATTTCTAATCTCCGGTACATTTAATGGAGCTATTTCTTCTAAGTTTTCCCGGGCAAATACGTTCGAAGTAAATGAAACACCGGGCTTTAGTTTAATTTTTGAAATTCCATCACTAGTACCAATCCAATATTCATCTTCTTCAAGCTGTTTGATACTCCATACTATGGGTGACTGAAGTCCGGTGTTTTGAGAGATAAACTTAAACTGTTCCTGTGCCGGGTCATATTTGTATAGGCCTTTGTTATCGACTCCAATCCAGAGGGTTTCATTATGATCTTTGTAAATAACATGTATATCAGCGGATGTAAGATCCTGAGTGGCGGTTTCATTGAAAGGTGTGATCCCGGTTACATGAACAGATTCTTCATCAAGTATTTTTATTCCATCCGCTGTTGCAACCCAAAGTTTTTGCCGGGGACCATATTCTATTGATCGTATTTGGAAACCAAGCTCAGGATATGTTAAATCCAGTTTTTTAGCCTGATGGTTGTAAACAAACAATCCTTCACTTGTACCGACATAGAGTTCTTCATTTTTAGTTTCAATCATCATGGAATGCTGACTTCGCAAGGGAAAGCTTTCAACTCCGGTAGCTATGAAATTAGAAGAATCCTCATCAAGCAGGATAATTCCCTTATTTGAAAGTACAATCTTACCAAAGTTGGAATGATTTATTATTGATTGAAGAAAACCGAACTCTTCAGGCAAGGATGTATACAAGTAGTCATCAATAGTATTTGTCAGAATATTTGGAGATGCATTTAGTGGAATGCGGTAGATGTTGCCATCATTAACTACCCCCCATACTACATCATCAATGATTCTGATGGAACTTAGAATACTTGAAACAGAAAGCTCGAAAGAGGTAAAGCTTTGAGAGTTTTTGTCAAAACGATTTATTCCATTCCTGGTACACATCCACAGATTACCAAAAGTATCTTCGGTAATACTCCAGACATAGTTGTCTGAGATAGAAGCGCTGTCTCCGCGGATGTGCTTGTAGTGTGAAAATTCATACCCGTCAAAACGATTAAGCCCATCCTGTGTTCCAAACCACAAATATCCTTCGCTGTCATGGAAAATATCAGTTACCGTATTCTGGGAAAGACCGTCTTCAATGTCATAGTGCGTGAAACGATAATCCTGTCCGGTTGCCAAATCCGGTAGAAATAAAAATAGTGATATGAGCAGCAGGATGTATTTCAAAGCAAGCTTATGAATAGAACAAGCATAAGTAACACAAAAAGCGTTAAACCTAAAATAGGGCATATGCCTTATAGTATTTCAGCAGCCAATAAGTAGTTTTTAAAAAACTAAAATGTTGGCAGATGAAATCATTTTCACTTTTATTTTTGGCGTGTACGATAAGTTACTCGGTAGTTAATGCACAAGGGAAGCCGGTTGTAATTAATGGAAAGCTGATGTACCTAAGCACGCTTAGCCCGGTTGTAACTCAGGAATACTCTCAGGCAGAAGTATTTGATAATGGACTAATAACTATTAAAACCCAAAATGGTTGGAAACTGATTGATTATTGGGGTAAAGAGATCGAAGATAGCCGATCGGTAACGAAGCCCGAATTCTCCGATGGAGTTGCGGTACTGAATGAAGGAGGTTTAAGAGCTTTACGGCATCGCATTATGGATGAAAATGGAGAGATTATTTCAATAATTAACGCCCGTACTATTACTCCATTTATAAATGGGGCAGCTTGTTATAAACACGATAATCTAAAATTTGGGCTCATCAATAAACAAGGGGAGGAAATTATTAAAGCCCAGTATGATGATTGCGATGAGATATTTGTAGTGAATAATCAACGATACTATAAGGTGCAAAAGGAAGATAACTGGGGGTTAATTGATGATAATAATGAGATAATACTGCCTTTTAAACAACGATTTATTAATCACATTAAAGACGAGTTTTTTCTTCGGACATATTTAGATCAGGAAAACCCAACAAAGAAAAATCAGTGGGGAAGAGAAGTTACCAACTATATTTACAGCATTTGGTCAATAAAAAAAGGAGATGTTTTTGAGCGGAAAATATCCGATGCTTCTAGTGTGAGTAGCTTTCTGGATTATGATAAGCACATCGTTCGGTTTCAGGGAGAAACAGATTGGAGTATTGTTGACTTTGATGGGAATACCATTCTTACTTATCCAATTGTTCATATACGAGCTATTTCTGAAAAGTATCTTGCTATTGGTAAAAAACAAGATGAAGATAGTGGACCGGTATATGCCATAAGTGATTATAATCTCAATGAGAAGACACCATATACAATAAGTTGGATTTTACCGATAGAGCATGGTTTTATTCCATTTTGTATTTCCGAAAATAATAGAACTGGCTGTGGCTATGTAGATGAGAATTTGCAGTTAAAAATTCCATTGAATTATACTGGAAGAACGTATCACTTTGAAGATGACGGAAGAGCGGAAGTAGGAAATAAGCATAAGAATCCTGATGGGTACACTACTAATTTGATAGGCATTATAAATGAAAAGAATGAAATAATTATTCCTCCTATCTTTCACTTTATTACAAGGGTTTCTGATGAATATTATAAAGTGGTTGAGCCAGAAAATTATTCGTTTGATGAACTAATTAGGTATAAAGATGGATCTCCTGTATTTAAAAGATTCAATTCGATTTACCGAAAGTACGGGAAATATTATGGGTCGGTAGGCGATTTCCAAAAAGCACTAGTAAATTTTCAAAAACTGGATTCTCAAACAATAGAGGATAAACTAAATATAGGGATAGCTTATCATAAACTCGGACAACCTGAACAAGCTCTTACTTATCTGAATCAAATTACCAATCTTAAAAACTCAGATGTTGCTGTGCTTGCATTGGCAGAGCGTGGGGAGATTTATCTTTCTTCCAATAACATAGAAGCAGGAAAAAAAGACTTCGAAAAAGCATTTTCAGAAAGTAATAATAATACAAGTATAAAAATGAGATATGGAGTCGCTTTACAAAAAGTTAAGCTTTTTGATGAATCCATACAGCAGTTAAACGACGTTATTTCGCTTTACCCCCAGGCGGCAGAAGCATATGAGTATTTGGGAATTGCCCAGGCTGAAAAGAATCTGTTAACAGAAGCGGTAGAGAGTATCACAAAGGCAATCCAATTTAATGCTAATAAAATTAGCCTGTACTATTTCAGAGGTCAGATATACATGATGAATAATCAGCCTCTGAAAGCAATTTCTGATTATGAGCAAGCTATCAAAATGACAGGGAGTCTGAATCCAAGTGGATATCATATACGCCTGGCAGACGCCTACGAGCTTTCCGGCAACAGAGCAAAGGCTTGTGAACTTTGGACTTTTCTGGCTCCACACAGTGAGGCTTCAAAAACAAACTTCGAACAAAAATGTGGTAACTAATATGAAACAGATATTCATTGTATTAATAGCCGTTTTATTTTTTACAAGTGTGAAAGCACAATCTCCAAGCGTGGAAGTACTAAACGAAATAATAGCCGGTTTTGAAAATCAGTTTGATGATCTCTATGGAGAAGAAGTTTCAGAACTGGAAGCATTATATAAATCGTCTGTCGTTTTTGATGAGCGCGCCGAAGAGCTGATTTATGGAGAGGATTACTACAATCCTGTATATGAGGTAAAATATGATATGCGGGGAATGGATCACCCCAAAATTGTTGAGCAAGAATTACTGGAATTTTTGAATACTAATCTATCGGAGTGGTCATATAGCAGAATAGAAAAGAAGTCCAATATTGCTACGCATATGTATACAAAAGAAGGGGCTGACTATATAATAGAATTGAGTATTCCGGTTCCTGAAAGAGGGAATCCTCCATCCAGGGTCATCTTGCAGTTTTATAAATCCTCTGAATAACCATGAAACTACTTCAGTTTGTACTCATTTGTTTTATAGCCAACATGTCTTATGCTCAAACACTGGACAAAAAGGCTCTGTTTGAAATTATTGAAAGTGCCGAGACAGGTTTCAAGCAAATTAAAGGAGAAAATAAAAGAGAGAATTATTTCTATAGTTCTTTTCTATCTTTGGTAAATATCTCAGATCAAGGTGAGGAAGAAATCCGGGTAGATGATAAAGAAAGAACGAGCTACCATTTAGTTATTGAGTTTGAAAATGGGTATGAAGCCTCACAAAAAATGATGGAAATCATGAAGTTTCTTCATTCAAATTTACCAGACGAAGAATGGGATAAAAGAGGTGGGATGAATGGCGATCCATTCATAGCCACATCAAAAAGCAAACCTGTTATGGTTCGCACTTCATTTACAAAATTCCCAAAAGCCGGAGAGCCTTTTGAAGTGTTTTTTACTGTTGAAAAGAGGCAGTAATCACCCCATCCCATAAAAACTTGCTTTCTCTTTAAAATAAGGCTCAAAGACTTTCTTTAGTGGATGATGCTCAGAAAGGACCAAATCGGCATCCCGTTCAATTATCTCTTTTGCTTTCTCTTTAGCTTGCGCAAGGATAAACTGGTCTTCTACAATATCCGCGACATTGAAATCAGGTAGCCCGCTCTGCTTGGTGCCGAGGAAATCACCCGGTCCTCGAAGTTTTAGATCAGCTTCGGCAATTTTGAAACCATCATTGGTTTCTTCCATAGTCTTGAGTCGGAAGGCGCCTGACTGACTTACTTTCACATCCGGCATGAGGATACAGTAACTTTGTCGTTCTCCCCGACCAATTCTTCCACGAAGCTGATGAAGCTGTGAAAGTCCAAACCGTTCAGCGTGTTCGATGATCATAACCGAAGCATTTGGAACGTCTACACCGACTTCAATTACCGTAGTAGAAACCAGAATCTGAATTTCATTGTTAATGAAGGCTTTCATCACGTGATCTTTTTCCTCGGATTTCATTCGTCCGTGAAGCAGCCCAACTTTGAAATCCGGGAATCTTTTTTGAATCTTTTCAAATCCGGCGGTAGCATCTTTCAGGTCAAGCGCTTCAGACTCTTCTACTAAAGGGTAAATCACATAGACCTGGCCACCGTCTTCAACTTCCAGCTTCACAAAGCTGAACACATCATCCCGTTTCTTTTGTCCACGGATAGCGGTGCGGATTGGTTTTCGTCCGGTAGGTAATCCTTTGATGATCGAAATATCCAGATCAGCATACACGGTCATCGCCAATGAGCGGGGGATAGGAGTGGCGCTCATCACCAGGATATGAGGATGTTCTCCTTTGTTCAAAAGTTCCGCACGCTGTTTTACTCCAAAGCGGTGTTGTTCATCAATTACTGCTAAACCAAGCTTATGAAATTTAATTTCTTTTTGAATGACCGCATGCGTTCCCACCACTATCTGACATGATCCTCCTTCAATATCGGTAAGTACATCCCGGCGCAGAGCCGTTTTTTGTCCACCTACCAGCAACCGAATATTGATATCCAATTCTTTGAGATGTTCTGAAAGTGTTCGAAAATGCTGCTCAGCAAGAATCTCAGTTGGAGCTACAAAGGCAGCCTGGAATCCATTATCCAAAGCCATTAGAATCGCTCCAATAGCAACAATCGTTTTACCGGCGCCCACATCTCCCTGAATAAGACGGTTCATCTGCCGGCCAGATCGTACATCTTTTTTAATATCAGCAAGAGAAGACTTTTGTCCTTCGGTCAATTCAAAGGGAAGCAATTCAGTGAAATATCGTGAAGTGTAGGTTCCCATATCAGAAAACAGATGACCGGTTTTCCGTTCTTCTACGGTGTGATGGATTTTCTCCATACTCAGCTCAAACAGAAAAAGTTCTTCGAACTTGAATCGCTCCAGTGCTTTCTTTCGTTCTCCATGAGTTTCGGGAAAGTGAATCATCCGGTAGGCGTCTTTTCTATGGGGAAGTTTGAGTTCTTCCAGAATAGAAAGCGGGATGAATTCGGGAAGCTCAGTTTGTTCCAGAATTACTTTAATCCACGACTGAAACAAATTGCTGGTAATCCGGGCTTTGCTGATTTCTTTACTTCCGGGATAAACCGGTATAATTCGCGAAAATGAATCGAGGTCTTCCTCTCCGGCAATTTTATCCACTTCGGGATGAGCGATAGTGATGTTCTTACCATATCGTTTAGCTGCTCCGAAGAAAGCAACTACATCACCCTTTTTAAATATTCGTTTGAAATAGGAAGCTCCCCGAAACCAGACACCTTTCAGCGAACCAGTTTCATCTTTAATGGTAACTTCGAGCCGTTTCTTTTTTCCAAACCCAACTTCGTTGATGTAAGTAACTTTTCCTGAAACCGTTATTTCTTCGCCCGAACCCATCAAATGAGCGATGGGCTGAACATTGCTTCGATCTAAATAGCGACGGGGGAAAAAGTTGAGGAAGTCCGATACTGAAACCAACCCCTCTTTCGAGAGTGCTTCGAGTCGTTTTGTACTTAATCCTGGAAGTTTTGAAAGGGACAATTAAACCGCGTTTGATTACGGCTTGAAAATATCTGTTGAGTTAACTGATTACAAACACTTTAAAGCTGAATTAATACCTACTCCCTCCTTTGGAGTTCAATGATATTATTTTCTGAGTTTCTGTCTATAAGTTTGTTTAAAGGATCTATTCCTGCTTTTACAGGTTTCCTGGGGATTACAATTTCAAAATTTGAGAGCTTTTTTGTGATCTTATGCTTTTTAAGATAGATCAATTCCTGGTTTCCGTTTTCTCCTTCTGTGTAAATGCCTATGTCAATCCAGTCATCTATAGCAATGGGGTTTTCTTTGCCTTCTTCATCAAAGCGTATTTTTGTAACATCTATTTCCAAGTTAACTTTAAATCTGTTATCAGATGTTGACTTATAGCTTCCGGAAACCGCTTTATTCTCATAAAGTGTTATGGTTTCGAACAAATCCTCTATTACATATTGCAGGCTATCTGGTGTGACTTCTCTGAAATACCCAATAAGTTCTTCCGTAGTAGCATACCGATCAGTTTTGAGTTTGATCAGTCCGGAAGTACTGTTCCAGTCTCTTAGAAAACGACGAAGGGCAACATTAACACTATCCTCGGATATATAATCCTGCAGAGCAAACATATTAACAGCACCTTTCCCATAGTGAATGTAATCCTGACCTGATTCCACCAGGGCAAGAGGCATTTCCTGTAATTCTTCATTTGACCTGCCTCTTAAGTAGCGATTCATTTCGTGCTGAAGGAACTGTCTTAATTTCTCTTCAGGAAACTCTTTTTTAAGAACCATCAAAGCGGAATATTGAGCCAGTGTTTCGGATATCATAGCTTTTCCCTGTACATCTGCCGGGTTGACCTGATGACCCCACCATTGATGAGCTACTTCATGAGCAGTTATCACAAAAACCATATCAACATCTTCAGCATCATCTATATTCATCATAAAACCTAATGCCTCAGAAAAAGGAATGGTATTGGGGAAAGATTGGGCAAAGCTCCTGTATCTTGGAAACTCCATAATCCGAAGTTGCCGGTATTGGTATGGACTATAATTCGAACTGAAATAGTCGAGCGATTTCTTCATTCCGTTCATCATACGGCTCAGATTGTATTCATGTCCTTGTTGATAATAAATTTCCAGTCCGACAGGCTTCCCTGAATCTCCTGAAGAAAGAATCCATTGATCTTTCATTACTTTGTAATTAGCTGACACAATGGAGTAGAAATTAGTAATTGGCAGGTCTGTTTTATAGTGGAACCATGAGCGATTTCCTTCTGTCCAATGCTTTTGTAAGTGTCCGGGTGCAAGGGCAATCTGACCTATATCAGTGCTAACAATTATTTCAAAATTAATTTCTTCACCGTCATCACCTGCCATGCCCCTGGTAAGTGCTGTAGTATCATTGATAGCTGCTCTTCTAGGCTTTGGATTTAAACCTTGTTTTATTCTTTCACTTGGGTCATTTAGTTCAATTTCCGGATGATATCCCAGTGTAGGGAAATAGTTATTATTGAAGAAAGTACCATTTCGAATGATATCCGGATTGGGATTCGATTCGAATCCTTCAGAGATGAATGTTTCCCGGAAGCTCATCTCAAGTGAATCACCGGGTTGCAAAGGCTCTTCCAGCGTATATATAAAGTAACCGAAGTCTTTATAAGTGGAATCGGGTAACGCGGTTCTTTCAAAACCCAGATGCTCCAGTATGATATTGCCGGATGGAGGTTTTTGAATATGGATTTCTGAGATAGGCTGATTGCGTTTATTTAAAAGTGTGAAGTTTCCGTCCGCTTCAAACTTTCTTTCGTTAGGATACAAGTTAACATTTAGTCTCACGCCAACAATTTTTGGCTGCGGAAGGGTATTGAATTTCTTAAGTGTTCTCTCGTAACTGGCACGATAGAAATTTTCAGTGGATGGAAAAGAGAATTCATTCAGAACATTGGTGTTATAGAAAATGTAGCTCCCCGAAAAAAGGAATAAGAAAAAGGCCCCGGAAAATAGTTTGATAAGTGGTTTTGTGAATCTTTCTTTGTAGGACTTCCATCTTATTCTAAGTCCTGCTTCAACCCCTCTGGGGATAAAAAGAGCAGCTACTACAAACAACATAATGGAGAACCAAAGCCAGTAGGATTTAATCCAGAAATACTCCTTCAGAATATGTCCGTAGCCATTCATTTCAGAATACACGGGCAAAGACCCGCCTCCGAATGAATAAAGGGGATGACTGTAACCAGAAAGACCTAAGAGGATAATGCCTGCGACAAGAAAGCCAGCTGTTGCAATATGTGCCACATATTTATTGTTCAGTACTGACTGAAAAAAGAAAGTGATCAGGGCTAACAAAACCAGCATTAGGAATATGCCTGCGAAGAACTCCGTGAAATATAAACCGGGTTCAAAGTTATAGTAATCGTTAAAAGCCTGAAAAAGGACTCCAGCAACCATCATAAATAGAAGTAGTAATGCCAGAATCAAGGTAATCCCCAGGAATTTGCTCGTAAGAGTGATGAAATCAGAAACCGGCAGAGCATCAGAAATTTGATTGAACCGGATATCCCGTTCCTTCCAGATTAGCTCACCTGAATAGAATAGAATAATGAATAGGAAAAAAAGAATGGACAGCTCCACAAGTTCACTTACAATTAGATAGGTAGCAGGGTGGCTTTCAACACCATACCTGGTATCAAGGTTGATGGAGTTAATAAAAATAGTTGCAACGGCGCAGGCGGTAATGGCCCAGAATGAAGATTCTTTCAGAACAGACCAGATACTAAACCAGGTTTGGCTTATTAGCTGACGGATTGAAGTTGTCGTATCAAAATGAACAGGTACTGAAGGAACAACTATAGTTTCATTGTATGTTTCATGCTCACTAGAAGTACTTTTTTTTCCGGCTTTTTTTCCTGCACTATCAGTTAAAACTGAAAAATTAAAGCGGAAATAACCAATTACTAATGATAAAATTCCAATGGCTGTCCAAAGCAAACGGTTATAGAGAAAAGCCCCTTCAAAAGGAACTAACAGCGTATTCTTTTCTGATGGTGTCCAGTATTCTGTAAGTCCTCCAATTGTTTGAAACGAAAAAGGATCCAAAATAGCAGCTATGAATTTGTTTGTGGAGCCATCGGTGAGCTGCAGAGTGAAAATATAGAGAACCAAAAAAAGGATTCCCTGAACATAAACCACCATCATTTTTCTGCTAAGAGCTCCAGTTACAAAAAAAACAGACCCACCGAAAAATAAAGTAGGTAACACTACCGTAAAAAAAGGTTGAACATAAAGCCAAAACCGGAAAGGAAGTAAACTTTCAGGGTCTCTCCATGGCATAAAATCACCAATTACTATTCCGATTAAAAGCGCACTGAAAATGCCTAGTAATATCACGAAGGACCCCAGAAAACGTCCACCAAGATATTCCTGTTTTGAAATAGGGTTAATGAACATTAGTGATTCCATATGATGATCAAAATCACGTAACACAGAAACGCCCATAACAAAGGAAACAACAGCCATAAAAAAAGCGGTGATAATACCCATGCTCCGGGCGATGATATATGGTGCATTCCCTTTAACCAGGTCGGGCCCGTCTCCAAATAACGATTCTATTGCAATCAGTGAATACAATAAGAGAGCGGTAAAAAATACATACGTTTCAGGCCGTTTAAGCCTGTATTTAATTTCAAATTTGAATATTTCGAATAGCATAACGGGAAAATTGTGGTAGATATAGGTAGCTTTAGAAAATGTGTTATTGGGTGGCGTTCCCGAAAATGTGTGAGAAATACACATCGCTCAGGCTCGCTTCTACAGGAGTGAAACCTTTTCCCGGATCCTTATCCGCATAAATATGGATCACTTTTTTTCCTTGAAAAAGTCGCTCAGCAATTACACTGTAGGATTTCCTGTATTCTTCCAGCCCTTCTTTGTGAATGGTTTTTGAGTACACATTTCCTTTTATCCGCTCAATGGCCTGAAGAGGATTTTCCTGAAGCAAAACCTTTCCGTTATTGATGATGGCCATATTTGGACATAGCTCTTTTACATCTTCTACAATATGTGTTGAAAGAATGACGACTGTATGTTCACCCAGTTCACAAAGAATGTTATGAAACCGATTTCGCTCTGTTGGGTCAAGCCCTGCAGTAGGTTCGTCCACTATAATAAGTTTTGGATTTGCCAATAACGCCTGAGCAATTCCAAAGCGTTGTTTCATTCCGCCCGAAAAACCGGATAGCTGTTTCTTTCTGTGGGTATATAAATTCGTTTTATGAAGAAGAATGCTAACTACTTCTCTTCGTTCTTTTGGCTTTTGGATTCCCTTTAGAATGGCTAAATGATCCAATAGCAACTCTGCTGATACTTTGGGATACAACCCGAATTCCTGAGGAAGGTATCCTATAACCTTGCGTACTTCAGTTTTATCTTTTAGTACATCCAGATTTCCAAACATGACAGATCCTTCATCTGGCTCCTGTAGCGTTGCTATGGTTCGCATTAGTGTTGACTTTCCGGCTCCGTTAGGACCAAGGAGGCCAAACATTCCGGAAGGAATATTAAGAGAGACAGAGTCGAGCGCCCGGGTTCCATTGAAATAGGTTTTTGACAGTCCGGAAATAATAAGTTTGTTCATACTATTGAATTGAATTTGAACAAATCTATTTCGTGTATTCGAATGGAAGAAAAAAAAGGGGCTAACAACAAATAGCACAGTTTGGAAAGCCATGCAGTGTATGTTAAGTAACTTCATCACCTATTCTGGTTCGTTCAGACTCATTAACAGTTCGTTCGTCAACTTCTTTGGTTGAAGAGATATTCATGCCTACTTTTCAGGATGATTTCATTTATAAAAAGGCACGGATTACTATTCATCACACTAACGTATATCGGGCTATTTATCCTGATGGTACTTTCTGATGAGCTGGATAATGGAGGAGACGATCTTGAGGCCTTTGTTGCCCTGGCAATGATAATTTTTGCGTTGGTTGTGGTGTTCCCTTGGTTGATCTGGAAGGTGAGATCACTTATGCAACTGAAACATGAAAAAGCTAAAACGGAGTTACTTCATTTAAAAAACCAGGTTAATCCACACTTTTTTTTTAATACATTAAACAATCTATATGCTTTGGTTGGCAAGGATGCTGAAAAGGCGCGGCTTATGATCCTTAAGCTTTCTGATATGATGCGGTACAGTGTATATGAAGGCAAAAAAGACTGGGTACCACTCGAACAGGAGGTAGAGTATCTTAAGAATTATATAGAGCTACATAAAATGAGATATCATAAAGAGATTGATATTTCATTTACGGTGGATATTCAGGAAGAAGGGTATAGGATCATGCCTTTGCTTTTTATCATCCTACTTGAGAATGCTTTTAAACACGGCGCGGAAAAGCTGGAAAAGGACGCCTATGTTCGTATCAATATGATTGCTAACCGGAAAGTGCTGAATTTTTCAATTGAGAATAACTATGATAAAGAAGAAGAATTTACAGAAACGGAGAATTCGGAAGGTATTGGTTTACGAAACCTGAAGAGGCGGCTGGAACTGGCCTACCCAAAAAAGCATTTTTTGACTACCTCCCGAGCAGATGGTATATACAAAGCTCAGTTATCAATTGAATTTATATGATTAGTTACCTGATAGTAGATGACGAATATCTGGCACACGATGTGATCAAAGAGTACTGTGATTTGTTGCCATATATGCATCTGGCCAAAAGCTGTTACAACGCAATGGAAGCGGCTGAATATTTGAGGGAACACAATGTCGATTTGATATTCCTGGATTTAAATATGCCAAAACTAAAAGGCTTTGAGTTTTTGAAAACCCTGACAACTCCACCAAAGGTAATTGTAACCACTGCATACAGTGAATTTGCTTTAGAAGGGTATGAACTCAATGTGATCGACTACTTATTGAAACCATTTAGTTTTGAACGGTTTATGAAAGCTGTTAACAAAGTTTCCTCTGTTACAGCAAACCCGGGAAGTAATGTGAGTGTTCCGGTTAAAGGAGAAGCCAGCGATAATCCCGGGGCTATTTTTCTCAGGGAGGACAAGAATTATATCCAGGTAAACATCAATGATATTTTATATCTGGAAGCATCAGGTAATTACACCATTGTTTTTACCGAAGAAAGCAAAATAAAAACAAGGGAAAAAATCTCAGATTTACTAGAGCTTCTACCCGAAGATAATTTTATACAGGTTCACCGATCTTTTGCTGTAGCAATAAAGCATATAGATCGTGTAGAGGGAAACCTCATAACTATAAAAAAAAATGAAATTCCGATTGGTAAAGTGTACAAAATGAATGTGAAAAAATTATTCGAGTAATCCGTATTTAAGTACATGGATAAGACCATCTTCTACCCGCTATAAAAACCCATTCAAGTTTTTCAGATTGAACTATCTGTAAAATCTGATTTTGAGACAGAAAATGACTCAGTTTTGTACGGGATTGAATCTAAATATTTTATAATTGATATAAAGTTATATATCAGTCAATAATTTATAACCTTAAAAAATTAAGGTTTTGGGTTCATTCTAGAGAGTTAGAAACATTTCATCAAATAAAAGAAATTTTAGTTGATAAATATTTTGCAAAAGCATTTCAAACTTCCCTATATTTGCAAGCTCTCGATTTGATGGCAATAACCAAATTTTTTGAACAGTGCCAACTATACAACAACTTATTAGAAAAGGTAGAAAAAGTAAGACGCGTAAAACAACTGCACCAGCAATGCAAAGTTGCCCGCAGAAGCGTGGAGTTTGTACCCGTGTTTACACAACTACACCAAAGAAGCCGAACTCAGCACTTCGTAAAGTAGCTCGTGTTCGTTTAACAAACGGGATTGAAGTTACCGCTTACATCCCTGGAGAAGGTCACAACCTACAGGAGCACAGTATTGTGTTGATCCGTGGTGGTAGAGTAAAAGATTTACCTGGTGTTCGTTACCACATTATTCGTGGTACACTTGATACAGCAGGTGTGGATGGACGTACTCAAAGCCGAAGCTTGTACGGTACCAAACGACCAAAAGGGTAACCATAAAGATTTAGACTGATCGAGTATGCGTAGAAGAAAAGCTGAAAAACGAGACGTACAACCAGATCCGATATTTTCGGATAAAATGATTACTCGTTTCGTGAACAACCTGATGAAAGACGGTAAGAAAAACGTAGCCCGTAAAATTGTTTATCAGGCATTCGAAATTATTGAAGAAAGAACAGGTGAGGCTGGCGTTGATATTTTCCGGTCTGCACTTCAAAATTCAACTCCTGTGGTTGAAGTTAAATCACGCCGTGTAGGTGGTGCTACTTATCAGGTGCCTGTAGAAGTTCGTCAAGAACGAGGTACTGCTCTTGGTATGAGATGGTTAATAAAAGCCGCTCGTTCAAGAAATGATAAGTCAATGTCACTACGTCTCTCAAGAGAGCTTATCGACGCTTCTAAAAATGAAGGTGGAGCAGTTCGAAAGAAAGATGAGACACACCGTATGGCTGAGGCCAACAAAGCATTTGCCCATTTTAGATTTTAAAAACTATTCACAAACACATGTCTGAAGTAAAAACAGCAATAGATCCTAAAATTCTCGACCAAATGCGCCGTACGCGTAATATCGGGATTATGGCTCACATCGATGCCGGTAAAACTACCGTAACCGAGCGTATTCTGTTCTACACTGGTAGAAGTCACAGAATTGGTGAGGTACATGATGGGGCTGCTACTATGGACTGGATGGAGCAGGAGCAGGAAAGAGGTATTACAATTACTTCTGCTGCTACTCACTGTATCTGGAAAGATCATCGTATTAATATTATTGATACTCCTGGTCACGTAGATTTCACTGTAGAAGTTGAGCGTTCACTTCGTGTTCTTGATGGTGCTGTGTTTGTATTGTGTTCAGTAGGTGCTGTTCAGCCACAGTCTGAGACTGTATGGCGTCAGGCTACTAAGTACAAAGTTCCATGTATGGCGTTTGTGAATAAAATGGACCGTACCGGAGCAGATTTTTATAATGTAGTATCTCAGCTTGATGACAAGTTGAATGCGAATCCTATTCCTATTCAAATTCCTATCGGTCGTGAAGAGAATTTTAAAGGCGTGGTTGACTTGATCACCATGCAGGGAATCGTTTGGGACGAAGCTTCTTTAGGTGCTAAGTATGATGTAGTTGATATTCCGGCTGATATGCAGGAAGATGTAGAGAACTACAGAGTTCAGATGCTTGAAGCAATTGCTGATCACGACGAAGAGTTGATGGAAAAGTACCTAATGGAAGAAGAAATTGCTCCTGAAGAAATTATTGCTGCAATTCGTAAAGCGACTATAGCAAAAGACATTACACCGGTAATGTGTGGTACTGCTCTTAAGAACAAGGGTGTTCAGGCTATGCTTGACCGTGTTCTTGATTTCATGCCTTCTCCACTTGATGTTCAGGCTGTAAAAGGAATCGATCCTAAAACTGATGAAGAAGTAACTCGCGAAGCTGACCCAAACGGACCATTTTCTGCGCTTGCTTTCAAAATCATGACGGACCCTTATGTAGGTAAATTAACATTTGCCCGTGTGTATTCTGGACGTCTTGATAAAGGGTCTTACATCCTTAATTCTTCAACCGGAAATAAAGAGCGCGTTGGTCGTCTTTTAGAGATGCACGCAAATGACAAAAAGGATGTTGAGTTTGCACAAGCTGGTGATATTGTTGCAGTTGTTGGTGTAAAAGAAGTGTACACTGGTGATACTTTCTGTGACTTGGATAGCCCGGTTATTCTTGAGCAAATCACTTTCCCTGAGCCGGTAATTAAGCTTGCAGTTGAGCCAAAAACTAAAGCTGACAGCGATAAGCTTTCAACTGGTCTTCAAAAACTTGCTGAAGAAGATCCTACGTTCAAAGTAAGTACTGACGAAGAAACTGGTCAGACTACTATTGCAGGTATGGGTGAGCTTCACCTGGAGATTATTGTTGATCGACTAAAGCGTGAATTTAAAGTAGAAGCTAACGTTGGTGCTCCTCAGGTATCTTACCGTGAGACTATTTCTAAAAATATTACTCACCGTGAGACGTACAAGAAGCAAACTGGTGGTCGTGGTAAATTTGCTGATATCCAGTTTGAAATTGCTCCAATTGAGTTCTTCGACAACTATGAAGGAAAAGAAGATAGAATAAACCGTTCTGAAGGATTTATGTTCATCAACGAAGTTGTTGGTGGTAACATCCCTCGTGAATTTATTCCTTCTGTTGAAAAAGGATTCAAAGCTGCTCTTGAAGCAGGTATCCAGGCTAACTATGGTGTTCAAAATATCGGTGTAAGATTATTTGATGGTTCTTACCACGATGTTGACTCCGATCAATTGAGTTTCGAATTAGCTGCTAAGTCTGGTTTCAGAGAATCAGCTAAGAAAGCAAAACCGGTATTACTCGAACCTGTTATGAAGGTGGAAGTAACTACTCCGGAAGAATATATGGGTGATGTTATCGGTGACCTGAACAGTCGTCGTGGAATCATCCAAAGCATGAATTCTGATCCAAACGGATCTGTAGTAAAAGCAAATGTGCCTTTGTCTGAAATGTTCGGATACTCAACGGATCTCCGTTCATTAACACAAGGTAGAGCGGTGTACTCAATGGAATTCGAAGAGTACACTCAGGTTCCTGATAAGATTGCTCAGGAAATCATTGAAAGCCAGGCATAAGAAATTTTAAACAATAACTAGATTTAGACATGGCAAAAGAGACCTTTCAACGCACCAAACCTCATGTGAATGTGGGCACCATTGGGCACGTAGATCACGGGAAGACCACACTGACTGCGGCGATCACTACGGTAATGGCAAAGACCTACGGTGGGGTAGCCCAGGCATTTGATCAGATTGACAACGCCCCGGAAGAGCGCGAGCGTGGGATTACCATTGCAACGGCGCACGTGGAGTATGAGTCGGATGCGCGTCACTACGCACACGTAGACTGCCCGGGTCACGCCGACTACGTAAAGAACATGGTAACCGGAGCGGCTCAGATGGACGGAGCTATTTTAGTAGTAGCCGCCACCGACGGTCCTATGCCACAAACCCGTGAGCACATCCTTCTTGCTCGTCAGGTAGGGGTGCCTCAAATTGTGGTATTCATGAACAAGGTTGACTTGGTAGACGACGAAGAACTTCTGGAGCTGGTAGAGCTTGAAGTACGTGAGCTACTTTCTTCGTATGAATTTGATGGCGATGACATTCCTGTGATTCAGGGATCAGCCTTGGGCGCGCTAAACGGCGAAGCTCAGTGGGAAGAGAAGATCGTAGAGTTGATCTCAGCTGTTGATGAGACGATCCCAACTCCGGAGCGTGATGTAGACAAGCCGTTCCTGATGCCAGTTGAGGACGTATTCAGTATCACGGGTCGTGGAACCGTAGCAACCGGAAGAATTGAAAGAGGAGTGCTAAAGCTAAACGACGAGATTGAGATTGTTGGAATCGTGGAAGCTCCGCTAAAGAGTGTAGTAACCGGTATCGAGATGTTCCGAAGATTGCTTGATCAGGGACAAGCGGGTGACAACGCAGGTATTCTGCTTCGTGGAATCAACAAAGAGCAGATCCAGCGTGGAATGGTGCTATGTAAGCCAGGCTCAATCAACCCACACAAGAAGTTTGAGTGTGAGGTATACGTACTTAGCAAAGACGAGGGTGGACGACACACCCCATTCTTCAAGGGGTACCGTCCGCAGTTCTACTTCAGAACGACTGACGTGACCGGAGCATGTGAGCTTCCAAGTGGTGTGGAGATGGTAATGCCAGGGGATAACGTGAAGTTGTCTGTAGAGCTAATTCAGCCGGTAGCGATGGAAGAAGGATTGCGATTTGCGATCCGAGAAGGAGGCCGTACCGTAGGTGCCGGTGTTGTAACTAAAATCTTAGATTAAGGAGTTCTGATCCGTGGCAACACAACAAAAAATCAGAATCAAGCTAAAGTCATACGATCATAATTTGATCGATAAATCAGCTGAAAAAATCATTCAGACTGTAAAATCTACGGGAGCTGTGGTTTCGGGTCCGATTCCATTACCTACCCGCAAAAGCATTATCACTGTAAATAAATCAGTGTTTGTTGACAAGAAGTCTCGTGAGCAGTTTGAATACAGAGCACACAAAAGACTGATTGATATTTTGTCTACTGGTTCACAAACCGTAGATGCATTAATGAAGCTGGAATTACCTTCCGGCGTTGATGTAGAAATTAAAGTTTAAACGAAAGGATCAAGAACACAATGCGTGGTTTGATTGGAAAAAAAATTGGGATGACAAGCGTCTTCGACGAAATCGGTCGCAGTATACCTGTAACTGTTGTTGAAGTACCAGCCGCTGTTATTACTCAAATCAAAACTGAAGAGAAGGATGGCTACAATGCTGTTCAGGTTTCCAGTTTTGAAAAGAAAGAAAAGAATATTTCAAAGGCCGTTAATGGTCACCTTGCAAAAGCAGGTACTTCTGGTAAAGCTATTGTTAAAGAATTCAGAGATTACATCCCTGAAGGACTAGCTGAAGGCGATGAGCTTACTATTGAAGATGTATTTTCTGTAGGTGATTTAGTTGATGTTGCCGGAACTTCTAAAGGTCGTGGATTCTCTGGCGTAATTAAGAGACATAACTTTAGTGGTGTAGGTGATGAAACTCATGGTCAGCATAACCGATTAAGAGCGCCAGGTTCTATTGGTGGTGCATCTGATCCTGCTCGTGTATTCAAAGGAATGAGAATGGCGGGGCAATACGGTAATGAACGAGTAAAAGTGAAGAACCTTAGTATTGCTAAGATCCTTCCGGAATCAAGTCTTGTATTAGTTACAGGAAGTATTCCAGGGCCAAAAGGAAGCTACGTTGAAATTCTCAACAAATCTGCTGAGGCTTAAGAGACATGAAATTAGATATTTTTAAAATAGACGGAAGTAAAAGCAGCAAAAAAGCTGAATTGAGCGATACTATCTTCGCAATTGAGCCTAATGAAGTTGTTATGTACGAAGACGTTCGTCGCCATATGGCTAACAAACGTCAGGGTACTCACAGTACTAAAGGTCGTTCTGAAGTTACTGGTAGTACAAAAAAACTATACCGTCAAAAAGGAACTGGTAACGCGAGAAGAGGTAACATCAAATCTCCACTTCTAAGAAAAGGTGGAACGGTATTTGGACCTAAACCTCGCAACTATAGCTTCAAGCTGAATAAAAAAGTAGTTCAATTAGCTCGTAAATCAGCACTTTCTGTAAAAGCTGGTGCGGAAGCAATTACTGTGGTTAACGACTTCACATTCGAAGCTCCGAAAACCAAGCAGGTTGCAGACATGTTGAGTGCTTTTGAATTAAATGGTAAGAAGGTACTTATCCTTACTTCTGAAGCTGATAAGAATGTATACACATCAGCTAGAAATATTCCTGGAGTAACTGTAGTTGAAGCTAACAAGCCTAATACTTATCAAATTTTACATGCTGACGCTATCGTGATTCAGGAGAGTGCAATCTCTGTTCTCGAAAACAGCATTGAAAAAACTGAGGAGGTTGCAGCATGAGCGTACTAATTCGTCCTGTAATCACAGAAAAATTAAGCAGACTGATGGAAGTAGAAAACAAGTACACTTTCGAAGTTGTGAAAAGCGCAAGCAAGCCTGAGATCAAAAAAGCGGTTGAAGCTATGTATCCAGGTGTGAAAGTTGCTAAAGTAAACACATTAATCATGCCTTCTAAACCAAAAGGGCGCTACACCAGAAGTGGTTTCCAGTCTGGTAGAACTGCTACTTGGAAAAAAGCGATCATTACGATCAAAGAAGGCGAAATCGATTTCTTCAGCGAAGTCTAAGATTAGAGAATAATGGCTACAAGGAAATTAAAACCTACTACTCCCGGTACCAGACATAGAATAGCTCCTGTGTTTGACGATGTTACTGCAAGTAAACCAAAAAAGTCACTTACTTTAGGTATTGGCAAATCTGGTGGACGTAACCATCATGGTCGTAAAACATCGCGTCATAGAGGTGGTGGACACAAGAGACGTTTTCGTGTTATCGATTTCAAAAGAAATAAATTCGATATACCGGCAAAAGTTCAGACTATTGAATACGATCCAAACCGTACAGCTCGTATTGCATTACTAGCATACGCTGATGGTGAAAAGAGATACATTATTGCTCCTAACGGACTGAAAGTTGGAGATACTGTAATTTCTGGATCTAAAGTTTCCCCGGATTTAGGAAATGCGCTTGAGTTAAGAAATATGCCTCCTGGCACATTCATTCATGCTATTGAACTTGAGCCGGGACGTGGAGCAACTATCTGCCGAAGTGCAGGTACTGTAGCTCAGTTGCTTGGTAAGCAGGAAAAATATGTAAGTGTGAAGCTTCCATCTGGTGAAGTAAGATTGATCTTAGGTACTTGTTTAGCAACTGTAGGTACAACAAGTAATCCGGATCATATGAACACCACTATTGGTAAAGCAGGACGTAGCCGTTGGTTAGGTCGTCGACCACAAACCCGTGGTGTTGCAATGAACCCGGTTGATCACCCAATGGGTGGTGGTGAAGGTAAAGCTTCAGGAGGACATCCTAGATCACCTTGGGGACAGATGGCTAAAGGTAAGAAGACACGTAATCGTAAGAAGCTGTCTAACAAGTACATCATCAGAAGAAGAAACGCTAAGAAATAAGAATAGTAAGTATGCCACGCTCATTAAAAAAAGGGCCTTTCATTCATTACAAACTTCAAAAGAAGGTTGATGAGGCCAACGAAAGCGGAAGTAAAAAAGTGATCAAAACCTGGTCCAGAAGTTCTTTAATAACTCCTGACTTCATCGGCTTGACACTTGCTGTACATAACGGAAAACAGTTTATCCCTGTTTTCATCACTGAAAATATGGTAGGCCACAAGCTTGGTGAATTTGCACCAACACGTACTTTCCGTGGGCATCCAATGAAAAAAGCTAAATAAGGTAGAGTAAATGGATACTCCAGTATTTGAGGCGAGAGCCATACAACGACATTTAAGAAGAGCACCCCGCAAGGTTCGGTTAGTAGCTGACGCTGTTCGTGGCGCTCAGGTTGATAAGGCTCTGAAGAGACTAGAATTCACGAAAAAAGGTTCTGCAGTTGAAGTTGCAAAAGTGATTAAATCAGCGGCAGCAAACCTTCGTGACAAATTTCAGGAAGAGCGTTTTGAGAATGAAGATCTCGTGATCAAAACAATCTATGTGGATGAAGGCGTAACCCTTAAGAGAATTCAACCTGCACCGCAGGGAAGGGCTCACCGAATTAATAAGCGTTCTTGCCATATCACTGTAGTGGTAGCAAAGCGTGTTGAAGAAATGGTAAACGACTAAACGAGTAATACCTTGGGACAAAAAACAAATCCAGTTGGTTTTAGATTAGGAATTATTCGCGGTTGGGATTCTAACTGGTACTCAGAAGATAACCAACCTGCATTAGTGCTTGAAGACACTAAGCTTCGCGAATACCTACAAACCCGTCTTCGTAACGGTGGGTTATCAAACGTAGTAATTGAAAGAACTCCAAAGAGAATTCTTTTAACTCTAAGAACAAGCCGCCCAGGTGTTATCATCGGGAAAGGCGGTGAGCAAATTGAATTGCTCCGTGAAGAGTTAAAGAAAGTGACTAATAAAGAAGTACAGATCAATGTAAGTGAAATCAAACGTCCGGAACTGGATGCAAGTTTGGTAGCACAAAACATCGCTCAACAACTTCAAGCACGAGTTTCTTTCCGTCGCGCAATGAAAACCGCAATTGCATCTGCAATGAGAATGGGCGCGAAAGGTATTAAAGTCCGATGTGCTGGTCGTTTAGGTGGTGCTGAAATGGCACGTACAGAGCAGTACAAAGAAGGTCAGATTCCATTACATACACTTAGAGCGGATATTGATTACGCTACTTCAACTTCAAACACTATTTATGGATCTATTGGAGTGAGTGTATGGATCTTCAAAGGAGAAATTATTGGAGATGTTGATTTAACTCCTGGAGCAAAAGCTCAACAGGAAGCAGATTCATCTCGTGGAAGAAGAGGCGGAGACAAAGGCGACCGAAGAAATAACAGACGTCGTAATAACAGAAACCGCAATCGCGCTAACAAGAACTAATAGAATTAAGGTACGATGTTAGAACCAAAAAGAGTTAAAAGGCGTCGGGTCCATCGCGACAAACTGAAAGGAAATGCAAACAGAGGTCATTTGATTAGCTTCGGTGATTTCGGACTGAAAGCATTAGAGCCAAAGTTTATTACTTCGCGACAGATCGAAGCTTGCCGTATTGCTATTGCACGTTCATTACAGCGTGATGGTCAAACGTTTATCCGAATTTTCCCTGACCGACCAATGACAAGTAAACCAGCTGAAACCCGAATGGGTAAAGGTAAAGGTGCGTTAGATCACTGGGTGGCTGTGGTAAAACCAGGAAGAATCATGTTTGAAATTGCTGGTGTATCTGAAGACAGAGCACGTGAAGCAATGAGACGTGCCGCTCATAAACTTCCAATCAAAACTAAGTTTGTGGTTCGCAGAGACCTCAACGGATAATAGGAAGTTACAATGAAAGCACACGAATTAAGAGATTTATCGACTGCAGAATTAGAAGCTCGTATTAAAGACGAAACAGCAGCACTGCAAAATCTGAGCTTCTCAAAATCTGTAACCGGGCAGCTTGAAAACCCTGCTCGTATTAAAAATCACAGACGCGAAATTGCACGTCTGAAGACCGTTATTAACGAAAAAAGAAGTGCTGAGTAATCAGTAGGATTTTGACTATGGCAGAAGAAGCACAAAAAATTGAAAGAGCACAACGCCGTGAAAGAATAGGCCGCGTAGTTAGCGACAAAATGGAGAAGAGTATCTCTGTTGCTGTTGATCGCCAGGTGAAGCACCCTATTTATGGGAAGTTCATCACCAAAACTACCAAGTACATGGCTCATGACGAAAACAATGAAGCAGGTATTGGTGATACGGTACGTATCATGTCTACCCGCCCACTATCAAAGCGCAAAACATGGCGTTTAGTGGAAATCGTTGAAAAAGCTAAATAACGCATAGATTTAGGAATTAGCGATGGTTCAGACTCAAACAGTATTAAACACAGCAGACAACAGCGGAGCTAAAAAGATCATGTGTATCAAAGTTCTTGGAGATTCAAGACGCCGATACGCACGTGTTGGAGATATCATCTCTGCTTCTGTAAAAACGGCACTTCCAGGCGGCAACGTTAAGAAGGGTGATGTAGTAAAAGCCGTTATTGTAAGAACAAAGAAAGAATTCAGGCGTCGTGACGGGAGTTATATCCGTTTTGATGAGAACGCCGCAGTAGTTATTAACAAAGACAGGGAACCGGTAGGTACACGTATTTTCGGACCTGTAGCTCGTGAACTTCGTGAGAAGAGCTACATGAAGATTGTGTCCTTAGCACCGGAAGTACTTTAAAAAGGATTAGAGTATGCCACGCAGGTTCAATACACAAAAAAAATTACACGTCAAAAAAGGAGATAACGTTCTAGTTATCGCTGGAAATGACAAAGGCAAGAAAGGTAGAGTACTAATGGTATTCCCGGATAAAGACAGAGTTCTTGTTGAAGGGATCAATATTAGAACTCACCACGAGAAGCCTTCACAGGAAAATCAACAAGGTGGACGCGTACACAAGGAAGCACCAATTCACATTTCGAATGTGATGGTTGTAGATCCTTCGAATGGTCAGCCTACTCGGATTGGTCGTAAACGTATAGAGGAAAACGGTAAAGGCCGTTGGGTACGTTACGGAAAGAAGAGCGAAGAAATCATAGATAAATAATTGGTGTGATTAATAATGGCTGAAGCAAGACTACACACTTTATATAAAGAAGAAATTACTCCAAAACTGAAGGAAGAATTTGGTTACGAGAACGTAATGGCGATTCCTAAACTTCAGAAGATTGTAATCAATGTTGGAGTAGGGGAAGCAATCCAGGACAAAAAAGCGCTGGATAACGTTGTTGAAAATGTGGCATTGATCACTGGTCAGCAACCGGTTACAACTAAGGCAAAAAAATCTATCTCTAACTTCAAGTTAAGAGAAGGAATGCCTATCGGTTGTAAGGTTACTCTTAGAGGGCGCATCATGTATGAATTTGTTGACAGATTCATCAACCTTGCTCTTCCAAGAACTCGTGACTTCCAGGGAATCCCTGATAAAAGCTTTGACGGTCGTGGAAACTATACTATGGGCGTGAAAGAGCATACAATTTTCCCGGAAATTGATACTGATAAGGTTACAAAATTGCACGGCATGGACATTACGTTTGTAACCTCTGCTGAAACCGACGAAGAAGCTTTTGCATTGCTCAAGCACTTCGGCATGCCATTTAAAAGAAGAAACTAAGAAGACACTCTATTATGGCTAAGAAAGCTTGGATAGCACGTAACGAAAAAAGAAAAAGAACGGTAGAGAAGTACGCTGAGAAAAGAGCCGCTTTAAAAGAAGCTGGTGATTATGAAGCACTTCAAAAATTGCCTAGAAATGCGAGCCCGACTCGTGTAAGAAATCGTTGTAGCATCACCGGTAGAAGCCGTGGTTACATCGGCCGATATGGAGTTTCTCGTATAAAATTCCGTGAACTGGCTTTGGATGGAAAAATCCCGGGCGTAAGAAAAGCAAGCTGGTAAAATAACTATGAACGATCCGATAGCAGATTTTTTAACACGTATCCGAAACGCACAAACTGCAGGTC
The DNA here is from genome assembly GCA_017795005.1 of Balneolaceae bacterium. Taxonomy (GTDB): domain Bacteria; phylum Bacteroidota; class Rhodothermia; order Balneolales; family Balneolaceae; genus RHLJ01. The sequence goes on along the minus strand of CP051242.1, from coordinate 3,386,774 downwards.
ACAGAAAAGTGGATGTTCCTGCATCTAAGTTGAAGCGTGCAATGGCGAAAATCCTTGTTGACAAAGGATACATTTCAAAATTCATTGATATTCAAGACGGAAAGCAAGGTGTGATCAGAATGTTTCTGAAATATGATTCATATGGTCTTCCGGTTATCCGCGATTTAAAGCGCTACTCAAAACCAGGATTGAGAAAGTATGCAGGTTCAGCTGATGTTCCTCGTTCTCAAAATGGTCTTGGAGTAGTGATACTTTCTACTTCGAAAGGTGTAATGACAGACAAAGAAGCTCGCAAACTTAATGTTGGCGGCGAAGTATTGTGCACCGTTTACTAAAAAAGAGTTTAATACTATGTCTCGAATAGGAAAATTACCGGTACCATTAACAGATAAAGTTGAGCTGACAATCAGTGCAGACAATGTGATTACTGTTAAAGGTGAAAAAGGTTCAAACAGTTTACAAATCCACCCAAATATCTCAGTTGAAAAAAATGAGAATGAAGTGGTTGTAACGCGTAATTCTGAAGTTAAATCAGACCGTGCACTTCACGGTTTATACAGAGCGCTAATCAACAATATGGTGGTAGGTGTAACTGAGGGTTATACCAAGAAATTGGAAATTATTGGGGTTGGATTCAGAGCTGCTATGAGTGGTGATGTTTTAGAACTTAACCTTGGATATTCTCACCCGATTTTCTTCGTGCCTCCTCAGGGAATTAGCATTGAAGTTGATACCAAATCAAGCAAAAATCCAATTTTAGTTATCTCAGGTGTAGATAAAGAATTGGTTGGTCAGGTATCCGCAAAAATCAGAGGATTTCGTAAGCCTGAACCTTACAAAGGAAAAGGTATCCGATACGTTGGTGAGCAAATTCGCCGTAAAGCCGGTAAATCAGCTGCTAAATAAGGAATTAAGAAATGAATAAGAATCAAAAGAAAACAGCAAGCCGAAACAAGATCAGAGCCAGAATCCGTGCAACTGTGCAGGGAACAGCTGAACGTCCAAGATTGAGCGTTTTCAAAAGTAACAAGTTTACCTACTTGCAACTGATTGATGATGCGGCTGGAGTTACTTTAGCTGCTGCTAAAGGAGAAACTGGTGTTGAAAAAGCAAAAGCTGTAGGTGCAGAACTTGCAAAGTTGGCACAAGATAAAGGAATCAACAAAATTGTATTCGACCGAAGTGGATACAAATATCATGGAATTATCAAAGCGGCTGCTGATGGCGCCCGTGATGGTGGTTTAGAGTTTTAATCGAATCGAATTAAGCAATGCCTAAAGTAAGAAGAAAACAATCTATCCCAGCAGGTAACCTGAACCTAGAAGAAAAATTGGTTCATGTAAACCGTGTTGCTAAAGTAGTAAAAGGTGGACGTCGTTTCAGTTTCAACGCAATTGTTGTTGTTGGTGATGGAAATGGTGTTTGTGGTCATGGTCTTGGAAAAGCGAACGAAGTATCTGACGCTATCCAAAAGGGATTCGATAATGCTAAGAAGAACTTGATCCGAATCCCACTAACGGCAAGTAAAAGTATTTACCATCCGGTTGTTGGAAAAGCTGGTGCAGGTAAAGTGTTACTTCGCCCTGCTTCTGAAGGTACGGGTGTAATTGCTGGTGGAGCGGTTAAAAACTTGTTAGACGTTGCAGGTGTTCATAATATCCTGTCAAAGTCACAAGGTTCTTCAAACCCACACAATATGGTAAAAGCTGCCTTCCAGGCACTTAAAGAATTGACCGACCCGGTTGAAGTGGCACAGCGAAGAGGGGTTTCTCTAAACAAAGTATTTGAAGGTTAATACCTATAAAAATTTCAATCATGGATTTAAGTAATTTAAAAGCACCGACTCCAAACAAGAAAAACACGAAGCGTGTTGGTAGAGGAGAAGGTTCAGGGAAAGGACAGGAATCTGGACGTGGTATGAATGGACAGAAATCACGTTCTGGTTATTCCAGAAGAGCATGGTTTGAAGGTGGACAAATGCCACTTCAAAGACGAATTCCAAAGTTTGGTTTTAAAAACCCTAACAGAGTGGAATTCCGTCCGGTTAATTTGAGAACTATCGCCGAATATATTGAAGCTGGTAAGCTTTCTGATAAAATTATGGCTGCAGATTTTGTTGCGGCTGGCTTAGCTCATAAAAATGAGTTAATTAAAGTTCTCGGAACAGGTGATTTCGAAAACAAAGTTGAAATTGAAGCACATGCTGCAAGCAAATCTGCCATCGAAAAGGTAGAAAAAGCTGGCGGTTCACTTACAATCCTTAAATAATACGGATCTAGCGACGAATGAGTCTGATAGAAAACTTCCGCAACATTTTTAAAATTGAGGACCTGAAAAACAGGATTCTATATACTGTTGGTATCCTCATGGTTTATAGATTAGGAAGCTACATCACCCTTCCAGGTGTTGATGCAACTGAACTACTAAACCAAACTGCTGGAAATGCAAATAGTCTCCTTGGACTATTTGATATGTTTGTAGGTGGTGCCTTTTCCAGAGCGGGAGTATTTGCTCTTGGAATTATGCCTTACATCACCGCTTCTATTATCATTCAGTTAATGGGTGCCGTGGTTCCTTACTTCCAGAAACTTCAAAGAGAAGGGGAAGAAGGTAGAAGGAAAATCACTCGACTAACGCGATACGGAACAGTTGGTATTACAGCGCTTCAGTCTATTGCATTTGCTATTAACTTAATCGCGACTGCACCACAGGCTATTGTTGTTAGCAATGTAGCTTTTGTAGTTACCTGTGTAATTGTACTTACAGCCGGAACTGCGTTTGTAATGTGGTTGGGTGAAAGAATTACAGACCGAGGTATCGGTAATGGTATTTCCTTAATTATTATGATTGGTATTATTGCAGTATTGCCTGCAAACCTGATTAATGAGGTTACCACAAAGAGTAACGCAATTATTGTAATTATTGAATTGGCTGTACTTGTATTGATAATTGCTGCTGTTGTGTTATTGACTCAGGGAACCAGAAAAATTCCTGTTCAATATGCTAAGCGTGTTGTAGGTAGAAAAGTTTATGGTGGAACCACTCAGTACTTGCCATTACGAGTAAACGCTGCTGGTGTAATGCCTATAATCTTTGCACAGTCAATTATGTTTATTCCAAGTACAATTGGATCATTCTTTCCGGAGAATGAAACTGTACAAATGTTGACTGCATGGTCTGTAGATTACTCTGGATTATTGTATTCCATTGTATTCTTTGTGATCTGTGTGTTTTTCACATTTTTCTATACAGCTATCGCCATTAACCCAAAGGAAATGGCAGATACTATGAAAAGACAAGGTGGATTCATTCCAGGTGTACGTCCTGGTAAGTCTACCGTAGAGTTCATTGATAATATTTTGACAAAAATTACCCTTCCGGGTTCACTATTTCTTTCTTTTGTAGCGATTCTTCCTGCAATTGTAATCAACTTCGGAGTTACTCCGGGCTTCGCTTTATTTTATGGCGGAACCAGCTTATTGATTATAGTTGGCGTAGCATTAGATACACTACAACAGATTGAGAGCCACTTAATGATGCGTCATTATGATGGTTTCATGAAAACAGGAAAGATCAAAGGTCGCAGTAGACGCGCCTGATAAATGATCTATCTCAAAAGTGAATCGGAAATAGATAAGATGCGTGAAAGTGCGCAGCTTGTTTCCAGAACCTTGGGTGAAGTTGGGAAGCATATCGAGCCTGGTGTAACAACCGGTAAACTCGATCGCATTGCAGAAGAATATATTTCAAAAAACAATGCAAGACCTGCTTTCAAGGGATACGGACCAAGTAATAATCCATTTCCGGGAACACTGTGTATTTCAGTAAATGAAGAAGTAGTTCATGGAATTCCGGGTGAACGCGTTCTTGAAGAAGGGGATATAGTTTCCATTGATTGTGGAGTTGAAAAAGATGGGTACTTTGGTGATCACGCCTATACATTTGCAGTAGGTGAATGTGATGACAAAGTGATTGATTTATTGAGGACTACACTTGATTCGCTTTACATAGGAATTGAAAATGCAATTCATGGAAACAGAATTGGAGATATTGGTAATTCCATTCAAACATACTGCGAAAATGCTGGGTATGGAGTGGTAAGAGATTTAGTTGGGCACGGATTAGGTAAATCATTACATGAAGATCCATCAGTTCCTAACTATGGAAGAAAAGGAAGAGGTGAACGCCTTCGTGAAGGTATGACCCTCGCTATTGAGCCAATGATAAACATGGGTTCATGGAAAGTAAAAACATTGAATGATGGTTGGACAGTAGTTACTGGAGATGGGCGCGTTTCCGCTCACTTTGAACATGATGTTGTAGTGAGAGAAGGAAAGGCTGAAATTCTCAGTACTTTTGACTATATTGCCGAGCTATCAAAAAATCAAGACAAAGTAATTCAATATGGCTAAACAAGAGCCGATTAAACAAGACGGAGAAATTTTAGAAGCATTACCAAATGCGCAGTTTAAAGTGCAATTGGAAAATGGTCACGAAATTTTGGCTCATGTTTCTGGTAAGATGAGGATGTATTACATCAAGATTTTACCAGGGGATCGTGTTGCGGTAGAGATGTCGCCTTACGATTTGACCAAAGGAAGAATTACTTATCGATATAAATAAACACTGTAGACATGAAAACAAGATCTTCGGTTAAAAAAAGAAGTTCAGACGACAAAATCGTTAGAAGAAAAGGTCGTTTGTACGTAATCAATAAAAAGAACCCGCGCCATAAGCAGCGTCAGGGATAATTGCATAAGAGTATAGCATGGCACGTATTGCAGGAATTGATTTACCAAAACAAAAAAGAGGCGTAATAAGCCTTACCTATATTCATGGTATAGGTCGAGCTCAATCAAAAAAGATCCTGGAAAGACTTGAGATTGATGAAAGCATCAAAGTTCAGGATTGGACTGATGACCAGGTGAGCGCTATCCGTAACTTATTGGATGAAGAGTATAAAGTTGAAGGTGCTCTTAGAAGTGAGGTAAATGGTAACATTCGTCGATTGATTGAAATTGGAAGTTACCGAGGTGTAAGACACCGTAAAGGATTGCCTGTTCGCGGGCAGCGCACTCAAACTAATGCACGTACACGTAAAGGTAAAAAGCGTACTGTTGCTAACAAGAAGAAAGCGACTAAGTAATATAATTGATATTTAATTATGGCTAAGAAACAACAAAGCGCAGCAGCTGCGGCAAAAAGAAAAAAGAAAAAGCAGGTTAGTGATCCTAATGGAATGGCTTTCGTTAAGGCTACTTTCAATAATGTGATTGTTACAATTACCGATACTAATGGTAATGTTCTTTCATGGTCTTCTGCTGGTAAAGAAGGTTTTAAAGGATCTAGAAAAAATACACCATATGCAGCACAGCTTAGCGCAGAAACTGCAGCTAAAGCTGCTCATGAAATGGGACTTCGAAAGGTGGATGTTTTTGTAAAAGGTCCTGGTTCTGGAAGAGAGGCTGCTGTACGTGCAATGGCCAATGTTGGTCTTGAAGTTTCTTCTATTGTGGATAAAACACCGATTCCTCACAATGGATGCCGACCACCAAAACGCAGAAGAGTTTAATTAGTAATTGTAGAATAACATGGCAAGATATAGAGGCCCAAAACAAAAGAAAGCCAGACGTTTTAAAGAACCGATTTTTGGTGCTAGTAAAGCGCTAGAGCGAAAACCTTACGGTCCTGGACAGCATGGTCGTTCAAGATTTCAGCGTAAATCTGAATATGCTATCCAACTGGAAGAGAAGCAAAAGGCGAAATACACGTACGGTTTACTGGAAAAGCAATTTCGAAATTTATACGAAGCTGCTACAGCGAAAGACGGTGTAACTGGTGAGATTTTACTACAATCACTAGAGTCTCGTTTAGATAACACTGTATTTAGAATGGGATTCACGAAAACAAGACGTCAGGCTCGTCAGTTGGTTTCTCATAAGCATATTGTTGTAAATGGAAGTACCGTAAATATTCCATCCTATGCTGTTAAGCCTGGAGATGTTATTTCTTTACGTCCTAAATCAAGAAATCTTGATCTGGTTGAGGACTCATTGAGCAGCGCTCCGAGAAATAAGTATAAGTGGGTTGAAACAGATCCAAAATCAAAAAGTGGCAAGTTCTTATATGAGCCAACTTTGGAAGAAATTCCAGAAAACATCAATGTTCAGCTTATTGTTGAGCTTTATTCAAAGTAATTTTAAAAGTTTACCGTATCACTATGAGTAACTATAGTATTCAAATGCCGGAAAGTTTAGATGTTGTTAAAGACGACGATAACTTTGGTACGTTTGTTCTTCAACCATTAGAAAGAGGGTTTGGAGTAACCATTGGAAACTCTTTCAGACGTGTGCTTTTATCTTCTTTGCCAGGTATTGCGATTAATGCAGTTAAGATTAATGGCGTTGACCATGAGTATTCCAGTATCAAAGGCGTTAAAGAAGATGTGTATGAAATCATCCTGAATTTCAAACAAGTCCGCTTTAAGCAAGTTGAACAAAGCAGTGGAGTTATTCATATCAGCAAAAAAGGTGGTGGTACCCTTACTGCTGCAGATATTGATGCAGCTACAGGTGAATATGAAGTGCTAAACACAGATTTAGTGATTGCAAATTTAGCAGACGACGCTGAACTCGAAATCGAACTTAGAGTTGGTCGTGGAAGAGGATATGTTCCGGCAGAAGAAATGTCTTTTGAGGAAGAAGATGTAAACCTAATTGCAATTGATGCCATCTTTACTCCAATTAAGTCAGTTAAATTCAACGTAGAAAACGTTCGTGTTGGTCAAAGAACTGACTATGAAAAACTGGTAATGGATGTAGAAACCGATGGTTCTGTAAATGCGAAAGAAGCGTTAACACTTGCAGGAAAGATCCTGAAAGAACACATTGAGAAGTTTATTACTGAAAAAATTGAAGAGCCATTCACTCAGGAAGAAGAAGAAGTGGATGCAGAGAAGCAACGTGTTGCTAATCTTTTAAGAACAAGCATCGAAGATCTGAATTTAAGTGTACGTGCGTACAATTGTTTGAAATCTGCAAATATTAATTCTATTGGTGAATTAGTTGCTAGAGATGAACAAGATCTTCTAAAATTCCGAAACTTTGGTAAGAAATCTTTGACAGAACTTATTGAAGTGATTGAAGAAAAAAATCTTCAGTTTGGTATGGATGTAGCAAAATATTTGGACTAAGAATAGGAAACTGAATCATGCGCCATAAAGTAAAAGGTAGAAAGCTTAGCCGTACAGCATCGCATAGAAAAGCAACGATGCGAGCTCTTACTACTGCGCTTGTAAAAGAGCACAGAATTGTAACTACGGTTGCTAAAGCAAAAGAATTAAGAAGATTTGTTGAGCCTCTGATCACAAGAGCTAAAGAGGATACACATCATAATAGGAAAGAAGTTTTTTCTTCATTACAAGACAAAAACACGGTTTCACTTTTATTCGATGAAGTAGGGCCTAAGTCTAAAGATCGTCCAGGTGGTTATACGCGTGTTATTAAAATTGGCCACCGACAAGGTGACGGTGCTGAAATGGCTGTGATTGAATTAGTGGACTACAATGATATCCAACCTGAAGGTAAAGCTACTAAGAAAAAACGTACGAGAAGAGCTGGTAAATCTAATACCCCTACTACTACCAACAAAGAAGTTGAAGCAACATCAGTAGTTGAAGAGCAGGCTGCAGAAGAAGTAGAAGAAGCTGTTGAAGAAGATACTACTACTGAAGAAGTTGTAGCAGAAGAAGTGGCTACTGAAACTGAAGCATCTTCAGAAGAGGAATCAACCGACGAAGATTCTGAAGAGAAGAAATAATCTTCTTTTAAATATTTTGAAGAAGTATTGGTGTATTCCAATACTTCTTTTTTTATGCCATTGATTTATTGATAAAAAAAAATCAGATTTTCTTTTAAAAAAGGTTGACATCTGAATTATTAATCCCGTATCTTTGGTTTCTGTTTAGGAAATTATTTGAGTGTCCGGAACAAAGTTCTTTGAGAATATTGAGAAGCAATAGACAGATTGTTTGTGCGAGCGAGAGCTCGAGAAATTCTTTTGAATGAGAGTGAGCGTAGGATCGGCTCAAGACATTATATATTTATATTACAATGGAGAGTTTGATCCTGGCTCAGGACGAACGCTGGCGGCGGGCTTAACACATGCAAGTCGAAGGAGAAGGGAGTAGCTTGCTATTCCTGGAGACTGGCGGACGGGTGAGTAACGCGTAGATAACCTGCCTTTGCCTGGGGGATAACACTGGGAAACTGGTGCTAATACCGCATAATGCAGCGGGGCCGCATGGCCATAGTTGTTAAAGGTTTCGGCCGGGTAAAGATGGGTCTGCGTGCTATTAGCTAGTTGGTAAGGTAATGGCTTACCAAGGCGATGATAGCTAGGGGGTCTGAGAGGATGATCCCCCACACTGGGACTGAGACACGGCCCAGACTCCTACGGGAGGCAGCAGTGAGGAATCTTGCGCAATGGGCGAAAGCCTGACGCAGCCACGCCGCGTGCCGGAAGACGGCCCTATGGGTTGTAAACGGCTTTTGCCAGGGAAGAAAGCCCGGGGTTCGCCCTGGATTGACGGTACCTGGTGAATAAGCACCGGCTAACTCCGTGCCAGCAGCCGCGGTAATACGGAGGGTGCAAGCGTTGTCCGGAATCATTGGGTGTAAAGGGTGCGTAGGCGGACTGCTAAGTCTGGGGTGAAATCTTGCCGCTTAACGGTAAAATGGCCTTGGATACTGGCAGTCTTGAGTGTAGAAGAGGCAGGTGGAATTCGTAGTGTAGCGGTGAAATGCATAGATATTACGAAGAACATCAGTGGCGAAGGCGGCCTGCTGGTCTACAACTGACGCTGAGGCACGAAAGCGTGGGGAGCGAACAGGATTAGATACCCTGGTAGTCCACGCCGTAAACGATGCATACTAGGTGTTGGCCTTTCGGGGCCAGTGCTGCAGTTAACGCATTAAGTATGCCACCTGGGGAGTACGTCGGCAACGATGAAACTCAAAGGAATTGACGGGGGCCCGCACAAGCGGTGGAGCATGTGGCTTAATTCGATGCAACGCGAGGAACCTTACCTGGGCTAAATCCACAGCGCTATTTCTGGAAACAGAAAGTTCCTTCGGGACGCTATGGAAGGTGCTGCATGGCTGTCGTCAGCTCGTGCCGTGAGGTGTTGGGTTAAGTCCCGCAACGAGCGCAACCCCTGTGGTTAGTTACCAGCACATAATGGTGGGGACTCTAGCCAGACTGCCTACGCAAGTAGTGAGGAAGGTGGGGACGACGTCAAGTCATCATGGCCCTTACGTCCAGGGCTGCACACGTGCTACAATGGTTGGTACAATGGGTCGCCACCCAGCGATGGGGCGCAAATCTATAAAACCAATCTCAGTTCGGATCGGAGTCTGCAACTCGACTCCGTGAAGTTGGAATCGCTAGTAATCGCGTATCAGCAACGACGCGGTGAATACGTTCCCGGGCCTTGTACACACCGCCCGTCAAGCGATGGAAGTCAGGAGTACCTAATGTCGGTGCGCTAACCTTCGGGAAGCAGCTGCCTAGGGTAAGCCTGGTAACTGGCGCTAAGTCGTAACAAGGTAGCCGTACCGGAAGGTGCGGCTGGATCACCTCCTTTCAAGGAGAGCGGATTACTTTGGTAATCGACGAACCTGCGCAAGCTCGTGTCAAACAATCTGTTTATTGCTTCTTTTTATACAGCGGGCAGAGCCCCGCCGGAAGGCGGCCAGGCTGCCTGTGCGAGATGCCCAAGCGGGGCTTGTAGCTCAGGTGGTTAGAGCGCACGCCTGATAAGCGTGAGGTCGGAGGTTCAAGTCCTCCCAAGCCCACAAGGTGTTTGGGGCTATAGCTCAGCTGGCTAGAGCACCTGCTTTGCAAGCAGGGGGTCCGGGGTTCGAATCCCCGTAGCTCCACGAAATTTTTTGAAATACTGATTAGGTAAGTAACTGAGAGGACGGTTGTCCCAAAGCTTGCCACAACGAATGTTTAAGGGATGTTGAATCAGGCGCGCAGCGCCCGTGAAGGTACTCCAAACAGCCCGCCCGTGCTACGGGCAGTTCTTTGACATGGTGAAGAAGTAACAATGTAAAATAAAGGTCTAATACTGCAAAGTATTAAACTCAGTGTTACGTGTGGATCAGCGATGATCTGCAAGTAATACGCCAAGGTATCTGGATGCGGTTCGTCCCACATCCAGACCACAATAGAACCTAAAAAGCTAGGCTTGCATCCTGCGCGAGTGGGTCGTGCAAGTCATATAAGAAAAGCGAGTAAGGGCACACGGTGGATGCCTAGGCATACAGAGGCGAAGAAGGACGTGTAAAGCTGCGATAAGCTGCGGGGAGCTGCACAAGAGCTGTGATCCGTGGATTTCCGAATGGGGCAACCCACCCTTTCGAGGGTATCCTTTCGAGGAGGCATACCCCCCGAACTGAAACATCTAAGTAGGGGGAGGAAGAGAAAACAACAGTGATTCCGTAAGTAGTGGCGAGCGAACGCGGAACAGCCCAAACCTGGCGCTACGGCGTCAGGGGTAGTAGGACCTGCGTAAGTAAAGTAATCTTAAATCGAAGCTGCCTGGAAAGCAGCGCCACAGAAGGTGAAAGCCCTGTAGGTGTACGGATTAGTTTATGGCGGGTATCCTGAGTAGCGCGAGGCCGGTGAAACCTTGCGTGAATCTGCCGGCACCATCCGGTAAGGCTAAATACATCTGTATGACCGATAGTGAACCAGTACCGTGAGGGAAAGGTGAAAAGAACGCCGAGAAGGCGAGTGAAATAGTACCTGAAACCGTGTGCTTACAAGCGGTCGGAGTCTGCATGTATGTGGATGACGGCGTGCCTTTTGTATAATGAGCCTACGAGTTACTCCTGTTGTGCGAGGTTAAGCCCCTAAGGGGTGCAGCCGTAGCGAAAGCGAGTCTGAACAGGGCGCGCAGTACAGCGGGGTAGACGCGAAACCAAGTGATCTATCCATGGCCAGGGTGAAGTGGCGGTAAAACGCCATGGAGGCCCGAACCCGTTGACGTTGAAAAGTCTTGGGATGAGCTGTGGATAGGGGTGAAAGGCCAATCAAACTTGGAGATAGCTCGTACTCCCCGAAATATATTTAGGTATAGCGTCTGGTTTTGTCTGTCCGGAGGTAGAGCACTGATAGGGCTAGGGGGCTTCACCGCCTACCAACCCCTGACAAACTCCGAATGCCGGCACAGAGCCACCAGGCAGTCAGTCGCAGGGTGATAACGTCCTGCGGCGAGAGGGGAACAACCCAGACCACCAGCTAAGGCCCCTAAATAATGGCTAAGTTGATCAAAGAAAGTTGAGTTGCTCAGACAACTAGGAGGTTGGCTTAGAAGCAGCCATTCCTTTAAAGAGTGCGTAATAGCTCACTAGTCAAGCGACTCGGCGTCGATAATAATCGGGCATAAGTCATTTGCCGAAGCTGTGGGAATGAATAATTCGGTAGGGGAGCATTCCAGTTGCATCGAAGGTGTACCCGCGAGGGGTGCTGGAGCGACTGGAAGCGAAACTGTAGGCATGAGTAACGATAAGAAGGGTGAAAAACCCTTCCACCGTAAACCCAAGGGTTCCTGATCAACGCTAATCGGATCAGGGTTAGTCGAGACCTAAGGCGTACCCGGTATGGCCGGGGAAGCTGATGGCAAAGCGGTTAAATATTCCGCTACCTCGACGGACGTTAGGCTAAGGCGTGACGCAGAAGTGACACTCCCGCGTGCTGACGAATGCACGTTAAAGGGCGTAGGCCGGAAAGTAGGCAAATCCGCTTTCCGTTAAGGCTGAACCCCGACAGTACCCGGATTCTCACGATGAAGGGATAGTGGAGGTAATCATGCTGCCAAGAAAAGCGTCGTAGTTTGTCCGAAGAGCTCGTACCCCAAACCGACACAGGTGGGTGAGGAGAGTATCCTAAGGTGCTCGAGTAATTCATGGCTAAGGAACTAGGCAAATTGGATCCGTAACTTCGGGAGAAGGATCCCCCTCCTTTGGAGGGGCGCAGTGAAAAGGCCCAAGCGACTGTTTACCAAAAACACATGTCTCTGCTAAGCCGCAAGGCGATGTATAGGGACTGACACCTGCCCGGTGCTGGAAGGTTAAGGAAGGGAGTTAGCCTCGGCGAAGCTCTTAACTGAAGCCCCAGTAAACGGCGGCCGTAACTATAACGGTCCTAAGGTAGCGAAATTCCTTGTCGGGTAAGTTCCGACCTGCACGAATGGTGTAACGACTTGGGCACTGTCTCGGCCATGAGCTCGGTGAAATTGTGGTATCGGTGATGACGCCGATTACCCGCAGCGGGACGAAAAGACCCCGTGAACCTTTACTACAACTTTACATTGGCTTTAGCTGTATCATGTGTAGGATAGGCGGGAGACTTTGAAGTGGCGTCGCCAGGCGTTGTGGAGTCACCCTTGAAATACCGCCCTTGATACAGGTGAAGTCTAACCCTTTGCGGGGAACAGTGTATGGTGGGTAGTTTGACTGGGGCGGTCGCCTCCTAAAGAGTAACGGAGGCTCCCAAAGGTACCCTCAGCACGGTTGGCAATCGTGCGTAGAGTGTAAAAGCATAAGGGTGCTTGACTGCGAGACATACAGGTCGAGCAGGCACGAAAGTGGGGTTTAGTGATCCGGTGGCACCGCATGGAAGGGCCATCGCTCAAAGGATAAAAGGTACTCCGGGGATAACAGGCTTATCTCCCCCAAGAGTTCATATCGACGGGGAGGTTTGGCACCTCGATGTCGGCTCATCGCATCCTGGGGCTGGAGAAGGTCCCAAGGGTTTGGCTGTTCGCCAATTAAAGCGGTACGCGAGCTGGGTTCAGAACGTCGTGAGACAGTTCGGTCTCTATCTGCTGTGGGCGTAGGAATACTGAGGAGGGCTGCTCCTAGTACGAGAGGACCGGAGTGGACGCACCGCTAGTGTACCTGTTGTGTGGTCGCATGCATCGCAGGGTAGCTATGTGCGGAAGTGATAAGCCGCTGAACGCATCTAAGCGCGAAGCACGCTCCAAGATAAGTATTCCCTATGAGCCTCCCGGAAGACGACCGGGTAGATAGGCGGCAGGTGTACGCATGGCGACATGTTTAGCCGAGCCGTACTAATCAGGCCATTGGCTTTGTTTATATGGCTTGCACTGCCTTCCCGGCAGGCGCAAGACCAGCAAAGTTCTACATACACACCCTTTATTTTATAACTTCTTCCCATGTCAAAGAACTCTTTTTATTGAAGACTTTAGATTGAGGTGGCTATTGCGCAGGGGCCCCACCCGTTCCCATCCCGAACACGGACGTTAAGCCCTGCAGCGCCGATGGTACTGCTTCGCGGTAGAGTAGGTCGCCGCCTCTTCTTTCTTTACACAACCCTTTCCTCGCTCACGCGAAGAAAGGGTTTTTTTATTTAACTTTATAAAAAGATTCTTTTTATACTTACAGCATTAAATTAAAGGCAAGTTTAACTTCTAAAATGTGTTATATGTTTGAAAGCTACGATCAATAATTAATTACGATGTAGTTACACATTTATGCCTTTTCCTAAAAAATCATTTCTTATTTTATTAATGGCATTTCTAGCTATTAATAGCTTTTCACAAGATCTAGAGTCTTGGAGTATTTATTCATCTTTTTCTACAGTTAACTCATTAACAATAGATACGAACGGTGAGCTTTACGCAGCTACACTCGGGGGGATATTTACTGTTTCAGAGGGAGAAATATCAAAAACCTATACAACAATTGATGGATTACACCGCCTAGATCCATCTTATTCAGTTTTAGACGAACTTAATAATAAGATTATCTTTGCCTATCCAGATGGAGTAATAGATCTATTTGATATTGAAGAAGGTACATTTGAAAAGAATGAAGATATTGCAAGAGTAAATCAATTTTCTTCAAAAAAAATAAATGACTTATTAATTCATGAGAATGAATTATATGTAGCAACGGATTTTGGAATAGTAATTTTTGATCTAAATGGATTCTTTGTAACAACTAGTATTTTAAAAGTTGGAGAATTTGATCGAGGAATACAGATAAATGATATAGATATATCTGATAACATTATCTATTGTGCAACTTCTAGGGGAGTCGCAATAGCTGATCTGAATAATAATCTGTTAAACAGCGATTCATGGTCAAATTATTCTGAGGCGGAAGGTTTTGAAAATAGTATTACAAAAAAGGTAACAGCGTTTAACTCTAATGTATATGCTATTTCAGGAGATAGTGTCTATAGCCTAAATAACGAGATTTGGAGTTTAACCAATGAATTTGGATCAAATTCAATTTCAGAATTTAATAAAAATGGAGATGTACTTTATGCTGTATCTGGTCAACAAATTTTGATAAGGAATATTTCCAGTAGTGATGAAGTTTTAAATATTAACACAAATTCTACGATTCTATCACTATTAGAATCCGATGGTTTACTTCATATTGGCACTTCTAATGAAGGTATTCTCACAATAGATTTAGACAATACAAATAATGTATTTCAAAGCATTCCTGAAGGACCTTATCTGAATTTCTTTAGTAAGATGAAATATGTAAACAATACACTCATCTCAACCAGTACAATTGCATTTCCACAATCAGATCCTTTTAATCCTGTACGCGGATATTACTTATTTAATGAAGGTGAATGGAGTAATTATAATATCAGAACAAGTGAGGAACTGAATTCATTTGGCTTTGGGTCAATATTCTCATTATCCAATACTTCAAACGATTACTATTTTGGAGGATGGGGAAGAGGTATAGTAAAGCATACTATCAATACAAATGAAATAACTGTATTTAACGCTTCCAATACTGGTTTAACAGGAGTAACACCTAATAGAAATTTTGTGGTAATTTCCGGGTTAGGAGGAGATAGTAATGATAATATGTGGGCAGTTAGTTTCGATTCTAACTTTCCACTAAACCTGCAGCAGGCAGGTTCTGATGAATGGCTCAATTTCCCAAAGGTATCCATACCATCAGATAATTTATATTTTGATTTATTTGTGGATTCTAAAAATCAAAAGTGGATTTCTCTAACTGACTTCAGTTATAACGGAAAAGGTTTATTAGTGATGGATACTAATGATATTACAGATTCTTCAGATGATGAGTATCGAAAACTAACGGCAAATAACGCAAATTTACCAGATGAACTAATAACATCTATAATTGAAGATAAAAACGGAGAAGTATGGATTGGTACAGCCCGAGGAATTGCAAGGTTTATATTTCCTGAGTTTATAATTGAAAGCACTAACCCAAATGATTATCAGGCTCAATGGTTAATTAATGAAGATACCTCAGCTATTTCCAGATTTCTACTAAGAGATGTAAACGTCTCGGCGATGGCTGTTAACGAAGCAAATCAAAAATGGATAGGTAGCGTAAACCAAGGACTTTGGTTATTAAATGAAGAAGGCAGTAGAATCGAAAAAAGGTTCACAACGGAAAACAGTCCGTTAATTTCAAATAATATTCTTTCTATTACTATTAATGATGAAACAGGAGAAGTTTTTATTGCTACAGATTTGGGCCTGATAAGTTATTCAGACCTTGCTATTACACCAAAACGTAAAATGGAAGAACTAAAGGTTTTTCCAAATCCATTTTTATATGAAAGGCACTCTCAAGTTGTAATTGAGGGATTGAGTGAATCAACAGAAATAAAAGTACTTGGAGTTGATGGAACAGTAGTCCAAGAGATTGAAACGAAAGGTGGAAGAGTAAGCTGGGATGGGATGGACTACAATGGCAATAAATTAGGTACGGGTGTTTATTTCATTGTTGCTTTAGAAAAGGGTGGCGCAGAGAAAGGTATTGGGAAAGTTGTTATCATAAAATAGATTTATCGGGTACTTTAACTCACCTTGAATAAGCAAGAAATTGACATATCGATAATAATAGTGAACTATAAGGTTCGGGAGTATATTTCGAATCTCCTAAGTTCAATTTCAAGGGCAGAGCAGAATCTGACTTTAGAAATTTTTGTCGTGGATAATAATTCTGATGATGGCTCTGTCGATTTTTTAAAAAAAAGATTTCCTGATATCAGGTATATAGAAAATCTGGAAAATGTAGGGTTTGGTAAAGCAAACAATCAGGCTATAAAAGAAGCTAAAGGAACCTTCACACTTATTATAAATCCTGATACGTTAGTAAGCGAAGATACTTTTTCAGTACTGGTTGAACATATGGATAACCACCCTCTTTGCGGAGCAGCAGGGTGTAAGATTCTAAACCCAGATGGAACATTCGCTCCAGAGTCTAAAAGATCAGTCCCAACATTATGGTCATCGATTTCAAAAGTAACCGGGTTAAGTTCTCTTTTCCCAACAAGCAAATTGTTTGAAGAGTATTACCTGAATTCAGTTGAAGAGAATGAAAAAGCTTCGGTACCTGTTTTGTCAGGTTCGTTCATGTTTTGGCGTACAAAGTTATTGAAAGAGTTGGGAGGCTTTGACGAACGCTTCTTTATGTATGGAGAAGACATTGACTTATGTTACCGGGTACAGGATACCGAATATCATATCGATTATGTTCCTGAAACTTCCATCATTCACTATAAAGGAGAAAGTTCAAAAAAAGGAGACTTACGATATATTCGAGTATTTAATAAAGCCCTATATCAATTCTTCGATAAGCATCATAGTTCAAGGTATAGTTTTTTCTTTAAGATTTTTATCTATTCAGCTATCTGGTTAAGAGCTTTAATCTCAGTTATAACGAGTAATTTTCTAATAATCGGGTATTTGACCTCGGATCTTATACTTTTAAATGTATCTGTAATACTTGGTTTTTTGATTCGATTCCAATTTAGCTATGAAGTTTTTACAGATATTCAGAATCTTAAATTTCTGTGGATTAATCTTCTTGCATCTCTTATTTATCTATTTATAGGAGGCTTTCTGGATCTCTTCCGATCTAAAAAAGATTCTATATCAAATCAGATTAAAGCAATAATAGGGTCCTATTCCGGAGTAGCTTTAATTACTTTTTTTGTAAGGGAGTATGCTTTTTCGAGGTTGGCACTTATTTACGGTCTGATTGCTGCTTTGTTTTTGATGCTTCTTTTAAAATTGATTCAAATAAACCTTGCCAATAATGATGCAAAAGTAACTGGTAAATTAAAAAGGTTGAGAGTTCTTTTAGTGGGCGATTCGGATCATACTGACGGGATTAAATCAAAAATTCACTCCAGACCAGATTGGAATTATGAGATAACAGGGACCGTAGGAATTGATAAAGTCAATGATGGAGATTTAGGAGAGCTCGCTCATATAAAAGAATTGATAAAGGTTTATAAAGTCGATCAGGTTTTCTTTGCTCTATCCTCGATTTCTTATAAGAATATGCTTAGACAAATATCCATTCTACAAAATGAGAGAGTAGTTTTTAAACTAATTCCCGATTCCATGGACTTTATTCTTGGGAAATCGAATGTAGAATACCTGGAGTCGATTCCATTAGTTGAAGTAGGCTTTTCTTTTTCAAAAGGAATAAACCATTTTTTAAAAAGAGGTATGGATATAGTAATTGCATTCCCACTTTTAATAATTCTTGCACCTATAACATTACCGGGAATATTATTTAGCAAATATAGAAAAGAGAAAGTAAGCAACTTTAATTTCTATAACCCTCCAAAAGAAAACAAATGGAAAAATAGACTGATTTTATTCTGGTATATCCTGAAAGGAGATATGAGCTTAGTTGGTGGTTCTATAAATACTTCTTTAAGGAATCCACAACTAAAACCAGCAATGACGGGGACCGTTCAAATGAACGAATCGAGAATTCAAACCGAGGAAGACAAAGAGAACTATGAGCTGTATTATCTCCAGAATTATTCTATTTGGATGGATATAGATATCTTGCTGAAGTCTTTTTTTGTAGGGAATGATTTCTCTGAATTTCTTAATCGAGCCATTGAGAAAAAATCTTAAAGACGTTCATCTACTTGCTTAGCCATTTTTGGATACCATTCTCCAAAGGTATCTTTTTTAATTTGAGTGCGAATTTCCTCCATCAACCAAAGATAAAATGTCAGGTTGTGAAGTGAGGCTAACGCCAACCCAAGTATCTCATTCGCTTTAATAAGATGATGGATATATGCCATCGTATATTTATTACATAAATCTGTTGGGAAGTCTTTATCCAGTACTTCATGATGGTTTTTCCATTTAGCATTTCGAAGATTTACTTTTCCATATCTTGTAAAAATCATTCCATTCCGGGCATTTCTCGTGGGCATAACACAGTCAAACATATCGATTCCGCGAGCTACTGATTCAATTAAATTTTCCGGAGTTCCAACCCCCATTAAATACCGGGCTTTCTCTTTTGGAAGATAATCTGTATTCAAGTCTGTCATTTCATACATCAATGGAATAGGTTCTCCAACGCTAAGCCCCCCTATTGCAATTCCTTCAAAATCCTGATCAGCCATAAATTTAGAAGATTCTATCCGTAGGTCTTTATAGGTGCCGCCTTGAACAATCCCAAATTGGAATTGCTTATGGTCATAACGCGGAGTCGTCTCAAGAAAATGCTTTCGACCTCTTTTAGCCCATCTATGGGTTAGTTCCATAGAGTTTTTTGCATACTCATAACTGCTCGGATATGGAGGGCATTCGTCAAGAAGCATCATAATATCCGAACCCAGTATGCGCTGTATCTCAACTACGTTTTCAGGCGTAAATAAGTGTTTTGATCCATCAATATGGCTTTTAAAAAAAGCACCTTCTTCCTCAAGTTTTCTATTATTAGAAAGAGAAAATATTTGATATCCACCGGAATCGGTAAGTATTGGCTTATTCCATTGAATGAATTTATGTAATCCACCTGCCTCAGAAATAATATCACAACCGGGTCTAAGATATAGGTGGTAGGTATTGCCGAGGATAATCTGAGCTTTTATTTGTTCAATAAGTTGATCCTGAGAAACTGCTTTTACTGTTCCTAAAGTCCCAACAGGCATAAAAATCGGGGTTTCAATCTCTCCATGAGCGGTAGCTAATTTTCCTAAACGAGCTTTTGTTGTTGAACAAGAGGCTAAATGAGTGTACAAACTGGATTATTTAAGTGATGACAAAGTTATGCAGCGTTTATAAAAATGCTTATTTTCGGGTCTTTGAAGTTAATCAATCAGGCGGAATTTTTAATTGAGTAAATTAAAAAGATATCGGGAAGTAATATTTACCAGCATTATGGACTTTTTAATCGTCCTGGCTAGTTGGTTTATTTTCCATCTATTTTTTACAGAGACGATAAATGTTCATTTACGACATTTAGGGGTCGATTTAGTAGCGGCAGGGATAATAATAAGTACCTTTTGGGTAATTATTTTTGTTGTTTCAGGGCTTTACAAAAAACTTTACCTAGTCTCACGCTTGGATGAGTTTTTTAAAGTATTTAAATCCACAACAATAGGGGCTCTGATTTTATACTTTTTCTGGGATTTTGGAGAAGAATCCTCTTTTACGGTAGATCGATCAATTATTTTTTATTACTGGGGATTCGTATTTGTAATAAGTGCACTAAACCGATTTATAATACGCACTGTTCAAAGAGTATATGCTCAGCATGGAAAAGGGTTACACAGAACCATTATTGTTGGAACGGGGCATAATGCAAAAGTAGCTTATGATGATTTGAATCGAAATAAAACACTAGGGATGGAAGTGTTAGGTTACGTACAAGTAAATGGTAAAGTTGTTGACCCGGAAACCGGAATTAAAGAAGAAGAAGTTATCGGGCATCTCGATAATATTACCGAGATTATCGAAGAAAGACAGATTCAAGATGTACTTGTGGCAGTTGAACCCGATAGACGAAAAGACCTGATTGATGTAATCTCTAAAGTAGATCACCCGGATATAACCCTTAAATTATTGCCAGATTTCTATCAGTTAGTTAGCGGTTTGAATAAGACTAATCAGATATTTGGAATGCCTCTGATTGAGATTTCTCCGGAACCAATGCCATTATGGGAAAAGGGAGTCAAACGTATTTTAGATGTTACGGTATCATTAGTTGTACTAATTCTTTCACTCCCCTTTTTAGCAGTAATTGCTCTACTTATCAAGTTTGATTCCGCAGGCCCAATTATTTATAAACAAAAAAGGGTAGGAAGAGGGGGTAAACCATTCACCATATATAAATTCAGGACTATGCGGGATGGAGCAGAGTCTGAAACAGGCCCTACATGGGCTGCTCAAAATGATCCCAGGGTAACCAAAACTGGGTATTGGTTGAGAAAATTAAGGTTAGATGAGATTCCTCAGCTTTGTAATGTTCTAAGGGGATCTATGAGTCTTGTTGGTCCAAGGCCGGAACGACCACATTTTGTTGATCAATTCAGGGTTCAGATTCCTCTATATACAAGAAGATTAAGAGTACGGCCGGGGATAACAGGCTGGGCTCAAATTAAGTGGAAATATGATTCCTCTCTGGATGATGTAAAAGAAAAAACGAAATATGATCTATTCTATGTAGAAAATATTTCACTTAAAATGGATATGAAAATCCTCATCATCACACTTATCACTATGATAAAAGGTAAAGGACAGTAATCATGGTAGATAAAGCACTAGTCATTATTCCTACATACAACGAATCCGGAAATATCCGTAAAATGATAGACAGGCTTCTTTCTCTGAAAGAGGAGGTGGATATACTTGTTGTTGATGACGGTTCACCGGATAAAACAGCAGAAGTTGTCAAAGAAGCTCAGCAGGAGTTTTCAGGTAGAATACACTTAATCGAACGTAGTGGTAAGCTTGGTTTAGGCACAGCTTATGTAGCAGGGTTTAAGTATGCAATCGAACATAAGTATGAATATGTGTGCGAAATGGATGCAGATTTTTCTCACTCTCCCGAAGATATTCCCAAGCTGGTAAAGGAAGTAAGAAGTGGAAATACAGATATCGCGATCGGGTCTCGGTATGCCAATGGAATAAGTATTATCAACTGGCCATTAAGCAGACTCATTTTGTCATACAGTGCTAATATTTATGCCCGAACAATAACCGGGTTGCCTGTTTTTGATACCACAGCCGGTTTCAAATGCATCCATCGAAGAGTAATAGAAAATATCGCATTAGATCGCATTAAATCGAATGGATATGCTTTTCAGATTGAATTACATTTCCGAGCATGGAAAGCTGGTTTTAAGCTGAAAGAGGTTTCAATTATTTTTCGTGAAAGAGAAGAAGGTGTCTCAAAAATGTCGAAGAAAATTGTACGGGAAGCTATGTGGCGGGTTTGGGCTATTAAAATGAGAAGCATTTTCGGAGCTCTTTAGAAAGAACCCCGATTGCAGTTTTAGTTATGTATATTCCAATAAAGATGATTAAGAATTAGATATGCAGTATTTAGATTTTGAACAACCAATTGCGGATTTAGAGAAAAAGATAGAAGAACTGGAAAATATTTCTTCTGTTGGAGATGGAGTTCTGAATAAAGAGATAAGTGGTTTAAAGAAGAAAGTTGATGCTCTTAGAGAAAGTACTTTCAAAAATCTGACTCGCTGGCAAAGAGTTCAGTTAGCTCGCCACCCGGATCGGCCATACACCCTCGACTATATAGAGCTTATTACAGAGAATTTTGTTGAATTACATGGTGATCGTTACCACTCCGATGATAAAGCTATAGTCGGAGGATTTGCAACTATTGATGGGGCGTCTGTAATGATTATTGGTCACCAAAAAGGACGTGATACAGTAAAACGGACGTATCGAAATTTCGGGATGGCAAACCCGGAAGGGTATCGCAAAGCTTATCGATTGATGAAACTGGCAGAGAAATTTAATGTGCCGATTATCACTTTATTGGATACTCCCGGAGCTTTTCCAGGACTTGAAGCCGAGGAAAGAGGTCAGGCAGAAGCAATAGCTAAGAATTTAAAGATGATGGCCCTACTCAAAGTGCCGTTTGTAACTATTGTAATTGGTGAGGGAGCCAGCGGAGGAGCCATCGGCATTGGAATGGGAAATGAAGTGTATATGATGGAGAATACCTGGTATTCAGTTATTTCTCCGGAATCCTGTTCATCTATTTTGTGGAAAACGTGGGATTACAAAGAACAGGCTGCGGAAGTTCTTAAACTAACGGCTGAAGATCTGCAGGAATTAAAAGTTATTGATGGAGTTATTCCTGAGCCTTTAGGTGGAGCCCATCGCGATCATGAAGCTTCGGCAGAAGCAGTTAAAAAACAAATCAAGCAAAGCCTTACACGATTGAAGAAACTCAAGCCGGAAAAACTTATCGAACAACGAATCGAGAAGTATTCAGATATGGGCGCCTTTCAAAAAGCTTAGACTGTGGAACTTCCCCAAAAATCACCTCTCATAGAATTCAATTATACCCTTCGAAGCCGCTACGGAGAAACGGATAAAATGGGAAATGTATATCATGCCCGGTATTTAGAATATTTTGAGGTAGCACGGGTTGAAATGATTCGTTCTTATGGACTTTCCTACCAAAAAATGGAAGAGGAAGGGATTATGCTGCCTGTTATACATGCCGAACTCGAATATAAATCTCCGGTATTCTATGATGAGGAAATTGTTATCAAAGTGATGGTTTTTGATACTCCATCCGTTCGGTTACAAACCTGGTATAAAGTAAGTGCAAAAAAACGTGATCAATTATGTGTTCTGGGTAAAGTAGATCTTTGTTTTATGGATGAAAAAAGTCGACGACCATGCAGAGCCCCGGCATATTTTTTGGAGCGGTTCAAGGAAGAGGTTTTGGAGTAATAAGCATGAAAGTTAAAGCTCAAAAAAAGGGGCTCTACATTTCCCTTCTGATTGTTAGTTCTGGGCTATTAATAATTGGATTGGGTCCCGGTCTTTTCAATCATCCAGATTTAGGAGGGTACAGCTGGCAACACATGGTATTTGATCCTGTTTGCCATCAGATACCTGAACGTTCATTTTCAATTAATGGACAAAGTATGGCGGTATGCTCAAGAAGTCTGGGCATTTATGGAGGATTTGCTGTTATGGTACTTCTAATGCCCTTAATTCCCCGATTTTTTACTGTAATAAATTCCCTACTTTTGAAACTAATAATAGCGTCAATCGTGGTAAATTTCGTTGATGTATTAGTGAATTATTTTTCAATTTGGTCTAATACATTACATTCACGATTTTGGCTGGGAGCTTCGTTTGGAGTATCACTGGCTCTTTATTTAACCAACGAATTTTTCAAAAGAATAAACACACAGGAGAACTACTATGGAGAATGAACAAATGACAGCAGAAAACGCCAGTTACTGGACCTCCGTTTTTATTGGCGGTTTAATTGCCGCAGTCGTTTTATCAGTATTGGGTTTGGTAAGTCAGTATATGACAGTAGCAAGTGAACCAACCGGATCTAGTTTTACAGTATCTCAGGCAATAGGAACATTTGCATGTTTACTCGGTGCGATTGGAGGTTTTATTGCTACCCGGCATTATGCAAAAGAATTTGATATCACTTTCCCGATAGGAAAGGGAGCATTAATTGGGCTTATGGCCGGATTGGTTGCTGTTGTTATTAGTACGTTAATCACCTGGGTTTGGACTACCTTAATTGATCCTGAAATAAATCAGGCGGTATATGACTGGGCAATAGCAAACCTTGAAGCACAAAACATGACCGATGATCAGATGGAAATGGCAAAAGGGTTTATTCCTGAACCAGGCATCAGCATAGTTACTGTGTTAATTAGTGCTGCTGTTCTTGGAATCCTGAACGCTATTTCAGGGTTGGTTGGTGCAAAGGTTTTTGCCAGCGAAGATTAATTATTCAGGTTTACCAGCATAGATGGAAGAGGAAAAAAAGGCGACTCAGGTTTCAGAAGAAATTAGCTACACCGAATTTGAACAGCCTCCTCTTCCTTCCTGGATAGAGAGAAATGGTTTTAGCCACTGGGCCGTTGCCTTTGGTTGGCTATTTGTTGGGTTAATATCATTTCAGGTTATTGGAGCGATAGTTTCCATCATCCTGATTATTCCCACACTTGATAGCTTTTCTGATCCTCAAGTGGTACTTGAGGCTCTCACTCAGAATGTAAACATTCAGCTTCAGGCTAATTCCATTGGTCAGTTTTTAGTGATAGGCTTAGCCTCTTATCTCATCTCCAAAGCGCACACCCGTAAAGGAGAACACCACGAGTTTCTGCGGCTTAAAACAGCCCCGAATCTTGTTCGGAATATCTTATTGGCAGTATTACTCATGGTATCTTCCTGGGGAATAGTTGGATTACTGGGTTGGCTGAACATCAATTTCTTTGAATGGCTGATGGGGATTTTTCCGGGTCTGAGTTTCTTTCAGGACCTGCAGGATCAAATGCTGGAAATAATCACGGGCTTCATTAAATCAGAAAATGCCATGATTTATGGCCTGATTTATATTGCACTGGTTCCCGCTATTTTTGAAGAAGTAATGTTTCGCGGATATATACAGCGGGCACTGGAAAAAAGCTGGGGAATCTGGGCAGCGATTATTGTATCTGCATTTATGTTTGGCGCATACCATTTACAGCCATCGAACTTATTACCGTTAAGTTTTCTGGGGTTTATTTTCGCCTATGTTACCTACTTCTCAGACAGCCTAATTCCTGCGATGATATTACATTTCATCAATAACGGAAGTCAGGTAGTGTACGGCTCCTTAAATCCGGAATTTCTGGAAGCCGGTACTTCCAGCGATGTTCCCATGCCCTGGATGCTGATTATTCTAAGCGTGATTGTTACCACAGCTTTGCTTTTATTTATGCATAGAATGAAAACGGAGTCAGACGCATGAGTTTATTTGAGCATCCCAAACCCAACGACATTGAAAACTGGGTATGTGTGAAAGAAGGCAGTACCGAATACGAAATGGACTTAGCACGGAATTACCTTTCCAATTTAAAAATCCCGTCAAATATTCTTTCCAAACGGGACACTGCCTACAGTCTGGTGATTGGCGAGATGGCGTTGATTTATCTGTACGTTCCCGTCGAATTTGAAAAGAAAGCACGCACGGCACTGGAAGAACTCGATGCCTCCACGCCCGAATTGGATTCGGATGATGAGGAGGAATCTTGAGCGACTTAGCTAAGCGGGTGGCTTTTGCCGTTCCGGCAGCAGCACTCTTTATTTTTCTGGCCTGGATGGGAGGCTGGTACTTTAAAGGGCTGATGATTACCATCGGCTTTTTCACCATTCATGAAATCATTAAAATCCTCGACGCCGCCCAATCTCCGGTGGATCTGTTATTTCCTTATACCATTGGATTATGGGTGATGCTTTCTCAGGAAATTCCCTATTCCTTCGAAATTGGAATCGGGATCTTTGTCTTGTTTGCAGCTCTCCAAACCTTCAATTCCTCTCCGCATAATTTCTCTGAACTCACTTCCACCTTGTTTGCCGGATTGTATGCTCCCATTGGTATTCTTTCGTTGATGATGATATCCGGAATGGGCGAAGCTCAGACCGGTTTTGTTCTTACCATGACGGTCGTATTCATGGTGTGGGGAAGTGATATCTTCGCTTATTTCGGTGGAAAGACTTTTGGTAAACACAAACTGGCTCCGACTATCAGTCCCAATAAAACCTGGGAAGGCTTCTTCTCGGGCTATCTTGGTAGTTTTGTAGCAGCGTACCTCTTTTTATTAGCCGTTCCCTACGAATCTCCGCTCACTATCCTGCAACTCATTCCGCTCTCTATTCTGGTGGCCACCTTTGGCCCGATCGGAGATTTACTGGAAAGTAAAATGAAGCGTAAAGCAGGGGTAAAAGACTCCTCCAATCTGCTTCCCGGTCACGGCGGCTTCTTCGACCGCTTCGATGCCCTTATCCTCGCCGCCCCCGCCGCATGGGTGTTTTTGAGGGGTATATTGAATTAGTATAAAAAAAGGGAGCTTCTATAAAAGCTCCCTTTTCTTTAATTATTAACTTTAATATCTGTAGTAAGAAAACTGGAGGCAACTCTTGGAATGTATGTATCCGGATATAAATAATAGAATGTTTGTACTTCAGAAAAGCTATAGATTTCACTGCTATTATTAGCATCGCCATCAAAATTTCCAGTAAGAATGATCTGTTTATCATTGTGAAAGAACTCACCCATCAAAAAATCATATGAAGGTGGTATTGGGACATAGGAACTTCCAATAGTAACACCAGATAAAAAAGAATTAAAATTAGAACCTGATGATGACCGCATTGTCCCTTTCATATAATTTAAAGGCCATTGATTAAAAGGAGCATAAGTCATTTCACTAACAGTTACATACCCTTCGGGTCTTTTGAAGTATGCAATATCAGCTTTAGAGTCTATATCCGCATTAAATTGACCTGCGACAATCTGAAACGCATTATTATTATTTCCCGAGGATGGTAAAGTATACCACCCGTTATTTCCCTGATACGAAAAGTACGTTCCCGTCGATAAGAACACATGTATCTTATCAGTCGATCCGTAATCATAAATACCAGCAATATCATCCTTGCCATCACCATTAAAGTCATCTGACACTAATCTGTCGGTTAATTTATTAACATTATATTGTGATAGAGTACGCCAGCCATCGTTTCCCTGATATGCGAAATAAGAACCAGTGGATAAAAATACGTGGATTGCTCCAGTATTTGATCCATAATCATAGAAACCGGCTATATCATCTTTACCATCACCGTTGAAATCTCCTGCAATCACTCTTCCATTAAGTTTGGTAACATCGTACTGAGAAAGAGTACGCCAGCCATTATTCCCCTGATACCAGAAGCTGGTTCCGGTTGAAAGCCATACATGAATGGCTCCGGTTCCAGAACCATAATTATAAATAGAAGCTATATCATCTTTACCATCTCCATTAAAATCACCAGAAACAAAACGTCTAGCTACATTTGGAGCAGAATAATTACCTGAGCCAACAGACCACCAGCCACTATTTCCCTGATAAGTAAAACCAGATTGGTTATAAGGAGTAATTCCTTTTGATAAGAATACATGAATGGTAGCACTGGAACTTCCATAATCATACATTGCTGCTACATCATCTTTACCATCTCCATTGAAGTCTCCTGTGACAGTTCTCCCTTTTATTTTATCAATGTTATAATTAGTAGAAGTGGTATACCATTCAGTATCATAAAAATAGCCGGACATTCCACCAAATTTTTCTTTATTAATAGCGGGTTTTCCGGGTTCAATTGCCAGTGTATCTGCCGTTTCCGTTTGAATAACATCTGAATTTACAGGTTTATTCTTTACTTCTGGCTCTATAGTGTCGAATGAAGGATTATCGCATTGACTAGTGAAAATAGCGACTATCACTAAGATTGGTAATAATTTATTCCGTAACATTTTTCTGTATTTAATTGAGGTTTAAATGTATTAACATGAGGAACAAGAGTTTAAAATGTTACTTTTGGTATTAAATATTTTATTGTTAAGTACATAATAAATTTATGGTGTTAACCAGACATGGTAGACATAAATGCAAAGCAGGGGTGAAAGACTCCTCCAATCTGCTTCCCGGTCATGGTGGCTTCTTCGACCGCTTCGATGCCCTTATCCTCGCCGCTCCCGCCGCATGGATTTTTTTGAAACTATTAGAGGGATTTGCTGCTATATCTTATTGAAAATTCTGAAAGACTATGGAACAAATAAAAATAAGAGCTGAGACTTTCTTTACCTATCGATGATAGTTTAGCTTTGAATATTATAGTTATACTTATATCCATTTACAAAGTCGTTGATTAATTAGCTGGAAAAGGAGACTAGTTATTTGAATTCAGATTCGAGAATTAGATAGGTTCTTTTAAGTACCATGAATAATGTTAACAATAAATGAAGGTATAAATAGTAAACTATGAAATTAGGTACAATTGATATTTTTACACATAAATACGGTATATAGGTACTACTAAAAATGTAGCCAATAAATACAACTACTAAACTTATTACCGCGACAATGATTAGGTAAGAGATATTACTATACAATTCTTTAATCAAAAAATTCTTCTTGAGTCGTAACTGGACATCTCTTTCTGATATACTGGAGTCTTTTTACTTGAGTGAAGCGGAGGTCTCTTTTTTTAATTGGGCGCTAATTAATACAAGAAGATTCAACAGTAAACCGACAAAAATTGATAATGAAATCGAGATTGCATTAATAATTTTGTCATGGTTGAGATCGATAAAAATGAATAATAATGTAATTATGGCACTTGGGAATACATAAAACCAGAATACATCCCACTTGTCTATTTTCTTTTTATCATCTTCCAATTGGGATTATCTGGCATCATATAGTGTTTGGACATGTGCTTTAAGTATATCTGTTATATCGATTTTGCTTGACATTATTGCATATTAATCAGCTAAAGTTTCACCAACTTCCAGTAACTCCGACCTCGCGGCATTTACTATGCTTTCAAAATTTGCATAGTTTGTTATCTCGTTTCTTTCAATTTTATGATCAATATCTACACTTCCGCGAATTCGTTCTAAACGACCAAGTGTTAAAGTTTTCTTTTGACCATTTCTTTCAATTTTGATATTTAAATCATCATAATCAAATACATCACCACCAGTACTTATTTCAATGTATCGACTATTCCTATCATTAATTGCATTCATAAGGTTGCGTCTAAAAATGCGTAAAGATCCTTCATTATAATCTTCAATTTTTAATACTAATTTGGCTTTTACTGTTTCAGGTTCAAGCCCTCCAATATTATTAAAAGCGTCTCTATCAGCATTATACTTTATAAAAGAAAACTCACTCGCAGTACTTTGATTAATTAACTGCTCAATTGCCTCACTTGGTAAGTAAGTATTGAATTCTACATATAAGTCTTCATATTCGTTTCTCAAAAATTCGCGAAAAGCTAAAGCTAATTGAGTTTTCATAGAAAAACGCCCATCAATTTGTAATCCTAAAAGCCCCGTAACGAAACCTGAACGTACATAAAAGGATGCAGCTAACGGGTAAGTACTAGCCTGTTCTGGAGTTTGTATATGTACTCTTTCTCCTGTATGAATATTATCTAAGTTTGATGAATACCCAAAATCTCCCGATCTAAAGAGTCCAAAATAAAATCTTTTATTTCCATTTTCTCTCTGTTCAGTT
This sequence comes from Balneolaceae bacterium, assembly GCA_017795005.1. GTDB lineage: Bacteria > Bacteroidota > Rhodothermia > Balneolales > Balneolaceae > RHLJ01. The sequence goes on along the minus strand of CP051242.1, from coordinate 3,357,626 downwards.
CTACTATCCTGATCTTCTGGGTCACGATATTTTAGTAATTTATTGTAATTAGTCAGGTTCTGTGGATTTTGTTCTAACCATTCTTCAAACTCGACAATCATATCAACTAAATGATTTCCTTCAATATCATCTAATGGGTAAAAACTGTCCTTTTCCCTTTGTTTTCTAATCTTGATTGTATAGATGTCTAATTTAGTAGTCATGATATTGATAAAGTTATTTAATCATAAATGATGTTTTAAATATTAATACGCATAATTAATTGAATTAACAATTATTTATAGTAAACAATGCGCTTTGAGATTAAAGAAATCAGTTCAAGTTCTATATGTTGGCTTAAAACTCTTTCAAAAGGGTTTTCTAAAAGAGAAATTTGTTTCAATAACTTATATACTAATAATTCATATAGGAATGTAGTAATGTCTTTTTAAGTTCTATTCTAAAAATTTTGAAGTAAACAAATGAAACACATACTCATCACCGGCGGGACGGGATTTATCGGACAGGAATTACGCATGCTGTTGTTGCAACAGGGACATTATCTCACCATCATCACCCGAAACCCGAAGAAATACAAAGACGAAGCGGCCAAGAACCAGCAATTTATCAGCTGGGAGGACGATCTGGTGGCAGCCATGAACGAAGCGGATGCCGTGATTCATCTGGCGGGAGAAGGCATTTTTAATCAGCGCTGGAATGAGGAAGTAAAAGAACGCATCTACAACAGCCGGATCGATTCCACCCGCCAACTGGTGGAAGCTATGGGCAAAGTAGAAAGCAAACCGGAGGTATTTGTGTCGGCTTCTGCATCCGGCATTTACGGCAACCGCGGAGATGAAGTGCTGGATGAAACTTCTTCCACTGACCCAGAAGATTTTCTGGCAAAGGTCTGCATCGACTGGGAAGCGGAAGCACAGAAAGCCACGGAGTTCGGAGTGCGGGTGGCGAATCCCCGTATTGGTATCGTGCTGGAAAAGAATGGAGGAGCACTGGAGAAAATGGTTCCTCCATTTCAATTCGGACTGGGAGGCCCGGTAGGCGACGGAAAACAATTTATGAGTTGGATTCACCGTACCGATTTGTGTAAAGCACTTATTTTTCCATTAGAGCAGGAAGATTTGTCCGGTGCATACAATGTCTGTGCGCCCAATCCGGTGGACATGAATGAATTTGCAGAAACACTCGCATCGGTCATTAATCGTCCCAATTTATTCCGTGTACCTAAATTTGCCTTGCAGGTGATGTACGGGGAAGGCGCGAAACCCATTATGGATAGCATCCGGATGCAACCCAAAGCCCTTCAGGTACAGAAATTCGAATTTCGTTTCGAAGAAGTAGAAGAAGCACTCGCCGATATCCTTGGGTAATGGTACATTGTGCTGATGAACGTTCAGAATCAGCATAAACTAAAACTCTTTGTATCCACGATACTCTTCTGGATAATCGCGTCCCTGATTTATCATATTCTCAGGAGAATCGGGGTAGGCGGAGAAATGGGGGTGGAAGTCACGGCTCCCATTTCCAAGCTGGAAGGTTTTCAGCTTGCATTTATAATAGGCACAATCACGGGAGTGTTATATGGAATGCTGGAAATCCTGTTCGAAAAACAATGGCTGCAACGGAGGTCACTGGGACATCAGTTTCTGATCAAAATTGTTGCCTATACCTTACTAGTCGGGGGAATCATCCGGATTGCGATTAATTTTGTGAATTGGGAAGCAGATATCCCCACCACCATTACCCGGTCTTTTATCATTGAAAGCGGGCTATTTTTTCGATTCTCACTTTTTTTATCCTTGCCAGTTCCCTGCATTCTTTCCTCAGAATGGTCAATAAAAAATTCGGTCCCGGTGTATTAATTGATATGGTACTTGGTAAATACCGGAAACCCAGCGTGGAAAAGAAGATTTTCATGTTTCTGGATTTGAAGTCGTCCACTACTCTTGCAGAGCAGTTGGGATATCTCACGTACAGCAGACTTATTCAGCAGTGTTTCTACGATCTGAATGAAATTATTCAACAATATAATGGACAGATTTATCAGTATGTGGGGGATGAGGCTGTCATTTGCTGGGATTATGAAAAGGGAATCAAAGAAAATGCCTGCATCGATTTCTATTTCGATTTCAAAAGAAAGCTGTATGAACGAAAGGAGTTTTATACTTCCGAATTCGGAGTGCTGCCGGAATTTAAAGCAGGACTTCATGGCGGGGAGTTGGTCGTTACTGAAGTTGGGGTCGTAAAAAGAGAAATCGCGTATCACGGGGATGTGATCAACACCACCGCACGCATACAGGATCAGTGCAATGCCTTGGAGAAAGAGCTCCTGATTTCAGATGACTTATTTAAAGATTTACAGTTACATCAGAAATATCTGCCGAGTCATCTGGGAGAAATAATGCTAAAAGGGAAGGGAGTTCCGGTACAACTGCATTCGGTTAAGAATGTGTGGTGAATGAGCTAAAGCATCTCTCTATGCACTTTTCTATTTTAGGGAATCACATTCACTCATATATAAATATGATCAGATATATAACAGGATTGTTATTCGTTCTTATGACAACCAGCGTATTAAGTCAGGCTCAAACCATTGCAGAAAAATATCAACTTGCCCGTTGGCTGGATAACAAACCTGCTGTAGTTACTTATACGTTTGATGACAATGACGCCAATCAGCTTCCGGTGGCACTGCCCTTATTTGACGAATACAACTATAAAGTCACTTTCTTTGCATTAACCAGAGCGAACTGGAGACCCATTGATTGGGAAGGGCTTAAAGCCGCCGTTGAAAACGGTCATGAAGTTGGGGTTCATACGGCTACACATCCGGACTTGACTACTCTTACAGTAGAGCAGCAAAGAGAGGAATATGAGTTTGCGATTGAGGATATCAAAAACAATATCCCGGGATATAATCCGCTAACCGTTGCTTACCCCTATTGTAACATCGGTGATTCAGATTTAGTGAGTGAATTATTTATTGCCGGAAGAATTTGCAGTGGACAGGTAATTGGAGGGAGTCCGTCTGATTTTAATCTTCTCAGCTCCATGGTTGCAGGTTCAGAAAGTTCTATTCAAAGGGATCGCGATTTTAATGGCAGAGCGGATGATGCAGCCAGAGCTAAGGGCTGGACCGTATTCCTTCTGCATGGAATTGATGATGACGGAGGATACTCTCCGGTAGCATCACGGGAGTTAGCAGATCATTTGGAATATATGAACGAAAACGAAGCTACTTTTTGGGTGGCTACATTTGTGGATGTAGTTAAGTACATCAAATCCAGAGACGCGGCTTCGGTAACCGAAGTATCAGCTGATGAAAATGAGATCGTGGTACAGGTAAGCGACTCTTTAGACCGTGAGATTTATGATCAGCCTGTAACAGTGATGCGGGAGATACCGGAGGGTTGGGATTCTGTAAGTGTGAGTCAGAATGGGAAAGCGGTGCCTACCGGAACTACTGAAATCAGAACTACAAGATATAGCTGGTTTACTGTAATGCCGGATAGCGGCGACATCATTTTAGAACCAGCAACTGCTACATCTGCTGAAGCAGAAGAACTCCCGGAACAATTAAATCTTATTAAAAACTATCCTAACCCGTTTAATCCGGGAACCACCTTAACGTATCAGGTGCGTGAACCCGGAGAAGTGCGAATCAGTATTCATGATGTGTTGGGAAAAGAACTGGAAGTGTTGGTACAGGAAAGTCAAAATCCGGGTGAATACTCAGTGAATTGGAATGGTAGCACCTATAGTTCCGGAACCTATCTGTACCGATACGAATCCGGGGAGTACGTACAAACCGGAAAAATGCAGTTGGTGAAGTAACGTTGTTTTGACTTAAAGAAACCCTCGGGATCGGGCACTGTCCGAAGAATTATAAGCGTGTTCTGTTTTTTCCGGGCGAGGAGGCACGGTCATTTTCGGGAGTTCCAGTTTGGGTAGAATCCTTTTTCTTATCATCTGATCTATTCGATTTATTCGAAATCCAGCGAAGAAAAATCATTCCTAAAAAAAATCCGGTGATAAATATTAAAAATATGTTTGTATCCATAGCTATAGATAATTTTTATCCTGCGGAATATCAAGCTGTTGATGCCTTCGATTATACTTTATTGTGTTCCGACAATTAAAAGTCCCCTCTTGAGAGGGGATTTAGGGGTGTGTTTTTAAAGATAGGAAATGCAAAATTCACCCCTTGAAAACCCTTCAACTCTCCGTACCTTTGGGTTCTTTATTTATTAAGTCATCCTGATCCCGAGAATTCGGGAGAAGGACCTGCAAAATCAAATAATTTTGCAGATTCTTCGGCAGACAGGACTCAGAATGACCATACAAGACAAAAACTAACTAAACATCAAAAACCTTGAGCGACCAGAAGATTATTTTTTCCATGGTTGGGGTGAGCAAAGTTCACAAACCCAACAAAACCGTTCTTAAAGATATTTATCTCTCCTTTTTCTATGGAGCAAAAATCGGAGTACTCGGATTAAACGGTGCCGGTAAATCTACCTTGCTTCGGATTATAGCAGGAGAAGACAAGGATTATCTGGGCGATATAAGTGTACAAAAAGGTATCACGTTTGGATACTTAGCTCAGGAACCGCATCTAGATCCTGAGAAAACGGTTAAAGAAATTGTAGAAGAAGGCGTTCAGGAAACGGTTGATCTGATCAAAGAATACGAAGATGTAAATGCTGCATTTGGAGATCCGGACGCAGATTTTGATGCACTTATCGAGAAGCAGGCTAAACTACAGGAAAAAATTGACCATCTTGATGCATGGGATCTGGATTCCAAGTTAAATCAGGCGATGGATGCTCTGCGTTGTCCTCCGGGTGATACTCCTGTTACCGTACTTTCTGGTGGAGAAGCACGACGTGTTGCATTGTGCCGACTTCTACTTAAAAAACCGGATGTGTTATTGCTGGATGAGCCAACGAACCATCTGGATGCAGAATCAGTAGGCTGGTTAGAACAGCATTTAGCCAGATATGAAGGAACCGTTATTGCGGTGACTCACGATCGCTATTTCCTTGATAATGTGGCCGGATGGATACTGGAATTAGACCGTGGTGAAGGAATTCCATTTAAAGGAAATTATACGTCATGGTTGGAGCAGAAATCAGATCGTTTGAAGCAGGAAGAGAAACAGGAATCCAACCGCCAGAAAACCTTGCAACAGGAATTGGAGTGGATCAGACAAAATCCTAAAGGTCGTCGTGCAAAAAGCAAAGCACGTATTAATGCCTATGAAGATTTACTGGCTCAGGAAAATGAAAAACGTCAGGACGATATGCAGATCGTGATTCCTGCCGGACCTAGACTTGGAAATAAAGTGATTGTGGCGGAAGGTGTTTCCAAAGGGTATGGAGACAAGTTGCTGGTGGAGAATATGGAGTTTCAGCTGCCTCCCGGTGGAATTGTTGGAATTATCGGTGCCAATGGAGCGGGTAAAACCACACTATTTAAAATGATCATCGGGGAAGAACAACCTGATAGCGGATCACTGGAATTAGGTGAAACGGTAGAACTGGGCTATGTGGATCAAAAGAGACCTTTGGATCCTAATAAAACCATTTGGGAAGAGATTTCGGGTGGACATGATATCCTTCAGTTGGGAAACCGAGAAATCAATTCCAGAGCGTATGTAGGCCGATTCAATTTTACAGGTAGCGATCAGCAGAAAAAGACAGCGCATTTATCCGGTGGGGAGCGGAATCGAGTTCATTTGGCAAAGATGCTGAAAGAAGGAGCTAATGTGCTATTACTGGATGAGCCTACCAACGATTTGGATGTAAACACCCTTCGTGCACTTGAAGAAGCATTACTGAATTTTGCAGGTTGTGCCGTTGTGATTTCTCACGACAGGTGGTTTCTCGACCGGGTAGCTACCCATATTCTGGCTTTCGAAGGGAACAGTCAGGTCTATTGGTTTGAAGGGAATTATCAGGAATACGAAGAAAATCGCAAACAGCGATTGGGAATTGATGAAGATCAACCTCATCGAATTGCTTATAAGAAGTTGATGAGATAAGCTCAAAGAAGTACTATTTGCTGAAGTTCTGTGTTATCTGTTTGGTGCAACCGATTCATAGGGTTTTAATGAAGCTCATTCTCTTTATCATACTATTTATTTTATGTATTTCTGAAATCTCATTTGCACAAGATTCGGAAGAATATCGGGATAAGATTGTGGGGGTTTCAGTTTCCACACTTAGTGGTTTGGCTTTGTATATCACAACTGATCTTACGTACGAGGATAACTTGAAAGTATCATTTCTTGTGTTACCTGATCAGAGCGAGGATGATTTTTTTATTCAGGAGTATGAATCGGAAACTGTATTTAGTTTTGGGATAGAATACCAACGTGATTTACTGGAAAGCAAAAGATTGAGGTTGCATTTCCTGACCGGTGCTGGTATTGATAACACGCTTTATCGTTTCGAAGACTGTTATGATTCCAACACAAACTGTTTTTTTACCAATGCAGGTATAGGACTTGGATTTGATATTGAAATAGTAAAAGGGTTTATCATTAATATTCACACTACCTATCAATTAAGTCAGTCTCATGGAGACATTAATGATAAATTTTATGGTTTTGGTGGAGGAATTGGACTTGGCATCCATTTGAAACAAAAATGAAATCTAGTCCTTAGCCCGTTCAATTGGTCCGGCGCCTTTTTCAAGAAAACTTAGTTCAATTTCAAAGTGACCTTTTGAGTCAACTACGTACTCCGCATCCATTTGAGTTATAAGAGAATCAATGATTTTCATACCCAAACCGGATTCAAAATCAGCAGTGCTCATATCGAAGCCCGGACCGTTATCAGAATAGGTGACAAAAACGCGGTTTCCAGCTCGACGAATCTTTAATCCAATAATTCCTTGTTTTTCTTCATCATTAAAAGCGTATTTCAAAGAATTAGTTGCTAATTCATTAATTAATAGTCCCAGGGGTATAGCCTGATTAATATTCAATGAGCTAATTCCGATATCCAAATCGAGTTCTACATTTGAACTATCAATCTGCATATTATTTATAATGGTGCGGATCAATTTTTCATAGTAGGTAATTAAATCTACTGATGAAAAGTCTTCCGATTGATACAGAAGTTCATGAACCATAGCGATGGAGTGAACTCTGTTCTGAGCTTCTGTAAGTTTATTCCGTTCAGATTTATCTTCAGAACGAAAAACCTGAAGCTGAAGTAAGCTTACTACAATAGCCAGATTATTTTTTACGCGGTGGTGAATTTCCTGAAGCAACGTTTCTTTTTCCTGTAGCGATTCCTCTATTCTTTTCCGATTGTTCTCAATTTCGGTCATGTCCATTACGGTAACCAGAACTTCAGAGACCTCACCATGTTCATCATAAATACATCCGCCAGTTACTTCTATGTTTACCTCTTCACCTGATTTTTTATGTCGGGTAATTTTTTGGGAAATTTTACCTTTTGATTTGGTTTCTTCGGCAATTTCAAGGAACTCAGATTGGCTTTCTTCTTTAACGTGAGGGAGAAACTTTCCTATAGCTTCTTCTTTCGACCAACCCAGTAGTTCTTCTGCTGCCGGATTCCAGAAATCTTGTACAATACCTTTTGAATCTAATGAATAAATCGCAACAGGAGAGGCATCAATTAAAGCACGTAATCTTGTGTTAGCTAATAAAAGTTGCTCTTCAGCTTGTATTCTTTGGTCGATATCGGTTGCTATTCCAATCCATGCCTCTATTTCATTAAACTCATTTTTTTGGGGGATGATTAAAACCTGAAACCACTTATATTTCTCATCTTTTGATTTAAGTCGGTTTACAGTATTTATGGCTGTTCCTGTTTGTTTTCCGAATACCCATTTTCGTTCGGCTTCTTCCCATTCTTCCTCATGGATATAATTTTTCCACTCCCAGTCTTTCAAGTGTTTAGGTTTAGCTCCAAAGTAAGCCATACCATGTCGGTTCATATAATCGAGGTATCCTTCAGAATCAGCAGTCCAAATAATACTTGGGAGAGATTCAGTTAAAATCCGGTATCTGTTTTCACTTTCTTCGATTTTTAGCTGTGCCTTCTTTTGTTCTGTAATATCTTTAGACGACCCGAATACCCAGTTTTCTTTATCTTTTTCTTTCCTACCAACAGAATGGATATACTTTGTTCTTTCAGGTAGATTCAAGCGGATTATTAAATCAAAATCGGTTCCTTCTGTTACACATTTTTGTATGGCCTCCTGATATTTTTGCAAATCTTCCGGAGGGAGCATTGCCCGTTGTTCTTCTAACGAAGGTTTGGGATCAGAAGGATTCAGGTCGAACAAATAGAACATTCCTTCCGACCAGGTAGTCTCTCCGGTTTCAGGATTATATTCGAAACTTCCGCTGCCTGAAATGATTTCTGTATCTGAAAGTAATTTTTGAGTTTCAGACAGTTCGGATTGTAATTCTGCCTCTCTGGTTATATCAAGTGCTACTGTAAGGATGTAGGATGTGCCTTCAATCACAATGGTTGAAGTTTCTATTACAGCTTGCATTTTGGTTCCATCTTTATGGAATAAAGGCCAAGTATCTTTTCTGTTGCGTCCTTTCTTTAAAAAATAGGAGAATTCTTCCCAGGCCAGTTTTAGAATATTAGTTCCGAGAAGAATAGATACCGAGTGACCTATAAGTTCGTCACGGGTATACCCCGAAATCTGTACAAAAGCATCATTCACAAAAGTAAACCGAAGCTTTTTATCTGTAATACAACAAGCTAGTTTTTTGCTTCTAAAAAGAGGCTCGCCTATCGCATGTTGTATTGCTTTATCAGATATCATCAGTCAAAATTAATAGAAAAAAAGAAATCTCAAAGTGTAATAACAACAGAATAAACTCATTAAATCCTGTTTAGCTGCTAAATTAAAATACCCCGTTTGGGTGATAGAAAACGCCCGTCTATTCATTGAAATTAAGTGTGAACTAAATCATGGGGTAATTATGAGAAAATTAGTAATTGGCTTTTTCGGGGTATCATTTCTTTTAATGTCGTGTTCTACTATTCAGCAACAAATGGGTAAAGTTGCTTTAAAACTAATGACAAAAAAAGAGAAAGACTTCTCCAAAATAGCAGTTATAGGAAGCTATCAAAGAAATCTATACCCGGCTGATGTAGGAATTTCCACACTTGGTACTGAAGACTGGGAAGCCGGACAAAATGCCGTTGGTGTTCAGTTTGTTAAACCTGAAGGAGGAATTGGGGTAATTGCTTTGGATGGTACGGTAACAGTAGATGGGGTAGAAGCTACAAGTTATGGTGGGGGAGTATATATGGTTTTAACCGACCATGATGATACTTCCGGCAAAACAGTTCGTATTGAAAACGCAGACGGAGAATCTTCAGAATTCACAATTAGCGCGCCTCCAATGGTTACAATCAAAAGTATCAATGGGATGACAAATGGTGCAGAAGTGAATTTATCAGAATCACTTGAATTGGAGCTGGATTACAGCGCTGCGGCAGAAGGTAAGAGAGTTCAGGTAGCCTTAATTACCAGCGCGGTGGGGGCAAAAGGTTTTGCATACTTTCAATCTGTTCCGGTTCAAAACAGAATCACAATTCCCGCAGATGCATTTAAGCACAAACATATTAATGGTGGAAGTCCGACCGGAAAAGATGTAACCAACTGGGTGAAAGGTGGCAATCATCTTCAAGTAACGTTAATTGAAGAAGACCGGACACAAACTGTTAATGAATTTCCCTATTTCAAGAAAAGGGGAGTAACGTATGATACGGTACCGGTAACAGTTACAGGAGATACTGATGGACGTTCTTACGTTCGGTCAAAAGGAGAGTTTGAAGCTGAAAACGGAAAATTCACTTATGAATCTACTTCTTCCAATGCCTGGTATGCACGCCCTTTAAATTCTGATATCAACCGGATTGGAATTGCTTCACTTTCGGTAGAAGGCGTACTTTTTCAGCAGGAAAGCAGTGAAAGTACAACTGATTACGGTTCATATAAAGTGATAACTACCACTACAACTACCTGGCAATTTCCCCAGCTTGACGATGTTTACTGGAATCAATTCCTTGAAAACATTTACAGTGATTTAACCGATATGCTGGAAAACGACTACGGAGCGAATGTAGTAGATGTAGATGAAATCACTTCAAATCCGATCTATGATCAGTTTTATGAGCCAAAAGATGAAAATACAGAGAAGTATATCAGCAAAAATTTAAGAGATACAAAACGCTTAATTCCATCGTCATTAGGAGAACTACTGGAAAGTCGAACTACAGCCTTAGTTGCTGATGGAGCTCCTACTCCAACATTGTTGAGAGATATGAACATGGATGCTCTGATGAATATCTCAATTGATTACCGTGTGGCTTCAGATAGTGATGATAAAATTGTTCTTTTACCGGTTGTGAGTTATCAGGTTACCGGAGAAACTCAGGCTTTCGATGGAGCCACTAACACTTGGATTCAGGGCACTATTCAGGGACCGGGAGTACCTTTCAATCGTGAAGAATTCAATGATTTGAATGCATTGAACCGAATTGGTCAGAAAGACATTATCGTTGACCTGATAAAACAGTCGATCGAGGAATTGACCTCAAAGCAAGCAGAGTTTGGTTATGATAAAGTATGGAATGTGGCTTTGTCCAACTAGATCTTATTAGCCAGACTAATCAATAGGTTGATAAAAGGCTATCCGGGAATGGATAGCCTTTTTTTATTTATATCAACTTCACAAACAATAAGTAAGCTTCTTCTATAATAAAAAGGAGAAGAAATGACCAGATACAAAACGGCTGCTGAAGCTGTGAAACTCATTAAAAGTGGAGAAAGGGTGTTAATTCATGGTGTAAATGCGATCCCGATTACATTGGTAAAAGCGATGGTGGAAAGGGCAGATGAACTCAAAGATGTTGAAATTGTGCACATCCATACGGAAGATGAGGCGCCTTATTCAAACCCTGAGTATGCTAAAAGTTTTCACGTAAATGCTTTTTTTGTAGGCTCGAACGTTCGGAAAGCGATCAATAATGGAAGGGGCGATTATATTCCAATTTTTTTAAGTGAGGTGCCCGGTCTGATTCGTAAGGATATTTTGCCTGTTGATGTGGCGATGTTGAATGTTTCACCTCCCGATAAACACGGTTATTGTTCACTTGGTGTTTCTTTGGTTGGAAGTTTCCCGGCAACCCAAAAAGCAAAAAAAATTATAGCTCAAGTCAATCCAAATATGCCTCGCACTCATGGAGATGGCTTTATTCACATCAATAAAATAGATGCATTAGTAGAAGTGAATGACCCGCTACCAGAACAGCATATTCCTGAACCCGATGAGACTGAAATGAAAATCGGAGAATTCTGTACAGAGCTGGTTGAAGATGGAGCTACCCTACAAATGGGTATAGGTGCGATTCCAAATGCTGTACTTAAGAGTTTGGGGAACCATAAAGATCTTGGAATCCATACCGAAATGTTTGCGGACGGAGTTATTGATTTAGTACATAAGGGTATAATTAATGGATCTCAAAAGGTTAAATACAAAGGAAAGGTAGTAAGCGGTTTTGTGATGGGTTCAAAACGGGTGTATGATTTTATTGATGACAACCCCATGGTTGCGATGCTTGATATTGCCTATGTAAATGATACTGCAGTAATAAGGCAAAATCCCAAAGTAACAGCTATAAATAGTGCCATTGAAGTTGATCTGACGGGACAGATTTGTGCGGATTCTATTGGAACCTATCACTATTCCGGGGTAGGTGGGCAAATGGATTTTATTCGGGGGGCTTCTTTATCTCAGGGAGGTAAACCAATAATTGCTCTTCCATCAATCACAAAAAAAGGAATAAGCAGGATTGTTCCGTTTCTAAAGCAGGGTGCAGGAGTAGTAACTACAAGGGCTCACGTTCATTATGTTGTTACAGAATATGGTATTGCTAATTTGTATGGTAAAAACCTGCATCAACGGGCAAAGGCATTAGTAAGTATTGCTCATCCGGATCACTGGGAGGAATTGGATAAAGCTGTTTTTGAGAGATTTAAAGTTTGAAAACATGTAACAAAAAAGGAGATAAACAAATCAATGCTTATCTCCCTACCAATCTTACATTCTTATACTATTTTATCGCATATCATATCTTAAGAAAGCGAAGAAGCTGCCTCCAAAAGTGGCAATGATAAACACAATTAATAGTCCGAAATCCAGAATACTGTTACCGAAACTGGTTCCTGCCTGAACTACCGGAGCTGAGTATCTGGGCATGTCACTGGTATCCAGAGTCTGGTCGTTTCTTCCAAAATCGAGTTTAACACCTTCGTTAGAATCAACTTCAATGCGAAATCCACCGCTATTACCTGACTCGGCTTGTTTACGCTCGGTGAATTTGGTGAATTCATCTTTGTATTGCCTCATACTTTCTTCATATCTGCTTTTCATATCTATATCGGTTCCGGCAAGATTCATAGCAGCTAAACGAAATGATGAAACCGGAGAAATTCGAGCCAGATTAAAGGCCAGCTGTTCCTGAACTTTCTTCCTATTCTGAGATTCTTCCAGAAGTGTGCGGTTATTTTCTATGATATCAGACTGTACCTGTTTTCGGGCTGCATCATCTACTTCTAACCATTCCCATTCTTTTTCATCCCGATAAGCGCGACGTTCTTCCTCAGTCATTCCTTCCATTTCCTGTTCACGTTCTCCCCAGATTTCAGAAAGTGAAGCGGAATAGCTTTCCCAGCGCTCTCTTTCAAAGGCTTCCTGCTTGGCTTCAATTTGTGCAACAGACTCGATATCAACAATTTGTCCGGCTGCCATAACTCCCATTCTTGGGAGAATTAATACACCGCTTATCCAGATTACCAGAAGTAACAGGAAAGAAAGCGATGATTTTCTGGTGACTGATGAAATGAAAAGTCCAATACCTATGAAAAAGGTTACATATAGGATAGATAAGCCAATCAAGCCGATAATTCTGATCCAGTCTGATTCAGAGACCGGAACACCAAAAACAATCACAAGTAATAATCCAATCATGATAGGAATCAGTAACGGAATGATTAATCCAAGCCAGGTTCCGGCAAATTTTGAAAACAGATATTGAACTCTTGAAACCGGGTTCGAAAAAGCAAGTTTCAGTGTTCCGTTCTCTCTTTCACCATTAATTGCATCATAAGTAAATAGTATGGCAAACAAAGAAAGTACTACCTGCACAATGAAAGCAAAATCAATGAATCTGAAGATGGCAAAGAGTGTTTCATCGGAGTAGGGACTTCGAACAAGTTTCACATCATCAAAAGACGAGATTCCTGAAACACGACCTACATCAAAGTGTAATCCGGAAACGAATATTTGCATTGGTGTAGGTTCCCGGTGGAGAAGGTTTCTTACCTGCATCCAGCCGGTAGCTTGTTCTATATCCTGTTGAGCAATTTGTTGATTGGTCTGATATTGTAGAACTGAATTATTGTATTCATTTATGCCAATGAAAATACTTATCAGTATCAGGATTGAACACACGAGAAAAGTGGCAAAGAATTTGGGACTCAGAAGAATATTCTTGAGTTCTTTTTGAATAAGTATGGAAAGCATGATGGTTAAGTTTTAGTGATAACATCTATTAAATCTTCATCCTGATCCCGAATACTCGGGACGAAGGATCTGCACGATAGAAAATTTAGCAGATTCTTCGCTTTCGCTCAGAATGACTAGTGGATTATTTTACCTCAGATCATATCTCAGGAAGGCGACAAATGCTCCTCCGAAAAACAAGAGATTGAACAGTATCAGCAGCCCGATATCGATGAGGCTGTTTTCGGTTACTTCTCCTAATGATGCTCTGGAATATTCAAATTGAGGCATTTCATTAGGATCCAGATATTCAGGTTCTTCCTGGTCGTCGCTGGTAATCATGATCATTCGGAATCCACCACCACCATCCTGACCTGTTTTTTCAGTCATAAAGTTTGAGTAAACATTCTGGTATTCATTAGCTGAATCCATGAACCGGTTTTGAAGTCGTAAAGAAGTGCCTGCCAGTTCTGTGGAAGCCAGTGTAAACACGGAGGTAGGAGATATTCTGGATAATCCTAAAGCTACTTCTTCTTGTCGTTTTCTTTTATTTGCATATTCTTCATTTATCCGTTCAGTGAATGCATCTATTTTTTCCTGTCGGGTAGATGAAAGTTCACTCATATGAGAACTGAACAAGCTCATAACTTCTGAAGGTTCTGTTCCATCAGGTACGCTGAAGTTCGCCATCTTGGGACGATCTTCATTGAATAGCTGGATTCGGTATCTGTTTTTCTGCGCGGTTATCTCATCAACATTTGGAACTTCAACTAATCGGCCTGAAATGAGCACCGAAGCACGAGGAACAATCAGAACTGCAAAAATCCATACAACAAGTCCGATCAGGAAAGAATTAGAAGGGCGTGAAGCCATTGCTGAAATCCCCATTGCGAGTGCTAAAAATAATCCAAAATAAGCCAGTCCGGAGAGAATGATCAATGCAAGTCGTACCCATTCATCTGAACTCAGTTGAATGCCCAATATTGGTAATAATGCACAACCGATTAGGAAAGGGATTAATAAAGCCACACTTAATCCAACGAATGATCCGGCCAGTTTTCCGCCGATAAAAGTTGCTCTGGAAACGGAGTTTGCAAAGCATAGCTTCAGTGTTCCACTTACCTTTTCACCATTGATGGCGTCATAAGCAAAAATGATTGCAAATAATGAAAGAACGATGCCGAATATAAATTCGAGGTCCATGAACCGGAATATGGCAAAGATAGGCTCGTCATTAAAACGAGTATTATTTGCTCTTAACTCGCCTCGGCCCCTCATTTCAATATTTCTTCCGATATCATTCGAAATCCCATTTACAATGGTTGACAGAGGTTGGGGAGGAAGGGAGATCGTATGTTCGACCATCGTCCATTCTGTGTTTGCTGCTATTTGATTTCTGTTTTCCTGAACAGCAGCTTCGTATTGAGCCTTACTTGCCAAAAAGTTCTGAGCTCCCATGAAGAAGGAGAGAATGATAAGAACCGAACAAACCGCAAAACTGATAGTAAACCGGCTGCTTTGGATAATCTCTTTCAGTTCTTTTATAAAAATGAGTTTAAACATGGTTTTAGGGATTGGTTAATTGTTAATGGGATCGCCAATAACAATTAACAATTAACTGATTAGCTTAAATTGTTGATTAAGGCAGATGGCTCTCCAACCTCTTCCATATAACCGGCCATATATTCTACATACAACTCTTCGAGGTTTACTCCTTTGAGTTCTGCATTGGTTTTTCTGGCTACAAGCACTCCGGCGTTCAGAATGCCAACATGATCGGAGATTTCTTTAGCACGGAAAATGTCATGAGTGCTCATTAGAATGGCTTTTCCTTCGTCTCTTAAATCTCCAACAAGACGCGTGAATTCTTTTCCGGCTTTTGGGTCAAGACCTGAGGTAGGTTCATCAAGAAGGATTGCAGGAGCGTCTTTCAGGATTGCAATAGCGATCCCACATTTCTGACGCATTCCTTTTGAGAAATCTTTGAGTTTTTTATCAAAAGCCTCTCTCTGAAGTCCAACCCGTACAAGGGCATCCTCATAATCACTCCTTTTATATTGACTTTTGCCTCCCAATCGAACAAAAAAATCGACATTCTGCATAGCCGTGAAGTTGGGATACAATTGAACATTTTCAGATACAAACGCGACATTCTTTTTGGCTTCTAACGGGTCGGAATTTGCATCAATACCATTTATAAAAGCATTTCCACTAGTGGGTTGAATGAAATCCAAAAAGATATTGATGGTGGTCGTTTTTCCGGCACCGTTACCACCCAGCATGGCGAAGATTTCACCGGGGTGAACGGTAAGTTGAAGGTTATCCAGTGCTTTTACACCGTCTTCATACACTTTAGTCAGGTTTCGTGCTTCCAGTAATGGGGCTTGTTTGATCGTTTCGTTTTGCATGATTATGAAATTTTAAATGCTGAATTATGAATTTTGAATTGAGTTGAAGGGAATTCAAAATTCATAATCCATAATTGAAGATTATTTTTAGCAGTAAGTTTGCAAGGTTTGATAAATAGACTATTGATTTCCATTGCTTTACTTCCTCGAAAGTTTGATACCGAAGAACACCAATCCGCCAACCAGACCGATTATCAAGAATAAAATCAATGTAGTGCCAAGTACACTTGCCTGTGCAGCAACCTGGACGGTGAAAGTTTTGTCTTCGGCGTTAACAGGTTGACTATCAGACAAAGAAGTAGACCGCATTCTTGTTTCATATCTGCCTACACTAATGTCGGAAGGAGGAGTGAGATATAACTTAACGGTTTGCTCTTCTCTGATATCCAATTCCGGAATGATGGCAGGCTCAATCCGTTTCTCCCATTCGAACGGAGCGTCCAGTTCAAATTCGATATTATCGAGTCTTCTCGAACCTTCATTTACAACACGGAAAGTAAATTCTACAGGACCTTCACCCACACTTTCGTTATAAAGTTGTGGCGCTTTGATCACCAGTTGCCCAATTCCTTTAGGGATCATTTCAAGTCGAACAAAACCGGCATTTAGAGCTTCTATTTCAGCTTCTGTCCATTTTTCATTTAATCGTGGATTTACTTCATCCAACTGATTAATAGGAAGTGCGACTACATAAAAACTAATAGGCTCATCCATCGGTACATCATTTGTCGGACGATCGGGCAGAGAGATATCCAAGTTTGCCGAAATGTTATTTTTACTCTCAGTGAACTTAATCTGACTAATACGACCCGATGCTCCCTGTTCAGAGAAATAGCGGGTTACTGACGATGGAAGATTGAGAACTTCCAGTTTATAAGTGTCATTTAATCCACTAAAAAGCTCTAGACCAAGTCCATATGTAGCATTATTACCCAGTTCAACTTCCTGGGAAAAGCGCTCAGACTGAATGAGTACCCGGTTAGCAGAAGCGTCTTTTTCCAGGAATACTTTCGGACTTCTGGATGCACCGTTTCCGTAAATAATATTTACTGTTACTTCATCTATGTCCTGGAGTAACTCAAACTCAACTGTTTCTGGGCTGCCGCTTCGTAATTCATTGAGCTTGATCTCATAGGGAGAACTTATGATTGCTCCGTCATCATTACTAAGAGAGACATAAATATTATTGATGATATCTGGTTGAAGAGATCTGAATAGCTCATCTTCCATATTTACTATCTGTGCAAACTCAGCTGTTGCTCCGGAAGTATTCTCTAATGTAACACGGACTCTTTTTTTAGAATCATCATCCTGCGATTTAACAGCTCTTTTAATACTCACGAATTGCTGTTCAAACAAAAGTACAAGTAATGATTGCTGGTAGTTTACTTCTGCATCCTCATAAGAGTTAACTGCAGATTCATACTCCTCAGGAGAGATGAGCTTCTTTTTGTACAGCTCAGCTTTACGATTAAGCTCGTTTTGTGCACGTTCATAGGAACTTTTAGCACGTTTAAGACCAAGCAAAGGGTAACTGTCATCTCTGGCATTCGGAAAAGCACTCTGAGCCATGACCGACTCAGAGATCAGCATTCCGGAAAAAAGCAGTAAAATGAATAATAGAAATAGCCTTCTCATAAATTACTTACCATCGGTTGAGAAGTTGATTGAACCTCGGGATTCAGGTTTTTTGAATACGATGCTTTTTTCATCGCCTTCCTTTTCAAGAGTGATTGAAATCTCATCTCCTATTTCAAGCGCAGCTAATAAAGACTGTATTTGTTCTGCATTCTCAGGGGTTTCACCATTTAACTTGGTAATGGCATAGCCTTGAATTTCAAATGCTTTTAATTCATCTGGTTGAAGTGGCGGGATTATTCGTTCTATCACAACTTTTCCATCTACATCGGCAAGTACAGCACCAAGTTCAGGTGCAATTGCGGGAGCTGGTCCGTCACCTTCTCTGTCTACTGACATAACCATTCGAGGCCCACCTTCCGGAATATCTCCTTTAATTGCATTCAGAATAAATCGTTCGTTACCTCTTCGAACTCCGATTTTAATTTCCGCGTCTTTTTCAATTTCATCGTAAATGGATCGTAAGGCTTCGATATCGGTAGCACGTTTCCCATTCATCATCAGGATAACATCTCCTTGTTCAAGTCGGTCTACACCTTCTTTTGCTTCCTCTCGTCCCATGCGTAAACGTACAATTACTTCGTCGTTCTCAAGAACAAGCATGCTTTGAAATTCCTGAAGCATCAGACTGGTACTGGCATCAAAGGTCATCATTTGACGTTCTTGTGCATCAGATAGTTGAGGAAAGAAAAAGAGCAGAGGTAAAATTAAAACGGATAGTTTTGTTGCTTTCATAATTCGTTATTGGCTTAAGATTTAATTCGGTGCCAATATTCGAAAGCTGAGTGTTGGAGTTGTTAAGCACTCGCAAAAATTTTGTTAAGGATGTTAAATCCACGCTAAAACTTTTTTAATAGCCATAAAAGGCGGTAATTTTGGGCTGTGAACAACACGAAATACATATACGCATTTTTAGGACTAATGGTAGTAGCCTTGCTAACTCTAGCAGTATTACAATACCAATGGCTGGGAAGTGTGAGTGATGCAGAAAAAGAAAGACTGGACCAAAATCTTACGGCTGCATCAAAGAATTTTGTGGAGGATTTCAATGAGGTCTTCACTGATTTAGGAACTGTATTTAAAATTCAGGTTTCATCACCTGATGAGGACATCAGACCTTCTTTAAGCCTATCCTTACAAACCTGGTTAGCTAACAGTAATTATCCGGGATTAGTTGATTCTGTGTTTGTTGTAAATACAAGCGATACAGAAGCTCAGGGTGTATTTCTTTTTTCTACTGATCCGGTTTTATTGAATTCTGTCCAACCTTCAGAAGCTATTGAGGATTGGGTTGAAAAGAACAAAGATGAAGCTATTCAAAATAAAGTATCACTAAGAGTACAACCTGAATTTGGTGAAGACTCATTTCTTTCTATCCCTGTGCAGTTTATTGATATGATTCAGGTTTCGAATAAAGAGTTCGGAAAGAAAGTGGAAGTACAATTAAGTGTGGATCAGCTTGATGATGTAGTGCTTATAAAACTCGATAATGAAGTAATCAGAAAGGAAATAATACCGGATATAGCAAGTACATACTACTCGGATTCCTACGATGATCAGTATACACTTAGTCTCTTAAGAAACGACGAAGTTCCTTATGTATACTTTACAAATGGTGAAAGTAAAGAATTGCCAAATCCGGATGTTTCAACTTCATTAGATCAATTCAGTTTTAATAATGTTCTTGTGTTCCAGTCAAGCCCTTTTGGTCGGGGAAGAACACCCTTCTCAGACAGTTTGAGAATTGGACTAAGAGAAACTGATGAGTTTGTGGAAGGGGGTTTAAAGCTAAACGTAGCCGGAGAACGTGAAATACAAACGCACTTTATGTCTCAAAGTTATTCAACAATAAGAACAGGGGACTCCAGTCAATGGAATGTTCAAACCAGTGATACAACGTTTTCATCAAACTTTGCAGCTTCATTGGCAAGCTCACCATGGCAATTCTGGTTAAGTTTTAAGGAAGGTTCTTTGGATGCTTTTGTAAATAAAACAAGAAATAGAAATCTGGGAATCAGCTTTGGAATATTATTTATTCTGGGAATAAGTGTAGTACTGATTGTAGTTTTTACTCAGCGCTCAAGGGAGTTAGCCGATCAACAAATGTTGTTTGTTGCCGGTGTTTCTCATGAATTGAGAACACCAATTACGGTGATAAGGTCTGCCGCCGAAAATTTAAGTGAGGGAGTTGTACAGTCAGAAGCCCGAAAAAAAGAATACGCTCATTTGATGGTAAAAGAAGGCCGAAGATTAAGCGATATGATAGATCAGATCATGGAGTTTTCTGGAATTCAAACTGGTAAACGGGTATATCATTTAACTCAAATAGACCTTGAAAAGCTGTTTAATTCAATAAAAGAAGAAAGCCTGCATCTGCTCGAAGAAAAAGGAATGCACTTGGAATATTCTATCAATACAAAACAGAAAAGTATTTATGGGGATTCCGACGCTTTATTTCTGTGTATATCTAATCTTATTAATAATGCGATCAAGTTTAGCGGTGATAGCAAAAAAATACTTCTTAAAGTTGATGATGATTTGTCCAAAAATAAGCCTGCACTAAAAATTCAGGTACATGATTATGGAATTGGTATTCCAGTTGAGGAGCAGGTTTCAATTTTTAAACCATTCTTCAGGGGTGAAAAACCTACCAATGATCAGGTCAAAGGAAATGGAATTGGATTGAGCCTAGTAAAAAAAGTCGTGAATGCTCACCAGGGAGAAATTGAAGTAAAAAGTAAAGAAGGGGAAGGTTCTGTATTTATTGTAACGCTTCCTATTGAGGAAGCGGATGTCTGAACAACCTGAAATATTATTAATAGAAGACGAAGCCGGATTAGTAATGACCATAAGAGACCGGCTGGAAGAGGAACGATACAAAGTTCAGGTTGCAAAGGATGGGGAAAAAGGATATCAGGAAGCGAGTAAAGGAAGCTTCGATTTAATTATTCTGGATTTAATGCTTCCCGGTAAAGGCGGGTTAGATATTTGCAGAGACCTGAGGCAACAAGGAATAGAAACACCCATCTTGATGCTCACCGCAAAAGGTCAGGTTATTGATAAAGTACTGGGACTTAAACTCGGCGCTGATGACTACATGCAAAAACCATTTGAGATGATGGAGTTAATGGCAAGGGTTGAAGTTCAGTTAAGAAAGAAGAAAAGGGCTAAAGAGAAAGTTGAAATTGGAGAGTTTTCGTTTGCTGATGTACATTTAAATTTCAAAAAAATGGTGGTTTCTAAAGCGGGAGAAGTGCTCACTCTTTCGGCAAAAGAATTTCAATTACTCCAGTTTCTCGTAGAAAATGAAGGGGATATTTTAACCCGGGATCAGTTGCTGAATGAGGTTTGGGGATATGATGCGCTTCCATCAACCCGAACAGTAGACGTACACATTGCATGGCTACGACAAAAACTGGAAGAAGACAGCAGATACCCAAAGCACATTCTTACAGTGCATGGATTCGGATATAAATTTGTTGGGTAAAAAAGTGCCCTATTAATTCAATTCCAGCACCTTTAACGCCGTTTCTTCTCTTTTAGAGAAATTGTATTTCAGACGATCCATTTCAATAATCCATTCAGTCATAGATTTGGGAAATCCATATTTATCAACCTGGGTTGGGATTAAATCCTGGATATTAATTTTATACAAATCCACTATTTCGTTAAACACACTGTATGATAATAAGCCCGATTTAACAAGTTCTTCAAAGCGTTCATCATACCTTTCTTTGAATTCTTGATTTTCATACATCAACTTGAACAGGCTGGATATTGGGTTTGGCTCTTCATCATTCTTGGGGGCTAGAATAAAATCAAGGGGAGGAATATTTGTTCTTTGAAGAATTGCTAAATCCATATCAAAAAGAACAAATCTAAATGGCTGTTCATCAATTGAAAGTATTCTGACATTATTTAATGGCCAATCAATATTTCCTATATAGGTTTCAAAAATTACATAGTCTATAAAATTTGAATGATCAATTTCATCCAATAAATACTCAGTATTCTGGTCGGAAATGGCTTGAAAAAAAAGATCAATCCTCTCAAAATCTCCATCCTTTTTTTCAATGACTCCACCGGCGCTTAAGCTGGCAAGTGTTATATCATCTCGTTTTTTTTCATAGAGTCGGGAAAGTCCATGTCCATTTACCTCTGTTCTGATATTCATTAGTCCCAAAAACGAATTGTTTAAAAACACAACAGCCTGTTCAGAATACATTACTTCTAAATCTAATTCGGCTTTAACTGCCAACCGTGATAAGCTCATATCTTTAAGCATTGTATATCTGAAGTCATTTCCTGAATTCCGAAGTCGGAAGGACTTAATTTTATCGATTGAATGAAAAGGCAAAGTCTCTACATCAATTAACTCTCTATTACTATTGTCAAAGGCTTTATCAAATTTGACACCTAGAGATTTTAATTCGAAAGCAGCACTGAATGAACCTTTCACTTCAATTTCTGCAGCCTGATTCTGAATAAGAGTTTCACCATTTTTATAAAGATTAAAAACAGCATCTATTTCAATTTCATCTTCATAATCCTTATACATAGCTTCAAATTCGACCGGATCTACTTCCAGATTTATAATTTTTAAATCTGTGTCGATTGTTGATGGGGTAATGGTTTCAAAATTCT
Organism: Balneolaceae bacterium; assembly: GCA_017795005.1. Classification (GTDB taxonomy): domain Bacteria; phylum Bacteroidota; class Rhodothermia; order Balneolales; family Balneolaceae; genus RHLJ01. The sequence continues at coordinate 3,335,369 of CP051242.1, read as the reverse complement.
GAACTCTAAAATTAATTTCCTCATTGTATACACTACAACTTGATTGTACAATCAGGATTAAAATCAAGGATGTTATGTATTCGTTAACCTTAATATTCATTTCCCAAAATGAAATGATAGCCCGATGAATATTCCATTATCAGGGTTACTTATTGAGTATAAAATTGGAGATTTACTTACAGACCAATTACTATAAACATTGAAGTGAACTCTTTCTGTATACAAAAAATTGATCTTGTTAATGAAATCTAAACGCAGATTATGATCTTTATTGAACAGGTTTATGTCTTTAATATCCCGGTTATTTTCAATTCCAATTCCCATCATAATACTAAACCTTGATGAAGCTTTTATACCAAAATAAACCGGCAATTGTATTCTGAAATTGTGAGATACAAAATTAACTACCTCTGTTTCTTTTTCCCCCCTGCTATATTTTCCTATTAATCCGGATTCAATAAAGAGTTTATTAGTTAAACCGGTTCGATAGTTTCCACCAAGTCTGAAGCTAAAAGTATCAGTATCATAAAAATCCGATTGAACTGAGGTTGTGTTATTTTGGAATGAATATCCCAGTCCAAGTACCAAGTTGAAATTATTCTGTGCAAAAGAATGAGTGTGCCAAACGAGCAAGAAAAAGGGTAGAAGGATAAGTTTTTTCATCAAATAATTAATTCTTGCTTACTCAAATTTCTCTAACTTAAACGAGTATAATAGCTTACTTAATTAATGGAAACGTTTTGTTTAGTCTTAATAGTATAAAAACACTAAGAATATTAAGATGAAAAACTCCTTTTAATTTGCATGCCTGCGCAATATTAAGGGTAAATTTAGGATAGTTTATCTTGTTTGATTTTCATCTAAATTAGAATGAGCTCCCTTAGTTTTATGGGCGAATGAGAAGCAAAGCTCAAAAGTTCCGTCTGTAACTATAGAATAATCAGCATTCAACTGTTCAAGAAGCGTGATAATTAGTTCGTTACCTAAAGACTTTTTATTTATTTCAGATTCATTATACCCTTTACCACTATCCTTATAAAAAACCTCAATTAAGTCACCTTCTTTATTAATATGTAATCGGATAAAATTTTTTTTCCTATCAAAAGCATGCTTGACTGAATTTGTGAAAAGTTCTGAAGTTAGCAAACCGAGAGGAATAGCCTGATTTATGTTTAAAGAATCAATTTTAAATTTTAAGTAAAACGACACTTTGGTGTTTGGTTCTAAAGTTGTTTTTTGAAGGTTATTAAGTAGATTTTTAAAATATTCTTCGATATCTATATGGTTAAATCTCATGCCGGAATACAACTGTTCGTGAACCAAAGCAATAGTTTGTATTCGGTTCCGTGCATCTTTTAGTTGATTACTCGAAGTATCTCCAGACTTCATTATTTGAAGTTCTAGAAGCCCACAAACTATTGCCAGGTTGTTTTTTACTCTATGATGAATTTCCTGAAGCAAAACTTCACGTTCTTCCAAGGAAGATTCTAAATTTATCCTATATTCTTCAAGTTTTGTTACATCTAAGAAAATTGAATCCCACTCAATATCACCATTTGAGCGTTCTTTTGGGTTTCCCATTCCTTGCAACCATCTTATGGTTCCAAATCTATCTTTAACACGGAATTTGTGACTCCAAAAAGAAAGGTTCTTAGCCGAATACCGAATATTATTTTTTAAAAGTTTGACATCCTGAGGTAATACTTGATTCCATATCAAAGAAAAATCTTTAAGTACTTCCTCTGGTTTAAACCCATAGAAGTTATGTACTCTCCTGCTAATATAAATGGCTTCATCGGTTCCATCCGGATGGAGTACATGTTTCAACACCAAGCCAGGAATATTATCAGTAATACTTTGGATTTGCTCTTTATGCCTTACTAGTTCCAGCTCATTTTCCTTGATTTTGGTAATATCAATATTAACTCCAATTACTTCTTTTACTGCTCCTCTTTCATTAAAAACCGGAGTACCTGAAGCACAAATATATTTCAGGTTTTTTTTATTTGTAATTATTCGGAACGTAGAATTGAGTATTTGTTCCCCAGATACTGCGCGTTTCATATTTTGTTTTGCAAGTTCCAAATCTTCCGGATGAAGCATGTGATTAAAATCAGATATACATCCTTTAAAATCAGTTGGATCCATCTCGTATATATCAAACATCACATTATTCCAAAATAGTTCTTTTGTATCTATCACATATTTCCAAATCCCTAAGCCTGCTGTTTTAATGGCCAGATCACTCTGCCTTAGTACTTCCTCTAGTTCTATATTCTTTTCTCTAACCACGTTTTCAAGCATCACTTTTTCAGTGATATTTTTTACAAGTAGGCATGCAAGTTTTTCGTTCTTAATCGTTGCTGGCTTTGCTCCTACCGAAACAGCTACTGGCTTGTTTAATCTTGTGTAGAAAGTCCAGGTTCTTGGAGGTCTTATACCTTTATTCAAGAAATCGATAATAGCCTTATGTGCTTTTTTTTTGTCTTCCTGATTTAGGAAATCATCAATAGAAAGTTCTTTAAGTTCCTGAACAGACCAATTTAGCATGTCCGCGAGAGCCTTATTTGTGAAACGTATTCTGCCCTTAGCATCTACTAGTAAGCATCCAAAGCAGAAACTTTCAAATACAGTTTCCCCAACCGAATAAATGTAGTCCTTCATGTATTACGATAAATCAATGATCCATACCTCGTTGCTTAAATATCTCAAAAAATCATTATCACAGACTGCTCAAATGTTTTAAGAATTTGTGCAATTCTACTCTAATCAGATTTTTGATATAACATCTTCTTGGTAGGAGAAGAACCACACAAAAAGATTTAAAGAGTATAAATAGAACAAAAAACTCCTTTTAACTTTGCTAGCCTCGCCCGATATTCAAATACTTTTTCATGTACATATATAAATGACGAATCCTGAGAAATCATCTAAAGGGCTCTTTTCGTGGGCTTTATACGACTGGGCAAATAGCTCCTATTTCGTAATTATTCAAACCTTTGTATTTGCTGCTTATTTCAGTGAAACCATTGCAAAAAATGTAGAAATCGGGACTGCTCAGTGGGGTAATATGATTGGCTTTGCCGGAATTGTTGTTGCGATTACAGCTCCAATATTTGGTGCGATTGCAGATCAGGCCGGAAAACGTAAGCCCTGGATCGCCATATTTACAATAATCTGTGTACTGGGAAGTGGTTTTCTCTGGTTTGCAAAGCCAGATCCCAGCTATCTCTGGTTAGCACTTTCTTTAGGCTTTATATCCACGATAGCAGCTGAGCTGGTTTATATTTTTTATAATGCGATGCTACCTGATCTTGTACCAGCATCTAAAATTGGAAGATGGAGTGGTTGGGGATGGGGCATGGGATATGCCGGAGGCTTAGCCTGTTTACTCGTAGCACTATATGCATTTATAGAAACAGACGGATTCTGGCTTGGACTTGATACGGAGCAATCAGAGCCGGTAAGAGCAACTTTTATATTAACTGCGGTTTGGTATGCCGTGTTTAGTTTGCCACTTTTTTTCAGGACCCCTGATGTGCCATCAAAAAACAAAGCAATATCAACTTCAATAACAGATGGCTTTAAACAATTAAAATCTACTTTTAAGGAAGTTAAAAAGTATAAGTATATCGTACGGTTTTTAATTGCACGTATGTTCTACAACGATGCTATTGTAACTATTTATGCGATGGGAGGGATTTATGCTGCTGGTACTTTTGGAATGGATCAATCCGAAATTCTAATATTTGGAGTAGGACTAAATATTACTGCCGGGATTGGAGCCGCTCTGTTTGCATGGCTTGATGATAAATCAGGGAGTAAATTCACTATTCTTGTTTCATTGGTTGGTGTAGCAATTCCGGTCATAGCAGTAATTTTCACTGAAAGTTCAATGTGGTTTATTATATGGGGATTATTCCTTGGATTATTTTTTGGACCTAATCAGTCGTCATCCAGATCTTTTATGGCAAGGATTGCACCCCCGGAGCTATCCACTCAAATGTTTGGATTATTAGCATTATCAGGTAAAGCGACAGCCTGGGCGGGTACTATTTTATTCGGAACTTTTACTCTGCTATTTGGAACTCAACAAGCCGGGATGGTTGTGGTATTGGTGTTACTTCTCATAGGTTTTCTGGTCATGCTAACCGTGGATGAGAAAGAGGCGATTAAAAAACTGGAGGATTAATTGAACGACCTGATTCTACCTCAAACCAGAATAAATGAAAATGCCATTAAGGCATGGAGAATATCAGTAGCTCTCTTCGGATTACTGCTATATGCAGTTCCTGCGTTATTATATCTTTTATATCTGAATAATGATGTAGCTTTAATGGTTCCAATTGCAACTGCACCGACTACTTTTATCATACATATGGGATTGATTTTCATTTTTCCAAAGATAAGATGGAGCAGATGGCGCTTTGATGTGAATGAAAAAGGTGTTGATATGTACAGAGGTATTTTTGTGCTAAAAAGAACCATAGTTCCTGTAAACCGAATTCAGCATGTTGATACCAAACAAGGTCCTATTTATAGAAAATTCGGGCTTTCATCGATTAGTATTTCTACGGCAGCAACTACCCATGAAATACCGGCGCTCGATGATGAAACGGCTACCCATTTAAGAAGCATGATTTCCGAATTAGTTCGAAAAGTGAAGGAAGATGTCTGAGTTCAGAAGACAACATCCTATTGCCGCTGTCACACAGTTTCTGTCAGTTCTTCGTCAAAACCTGATTCCTATTGCCATATTTCTAGTACTTGGTTCACGAAATACAGATGATTATTTCTGGTATTTTTTTGTAGCTGGTGTTATCTCAACGTTAGTAATTGGCTTCCTTGGCTGGATTAGATTTACCTATCGTGTTGATGGTGACGAACTTCAGATTAACAAAGGTGTTTTAGTACGAAAAAAGCTGTATCTCACTAAAGACCGAATCCAGGTGATCGACATTACAGAAGGACTATTACAACGTATTTTTGGTCTTGTGAAAGTAGAGGTTAAATCAGCAGGGAGTGGCACAGATAATGCCACCATAAGCGCTATCAGTAGGGATGAGGCGTTAGAATTACGAGCGTTGTTAAGGGGTGAACAAAGTGCTTTGCAAAGTGAAGAAACTGTTGTATCAGAGGAAGAAATTTCTGACCAAACCTCAGAGGTTTTGGAGTGGAGACTCTCTGGAAAAAGTCTTTTACTGGCAGCTCTTACATCCGGAAATTTTGGATTGATTGCTTCTATTTTGGGGGCAATTTCAGGTCAGCTTGATCAATTCGTAACCGAAGAAAACCTATACTTTATCCTGGATAAAGTTCCAGGATTAGGGAATACCTCTTTGTTTGTAGGTGTGTTCATTTTGATTTTTGTGGTGTCTTATATCTTTTCTTTCATTGGGGTGATTTTTCAGTACGCTGATTTTAAAGTCGAGAAAAAAGAGAAAGAACTTCATATCACCAGTGGTTTATTAGAAAGAAAGCATACAACTATTCCGTTTAACAGAATTCAGGCTTTAAGGTTTGTGGAAGGTATATTCAGGGAGCCATTTGGGTATGGAATGCTTTATGTTGAAAGTGCAGGTTTTGAACAAAAAACAAACGAGCGATCTATTGTTCTGCTGCCATTTATAAAAAAGGATAAGCTTAATGCATTTTTGAGCGACTTTATCGAAGAGGTTGAACAACCTGAGTTTACAATTACACCTCCAGGTAGAGCTTTTTTTCGGTACTTAAGAAGACCTAATTACATACTTATTACTGCGATATTAGGAATCTGGTGGTTTTGGGATTTGGGTTGGATTTTCTTCGGCTTTTTGGTCCCGGCTACTTTCCTGGGGTGGTTAAGATTCAATGACGCTAAATTGAGCTTTAACGGAAACATGATGAAGCTTCAGTACAGAGTGCTTGCTAAAAGAACTGCATATTTGAAAAGAAACAGAGCTCAGGTTTCTGAATTAACAAGGAACCCATTCCAAAGTTTTAAAAAGTTAGCAACTACTCATATAACTGTCGCATCGGGTGCAGGAGGGAAAGATTTTTCAGTAATTGATTTAGATGAACAAGACGCCCAAAAAATTATTAATTGGTCAGTAGGGGCAAAACATGAAGAATGAGATCAACATTCAGAAAGCCGGGAAAAGTGATCTGTCTGTGATCAAAGACCTTTTAAATTCGCATCATCTTCCTACAGGAGACATTGGAACTTCCAACATACATTTTTATACTATAAAGAATGGGGAAAAGCTAATCGCTTGTGCTGGAATTGAACTATTTGAAACTACCGGATTATTAAGGTCTGTTGCAGTTTACCAAGGGTCAAGAGGAAGGGGAATAGGGTCTAAATTAGTTAGACATGTTTTAGATGAATCAAGAAACCTTGAGATTACATCGTTATATCTTCTCACAGAAACAGCCGAATCGTTTTTTCTGGAGCATGGTTTTATTAAAGAAGATAGAAGTCAGGCACCCGCACAAATTACAGGGAGTACAGAATTTTCTGAACTTTGCCCATCAACAGCAGTACTTATGAAAAAAAATCTGGGTTAGGGTTTTATTTTTGAAATTATCATCGTAATATTACGATATGGGAAAAACGAAAACTTTTGCTTTTACCGAAAATCAAAACCGGTTAGCCGCAACAGCTAAAGCGTTGGGGCATCCCGCACGAATTGCTATTCTCCAGTATCTGGCGCAAAAGCAAAGCTGTTTTTGTGGTGATATAGTGGATGAACTTCCTCTTTCTCAATCAACCGTATCTCAACACCTTAAAGAATTAAAAGCAGCAGGATTAATTAAAGGAGACGTTGAGGGTGCCAGCGTTTGTTATTGCATTGATTATAAGAATTGGAATGCATTAACAGACCAGTTGAATCGGTTTATCACTCAACCAGAGAATAAGCACTGTTGCTAATTTTTTTTTAAACTAATAATCGCAAAATTACGATAATATGAATACTCAAAATCTCTTTGATCAACTGGACGCAAATACAGGAAATGAATTAACATTTATACTTTCTGATGGAAGAAAGCTGGAAGGTGATCTGCATTTTACGGAGGTGAAAAGCGTGAATGTGAAATCTATGGATTGTGGATCTAATGCTCATACTTTTAACGAAACCATTATTCAGCTTTGGTTAAATGAACAATCAGAAAAAAAAGCTCAATGGACGGTAGAAAAAGCAGCAAATATTTTAAATAAAGTACGTGCCAAGCAACCTATTGATCACTCAAGCGAGGTATTTTTTGAATTTGGTGATAGTAAAACTCAAACTTCTAAATTTTCGATAGAATCAATGAATAGGGAAGGAGAAAAGTTAGTAATCAGACTTTATGTTAAACCAACAGTATGCAAACCCAGGTTCAATAATGAATTAGCTTGTTGCTGATTTAATCTTCTCATATTAAGACTTCACAGTTCCTTAATAGTTGTGTTTGTATCATTAACAATTAACTAAATGATTTTGGATGAAGAAAAAAATACTGGTTTTATGTACCGGGAATAGCTGCAGAAGCCAAATGATGGAAGGTTGGATTCGATTCTTTGGAAAAGATTCAGTTTCTGTAAAAAGTGCAGGGGTTGAAACTCATGGGGTAAATCCAAAAGCAATTAAGGTAATGGCGGAGGCAGATGTTGATATTTCAAATCATACTTCAAACCATATAGATGAATACCTGAGTGAGAGTTTTGATATGGTAATAACTGTTTGTGACCATGCCAAAGAGCGATGTCCTGTGTTCCCTTCTAACTCGGATAAAAGACACTATAATTTTCCTGATCCTGCAAAAGCAGTAGGAACACCGGATGAAATACTAGACCAGTTTAGAAGTGTAAGAGACCAGATTAGAGATTATGCAAAAAATCTGGTCTCTGAAGTGACAAACTAATTATCCTAAAGCTACATCCAGTACCATCATAACACTAAAACCAACCATGGTGCCTAGTGTTGCGATATCTGTATTCCCGTGTTGCTGACTTTCTGGTATCAGTTCTTCTATCACAACATAAATCATTGCGCCTGCAGCAAAAGCTAATGCATAGGGAAGAATCGGTTGCACGAAAATAACGGCAGCTGCGCCAATTACCGCTGAAACGGGTTCAACAACTCCGGATAATTGTCCATACCAGAAGCTTTTACCAACAGACATACCATCTCTTCTCAGTGGCATAGATACTGCAGTTCCTTCCGGAAAATTCTGAATACCAATTCCTAAGGCAAGTGCAATTGCTGCGGCAACAGTAGCGGTACCTGTTGGATCTACTCCAGAAGCTGCTGCTCCAAAAAGTACTCCAACTGCAAGTCCTTCAGGAATGTTATGCAAGGTAATCGCAAGTACAAGAAGAGTAGATCGTCTCCATTTAGTAGGAATTCCTTCAGCTTCATCTTTAGGAAGTCCAATGTGAAGGTGAGGTAAATAATGATCACAAACACGTAGAAACAAGCCTCCGGTCAGAAACCCTATTACAGCAGGTAACCAGGAAATAATTCCCTGTGCTTCTGCCATATCTATGGAGGGTATAATAAGTGACCAAACACTCGCTGCAATCATCACTCCGGCAGCAAATCCCATCATACTATCAAGAAGAGTATAGTTTACTTTCTTAGTGAAAAATACAAGAGCCGCACCAAGTGCTGTTAAACCCCATGTAAAAAGTCCACCCATTAATGACTGGGCGATTGGGTTGAGTTCAAAAAACCATTGTGGTAAAATCATATTTTTTATTTCAAAGATAAGATTTGTCTTGAAAAGAAAAAAATTTAGCCTAGGCTAAACATTAAAATGTTAATCTATTCTCACGTTAGATAAAAAATAAATTATATACCTTATAGGAAAAGGTATGGAAATGATTAAAGATAATGAGGCTTTTGACATTCCAATAAAGGAAGGAAAAGCCAGGATTCTGCTCAGGCTAGGGGAAATTAAGTGCGAAGTTGAAAATAGTGCTCCGGATTTCATCTCTACTAAACAGGATGAAGTAACACTTAAAGTTGAACTTCCTACAGATTCAAAAATCAGTATAGCCGAATTTGAGAAACCTTACAATTTAAGGCTCAAAGAAAATTCTAGCGAAAGTGAATCAGCTACTTTTTTAGCTATTAATGATACAATCTGGTTTGATATTAACATCGATCAGGTTAAGGACATTTGGGTTGCTGACCTTGGTTTTGTTCTGCAAAGTAAGAATTCCAGATATTTGGCTTATTACATCAAGGAATTAGACCACCAGTTTGAGTGGTTACAACCAGATATGAAGTCCGGGGAAATCAAAACCATGAGTATTTCGAAAAAGAAATACAAGGTCCCCAGAATTTCAGGTAAAGAAACTTTTTCCGCTACTGAAGTTATCCGTTGTGCAGACATGCTGAACCGTTCGATTCGAAAAATTGATTTAAGAATTGGGGGAGCTTATGTAAAGTTTAATACCGATAAAGGTAAGCTCGAGCCACTAATCGTTGGTATTGCGGATAAGTTAGGTTATGAAGTGGAACCACTTTCAAAAGAAATAATTCTGGATATGGAAGCGAGTGGCGAAAATGTTAGCCACTCTATTTTCCTTAAAGAACGGGCTTAATTAACCTGTTTCCAGAAGTAGATTCCACCGGCCTGTTTGCCGGTTTCTACATAATCAACCAATGTATTGGTTTCTAGGTTAATAACATCTACAGATCCCGGTTCACCACCAATTCCTTCAACAGAAATGAAGGCGTATTTGCTGTCAGGAGATATTGTCACTCCATGACTTACTCTTCGGGTATTGGCAACCTTTGCTAATTCTTTTCCGGTTTCTATATCCCAAATACCAGTAGAACCTTCACCTTTGTAACTAACTACAACAAGTTTGCCATTTGGACTAACTTCAAGGTTGTAAGGTGCTTTTCCGGTAGTAAACCTTCGGGTTATTTCCCAGTTATCTGTATTTATTTCCAGAAGCTCATTAGATCCGTTTCCAGCAACATATACAAATGGTTTAGTGGGATGTGGATCAGCCCAGGTTGGTTTTTCTTTGGGGCTGTGTTTCATGTTTCCATGATTCATACCAGAATGATCCATGGATGAATGATCCATGCCTCCCGACTCCGAGAGTTTCAATTTTCTGGAGACTTCCATTGAAGCTGTGTTTACCTCAATAAGTTCATCAGTCATCATAGAAACATGATACATATGCTTTCCATTACTACTCACTCTTGATCCATGGGGCATAATTCCTGTATCAATATCGGTTAAACGAAACATTGATTCAGGATCTACAACAGATACGGTGCTGGGTACCATTTCTCCATGCAGATTAAAGTTAACTACATAAAGTAAACCTGTAGCCTGCGAGATTTCCATGGTAGCAGGGAACATTCCCAGTTCTGTAGTTCCGACTAACTCATCGGTACCTGTTTTATATTTTGCAAGCCAACCATAAGGATTTCCATGAGCGATGGAAACAAACCAGTATTCTCCGTCCGGAGAAACAGAAACACCATGAGGTCCGTCAATCTCTGTTGGGTAACGACCCACATCAATAGTTTTGGCAATTTCTGCTTTCTCTGTTTCGGCATTAAAATGAACCAGATGAACCTGATCTTCTGACTCAGCTGCTACATACAGAAAATATTCCTGTGCAACACTGTTTTCAAAAAAGGTTAGTAATAAGCTTATTATGGCTAAACAAATAATTCTGAGCATAGATCAAATACGCTTAGTTAGTTCCCGCTGTTGGGTCCTCCCCAACTCTTACAGCCCAAAGTCCTGAATTCCAGTCTGATAAAAAGATTAATCCTTTATATGGCATAGGGCCCCAGGTAAATGGTGCATTGGGAATTGCAGCATTTTTATCACGTGGAAGGAACAAACCAATTTCCCGCCCTTGCTGATAAAGGTCTCCCATAAGTTCTCCGGAGATATCTACAACTCTCAGTCCACCGTTATAAAAAGCAGCATACATGATATCATCTTCAATCCAGTAGTTATGAGAACCGGCTTCCGGTACCTGATATCGTGCAACTTCTTCAGGATTATCCCAGCCATCAAATTTCACAAAATGAATCCATCCGGCAGCCCTGTTTGGACCTTGAGTATCTAAACCATACGGAAATGCTTCGTCGCCGGCAGCAACATAAAAGCTTCCGGTTGATTTACTCTTGAACGGAAAAGCCGCATGATTCCAACCACTTGGGTAAGTATAAGATCCAAGTTTAACAGGATTTTCAGGAGAACCACCTGCACCAGGCATGTCAGCTGATGTATTGCTTCCGATATCTACCGCAATAATTCCATCTCCCCAATTTGAAGAGTAAGCGATTCCGTCTTCAATCCAAACATCATGGATAGCATGGCCGGGGGTATCTAATTCGAACTGACTAACTGTTCTTGGATTTCTTGGGTCTTCGATATTAATAATGTCGTATTTACGACCATTATTAACTGCATACACATGATCTTCATAAATAAATACATTGTGTACACCGCCTGTTAAATCTTCGGTGTATTCTGAGAGGATTTCAACATTTGAAGGATCAGTAACATCTAAAATAATGATCCCATTTCTACGATTCGAAGCGCCTTCTCTGGTGATAACGGCAATGGTTCCGTCTTCTGAAACTTTCACATCATTCACAGTCCTGGCATCTACCTGAACAGTGTCGATAGTATGAATATTAGTTGGATCAGTTACATCCCAGAAGAAAGCCTCGCCTCTTGCTCCCCAGGTTCCTGTTACTGCATAATCACGACCATCAACGCCCTCCCAAACCCAGAGATCAGAAGTTTTTACATCTGGTACAATTCCTTTCCCAACTACTTCTATTGGTCGTTGTACATTTCTTATTTCAACCCGAAATGAAGTTTCGGCAATGTTGTTCCCCGAACGAGCCATTACTGTATATTTACCCGGATGATTAGCAACAAAACGACCATCTTGTTCAATTTGTGCTGATGCTCCCTGTCCCAGATTGTCATCCGGGCTTGCTATAAAAGTATAATTTATTGGAGCGTCTGATACTTCTCTGTTCCTGTTATCTAATGCGGTTGCTTCGAAATGAATTACATCCCCTGTTCTCACTGATTTATGTTCATAATCATGGGTTAGTGAAATTGAGCGGGTTGGATTATCACTCACTCTGATTTTCCATTCAGCAGTAATACCTTCTGCAGATGCACTAACTGTAGAGTTCCCTTTTTTGAGCGCTTTTAAATCATTGAACGAGTTAATCGAAACGACATCCTCTTTGTCACTGGTAATCATTACATCTACATTATCTCTGATAGCCCCTGAAGCGTCCTTTACAACAAAAGTGAGAGGAAAGGATGTGCCTGAATATACATTCTCAGGTTTTTCAACGAATTCGATAGAAGTAACAGGAGGGAACTCTACTGTTACTGGTAAATCTTTTCGAATCCTATTCTGACCTAAAGTAATAGCAATGATGGAAAAAGATCCCGGCTTAACGGCTTTTACATCGCCAAGTTGATTTACGATTAACGATCTTCGGTTTCCCGAGAAAAATATTACCGTATCTGGAAGTATATTTCCATCTGCATCAAGTACTTTAGCAGTTATTTTAGTTTCTTCATCAATTTTTAATGTCATTTCTTCCATTTCAAACACAATGCTTTTTTCCTGAGCCGTTGCAAGCGTTGAAAACGAAAGTAGCATCAGTAACAGAATTTGAAATCCAAGTTTTTTAAGAGTATTCATGGTCATTTATTATATGATTATGTAGGGCTTCATCATTCGATTATATTCCTGAATTCATTAGCTCATTTTCAAATTTCGAAGCAGGTTAGAATAAATCAAAAAAAAAGGAGAAATAACATCATTTGCCCTTCGATTTTACGCTTATTTAAATATGATTTTACGTATTTTTTGAAGCCGTCTCGGAACTCCCGAACTCAGCATTTGTTCACTACATACATTGTAGAAAAAACTACGTTAGTAATCTTAATACAGGCTATTTTCTAATGAGTATCGACTTTAAGAAAGAACTCTTCGCATCTCGACATAACGGATCAGACACACAGGCAACTCAGGAAATGTTACAAACGATTAAGGCACAAAGTCTTGATCAGTTAATTGATGAAACTATCCCGGATGGAATCAGACTTTCAAAGGCGTTAAATCTTCCAGAAGCATTGAGTGAAGTAGAATTTCTGGAGGAGTTCAAAGCGCTGGCTTCTAAAAACAAAATGTTTAAGTCATTCATTGGAATGGGATATTACGATACTCATGTTCCTAATGTGATAAAGAGAAATATTTTAGAGAACCCTGCATGGTATACCGCCTACACTCCCTATCAAGCTGAAATTGCTCAAGGTCGTTTAGAAGCACTTATTAATTTTCAAACAATGGTAAGTGATCTTACCGGAATGGAAATAGCTAATGCTTCATTATTGGATGAAGGGACTGCGGCTGCTGAAGCAATGAGTATGCTGTTGGGTCAACGAAAGGGAGCGAAAAGAAAAGAAGCCACCGAATTTTTTGTAAGTGAACTTTGTCACCCGCAAACCATAGATGTTCTACAGACCAGAGCAGAACCAATTGGAGTAACAATAGTTGTAGGTGATCATAAAGAGCTGGACGTAACAAATCCAAACCTTTATGGAATTCTGCTTCAATATCCTGCAACCGATGGGAGAGTGGAGAATTATTCTAATTTATTTGCTGCAGCACAAGAACATCAGGTTCATACGGTTGTTGCTGCAGATCTCCTGAGCTTGACTTTGCTAACACCCCCCGGAGAGATGGGGGCAGATGTTGTAGTTGGTACTACACAACGCTTTGGAGTGCCAATGGGATATGGTGGACCACACGCTGCATATTTCGCTACAAAAGAAGATTTTAAAAGACAAATTCCAGGACGGATTATCGGAGTAACACAAGATACCGAAGGAAAGCCGGCTTACCGAATGGCTCTTCAAACCCGGGAACAACATATTCGAAGAGAAAAAGCTACTTCCAATATCTGTACTGCTCAGGTTTTGCTGGCAGTGATGGCGGGAATGTATGGAGTGTATCATGGACCATCAGGCTTAAAAAAGATAGCGGCTAAAGTACACGGGCTAACAAAACTTACTAAGACCGGACTTGAAGCACTGGGAATAGAAGTTGTTACCAAAACCTATTTTGATACTATCACAGTAAAAGGAAATAGTAAGAAGGTTCGAAAAATTGCAGAATCGAAGGAAGTAAACTTCCGTTATTTTGATGATAATACCATTAGTATCGCTTTTGATGAAGCAAAAGAACTGGAAGATGTGAAATTAGTGCTTTCTATTTTTGCAGAAGCGGAAGGAAGAACATCTAATTTTGATGTGGATGCACATGCTGAAACGGCAGAAGTTGATTTTCCTTCAGAGCTATCCAGATCGTCAGAGTTTATGGGTCATCCGGTATTTCATTTGTATCAAACCGAGCATGAAATGCTTCGCTATATGAAGCAATTAGAAAACAAAGATCTTTCATTGGTTCATTCGATGATCTCATTGGGATCATGCACTATGAAACTGAATGCAACAGCAGAAATGATTCCGGTTACATGGCCGGAATTCGGGCAGATTCATCCTTTTGCACCGTCCGACCAGGTAGAAGGATATATTCAGTTATTTAATGATTTAAATACATGGCTTTGTGAAATCACAGGATTTGATTCAATTTCGCTTCAACCTAACTCCGGTGCTCAAGGGGAATATGCCGGTCTTATGACTATCAGGGCGTATCACAAACACAGGGGAGAAGGACATCGAAATGTTGCGCTGATTCCGGCTTCTGCACATGGTACCAATCCGGCAAGTGCTGTAATGGCAGGAATGGATGTAGTAGTAGTTGCGACTGATAATCATGGTAATATCTCGACGGAAGATCTAACTGAAAAGGCAGAGAAATACAGTGACCGACTCGCAGCTTTGATGATTACATATCCATCGACTCACGGTGTGTTCGAACATAAAGTGAAAGAATTCTGTGATCTCATTCACAAGCATGGCGGACAGGTTTATATGGATGGAGCTAATATGAATGCCCAGGTTGGTTTAACAAGTCCGGGAGAAATAGGAGCTGATGTCTGCCACCTGAACCTGCATAAGACATTTTGTATACCTCATGGAGGAGGAGGTCCTGGTATGGGACCGATTGGAGTTGCGAAACACCTGGCTCCATTCTTATCAGGACATTCGGTTATTAAAACGGGAGGAGATGAAGCAATTTCAGCTATTTCAGCAGCCCCTTATGGTAGTGCAAGTATACTTACCATTTCTTATGCTTATATCAAAATGATGGGGAGTGAAGGATTAACAGACGCCACCCGTCATGCTATTCTGAATGCAAACTATATAAAAGACCGACTGGATGCACATTACCCTGTATTATACACTGGTAAAACGGGTAGATCGGCACATGAATTCATAATCGATTTACGTCCATTTAAACAATCTGCGGGAATAGAAGCGGTAGATGTAGCTAAGCGTTTAATGGATTATGGCTTCCATGCTCCTACCATGAGTTTTCCGGTTGCGGGAACATTAATGATTGAACCTACCGAAAGCGAAAGCAAAGAAGAGTTGGATCGTTTTTGTGAGGCAATGATTGGTATTCGAAATGAAATTCGTGAAATCGAAGAGGGCAAAGCAGATAAAGAAAGTAATGTATTGAAACATGCTCCCCATACGATGAGAGTTGTGATGGATGAAAACTGGGACCGACCTTATTCCCGCGAAAAAGGTGTATTCCCAATCGAAGAATTGAGATACAACAAATTCTGGCCAAGTGTTTCCAGAGTAGACGATGCTTATGGAGATCGTAATTTGATTTGTTCCTGTATTCCTATCGATGCCTATGAAATTGACGAGGTGGAAGGATGAACTTGTTAAAAACATTGGTACTCAGTTTACTTCTTACCAGCTCAGTTTTTGGTCAGGTTTCAGAGACTGAACAAAAAATGATTGCTCACATTGATGAGACCAATGAAGACGCTCTGGAACTACTGATCAAAACCATCAACATCAATAGTGGAACCATGAATTTTGATGGAGTGCGTGAAGTTGGTGATGTTTTAATGGCAGAATTTGATGCCCTTGGTTTTGAAACACGTTGGGAAGATGGTTCAGGATTTAATCGGGCGGGACATCTGATAGCGGAGCATCATTCCGGGAGGAACAATCCTAAACTGTTGTTGATTGGTCATCTGGATACCGTTTTCGAACCGGATAGTCCGTTTCAGAAGTATGAATTGGTAAACGATACAACAGCCAGAGCTCCGGGAATCGCAGACATGAAAGGTGGAAATGTGATTATTCTACAGGCATTAGGAGCATTGAAAGCATCAAGTGAGTTAGATGATATGAATATAACTGTTGTAATGACCGGCGATGAGGAACTCAGTGGCAGTCCTCTAAGTCTTTCCAAAAAAGCATTAATCGATGCTGCTAAATGGGCAGATATTTCGATTGGCTTTGAAAACGGAGATGGAAATCCGGGTACAGCAAATGTTTCCAGAAGAGGATCCATTGGTTGGGAACTTAAGGTAACCGGTACCCCGGCGCACTCTTCTCAGGTATTCCGTGAAGACATAGGTGCAGGAGCCATTTACGAAGCCTCCCGAATCCTTACTACCTTTTATGAAGAATTGAGAAGCGAAGAATATCTGACCTTCAATCCGGGAAAGATTCTTGGTGGAACAACTGTAGATCATGATGCCTCTACAAACTCAGGATCTGCTTTTGGTAAAGATAATGTTGTAGCAGAAACGGCTCTTGTTACAGGTGACATCAGAGCTGTTTCTCAGGAGCAACTGGAAAGGGTAAAAGGTAAAATGCAGGAAATTGTCTCAGAAAATTTACCTGGAACATCTGCTTCTATCACTTTTAGTGAAGGTTACCCACCTATGGCGCCAACGGAAGGAAATAATGAATTACTTTCGATTTACAATAAAGTAAGCATGGATTTAGGTTTCGGAGAAGTGGTAGCTGTAAACCCACTTAGAGCTGGAGCGGCAGATGTTTCTTTTACTGCTGAATATGTTGAAATGGCAATAGATGCATTAGGTATGAGTGGTGATGCAGACCATACCGTAGAAGAAGTGGGTTATTTAAATCAATTTCCAAGACAAGCTAAAAGGGCGGCTTTGTTACTTTACAGGCTAAATTACTAGTCAATTTTTCTTGTAATTTTTATCTGTAAAATCATTCTGTTATTATAATTCAGATTTAAGGTAATTTTTTCGAATGAATATTAGATTTTTTGTACTGCTATTTTTAGGAATAAGTCTGTTTCTTTTTCAGTGCGAATCTTCTCCTACTTCCTCAAATAGCGATGATGATCCAATTGATAACCCGGATAATTCAGGGGATGATGGATCAGATGATGAAGACGATGATGATGGTGATGAAGAACCAGAAATCACTATTATTGAAATACCGAACACCTACTCTGCTTTTTATCCCTATCAGTCACTGATTTATTATTCGGACGAATTCGATATTGAAGATTATGGATTCGAATTTGTGAATGGAGTAGATCCTGAAGACTCTGAATATGATTTATACAAACGGTTTGATCTGGTCTATTATCAGGATACACTAGCAGTTGGGGATACATTATCAGCAAAAGTAAAAGAATGGGGGCAGTGGTCTATTACAATTCCCAGAATAGAACCTGGTTCCTATACTTTTAAAGTAATTTTAAGAGATGATTTATTGCTGACTGGGGAAGCAGAAATTTTATCGATTGGCGTGATTAATGATCCCGCTAATTTTATACATACAGAGTTTTCTGAATTCAGAAATCAAATGAGTATGGTATTAGAAGACGCTCGTAAGGTGATCGATAATGTTCCCGAGCATAATATAGATTCTGAAATTGATGATGTATTTATAGAAAGAATGGAAACAGCAATTGGGTTGTACGAAGAACTTGAGCAGAAAGTGTTCATTGAGTTAGAAACAGCAAGTCCAGAACAACTTGAGAGATTGGCCTATTATTTTAAAGCCTACGATGAATTATTAAATGAAGAGTATGAATCCTACGAAGAATCACTCAATAAACTTAATGATGAGCTGCCCTTAGAACCCGAAAAAGAATATGAAAAATCAAAAGGTTGGCTTACGAATAAAATAAATTTTAAGGGAATATTGGATTCTTTTTGGGGATCCGATACTGAAAATGTACAAGTTGGAGAAGGTGACGTTGTTGAAACAGCAAAGACTTGGCATATTACGGGTTGGGCAATCAGCATAATCACTGGTATACAAGAAAGGTTTACAAAGGTCTTTACATTGACAACAGATAAATTAAATGCAGAGTTAAAACTCGATTCAGAGAGAGATAAGTCGGCTAATTTTGGGATGCCATGGCCATATAGTGACTCATTGTATTTCGAGTTTGGTCAACCAACAAGACTTTCGTTTACAGGAATTTATGAGAACCTTAGAGAAGACCCGTGGGACGAAGCACCTGATAATGGTACGCAATGGTCAGATCCAAAGATTTTAAATGTAATCACTGGTGAATTGTACGATATGTTAGATGAGTTCTATTTTAATGATGGAGTGCTGAGATACACACCGTTATTCCCTTTAATGCGCGAGGATACTACAAATATTAGTACAACAATTAATTCTAAATACCTTGAGTTTATTGATGCGAGTAACAGCTCATATATAAATTTTTTTGATATGTTTGATGTCGAAAAGGATGAATCTACAGGTGAATTTATTATAACAGCCAAACCATTTGTTGATGAACAAGGAGATACTGTATATGGAGATTGGGAGTTTCCAATTTGGCTCCAATATTATCAGGATGAAGAATATGATGAATTCGATTTCGCTTTTTTTACTTCAAGTTGCCCAGATTTCTCCCTTTTTATTCCTGGTCAATGGCGGTTAAGATATTATACCGATGATACAAGGAGTCAACTTCAACAAGAAGACCGACAAACTTATAGTGCTGATGGAAAATGGACTGAAAAAGAATATAGATTTGCTGGTGAATCTGAATGGAGGACTTCAAGCAGTACCGGTACTTGGGAAGCTACTTGTAGCGATGGAAATGCGCGTTTGATATGGAGACATAACTTTTTTACTAATATTGCTTATGTCTTTAAATATGATGGTGATAAAAATCAGATGTTTGGATATAGTTCAGGTTTAAGTTTTAATGGTTACAATCTGGAACTAAGAAAAGGTTGGTAAAAATTTCAAAGCTGAAAATTAACCGGTAAATAAGATTCACTTTCAACCACTTCACCATCGATTTTTCCAGGTCTGAAATTCAGATTACACGTCTTTATAATATCCACTGAAATTTCTGATAAGCCATATTCATCAGGCTCAGGAACAAATGGAAGGATAGCTTTCCCCTGTTTTGTTACAATAAAACCTACATATGAAGTAAAAGGCCGGTCCTCGTTTTCAAAAATATCGGGAGCTGTAGCAATCTTAGTTTGATAACACCTAATTTGATTTGGCGTTGGGTTAATAAGTTCAACCTGTTCATCCAACATGGAATAGGATGGTACAAGAGGGAGTCCCTCTGGAAGTTCAAACTCACTGGGATGTAAATCTTTTTGTGTAACACTAACCGCTTCTAGTACTTCATTGTGAGTTTCTTTATAGGTGATGCTTTTCAGAGAAATAGCCCCATCGGTAAGCTGAAGTCTTTCATACCAATGACCTACATTATGTCCTTCAAAGGCAGTATAATTAACTCTGACCGCATCAGAATAATACGTAGTAGAGGTGTGTTCATACGTGTTATTAATTGTTTGATATGCTTCGTACCCTAAAATAGTTATCGTCGAATCTCGGTTTATAATTAGATCAAGCTCCGTATCATTCGGTTGTTGGGAATCTCTGTAAGTGATGTATTCTTTTCCAGCAGTGTAGTCATACATTCGTTTACTTTGCGAATCATAAGTAAACGAATATACGAAGCTCCCATTCCTGTAATAAGACGACTTATATAAACTATCATTTATCATATAATGGGTTTCATCACCAGTGAGATTGCTTAAAACACTGTCTACATTCAGAGAGGCTATTTTTGGGATAATGGTAGTTTTATAGATGATCTCTCCCGAGAATTCGCCTGGTACAATTTCTTTCGATGTAGAACATGAACTAAGAATGAAAAGACAAAAAACAGGAATGGCTAAAAGTACTCTCATATTACTCCACCACTGATTTACATAAAAAATCAGGGATAATACCCGAAGAACTAATATTCAGATTAACTTTTTCCTCCCTGGTATTTCCTGAAAGCACCAGCATAGTTTGAACACCAAATTTATTTCCACCCAGAATATCAGTTTCAAGAGTATCGCCTACCATAAGGATATCTTTTTTGTCAATTTCGCCCAGCTCTTCAATCAAGCCTTCATAGGCATACATAAACATTTGGGAATCCGGTTTTCCAAAGTGAATAAACTTCTTATGAAGCATGCTTTCAACCAATTTCGCAATTCCCCCGGTTGCTACAGCCACATCATTTCTGGATACCGGATAAAACCGGTCGGAATTAGCAAGAATAACCGGCATGGTCTTTTTCCGAAGTAAATTTACCGTTTTGTTGATATCTGTATTCCAGTCAAAGCCTTCATCATCCAGAAACACAAAAGCAGAAATGTCATCGATATCTTCTAGATCTACATCAGCTACTGCCACATGTTGTAAACCTGACTGCAGAATATATTCTGCAGAATTCTCCGTTCCCAGATAGGCAATCCGGCCCTCGGTAATTTTTTGCTCCAGAAACTGTTTTGCCATCATTCCTGAAGTAACAATTTCATGTAGTTCAATTCCGGGCAAACCAAGTTTAGCAAGACTCTCTTTCTGCTGGTTCTGACTTCGGGAAGCATCATTGGTAAGTAATCGGAACGTTTTTCCTTCACTTTTGATCCAGTCGATCGTTTTATCAATACCTACAATGAGTCCTTTGTGATTTTTTACTACCCCATAGGAGTCGAGCATAATCACTTTAAAGTCTTTGGCTATTTCAAAAAAAGAAGGATAATTCATAATTATAGGTTGAGTGCAGTGAGTAGAGGTTCCGGATCGAATTTTTCTTCTATGGATGGGAGATGAATATCGAAAGTTTCTTTCTGGAGTTTAGTGGCAAAAACCTCATGAAAAAAGTATCGCCCATATTTAATTACATAGTTAAGTAGGAAGAACCGGTATGTTTCCTGAAGAAGCAAAACTTCTCTTTTGGTAAGTGGAAATACTTCATGATAGCTTTTAAGGAAGAGAATGAATCGTTCTTCCATCAGGATATCGATGTTATAAGTAAAAATAGTTCGATCCCCTCTGTCTGAAACCACTCTGCTGAAGAAGTAGAAGTCCATTATTCTCGAGCTCATTCTAAACCAGTCGTAGTCCCACCGGGAAAAAAACCGAAAACTTTCGTTAACAGAAAAATTACCAATATTCCAGTCTACAAAAACGGGAATAGTATCCATAGAGTCGGCATCCAGTTCCTGATAATTCTCTCTGAACAGATCACAATGTTTTTTTATCAAGTCTCTGTATTGATGGAAATGAAAATCTCCTTCTTCTGTGTCCAGCTCACCTAGAAGTCCGTCTATATCAACATTCATACTTTTTGCAGATGGAGGGAGTGTTCCACGTACGGTATGACAAGCTTTATGGAATTTAGCGGCTTCTCTTCCAATTCGACGAATTTGCTTTTCGTTAAGTCTGCGTGGTAATCTGTTTCTGATTTTGATGGGTCGGTAAAAGACCACCCATGCATCAATAATCTCACTTTGACGGCGGTGCACAAAAAGTTCGTTTCCCTTCATCAAAGATCGGGCAAGAAAGTTTTCGAAAGGAGATGGGAGATTATTCGAAAGTGCATTAATTATGGTATGATCTTCCACAAAATGTTCAAACTTCCCGAAATAAGACAACTTTGCTACAATAAAATTGTGGTCTTTCAAAGTTATGCGGTACACATGGTTGGTAGATACCTTCGCACTGATATCCTCAATACGTACAATTTCTCTCGAACTGTCGTAGGCTGTCCAGGCTTCATGTACAATTTCATTAAAGTTGATGAACGACATATTCAGGTTGGTTAGATGATTTCAAAATAACGTTTTAGTTCCCAGTTTTTTTGTTCAGGTTTATATTGCCGCCATTCCCATTCTCTCGTTTTTATGAAGTGATCTGTAAAAACTTCTCCAAATAATTCTCTGGCAATATCTGACTTCTTCATTGCTTCCGTAGCTTTATGCAGATTTTCAGGTAATGATATGGACTCCTTATTTTCATATTCATTACCAATAGTTGGCGCCTTCTTTAATTCCAACTTATGCTTTATTCCATATAAACCCGAAGCGAGACTAGCAGCCATACTTAAATAAGGATTGGCATCTGCTCCCGGAACTCGATTCTCAACCCTCATTGAACTACTGCCATGATTGATGACACGTAATGCAGTAGTTCTGTTTTCAATTCCCCAGCTAACAGAAGTCGCTGCCCATGAGCCTTCTACGTAACGTTTATAACTGTTTACGGTTGGTGCAAACATGGGAAGAATATGAGGCAAACAATGTAGTTGACCGGCTATATAGTGCCGTATCAAATCACTCATTAAATCTTTATCTGAATCAGAATGAAACAGATTCATACCTTCGTTGTTCCAAAGGCTTTGATGAATATGACCACTACATCCAGGAAGCTTTGAATTCCACTTCGCCATAAAGCTGGCAGTTAAATCATATTGAGATGCTATTTCTTTCACAGCTGTTTTGAACAAAGCTGCACGATCAGCAGATTCAATAATCTCGTCATACGTTATGGCCGCTTCATACACACCGTCCCCGGTTTCGGTATGTATTCCTTCCAGAGGTATTCCAAAACCATCAAGTAAATCAAATAAGTCATTGATATAATCTCCGTTTTGAGATGCTCTTAGTATGGAGTACCCGAACATTCCCGGTGTAAGAGGGTTTGGATCAGTGTAGTCCTTTTCTTTTAAAGAATGCATGGTTTCATCAAAATTAAACCACTCGAATTCCGCTGAAAATTTCGGTGTAAATTCCAGTTTATTGGCCTCATCGCAGATTTTCTTTAAAAGAGTGCGAGGACAAACTTCTTTCATGTCTGTAGAGTTTGAAAAATCTGCAAGAAAGAAGGGTTTATTATTTTCCCAGGGAATTTTTCTATAGCTGGAAGGATCGATTGTCGCAAAAGAATCGGGATAGCCCGTATGCCAACCACTTACTTCTGAATTGTCATAGCAAAGGTCATTCATATCCCAGCCAAAAATCACATTACAGAAACCAATATCTTGCTCAATTGCTTTTAGAAATTTCTGAGTACTGATGATTTTCCCTCTTAGTACACCATCAATGTCGGTAACCCCAAATTTTATATTTCTAACACCAAGCTCCTGAATGAGCTGAACAATTTCTTCTTTTGTCATGATCACCATTTATTTGAAAGGAATATAGAAAATGGTGGGAGGAATTGTGAAAAACTAAGTGAGAGTTTAAAAATTAATCGGGGGTATCATCGCCCTCGTCAACCCGTTGCCAACCCAATTCTAAAGCGTTATTCTCGTCTTCTAAATTTATTAAAGCGTTATAGTTAGTTCCGGAAGGGCATGTGCAGGCTCTGCAAACCACATAATTAACTTCGCTGGAATCAAAAACCTGAATATTGTTGTTTTCAAGCTGCTGTACAGCTTCTTCCAGAGATGAATAATCAGGGGTTATACACTGTCGCTCAGCAGATTCTACAAATACCCAGATAGGGGCATCCTTATTTTGTTCATTTTGAAAAGGGTATTCACATCCCCAAAGGAGTAAAGCTAGTAACAGGGCGGTTTTATAAAGCATAACTCAATTTACTTGAAGAGAGGAACGGGGATCAGAGGGATTTATTGAATGCTAATATGACTTTCTATTCTAACTTCGTTTAGTAAGGTACGATGGACCGGGCACTTTTTGGAAATTTCCAGGAGTTTCTCCTTTTGCTCATCTGATATGTTGCCCTTAATAATGAGTTCCTTTTCAATTACATCAATCTTCGAAGACGGATCTTCACAGGTTTTGCAATCTTCAACATGACTCTTGTTATGCCGAAGCTCCATATACATATCTCCAATTTCCCATCCTTTACGTTGGGCATACATTTTCACCGTCATTACCGTGCAGGTTCCTAAAGACATGAGCAGGTAATCATATGGATCGGCTCCAAGATTTTGACCGCCTTCTACCGTAGTTGGTTCGTCCGAAACAAGTTCATGTTTACCGGCAGTTAATGTGGTTTTAAATGCTTCCTCTTTAGGAAGATGAACATGTACGATTTTTTTCTCTGTTGATTCTGCCATCTCTTTTTTCCGATTAAAAGTGCTTCCACAATGTAAACCAAATTTTGTAAAACGAAACCCGGATTCTGAGTTATCAGGTTACGATTCGGTAACATTTCGATTACCAATTAATAACAATGAAGCTAATCTGTGATAATACTATAGTGAGATATTTATGGGTAAATCATCTATTACAGACTATGAAAAGAACCCTGGATACAGTTGTTATCTCGGATGTACATCTGGGAACGGTAGGTTGCCATGCCGTTGAGCTTGTACAGTATCTGAATTCTATCGATCCCAAGCGCGTGATACTCAATGGCGACTTCATTGATATGTGGCAGTTTAAAAAGTATTACTGGCCGGATGCGCATATGCACGTTATTCGTACACTCATCACAATGATGACAAATGGTGTGGATATTTACTACCTCACAGGTAACCATGATGAGACACTTAGAAAAATTTCCAGTCTGCAATTAGGTCCTCTCTTTATTCGTGATAAACTGGTTTTAGAGATGAATGGGGAAAAGGTTTGGTTTTTTCATGGTGATATTTTTGACGTCACAATGAAGTATTCCAAGTGGTTAGCCAAACTTGGAGGAAAAGGGTATGAGTTATTAATTCTTCTGAACAGATGGGTCAACACTATTTCGATGAAATTGGGGTATGGCAAGATTTCTCTGTCCAAGAAAATAAAAGACAGTGTAAAAACAGCCGTTAATTTTATTGATGATTTTGAAGTAACTGCAATGGAGTTAGCCATTGATGAAGGTTACGATTATGTAGTTTGCGGGCACATTCATCAGCCTAAAATCAGAGGCTATGAAAATGAACATGGTTCGGTTATTTATCTGAACTCAGGTGATTGGATCGAAAATCTGACCTGTTTGGAATACGATGGAGCTGAATGGAGTCTGTATAGATACGAAGAAGATGCAGTTCTTAAAGAAAGTCCGAAAGTAACCCAATTGGTTCAGCGACATACCATGAATTCAAAAGTAATGATCGGATGAGAATTCTGTATGGAGTACAAGGAACAGGGCATGGTCATATAAGCAGAGCCAGAGTAGTTTTACCTAAACTTCGTGAGTTTGCCGAAGTGGATGTGTTAATAAGTGGCTATAACTTTCACATGGACCTGGATGGTGAGATCGCGTATAAAGCACGGGGAATAAGTCTTACCTACGACAGCAAAGGAAGCGTCGATTTGTTTAATACTGCAATAAACCTGAATCCGGTTAAACTGATCAAAGATGTACAGTCAGCTCCCGTTGAAGAATATGATTTTGTAGTAAATGATTTTGAGCCAGTGACAGCATGGGCTGCACAATCAGCTGGTATTCCTTGTGTAGGAATTAGTCATCAAGCTTCGTTTCTGTCCCCCAAAGTACCCAGACCAGAAAGGAAATCATTAGTGGCCGAAGGGATAATGAAACACTTTGCACCTTTCAGTGAGGCTGTAGGATCACATTATCTTAGATATGATTCTTTTATTGAACCACCAATAATCAGGAAACAGATTA
Source organism: Balneolaceae bacterium (assembly GCA_017795005.1). Lineage (GTDB taxonomy): Bacteria > Bacteroidota > Rhodothermia > Balneolales > Balneolaceae > RHLJ01. The sequence continues at coordinate 3,309,548 of CP051242.1, read as the reverse complement.
AAGACTTAAATCCTACATCCGGGGATCATATTACCGTATATCTGCCCGCTTTTGATCATGAAACATTATGTTCAATCTTTAATCAAATCAAACAGATTGAATGGCACATATTTTCACCTGCTTGTAATAAGGAATATCAAAAAGGAAATGTGAAGGTAAAACCAATAGGAAAAGAAACTTTCCTTAAAAGCTTTGAAAGTTGCTCAGGTGTGATTTCCTCGACCGGATTTGAGACCACTTCAGAGTCAATGTTTCTTGGGAAAAAACTGCTAACGATTCCAATTAAAAATCAGTACGAACAACTAAGTAATGCGGCTGCTCTAGAACAATTGGGCGGACATATTGTCTATACAATAGATGGTACTTTTAAAGAGAAAGTAACGGATTGGCTTATCAATGCAGATGCTTTAACGCTTCCTGAAATTTCGGATGAGGATGTGTTGGTTCAGCGGATCATTTCCGCTGGTGTAGTAAAATCGGAATATGTCTGATTTTACGTCTAAAGAAAATTGTTGAGACTTTTATTCTTATTCAAGAATAAAAGTCTCAACAATTGGACAAGAGAGCATATCTGATTTTCCTAAGTTTAATACTACTGATCTCCTTTTGCACAACTGACCCAGAAGTTAAAATTGAAGGTCCTCTTAATAGGATAGGTTTAAAAGGGGTTAATATTAATGCTATTAATGCCTATTCTAATGAAATATTCTTATTAACTGATGAAGGTATTTATTTAAAAAAAGATGGGAACATTACTCGCTTCGGTTTAAAGGGAAAGGATGTAATAGGGTTAGTTTATTTAGAATCAGGAAGCTATTTAGCGGGAACTTATACTTTTGAATTAGCTGATGGAGTTGAAACAATTTATAAGAATGAGGATGGAGAATGGAATGAATTTATGGCTAATTATGGAGGAGAGGAAGGTCTTTATACGAGAGTGTCAAACTTAACATTAGATTCAAAAAATAATAGCCTCTATGCATCGGGAGCTGGGAATGTTTCACTAAGTACTGACTCTGGAAGTACTTGGGAAGTGATACTTGGCTCATGGGATTCTATTTCCAGAACAAATTTTTTAGAGTTTCAAACTCAAACTAGTGACACAATCTGGATGGGAGGTTCTAATAGTATCGGAAGGCCTACTTTATATAGATCCACAGATAATGGTCAAAATTGGGATTTTATTAGAACACTCGAGTTTGCTGAAAACGAAAATCATGACATTCATTTTGATAAAACCAATTCTGATCATGTAGTCGTGGGGCTTGCAGGTGGTGTTCGTTCGTCACTTGACTTTGGAGAGACTTGGGAAACTATTTTAACTGGACAGTATATTTTTAAAGTTTTTTCTTCAAGCTCTTTAACTCCCGGTAAAATTTATTTGAGTGGACAAGCTTACGATAAATCCTTTTTTCTTTTTACCAGTTACAATAATGGTTATACATGGGAAGAAATTCAATTCGATGAAGTACCAGAAAATATCGAGGTAAATGATATGATAGTTCAAATAGAAGAAGGAAGGGAAGTTCTATATTTAGGTACTAATAGAGGTTTGTTCAAATATTTAACTGAAGATTAAGCCTTTTTCAACTAAGAATCCTAAGGTAGAAATGGTCGCTCTATTGATCTTCCCCCAAATACCTGTCTTTCAATATTTCGAAATGATGGGCTACATGACCAGCCATAATAAAAGCTAAAGCTCTGACTGTAACTTCAGTCCCACTGGCAGTACCCTTTCTACTAATCATTTCTTTAGTCATACTGCTTAACAAATGAATAGTAGAAACCCGAACAGCCAGATATTCATTAGTTAGATTCGAAATCGTACGTTTATTGTAGTTGTTACCCTCCATGTACTCATCCTGATCCATCCCAGGGATTTCCTGTTTTTCACCCCGGCTAATTGCTAAAGCCCGAAAGGAAAAAACACGTTCTGTCTCAATCATGTGCCCGAGTACTTCTTTAAGCGTCCATTTATCCGGGGCATATTTAAAATAAGCTTTATTACCTGGTACAGAGTTCATAAGTGTGAACACTTCATGCATCTGATTATTTAATGTGCTGATGATATTCGTTTTGTCAACCAGTTCTACATAGGTAGAATAAAAATGCGCATACTCCGTACTTTCAGGATATTCATTGTCCCAGATGTCCATATCTAAAAGCTAAATTCCAATTTCATATTATATAGTGAATTGACGAATGAATAACTAACTAGAGATTAAATTTTGGTATGAATTCTTTAAGGGGTAAACCTTGCTTGCACGACTCACTGCTGTCATCACCTCTGAATAATTCAATTTCATAAGAAATATATTCCGGATTATTATATCGTTTTTGATAATACACTTTCTTACCGGCAGTAGTTCTGGAACAACGATCAATTTCAAAGACGGGACTTCCTTCTTCAACATTTAAATGCTTAGCGATATAAGCATCGGCTTTGGTAGCAGTAAATTTATACCTGCCCGCAGAAATTGGAATGGAATAGGTGTCTTCCAAAATTTGGTACAGAGTTTTATTACGTAAATCTTCATCCAGAAGTAGTTGCCCATAACTTGCCGGTAACCAGGTTATATCAACAGCAACAGGAATACCATTTCCAATTCTAACCCGGTCTATACGAATAAGAGGGCTGTTAGGCGGGACTTCTAATATTGGATTAATTTCGGGTTCCGGATCTACTTTTTTGAAGCTGATAAGCTTCGAAGAACTTGAAAATCCGGCTCTCCGCATATCCTCAGAAAAGTCGGTCAATTGTACAAGCTGTTGTGCATTTGTGTCATCACTTACAAAAGCACCAAGTCCTTGCTTTTTGAAAATCAGTCCTTCGTTTTCTAATGCTTTTAATGCCTGACGTACGGTAATACGACTTACACCGAAATAATCACAGAGTCTCTTTTCTGAGGGTAATTTATCTCCCGGTTCAAATTCCTTATCTGCGATTTCCTTACGAAGATGGTCTGCTATTTGCTTATGTCTGGGAACAGAATGATCGATCATCAATAATGTTTTAATTATGTTGTTATAACATGTTGTAACAAGTTTAACAAAACTCTTAGTTTTGATCAACAAATAAAATTAATACAAAAATGATCTACGAATTATTACTTAATCCAATGCCCTGGTACGTAGCGGGTCCGCTTATAGGATTGACGGTACCTTTATTATTGATTCTGGGCAACAAAACATTTGGTATTTCTTCAAGCTTCCAACATATGTGTGCTGCAGTGATGCCCAAAAAATTTCCTTACTTCAACTATAATTGGTGGAAAGATGGAAGATGGCATCTACAATTATCCCTGGGAATTATTCTGGGTGGAGTTCTCGCCGCTTTATTTATTCCGGAAAATTACACAATAAACCTTTCAAATGATACAGTAAGTTCACTTCAGGCAATGGGGCTAACCGATTTAAGCGGTTTTGTACCTTCGGAATTATTTAGCTGGTCAGCTCTTGGGAGTTTACCCGGAATTATAATTCTGGTTGTCGGAGGTTTCTTAATCGGTTTTGGTACCAGATATGCAGGAGGCTGTACTTCCGGACATGCAATCACAGGGTTAGCAACTTTGCAAAAGGCATCTCTCATTGCAGTGATTGGCTTTTTCGTAGGTGGCATTATTTCAACCTATTTCATTCTTCCAAACATATTAGGATAAGGAGATTATTATGAGATTTATTATAGCAGGAATTGCATTCGGTTTTATACTTATTAAATCAGAAGTGGTGTCATGGTTCAGAATTCAGGAAATGTTTCTTTTCGATTCATTTCATATGTATGGCGTGATCGGTTCGGCAGTTTTAGTAGGTTTGATAGGAACCATGTTGATTAGACGCTTCAACATAAAGGATACATCCGGAAATGAAATCAACATTAAGCCCAAAGATAACAGCCTCACAAAAAGATATATCATTGGTGGTTCATTATTTGGGTTAGGCTGGGCGTTAGTGGGAGCGTGTCCAGGACCGCTGTATGCATTGATTGGTACAGGATACCTCATTTTCATTGTGCCTTTAGTTGCAGCTATTGCAGGAGCGGGTGCATACGGAGTATTACAAAGTAAATTACCTCATTAAGAATTTTAGTAAATTAGAAGTTAAAGGAGTGACAACATGTTTTTTGAGCAAATATTTGAAGAAAAACTCGCACAATACGCATACCTGATTGGATGTCAAAGAAACGGACAGGCAATTGTAATTGACCCAATGCGTGATATCGATAGATACGAAAAACTGGCTGCTAAACACAATCTGAAAATTGTAGCAGCTGCTGAAACACATATCCACGCAGACTATTTATCCGGATTAAGAGAATTCGCAGAACGGGGCGTAAAAGTATACGCTTCGGATGAAGGGGATAAAGACTGGAAATATGAATGGTTGAAAGGAAGTGATAACAACTTCCAGTTGCTCAAAGATGGTGACGAGTTCAACATCGGGAACATTAAATTTACAACGGTATATAGCCCGGGACATACACCCGAGCATGTAAGCTATTTAGTTACTGATGGCGCTGCTACAGATCAGCCAATGGGTATTCTTTCCGGTGATTTTGTATTTGTTGGAGATGTTGGTCGCCCGGATTTATTAGAAACGGCAGCCGGACAAGTTGGGGCAATGGAAGGATCAGCTAAAGTTTTGTATAAGTCGCTCGAGAAATTCAAACAAATGCCGGAATACCTCCAGCTGTGGCCCGGACATGGAGCAGGTAGTGCATGTGGAAAGGCATTAGGTGCTGTTCCAAAATCTACGGTGGGCTACGAGCAGAAATTTAATACATCTATTCGTTCAGCAATTACTGAACAGGATTTTTTGGATTATATTTTAGATGGACAACCTGAGCCGCCTCTGTATTTTGCACGAATGAAAAGGGACAACAAGTTAGGTCCTAAGGTACTTGGTGATTTTCCTTCCCCAAAAAAAATGAGTGTGAAAGAGATTGTTGCGAAAGGTGCTTCAGACAATGCTGTTATCGTTGATACCCGTAAAAGAACCGAGTTTATGTCCGGACATCTGGAAGGTTCTTTACTATCAACAATAAACAAACAATTTAACACGATTGCAGGATCTTATATCACAGAAGATCAGGATATCTATCTCATTATTGAGGAAGATAAAGTAGATGAAGCAGTAGTAGATTTAATAAGAATCGGATTGGATAACATCCTTGGTTATGCTACACCTTCAGAGCTTTCTGAAAGTGGAGTAGAACTTATTTCCACTACTACTATCGATTTAGGAACGGTGGATACACTTATGGAAACTGGTGGATATAATTTGCTGGATGTCCGTAAAAAATCTGAATATGATGCGGGTCATCATCCTGACGCGATCAATATTTCACACACAAGATTGCTCGACCGAATAAATGAAGTGCCTCAAGATAAACCTGTATTAATTCACTGTAAGTCAGGAAACAGAGCATCCTTTGCAACCGCTCTGATGGAGTCGAAGGGTTACGATGTTCAATTTATCGATGATGCAGTTGATCCCTGGTTAGAGAAGAAAAATCTTCTTGCTGAGGTAAATTAATGTTTTGGGCACTACTGGGTGCCTTACTGATTGGTATATCGCTTGGGCTCTTAGGCTCAGGCGGGTCCATTCTTACGGTACCTGTACTCGTTTATTTAGTTGGTGAACCAGAGAAAGTGGCAATTGCTGAATCTCTTGGAGTTGTTGCTTCGATAAGTTTGGTAGGAGCGATACCCTATGCCATCCGTAAAGAAGTTGATTGGAAAAGTGTCTTCTTTTTTGGGATTCCCGGTATGCTGGGGACCTATGGAGGAGCATCTTTATCTCAGTTTATTTCGGGGAATACACAATTATTGATTTTTGCAGTGGTAATGATCCTTGCTGCAATTATGATGATCCGGAATGGAAAGCCTGTTGAAAGAAAGGAAGGATATTCAGCACCAAAATGGGTATTAATCGCAGAGGGTTTGGTTGTGGGTGTAATTACAGGATTAGTTGGAGTAGGAGGTGGATTCCTGATTATTCCGGCTCTTGTTCTGATTGGCGGACTGGATATGAGAATTGCAGTAGGTACCAGTCTTTTCATTATTGCTGCGAAAAGCATGTTAGGTTTCTATAAATACCTGGATGTTCTTCGACTCGAAAAACTAAACGTTAATTGGGAGTTACTGGCAATATTTACTGTGATTGGAATCATAGGAAGCTTCGTAGGAGGAAGACTCAGTCAGAAAATTCCACAAGCTAAATTAAAGAAAGGATTCGGTTTCTTTTTGGTTGTGATGGGCGTGTATATTTTGGGGAGTAGTTTGTTTTAGGAAACCTACTTAGTTAGAAATTCCGGAGGAATTAAATTCTCATAGCCCCGGGATTTATCCCGGGGTAAGATTAAGGCAAACAACAACCCTAGGCAATGAGTTAATTTAGAAGAGATTCAGTATCGAAGGATTGGTATGTAGCCGTTTATATGAAAAAATCCAACCCTCGAAACAATTGTTAACCTTATTTGGTATGTCTACTCGGGTTTTATTCTGTCGACTCTATTCACCCCAGGATAAATCCTGGGGCTATTTTATATTAAGCTCCTTCAGAGCTTGTATTCCTCTTCGATACCCAATACAACACCGATCCAACTGCGATAAAAGCTGCCGTCATACAAATATTGGTAAGGCTGACTTGAAACATCAGCCAGATGCAGGCAAGTATCCCCAAAACAGGAATTGTGTATCCACCTCTTAAGGTGAAGGTTTCAGTTCCTTTAAATTGATTGCGAAGTTTGGGGACTGCAGCACAGGTTATGATATAAAAGAAAGCCCGTGCCAAAACTGTCATAGCTGCAAGAGCCGTAAAAGAACCTAATGCAGCTCCTATAAAAGTGAAAACTCCAAAGAAGATCACGGAATTAGAAGGAGTCAGAAACTTTGGATGAACATTTCCAAACCAACCCGGTAAGGATTTATCCAATGAAAGCGCGTAAGTAAGTCGGGGAGTAGAAAACATATTACTTACCAAATTTCCGGTCACAGAAGTAACAACCCCAATCATAAGTATTACTGCTCCGACTTCTCCGAACAAAGCATCAGAAGCATCCAAAAGCGGGGACTCAGAAGAAGCCAGATCAGGAACAGCAGCCTCGGCTACCAGCTGAATCAACATATATAAGACCACGATAGATGCCAAGGCTAAAATAAGTGCTCGGGGCATATCTTTATTCGGATTTTTTGCTTCACCAGCTGGAACAACTCCTCCTTCAAATCCAACAAAAGCATAAATCAATAATAAAACGGCAGCTCCCAGATCACTACCTGATGGGGCAGGAGAATCAAAAGACGGAATGATTTCGCCACCAAGAAATACCAAGCCTCCAAAAATGAGGAGAATAAGCACCGAAAATTTAATAATCGTAAAAACCGCCAGTGACCGGATAGATTCCACCGATCCCAATACATTTATAATAGTAAGGGCTCCGCAAATTAAAGCCAGACAAATTAGTCGTCCGATACCTTCTCCGGCAGGTGCATAAAAGTATCCTATGCTTTCCACCAACAGAACCGAATTTGCAGAAAATGAAATAACTCGTGCAAAGTAATACAGCCACCCACTTTGGAAACCCACAAAATGTCCGAATGCTTCTGTTCCATATCTAACCGGACCACCGGTTCCCCGGAAATAACTTCCGAGTTCTGCAAAACATAAAATGATAGGTAAAATCAGCAGAGCACAAAGTGCATAGACCCAAACGCTGTATTCTCCGGCAAGTTCAGAAGCACCGCTTGGTAATCCAAAAATACCGGCGCCTATTAATCCGTTTACCACGAGCATCCAAAGTCCCCAGACTCCTAGTTTTCGAGGGAGTTTTTCAGCACTTGTCGCAAACTCAGACATAGTTTGTAAGGTTGGTTATTGGAGTTTCTGAAATGGTAAGAAAACTAATAATAGGTTCCAATTGATGATCCAACTAGGCAATAAGGACTTGAATAGCTATTATAGAACTTCAATCGTGATCTCTTAGATTTACGATAACACTCACTCTACAATTATGATATTTGATTTTTTAGCACAACCTATCCCATGGTATGTGGCAGGCCCTTTGTTAGGGCTGATGGTACCTATTCTTTTTATTGTTGGTAACAAAGCATTTGGAATATCATCCAGTTACCGGCATGTTTGTTCGGCTGTTATTCCAAGTAAACTTCCATTTTTTAATTACGACTGGAAGAAAGTTGGTGGATGGAACCTGAAGCTTGTCATAGGAATTCTTATTGGTGGCGCAATTGCAGCTTATTTTACTCCTGATGATTATCGCATAGATATTACTTCAGAAACCGTTTCGACTTTACAGGGATATGGAATTACCAATTTCAATGGATTTATGCCAGAAGAAGTATTCTCATTGGATACACTACTTACTCTTCCAGGGCTATCTATTCTAATTCTGGGTGGATTCCTGATCGGATTTGGAACCAGATATGGGAGTGGGTGTACAGCTGGACATGGAATTTCCGGCATGGCCAATTTTCAGAAAGCTTCATTGATTGCGACTATCAGCTTTTTTATTGGTGGAATGATCTCAGCACAATTCATCATCCCTTATTTATTAGGATAGGAGGCCATCATGAGATTTATTTTTACAGGTATTTTTTTCGGATTTGTATTAGTGAAAACAGAAGTGGTTTCCTGGTTTCGCATTCAGGAAATGTTTTTGTTTGATCATATTTACATGTACGGAGTTTTCGCTCTGGCAATTCTTACCGGAGTAGTTTCTCTTTTTGTAATCAGAAAATTCAATGTTAAAGATATCGACGGAAATCCTATTGTAATCGGAGAAAAGGATAACACAGTTACTAAACGATATGTTTTGGGCGGAGCTTTCTTCGGATTGGGATGGGGACTCGTAGGAACTTGTCCGGGACCGCTATACGCATTAATAGGTAGTGGTTACTTCATTCTTCTTGTTCCATTATTCAGTGCTTTCATTGGTGCAGGAATGTATGGTGTCTTGCAATCGAAGTTGCCGCATTGATTTTTTATTGTCATTCTGAACCTGTCTGCCCTGCCTTTGCCGGCAGGCAGGCGACAGGCAGGCTTCTCAAGGAGGAGGACTTTCTGCATAGCTCAGAATCAGATCTATGAGCTCCCTTCCCTTTGGTAGGAGAAGGGTTGGGGATGAGGTCGGAAACGTACTTCGGTTTTTCTAAGTCAATCCCCGGGAAGGAGGAATATGTAGTTTTTTAATAACTCCGGATTTCTGCCTGCGCAGGAATGACCTTCTATTGTTGTTTTTCAACCGCATATACCAAACTCTCCAGGCCATAGGCATTTTTTCTGGTACCCGCTTTAATTGCTCCTATTTTTTCCGCGGCTTTTTGAGACCGGATGTTATCCGGACCAATGAGTAATAACACCCGATCCACATATTGAAGGGCATGGTTAATCATTAGGCGTTTCATTTCACCGTTGTAAGCTCCACCCCAATATTGAGTAGCAAGGAACGTCCACCCAATTTCAATTTCACTTCTCTCAGGATTAAACCCATGATATCGTGAAGAACCAATCACCTTTCCGGTGCTATTATCGATAGCAAGTAAAGCCCCTCCGGACTCAATTGCCTCATCAAAAAACTTTCTGAAGACCGGTTCTTTGTACCGATCCCATGCCGGGTGCTGCTCCCATATTTCAGGATCGGAAGCAGCTTCAAAGAGAGCTTCAAAATCTTCTTCCTGAACAGGACGAAGAGAAAGTAGTTCTCCGGTTAAGGTAGGTTGTTTGTTGAAAGACATGGAAGATTGACTATAAATTAAATGCGGGATTTCCAGAATTCCGGGTTTCGATGTTGATGAAGAATAGCGAATACAGTGACTAATTCTGGCTCCGAAATAAAATATATTGAAAAAGGGAAGCGATTGACCAGCGCTCTTCGGACGTCATTTGTATTAATAAACTGATAATGATAAGGGTTTCGTTGTATCGAATTTATCGCAACATCAATACAACGGGCAAATTCTTTTCCCAGCCCCTGATCCTGCTTTTCATACCAATGGTAGGAGGTAGTAAAATCCTTTTCCGCTGCAGAAGTTAAAATCAGGTTTCTAGTCACACGATACTATAAATAGTTTTTCCGGATTTCATTCCAGGATTTACCGTTGGCTTTGTCTTCTTTCAGAGTTTGAAGCCTTTCCTCAATAATGGACTGGTGATATTCCGGAACCTCAACTTGATCAGGATCAGCGGCTATGGAGTCCCATAAAGCCTCAACTAAAATTAGTTTCTCATTTTTATTGAGTCGGGATAGTTCTTTAATCAGGGTGTATTCCATGAAGGTAAAGTTTGATTTAACTGAAATAAGTTGATTAAAAACTTTGTGGAATGCAATTAGAAGCAGGAGCTTCTGGAACGCATCACGCAGGAGAGCTACGTGACGAGGGGAAGGGCATATTTTTATAATTTCTCTTTGTATACACGTTTCATCTCTTCTAGGTCAGTTTCATTTTTAATACCCATAAGATTGAAGAGCCCCATATTAAGAGCTTTATTAGTCTTTTTAAGATTCAAATTACAATGCCAGAATATGTTTCTCTTAATCTTTCTTTTAAATTTTGAACTATTCTCAAAACCTATTTCGACTCGCATAAATAATTGCTCATAATCAATAAGAAGACAATAAAAATATAGATAAGGAAGTGAGCTAATGGTTAAGAAGATTGGAAGAATAAAACTCTTCAAGTTTTCTAAACTTCCAAAATTTCTAAAATCAGATATCGCTTGAAATAAGGTGAAAAATAATACTCCCCATCCAGCCACTGCCAAAATAGGGCTAGTTATTTTTTTAATAACTCTAAGCTCATCATCTGAATCAGAAAATCCATCAACAAATCCAATAATTGATACAATTGGCACCAAAAACATTTCTCCAACAAAAGAAAAAGTGTAAGCATTAATTATGAACTCAAAGATGATGACAATCTTAATATTATCTAAAATTGTTTCTTTGAATAGTGAAACGGATTTCCTTGAAGAACCAAAACGGAATAATGAAATAACCCCTGCAAAAAATACCCAAAGTATAGTTTCTTTTAAAAGGTAAAACTCCCAAAGCCCTACCTCTTCTAAAAAGAAAACTATGAACGAGATATAGGAAATAAAAAGAAGAATAGGGATTATGATTTTGGGGTTGAAAAAAAATTTTATTGGTAAAAAGAGGGTTCTTTTTAAATCCTTATCAAAAAAAGAATCTTGTATCTTTTTGTTTAAAATTAGACCAATCACCAAAATAATAGTCCAAGTAATTACTGCTATCTCTCTATTGTTAAATAAATCTGTCATCCAAGAATCTCCCCATACCTAAAACAATCTACGGTATGGTCGTTAACCAATCCGCAGGCCTGCATATGAGCGTACATAATGGTACTCCCAACAAATTTAAAACCTCGCTTTTTCATGTCTTTGCTAAGGGCATCTGATTCTTTTGAGGTGGCCGGGACTTCTTCTCTTTTTACCCATGTGTTTACAATGGGTTTGTTATCCACAAAACTCCAGATGTAGGTATCAAAGCTCCCGAATTCTTTCCGGACTTCCAGAAACTTCTGGGCATTGGTAACAGCACCACGTACTTTCAGTTTGTTGCGGATAATACCTTCGAACTGAAGTAGTTCCTGAATTTTATCTTCATCAAAAGTGGCGACCACTTCAGGATCAAAATGGGCAAAGGCTGTTCGGTACCCTTCTCTGCGTTTTAAAATGGTGGCCCAGCTTAATCCTGCCTGGGCACCTTCCAGAATCAGAAATTCAAAGTGTTTACGGTCATTGCGAACCGGTACACCCCATTCTTCATCGTGGTAGGTAATGTATTCTTCGAATTGGTTTTCAGCCCAGGCGCAGCGGGTTTTATTACTCATGGTTTTTGGTTTTTCTTGACCCCTAAAATATACTCAACACCAGAGCTTTCCTACTTTTGAGTGGTCAAAAGTAGGCAAAACCCATCGGCGATGAATACTTCGCGGGTTCGTCTATGATTCAACTGAATAAATCCGAAGGTCCATGATCTGTAAATCCATATTGTTCTTTCATCCGGAGCGGATTTATTCACCCTTAGGGTACATTGAATCATTGCACTCACTGCTCCGCTCACTATTCAAATGCCGAACTTTAATTAAGGGGTATTTTCAGTTCTCCTTTGAAGCCTGTTCGGCAGACAGGGAGGTGGCTCAGTACAAAAACTTTTGTGCTGAGACGGAGGATGTTCCTAACATTTAAATCAAGAAAGAAAACTTCTCTTACCAATAATTAAAAAAGGGAGAATTATTAGTTACATTCTGATACACTCATTCAAATAAGACTAATTTAAGACAAGAAGTAGCAGATGCATTGGCAATCGACTGTAGAAAAGCTCGCTGAAGAAAGTAAGATCAGCGAGAATCTGGCAAATCATATTATCACCCTTACAGAAATCCTGGAACAGCTAACGGCTGAGCGATCAGGTGAAGACTTCATCAAACTATTAGGAGAATTCCCGGTTGATAGTAAAGCCGCTCTGGATGGGGCAGATGAGCAAGAATTAAATCGCCTAAGAAAATTGGTGGAAGGGATGCCAGGCAAAGACATCAAAGAGTACCTGCGCATTTATACCACCTTCTTTCATTTAATCAATTCTCTTGAACAGCACGAGATTAGTCGGATTAACAGAAAACGTGAATTTGAAGAAACACCTGAAAGTCCGAGAAATGAGAGCATTCTGGAAGCCGTTCACAAAATGAAAAAAGCCGGCTACTCTTTAGAACAGGCAATAGGGGTGTTCGAAACCATGGATATCCAGCCAACAATTACGGCTCATCCAACCGAAGCACGTCGGCGAAGTGTACTTACCAAACAGCATGAAATCAGTACTATGATTGCTGATGTAGGCAGTGATTCGCATACAGAAGATGAGAAGAGACATCTTAAAAAAGAGATTTTCAATCAAATGAAGCTGCTTCTGATGACGGATGAAGTTCGTGCAGAACGGATGTCGGTGGAAGATGAAGTGGAAAATGGGTTGTTCTTTTTTACCCATACCATTTGGGATGTAGTTCCGAGTTTGTACAGAGATATTCGTCTGGCTCTGGAAACCTATTATGGAGAATCCGGAGATATTCCAATTGTGCTTAAGTATCGTTCGTGGATAGGAAGTGATCGGGATGGTAATCCTAATGTTACTTCATCGGTTACCTGGCGCACGATGATTGAGCAACGAAAAACAGCGCTAAAGACCTATTTAAAAAAGCTGGATCACCTGCGCAGATATTTGAGTGTTTCCTATAAAGAGACCAATATTTCGGATGAACTCAGACTTTCATTAAGGGATGAAGAAACGGCAAATCCACTAAGCGAACTTTATGAACGTAGGTATCAAAGAGAACCTTATCGTCGCAAGCTTACTCATATGATGCAATACATTCAGGAGCAATTGGATGCGGCATCAAAAGAAAAAGATGAGGTTCTTAAAGTTGCAGAAAAATATACTTCAGCAGATTTTATAAATGACCTGAAGCTCATTCGAAGTAGCCTGATTGAGAATAATTTATCGGGACTGAGCGAACAGGGAAGGCTACAGGATTTATTGATTTGTGCGGAGACTTTTGGATTCCATCTAACATCTCTGGATATCCGACAACACAGCCGATTACATGAAGAAACGGTGGAAGAACTACTTAGCAAGGGCAATGTTGTTGATGGATACGGAAAATTGTCTGAAGAAGAAAAGATAAAGGTTCTGGTAAAAGAACTGGAAAACCCGAGACCATTTAGTCCCTTCAAAAGTAAGAGATCGGAAGTTGCCAGCAGGGTTATGACCGTATTTGAAGAAATTCGGGATATGATTGCACTGGATTCAAATTCCTTTGGAAGCTATATCATTAGTATGACGCACGGCGTGAGTGATATGCTGGAGGTACTTATCATCGCTAAAGAACTTGGTCTCTGGAGCTATATAGATGGAAAAGTGGAAACTTCTTTAGATGTAGTTCCATTATTTGAGACGATTGAAGATCTCGGTGCCAGCAGTAAAGTAATGGCAGAAATGTTCGAACATGAGATGTTCGGGAAGCAGATTAAGGCACGTGGTAATTTCCAGGAAATCATGCTTGGCTATTCTGACAGCAATAAAGACGGAGGGTATTGGATGGCAAACTGGGCTCTGAATAAAGCTCAGTATGACCTCGGGATTGTCTGCCGAAAATACGGAATTGATTTCCGTCTTTTCCATGGAACAGGTGGAACCGTTGGTCGGGGTGGTGGACAATCCAATAAGGCTATTGTGGCAATGCCTCCGGTTGCAAATAACGGTCGGATCCGATTTACCGAACAAGGAGAAGTGATTTCATTCCGATATTCGCTGGCGTCTATTGCTCACCGACACCTTGAGCAACTGGTAAATGCAATGGTTCAGGTTACCATGGCTCAGAAAGATAAACCGGGCTATTTAAGCGATTCAGATTACGAATGGGATATGATGCAGGAACTGGCATTTACCACCATGTCGGCATATCGGGATTTAATAGACGACAGTAAATTCTGGGATTGGTATTCCGGAATTACTCCGATTGAACATATTGGTAAACTTCCAATTGCCTCCAGACCCGTTTCAAGGGGAGCAGGAGGGAAGCTGGACTTCAGTGGATTACGCGCAATTCCATGGGTATTTGCATGGACTCAGGTTAGGTATAACGTTCCGGGTTGGTACGGAATTGGAAAAGGACTTGCAGCTATTTTTGAAAAATATCCTGACGGGAAAGAAATCATAACAAAGTGGCAAAAGGAATGGAGATTCTTTTACACGGTTATGAATAACTCTCAAAGAGAGATTGCCCGGACACATATAGCAACATCAGTTATTTATAATGATCCGAAAGACCATTATTTCCATAATAAAATTACCGGAGATTTGGATCTGGCTATTGAAGGAATAACCGGAGTAGCTGGCACAGAAAAGATTTTAGATCATAATCCTGTGATTCAACGTTCTATATTGTTCAGAAACCCATTTACTTATCCACTGAATATCATTCAGTCCGAATTATTGAAACGTTGGGATGATGTGAAAACGGATAAAGAAAAAGAAGAATTAACAGAATTAATCTTTCTGAATATCAACGGAATTGCTGCTGCAATGCAGAGTACAGGTTGATGAAAGGGAGTAAGAAAAAACGTATATTAACGAGCTCCCCTCATAAAGAATTTGAATAAAGAGAACCATGAACGAAACATTGACAAAAACAGCAATTAAGATAAAACAGGCAGAGTATAGTAATATAGGTGAAGTAGATTTTGACAATCTTCAATTCGGGAAACATTTTGGAGATCATATGTTCGAAATGGAATTCAGAAATGGAGAGTGGGGCGAGCCTGTTATTAAACCATTTGGTAAAATTGAAATCACTCCGGCGCTTAATGTAATGCATTATGGTCAGGCTGTTTTTGAGGGAATGAAGGCTTTTTATGTGGATGAAAACACAGTTAATATTTTCAGACCCGATGTACACTTTGAGCGATTCAATAATTCTGCGAGAAGGATGTGCATACCAGAATCAGATTATGAAACATTCATCTCGGCCTTAGAAGAACTTATTCGATTAGATAAAAAATGGATTCCAAAAAAGCCGGGAACAGCCATGTATATTCGTCCGGTAATTTTTGCAAGTGATGATTATCTGGCTGCCAGAGTTTCTGATATATATAGTTATTACATCATTACTTCACCGGTTGGTGCTTATTACGCTGAAGGATTTAATCCGGTCTCATTAACTACACCAAATGGGTATGTTCGGGCAGTTAAAGGCGGAACGGGAGAAGCTAAAACTGCAGGTAATTACGCCGCCAGCTTCTTGCCGGCTAAAAAGGCACAACAGGCTGGATACACTCAGGTACTTTGGCTCGATGCAATCGAAAATAAGTATATCGAAGAAGTTGGAACTATGAATATTCACTTCTTAATTGGAGATACATTAATTACTCCAAAGCTTACAGGTTCTGTTCTTCCCGGAGTAACCAGACGTTCTGTTACAGCTCTGGCTGCTGAATGGGGCTACAATGTAGAAGAAAGGAAGATTTCTATCGACGAAGTTTTTGAAGCTTCATCTAATGGAACTTTAAAAGAAGTGTTTGGATCTGGTACCGCTGCAGTTATTTCTCCGGTAGGCACCATAGAACATGATGGAAATACCATTCATATTGGGAATGGTAAAATTGGTGATTTTGCACAGAAATTGTTCGATGAGATTACTGGAATTCAGTACGGTAAGATTGAAGACCGCCATAATTGGGTTCATTCAGTAGAAGTTTAATCTTAGCGCTTATAAAGTCCCCTCTAGAGAAGGGATTTAGGGGTGTGTTAATTCAATTAAATGCAATTTAGTTTATTCAGTCTTCTTGCAGTTGGAATGGGTGGCTTCTTTGGAGCTATTAGCCGCTATCTGTTATCTGTGTCGATCGATGACTATATCAAAGCCGACCAATTTCCTTTCGGTATTTTTTTAGTCAACATATTTGGCTGTCTGTTGATAGGTTTATTTGCAGGTATTTTTGAAGTAAAGGGGTGGATGAATCCCGAACTCAGACTGTTCACTTTTGCCGGATTTCTTGGAGGTTTTACTACCTTTTCAACCTTTGCAAACGACACTTTTCTACTTGGGAAAGAAGGGGAGGTGTTAGCTGCTTTGCTTAATGTTGGCGGGCAGGTAGTCCTTGGACTTCTTTTTGTTTGGGTGGGATATTCTTTAGTAAAATTATTTAGCTAACAACGGTTAATTAGAATCATTACCCGCAAACTCAACTTGTCCATCTGTATAGACTATGAAATTATAATATCTGTTATCGTTGCAACCGTTAGTACATGTATGGTAACTATCTTTATATATAACTTTCAGGTAAGGCTCTTCTTCGTTTAATTCTTTTATCGTAATATTTCCCGGATCGCCGACTGTGGTTCTATAATTTACCTCAGCATATTTAAAATATCCGGTTGTTTCAAGCATTTGAGCAATGAGTTCAGTGTTCTTTGGTGTTTCATTTTCAATCAGGAAATGCTTACCAGATAAAACATGCTCCCAGGTATATATTTCAGAAATTCGAAATCCTTTTTGGGATAGTATGGCATCGATCTCAAAGATTCTGGTTTTAATATTCGAATCACTCCAATTTTTTAAAAAAGGAGCTTTTGATCTAGGCTGGGCTAATATCGAATATAAATTTTCATGAGAGAACGAAAGTAAATCTGTGGCGACGCTAAACTGGGAACCGGCCTCGGATGTCGCAACGGTAACCAATACATCGTAGTAATAGTCAATTAAGTCTTCAGATATATCAATAAAATCGGAATCCTTTTCTGATCGATTCTGATAGGCAAGCAGTGTGGCATTTTTTTGGATAAGGACTTTTTTATCCTCGGAAAGAGAAGAATCATCTGCATTTCTAAGATCACTGAATACATCTATTCCAACTCCAGATGAACAAGCCATTAAAATAAGAAAGAAAAACAACGCAAAAGATTTTATATGAGACACCTAAGAAAAATTTTATCAACAATTTACGCTTTTAACATAACCAAAGTTCGGCGCTTTTCAAAAAAAAAAGACCCTAATAACCTTTTGCTCTGTTTATCTCGTTCATCAACTCATACCGGAAAGACTTCCTTTATAGTTCTTTAGTCTACAATAGATAATTACAATCATTGATCATTATTGTGTGTTCACTTATAATTGATTTCTAATCGGGATTACTTATCTACCAGGATAGGTTTTACTGGGATTATTCTTCATATGGATAGGTTATTCAATTATTAATTATTGTTTTAAAAAGTTATTTTTCAGAAAGTTTTTCACTATTCAAACCATTAATAATGTCAAGGGTAAGTTTCTTTCTTATCACTCTCTTCTTTTTTGTGTACTGTACAAACGCACCAACTAGCACAAATAAAATGGTGGAAAAAGCTGAGGTTTCTGGTTTAGTTTTCGATGTTTTTGATCAAGATTCGATGCCTCTTAAAGATATTTCCATAGCTTTTAACGACTCAACTATTGTAAGTGATGAACAAGGTACTTTTAATCTAGGAAATTTAGAGATTGGAGAGTATGAGGTAAACTTTTATTCAGAATTTCATGAACCTTTTGATACTTCATTCCAAGTAACAGATACAACAAATATTGAATTATCAGTACAACTAGAGCCTATTTATTATGATTTTGCTCCTTTATCTACAGGTACTGAATGGACTTATGAATTAAGAGCTAACTCAAAATCATGGAGTGTAACAGGTGGAGATAATAGTTCTGCTTATGAAACCCAGTCAACTTTAAAAGTATTCATTGAGTCCACAAATGAGAATGAGAATGAATTTGTGTATAGCATAAATTTACTTCGTGAAGGTTACTATTCAGAAACTTCAAACTCAGATTCAACTACAACTTTTTTTTCTTCAACAGGAAGCTACAAAGTTCTCGAAGACAAGCTGACTGGCATTTTATCTTCTGTAGATCACAAGCAAGAAGGATATTGGGGTGGAGGTACTTTTTATCTTACACCTTATATTAATGAGTATGACTATGTTGTAGCAGTTTCTCAAAATAATAGTTGTTGTGGTTGGGATTATATAACGTTCAGAAGATATTTCCCTTCTTCAAGACTTCCTGGGCAAAAACTTTTTAGTCTACATTCAGGATTTACTCAGTCTCAAGATTCCGGATTAGTTCTTTTTGAGGAAAGTTATGGAGGTCATACTGGTTCAGGTTCTTCTTCACAAAAGTTGATATCTATCTCCAAAGGAAATTAATACCCTCTCACCCTATCCACCTCATTCAGCAACTCCATCCCGGAAAGGCTTCTTTTGTAATTCTCTACAATTTGTTCAGCAGCTTCATTCGGGTCTGTTATCGAAGCAACATGAGGAGTAATCATAATATTTGGTCGGTTCCAGAATAAATGATTTGATGGAAGTGGTTCTTCTTCAAACACATCGAGGCAGGCTCCTTTCAGTACTCCAGTGTCCAACGCATAAATCAGATCTTCTTCAATCAGATGAGCACCCCGTGCTACATTTATTATAAAAGCAGGTGATTGTAATTTCTTAAACAAATATAGTTCGAGAATACCGGAAGTTTCTTTTGTAAGAGGAAGCAGGCACACAAGGATTTTGCTTTTAGAAAGAAACTCATCAAATCCACTTTCATTAAAGCACTCAACTCCTTTAATCTCTTTCTTCGATTTCGACCACCCAAGCACAGAATAACCATTAACTAATAACCATTCCGCGACAGCGGTTCCCATCTCTCCAAGTCCCATTAACCCAACCGTACAATCTTCTTTGGGAACCGGATCATGCTTGCTCCAGTACGCTTCTCTTTTTTGATCTACATATCTGGAAGTATGAAAGCGGTAATTTTGAATCGCATTTAATACATAATCAGCCATTTGTGATTTCAGTGATGGAATCATTACCCGTACCAGCTTTACCGATTCAGAAATGGCTTCATCTTTCAACAGATGGTCAACTCCGGCACCTAACGAGCTGACTACTTTTAAATTTGGATACCCATCCAATACTTTTTCGGGATGATTCCAGCTTACCGCAAAAGTTACTCGCTCTTTTTTTTCCACCCGTGGCCATATTTCAATATCCAGATTTGAGTCCACTTCAAGAAGAGCGTCCTTCCATGGATTCATATCTCTGTTTTTAGCAATGAGTAGTAGTGACATTTATTTTGTTTGTCTTTATAAAGGCTTCCATAAGAAAATAAATAAATTCGACATCTGATTGGTGAAGGAGTAGCATTTAATCATCGCTAGAATTCAAACCACAAAACCTGTCTCGCTTGCGGGGCATTCGGTTTTGTGTAGAATTCGGGAGATTAAATGCCCGGAAGCAATCATAGTCGAGAGTTTTTGATTCTTTTGGCGGTCCAAAAGAATAAGTGTTTGGTCAAAGCTAGAAAGCTTAATAATAAGATCCTGAAACAAGCCTGTGCTGAACTTGATTCAGTATTCAGGATGACGTCTTATTAATATTAATCTCTGTTTTCACCATCAATAATTCATCCCATCTGGTGGTGTAGCGATTACTCAGATAATTCTGATTCATCAGCCATTTATTTCTATGGCCCCCCTTTTTATGAAGTCCGGTTGCAGCAAAAGCGGCATGATTTCTTCCAAATTTGGAGTTAATCCGGTCAATACATTCCATTAATTGGTATTGTCGTTGGGTGTATAATTCAGGATCAAACAAATCCATTTGAACTTCACTATTGGGAAAGATACCGGTAAGCATCACTGAAGCTTTTTTATATTTCCGGCCTTCTTCAAAAGCGTGTGCGGTGAGGGCTTTCCCTATTTTAATCATGGTAGGAGTATGGGCAGTGGGGACTTTCATGGGATAACTGGCGCCAAATTTATATTTCCCCCGGATGTTCTCATATTTATCACCAATTAAATTTACGTGAATATTGGAAGCGACAGAGTTTTGTGCCCGAAGTTTTTCAGCTGCCCGACTCACAAAGGTGGCAACCGCTTCCTGAACATCCGAAAGCTTGTATAAAGGTTTTCCAAACATTCTTGAGGTAAGAATACCTTTACGCGAATCTCTTCCTTCACTTAATCCTGAGCAGGGAAATCCATTCAACTCCAGTACGGTTCGTAATCCTGTTACTGCCAGATGCTTGCGTACCCATTTTTTGTTGTTAATGGTTTTCTTTAAATCCAGCGCAGTATTAATGCCATATCGGTTCAGGCGGATGGTGAGTCCCTGTCCGATTCCCCATATATCTTGTGTGGGTATTTTTTCTAATAAACGGTCGATATTCGGGTGATTGGTAAGGTCTAACACATTATTGAATTCCGGGTTTTTCTTGGCAATATGATTCGCAATTTTTGCCAGGGTTTTACTTGGTGCGATACCTACCGATACAGGCAATCCGGTCCATTTTAAAATGGTGTTTTTGATGACGGTGCCATATTCATCCAGTGTTGGATAAATATTGGTAGAAAGCTCTGCGAAAGCTTCATCGATACTGTATACCTCAATATCGTGAGTAAGGAATCGGAGTGTTTCCATAACCCGGTGAGACATATCTCCATACAACGCATAATTTGAGGAGCGAATCGCCACTCCTTTTTCTTTGAACAGTTTTCTGTATTTGAATTCCGGGGCTCCCATCGGGATATCGGCATCTTTAGCTTCCTGAGAACGAGCTATCACACAGCCATCATTATTCGATAAAATAGCGATAGGTTTATTATTCAAAGCAGGGTCAAATACCCTTTCACACGATGCATAGAAATTGTTGCAATCAATCATGGCATAAGCCAAGTTCCGGGAATGCGATGGAAGGAAGTTGAGGTTCATGGTGTTTTATTTTCAGAGGCACAGAGGCACAGAGGCACAGAGGCACAGAGGCACAGAGGCACAGAGTTATTTTAATTTGTTGATTAATGAACTTAGCATTCGCTCAACTTCACGACTGTCTTCATAAAGAATATCAAAAGCTTCTTTCTTAGAATAATTCTGGTTTAAAGCTATTTCAAGTTGTGTTTGCATCTCATAAAGTGATCCCATAGCAATATTTAAGAATCTGATATAATCTCCGGACGACCGTCTCCCATAACCCTCAGCTATGTTAGAAGGAACGGATACAACACTTCTTCTTAATTGACTGGTCAATGCATATTTCTCTTGCTCCGGGAATTCGGTTGAAATTTTATACACCTTATTCACCAATACCATAGCTTTTTGCCAGACAATTAAATCACGATAGTTTTTAATTGTATTCATAATTATTCATTTGAGTTACACTTTGTGCCTTAGTCCCTCTGTGTCTTGTCTTCTTTGTCCCTTCTTTCAACCAAACTCATACACTTTCTCCTCTCGTCCTTTCTCTTCTTCCTGTCTGTTACTAAAGCGGTGAATCAGATACGTAGCTACTCCCCATACCATCCACTCGGTACCTTCATTAATAGGGATAGGCGCATATTTTACATCTCCCGAAACTAGGAATACGCGATTTCCTTTTTTTACAAAGCGACGAATAATTACTTCCTCATCTAAGGAAACGATAATTACGGAACCATTTTGTGGATTCAGAGAACGGTCAACGACCAGGATATCTCCGTCATAAATCCCGGCGGCTTTCATTGCATTTCCTTCTGCCCGTACATAAAAAGTGGAGGTAGGTCGGTGTACAATCAGTTCCTCCAGACTCAGTGCTTTTTCAAGATGATCTCCCGCAGGAGACGGGAATCCGGTTTCAATTTTCCTCGACAGTTTCAGCATATCTGAGTCTTCATCATAAGACTGCGCGGAATACGATGTTAATTTGTCCATTAGTCAATTCTCCTCACATATAATTATATGTGCATTATATGTGTATTGATTGAGAATGTAAATGCCTTTTTGAGAATTCCAGAAAAATATTCCTTAACAACTTGTGGAAAACTTCCCGAGATAAGCTGCGTTTTGTACCCTATATTCAAAGAGTAATTTCAGTAGATCACGCACGTACGAAAGGCATTTTATGTATCTGATTTTTGATACCGAAACCACGGGACTTCCCCGGGATTATTCCGCACCCATCACCGATTTTGATAACTGGCCGCGACTAGTCCAGTTAGCGTGGCAACTCCACGATCACACCGGGAAATTGATGAGCAGTGGGAACTATATTGTTAAACCGGAAGGATTTACAATCCCATTCAACTCTGAGAAAATTCATGGTATTTCTACCAAACGCGCGCAGAAAGAAGGTCAGGATCTTGAATTCGTACTTCAGGCATTTCGGAAAGACATAGACAAAGCTTATTTCCTTGTTGGGCACAATGTTTCGTTTGATGAAAGTGTGATGGGCGCAGAATTTCTTCGAAAGAAGATCGCCTCTGCTATCATGGATAAGCCCAAAATTGATACGAAGGATGAGAGTACAGAATATGTTGGGATTCCAAACGGAAGAGGCGGTTTTAAGTGGCCTACATTAACGGAGCTGCATAAAAAACTATTCGGAACTGACTTCGAAGATGCTCACGACGCCGCAGCCGATGTGGAAGCGACTACCCGTGCCTTCCTCGAACTGGTTAGATTGGGTGTAATTACGGTAAACTTTCCGCTGGATGCCCGACTATATGAGTCGTCTCAAAGTTATATGGTCAGAGAGCATTACATCGATCTGGTTTCTCCATCCCGGCTCAAAAAAAAAGATGAGGAAATAACAGAATCAGAGTCTTCCGGAGTCGAAACGACTGAACCGGAAGTAGAACTTGATAAGGATGTGGTTTTTACCCATCTGCATTGCCATTCCAAATTTTCAGTATTGCAAGCCACAGCGGGAGTTAAAGATTTAGTTGCCAAGGCTAAAGAATTGGGAATGCCGGCGGTAGCTCTGACCGATAAAGGTAATATGTATGGTGCTTTTGCTTTCGTATCGGCTGCCGAAGCAGAAGGAGTTAAACCGATTGTTGGTTGTGAATTTTTTGTGGTGGATGACCGGCTTCAAAAGAAATTTACCCGTGAAAACAGAGACCGGCGCTATCAAATCCCGATGCTCGCCAAAAATCAGGAGGGCTATAAAAATCTGGCTAAACTCTGTTCTGTTGGATTCACTGAAGGGTATTACTACAAATTCCCCCGTGTAGATAAGGAGGTAATCAAACAATACAGTGAACACCTGATTTGTATGAGTGGCAACACTCGTGGTTTGCTGGGTGATTTGATACTGAATAAGGGTGAAGAGTATGCAGAGGAAGAGCTGAAATGGTGGATGGAAGTTTTTGGGGATGATTTCTATCTGGAAGTCATTAATCACGGACTGGATGAAGAGCAACGGGTTAACGAAGTATTTAAAGAGTTTTCTGAAAAATACGGTGTAAAACTGGTTGCAAGTAACAATGCCTTTTACCTTGAGCAGGAAGATGCAAAAGCGCATGACGCCTTAATCTGTATTGATGATGGCACATTGGTGGGGACTCCCATTGGAAAGGGAAGAGAATTCAGATATGGATTTCCCAATGAGGAATTTTATTTCAAAGACACGCAGGCGATGGTAGAGCTTTTTCCGGAAATGCCGGAAGCTATTGCCAATACACAGGAAATTGTAGATAAAATTGAACTCATCAAGCTCAAGCGGGATGTGATTCTTCCCAAATTTGAAATTCCTGAAGGTTTTGAAGATGAAGATGATTATCTGAAACACTTAACCCTGGAAGGTGCCAAAACACGATATCCTGATTTTTTGGATGAAGTAAAAGAACGTATTGATCTCGAGCTGGGAATTATTAAAAGCATGGGCTTTCCGGGCTACTTTCTCATTGTGCAGGATTTCATCGCTGCAGCACGGGATATGGGGGTGTATGTTGGTCCGGGTCGTGGATCAGCAGCTGGTTCTGTGGTTGCTTATTGTACCGGAATTACCAATATCGATCCACTGGAATATGATCTGCTTTTCGAGCGTTTTCTGAATCCCGAGCGTGTATCCATGCCTGATATAGATATCGATTTTGACGATGATGGACGTCAAAAAGTAATTGAGTATGTAGTAGATAAATATGGGAAAGATCAGGTTGCTCATATTATCACGTTTGGATCGATGGCAGCACGGTCATCTGTACGAGACGTTGCCAGAGTGCTTGATCTTGATTTAGCCGATGCCGACCGTATTGCAAAACTGGTTCCCGAGCGCCCGGGTACTTCGCTGGACGACGCTTTTTCAGAAGTGAAGGAACTCAGAGATATTAAAGCGGGCGAAGGACTTGAAGCTGAAACCCTCAAAATGGCTCATGTACTGGAGGGTTCGGTTCGGAACACAGGAATCCATGCCGCAGGTATTATCATTGCTCCTGATAACCTTACAGAGTTCATTCCGGTTAGTACCGCTAAAGATGCAGACCTGACCGTTACTCAGTTTGATGGAAGCGTGATAGAATATGCGGGAATGCTGAAGATGGACTTTCTGGGACTAAAAACGCTGTCGATTCTGAAAACGGCTATTGGATATGTGAAAGAAAATCACGGTATCGAATACAACCTCGATGATATTCCTCTTGACGATGCCAAAACATACAAACTCTATCAAAAGGGAGGCACCTTAGGGACATTTCAGTTTGAGAGTGAGGGGATGAGAAAATATCTGAAGGATTTGAAACCAACAGATATAAACGATTTGATTGCGATGAACGCGCTTTATCGTCCCGGACCAATACAGTTTATCCCAAATTATATCGAACGTAAACATGGGCGGGAAAAAGTAGAATATGATCACGAAGATTTAATTCCGCTTCTGGAAAATACGTTCGGGATTATGATCTATCAGGAGCAGATCATGAAAGTAGCACAGCAAATGGGTGGCTACTCTCTTGGAGAAGCGGATGTACTTCGCCGGATCATGGGTAAAAAGAAGCCGGAACTTCTTCCACCTGAGGAAGAAAAGTTTGTGAATCAGGCGAAAGAACTTGGCTATGACGAAAATACTGCGAAAGAAGTGTTTGACAAAATGGCCATGTTTGCGGGCTATGGATTTAACAAATCTCACTCTGCAGCATATTCGGTAGTGGCCTATCACACTATGTATTTCAAAGCCAATTATCCTGCAGAATATATGGCGGCGGTTATGAGTCATAATATGAGCGACATTAAGAAAGTGGCGTCGTTTATAGAAGAATGTCAGAAGATGGGAATTCCCGTTGATGCTCCGAATATCAATACTGCCCGCGGAAAATTTGTGGCTAAAGATGGTCGGGTTCAGTACGGAATGAGCGCTATTAAAGGAGTTGGCTCTTCTGCAATTAAACACATTGTGGAAGAGCGTGAGGAAAATGGTTTGTTTACGAGTGTATTCGACTTCGCTTCACGGGTTGATTTAAGAGTATGCAACCGAAGAACTCTGGAAAGTCTGATTCAGGCCGGAGCTTTTGATGAGTTGAATGAGAACCGTGCTCAGTTGTTATTTGGAGTAGAGGATATTCTGGCTTTCGCATCAAGAAAGCAGGAGGAGCAGCGATTGAACCAGGTGAACTTATTTGGTGGAGCTTCAGGCAGCGGGGTTCTTCAGGAACCAAAACTCAAAGAAGTCCCAAAATGGAGCAGTATTGAACGACTTAATAAAGAGCGTGAATTAATCGGTTTTTATTTGAGTGGACATCCATTAAACCGGTATCAGGAAGATATTCGGCTGTTTGGAAAGCAAAACCTGACGGAAGAGTGTATGAGTAAACTTCAGCACGATTCAGAGCTTCGGTTTATAGCTATCATTACTTCGAAACGACAGGCCACCGATCGTAAAGGTCGTCCGATAGCATTCCTTATGGTTGAGGATTTGTACTCTTCGCTGGAAGTAGCCGTTTTTAGCAAAGAGTTCGATAAGTTTTCAGCGCTTCTTCAGGTCGATAATGTGATTTATTTTACCGGACGATACAGTAAAAGGGATCGTGGAAACAGTATGATTGTGACCAACATGGAGCGAGTGGAAAATCTACGAGAGAAATTTCAGGATCGACTTCGACTCAAACTGGATATTGTTACCGATGGTTTAACACACGAAGATCTTAATCAGATGCAAACCTTGTTTGAGCTGAATAAAGGTACTATCATGGTGAAAATGGCGGTACATAGTAAAGAAGCGAATGCTCCTATTAAGATGAATGTCCGTAATTTTGTAGTGGAACCGAACGATGAATTACTGAAAGGATTGAAAGAAGTTTTAGGTGAAGAATCTGTTGAACTGGTTCTTTCTTCATAAAGGAACCCAATACTCTCAATAATGATAAACAATGTGTATGTGGGTTTATAAATCCTGATATTTACAACCGAATTTGAAAAAAGTATTAATTAAAACATAGAGGCAACTATTATGGCAAACACAGTAGAATTTACTGACAGCAACTTCGATGAAGAAGTATTGAAGTCAGAGCATCCTGTATTGGTTGACTTCTGGGCAGAATGGTGTGGCCCTTGCCGCATGATTGGACCTGTTGTAGAAGAAATGGCCGGTGAATATGCAGGAAAAGCGAAAATTGGAAAAGTAAATGTAGATCACAATCCTGAAGTATCAGTAAAATACGGAATCAGAAGTATTCCGGCGCTATTGATTTTCAAAGACGGACAAGTGGTTGATCAGATTATTGGTGCAGTTCCTAAAACGCACCTTACCAAGCAATTAGACGCACAGCTTAACTAAGCTGAATTCGTAAAGGAATTATCAAAGCCGGTTCATTAAGTTGAATGGGCTTTTTTTTGTTGTCTCCCTTAGGAGGGAGACAGAAATCAAACTTGTTTGATTTCAGAGGGAGGACCGGTTTAGAAAAAAACTCTGGGTCGGCTTCGTCCTCTCCCTGATCATCATGCAAGCGTGTTGATTTATCCCTCTCCAAAGAGGGATAGAACTCTTTCAGAATTATTTAGACAGAGTAAATCCTAAAACTAGCTTGGTCCCATTCTCCTGATATTCTACATCTTCCGCATATTCTTTCATTAAGAAAACACCTCTTCCGCTGGGCTTAAGCAAATTTTCTTCTGCAAGCGGATCGGGAACTTCATCCGGGTTAAATCCGGGTCCTTCATCTTTTGAAGTGAACGTGAGTTTTTTGCCATCATAATGAGCTGTAACAACCACTTTTTTAGTGGGATTCAACTGATTGCCATGAACGATTCCATTAGTTGCTGCTTCGGTAACGGTGAGCATTAACTTGGCATAGAATTCGTCGTCAAAACCAATTTCCTGCTGTAGTTCGTTGAGTAGCTCTTCTACTTTCTCAACTTCTTCGTATTCTGATTTTAAAACCAGTTCCTTCCGTATGTTCATTGAAAAGATTCCCCTTTTGTCTTCTTCCGTAATACTATACTTTTTGTATTCCAGAAACAAGTTATTGAGAAATAACGAAGGAAATATATTGTTAAAACCGAAGAGCCAGACTCGCAGTAGGTATTGGTTCAGTTAATCCGGGCAGGTATTCTACCGAAGGTCTGATAGCAAATCGATTAGAGTCCCGCTCTTTTTTTAGGTGGAGTGCCCGGTAGGTATTAAATGCAATGGAAGCGGAACCGAAGGCAATATTGACAATAGATAGATTTCTTTTCGACACATTTGTTTCTCTGATTTTGTCACCAAAAGAATCTGTGTAAGTTCGTGTACTACGATCTAATTGATATACTCCATTTGTAACAGATATTATAGCCAGACCTAAAGAGGTAATCGTCAATCTTATGTTTGTATTATAGGTGTTTGTTTTTACAAAAGACAAACCAGTAAAAGCAGCCTGCCAACCCATAAGCACCCCACTTGATACACCATAGCTGGTACTTACTGAGTTTACGGTTATTTCTCTTGGTTCAGGATCAATTATTGGCCCATACTGAGGCTGAATCATAGCAGCTTCCATTTTTGTAAGTCCATGTTCATTTAGCCAGTTATCCAGTAGCTTTGACTCCATATCCATTACGTACCCATATTTATATTTTTTATTGATGAGCTCAGCTGATTCAGGCCCTGATGTTTGCTGAACAAGATATCCGACTGCGCAAATATTTCCATGTTTGTCTATAAAGGTAGGACGCCGTTCATTTTGGTACTTGTAATTTTTAGGAAAGGCATTTTCTTCTTTATACCTCTTCAACAAATAAATCAAA
Source organism: Balneolaceae bacterium (assembly GCA_017795005.1). GTDB lineage: Bacteria > Bacteroidota > Rhodothermia > Balneolales > Balneolaceae > RHLJ01. The sequence goes on along the minus strand of CP051242.1, from coordinate 3,280,954 downwards.
TGTTTCCGGTTTTCAAGCTGCTCATTAGTTAAGTGACTTATATCTTTTGATTCGAGTATAGATGTCACGTACTCAAGATGTGTAATAATTCTTATAATTTCAGAATCTGAGTTATCGGGTAACCTCCCAAATTTATCCAGAAAACTAACATCCCCAATTACTGCATTAATGGTCTGATTTTGTTGAGGTGCATGGATAAAATTAATTTGAAAGAGGGAGCAAAGAAGAATTAGAAGAGCAATTGTTTTGGATGACATAAGAGGGAGAATTTTATTACAGACTTGAAGAAATGAACAGAGTTTGTGAAATAGTTGAACTCACATGAGAATGTGATAATCAGACCCAAATAATGAACGGAACTCGTAATACTATGTTAATATACATTTGGTACACTTAGCCGGAATAAATTCAGCACAACAAAGGTTTTAATGGCAGATTCATCAGATTCTAAAAATGGCGGAAGTTTTATTGAGGGACTAATTCCGAACAGCTTTTATACCGTAATAAAACAGGAAAGAATTTTTATAGGGCTAATCGGGCTTTTCTTTTTTATAGCCGGAATTACATTTCCTTATGCACAAGCTGCTATGTGGGTTGGTTTCTTTTTTGCAGGATATTCTGCAATAGCGAATGATAGTATCCAGACGATTGGGACTTTTCTTGCCTCCAATATGGATAAAAAGTGGTGGCATCTATGGATATACATTGGCGGAATCTTTCTGGTAGTTGTTACAGTCAGTTTTATTTTGTTTGATGGGGATGTGAGCTATCAACGTCTTACTTCTAAGGGCTTTAGTGAAAGTCCAACGAATTTCACGTTTCTGCAGGTAGCGGCTCCTGTGTTCTTACTTATTCTTACCAGAATGAGAATGCCGGTATCTACAACATTCTTATTACTAAGTTGTTTTGCAACGGATGCCGAAGCCATAGCTTCCGTTTTGGGAAAAAGTCTAAGTGGATATGGATTAGCTTTAGCGGCAGGTTTAATTACCTGGATTGCCGTTACAAAATCACTTGAGAAAAGATTTTCAAAAACTGAGCCGGCAAAATTTTGGACCCCAATTCAGTGGATTACTTCGGGCTCACTTTGGGCTGCTTGGGTGATGCAGGATGCCGCTAATGTAGCTGTCTATCTTCCAAGATCTCTCGATATCGGTCAGTTTCTTGCTTTCGCCTTATTCATTTTCTTTGGGTTAGGACTTTTATTTTACCTTCGCGGGGATAAGATTCAGCAGATTGTTACCGAGAAATCACGAGTAACTGATATTCGCTCTGCAACTATTATCGATTTTATTTACGCAATCCTGCTTACATATAAACTTACCGTAAGTACGGTGCCTATGAGTACAACCTGGGTATTTCTAGGATTACTTGCTGGTCGGGAACTGGGAATGAGTATTATGGATAAACTTGATTTGGGTAAACCAATGCCTAAGGTTCTTAAAATGATTTTTAAAGATCTTTCGTATGCCTTGTTCGGCCTTTTGGTTTCCATACTTCTGGCCATCTCCATTAATGCCGATGTTAGGGAAGAGTTATTAAACATGATCGGCTATTGAAATTGAAGTCAAAATATATCATACTAAGGCGTACTTGCTCAAAGCGGGTACGCCTTTTTTATTGTTCATATCCTGTATTCTCTTCGAAAGAAAGTCATCTACATATAAACACTCCAATCCAAAACAGGATGTAATATGAACGCTAACGTACTTGTGCTGAATCAAGACTATCAACCTTTGAGCATTTGCTCGGTGCAACGCTCTATGAAACTTCTTTTTCTGGAGAAAGCTGAACTTCTTCATGATGACCCACAAAAAGAATTGAGAACACCCAGAGACGCTTATCAATATCCATCAGTCATTCGCCTGAGAAGTTATATCAGGATTCCATATACAAAGGTAGTTCTCTCTCGCCGTAATGTTATGAGAAGAGATAACTTTACATGTCAGTATTGTGGAAAGAAATCCAGTCTTACCATCGATCACGTGCTCCCAAAAAGCAGAGGTGGTCAGGATACCTGGGAAAATCTCGCTACTGCATGTGAAAAATGTAATGTTAAAAAAGGGAATAAAACTCCTAAAGAGGCAAATATGGAGTTAAAGTCTAAGCCATATCGTCCCATCCCCATTACATTTTTCAGAGATTATAATGGCAATGTTCAGGATCCCTGGAAGCCATATTTATATATGACTTAACCAAAAACCAATGGAGCAAACCCGTTAAGCATATAGGTTGTAAAAACGGTAAGCATTGAAAGTCCGATATTAATCTGAGGGTTTACTTCACTTTGTGCATAATTTCTGGAAAGCAGTGATTGACCACATACATAGATTTCAACACCGGCTTCTTTCAGGATATCAATAAGTTCCAGATTAGGATTATCTACTTCATACCGATTTTGATATGCATCGTTTGTCAATACAAGATCCGTTGCGCCACCATGAATTACCACAGCAACAGTTAGGTTTTCAGCTTTTACTCCACCTAGGCCATGAAGATTCATCATTCGGGCTACATTATTTAACCCACGGTTAACGCTTTCTTTATCACGGTCAAGAAGCTTTAAATCAATAACAATATCATACTCCATATCTGAGTCGGGAAGAATTGCATTTTCTATTTCATAAATTCCACCGTATTTCTCAATAATAGGGTGTTTCGCTTCCTGAGCAGAAAGGAGTGTTGATGTTAGAAATAGGGCTAATAAAATGATTCTCATAATTTTTTACTTAGGGTAATTATTGAACATAAAAAAAGTGACTGAATGTTAATCCAGTCACTTAAAAAAGTCTAGTGTGTTTATTTCATTAGAACCATTTTCCTGGTTTGACTAAAATCACCGGATTCTAACATGTATATATAAATACCACTTGCAAAGTTACTCGCATCAAATTGTATTTGATGATTCCCGGCTGATCTAACTTCATTGACAAGAGTTTTCATTTCACGTCCTAACAAATCATAAACAGTGAGTTTGGTTAATCCTGGTTGTTCCAACTCAAAAGAAATGGTGGTTACCGGATTAAATGGATTTGGATAATTCTGTTTTAGAGAATAGTTGCCGGGTGTATCGGTTTCATCTTCGGTATAAACCGGAGTTAATGAAACTTCATCTGAATAATCAGATCCTTCTTCAGCATAATATGCTTTAACTCTATAAAAGTGATCGTTTTGACCTGTAGCATCAGTCCATTCCTCGATGTCGGCATCCAAAGAATCTACAACAGCATACGTTCCCTCTACCCCTGTTTTTCTTTCAATAATGTATCCGTCTTCTACATCAGAATTATCATCCCATTTTATTCTGATTCCGGAGGCTCCTGCATCTTCAATTAAAATATCATCAGGCGGTGCAAGAACAAAGAAGCTTAGAGTTTCACTCCAAGGACTTGAACCGGCAATATTTTCAGCATTGACCCTCCAGTAATATCGGTTTCCTTCTTCGGTTCCGACAATAGTAGCGGAGGTGTTCGAAGTATTGGCTGAGCCGACCAGGCTGGTAAAAGATGGACTTTCTGAAATCTCAACTCTATATCTATCTGCATTGGCCGTTTCATTCCAACTATATACATAAAAGTTAGGTCTTGAAGCTCTGAAAATAGTTGCAGGATTTAATTCAGGAACGTCTGGTAATTGTATGGAAGTAATAAAATTAAACGGAGCGCTCCACGGACTTAACGAACCTGAGTTCGCTTTAATTTGAACCCTCCAGTAATATCGCTTGCCCTTTTCCAGATTATCTATGAAGATTTCATTTGTGGCACTTGAATCTTCAACATCAAGAGTTTTAAACGTAGCGTCTGTTGAAAGTTGAAAATAGTATTTCTCAGAATCAGCAAATTCATTCCATGAAAAAGTGGCGAATGTATCAATTCCGGCTGACTGGTTTTCAGGCAAAACTAACGAAGTTGTTTCAAAAAGAGACTCTCCTACAGTTAATTCAGGTGTTTCCCATGGTATCCATGGTCCCAGAGGTGTTGTGTATGGGCTTGTTGATAAATTTGTTTCTGTTTCTATGCCCAAAAGAAATTTATCTACATACGCTTCAATATCAGGGCGTTGAGAAGCTGGAATAGCACAGTGATTATGACCGCCAACCTGACTGTAAGTAAAACGATCTGAGATACCTAAAGCGTCATATACCTTTTCTGTCGCTTTACTGCCAACGTATCCTGATTCATCTGCAAGCCATACAAAACCAGGGTTGCCGGTTACAAAAAGTGCTCGGGGTGCAACCATTGCCATTAATTCGTGATGATCCATTGGAAGTTTTTGCACCTCACCGGAAAACTGTCGCATATCCTGAATGAACCATGAGTAATTTGTTCTTGCAAGAGTTTCCACACTTTCAATTCGATCTAACACTTCAGAATAACGCCAGGTAGTATATCCCCCGCCACCCGATTCAATTCCAAATGTAAGTGCAATTCTCTCATCAAAAGCACCTGCAAAAATAGCCATCTTCCCCGCAAACGAGCATCCACTTACTGCGATGTGTTCTAAATCAATATTAGCCTCATCTTTAACTAATTCCAGCCCATCAATAAGCCTGCTAACTCCCCACGGCCAGGCGCTATAAGACCCAATATATTCTAATTCTGGATATATCTCGTTAATAGGTTCATTCCCGCGGGTTTGTGTATGTGCAGTAACCTGTCCAAAATTAAAATTCATTTGAGCGATATTACGACTTGTGAAGATATCACCAGGGAGACTGGTTCCACCCATACCTATTACTACCGGATGTGGACCCTCACCTTCAGGTAGATTAATATTTGAAGTAAGCGTAAGAGTTTTTCCTTTTACAGTAACGTCTACAGTTAGCATACCATCTTCAAAACTTGCTTCAATCGTATCCGGACGGGCAGGTTTTTCGCCAATTTCATAGTGCTGGATTTCTTTAGCGATTTCAGCTCTTCTACATCTCCAATCTGAGAAATAAGAAATTTCGCTTCTTCCATCAGACCACTCAAAAGGGTTAGGAAGGGCATTTATATCAGATAACTGATTAAATGAAAGTAAGGGAGGCTCCGGACAATCAGCTCCAGTATGCTCAACATCATAGACGAGGGGCATATCCTGTGCGATAACTGAGTTATAAGAAAACACCACAAATAATAGTGTGAAAAGGGAACATAGACGTTTAATCATAATAAACTCCAACAGTTTGGCTGAGTAATAGAAATTTTGAGCAAATTTTGCTCAACTTAATTTTTACTATGTAACCGCTTTTTTTATAGAAAGGCAACTTATCGAAGCTTTTTTATTCTTTTAAGGATAAAATTTTACAATTGTACCTGGCACATTTGAGCAAATTTTGTTCATATCGACTATATTTTAGTTCTTCATAGTTAAAACCTATTGAAGCCCAACATACCTGTTTCTAAAAAGCCGTATCTTTACAAGTCATTTAAGAGTAAAAATTACATGAGTACAAAAGGAAGAGTATTAGTAGCGATGAGCGGCGGAGTAGATTCTTCAGTTGCAGCTGTTATGCTCAGAGAACAAGGTTACGAAGTCATAGGTATTACCATGAAAACCTGGGATTATCACCGAAGCGGTGGGAATTCAGGGAAAGAAACTGGCTGTTGTACGGTTGAAAGTATGAACGACGCCCGTCATATTGCGGTAAATCATGGCTTTAAACATTTTATAGTAGACATTCGGGAAGAGTTTGGTGACTGGGTAATCGACCGGTTTGTAGATGATTATCTAGGAGGAAGAACTCCTAATCCATGTGTATTGTGTAATACACATATCAAATGGGCCGCATTACTAAAACGAGCTGATAATTTGGGTTGTGATTTTATAGCGACCGGTCACTATGCTCAGGTCAGAGAAGAGAATGACCGATATGTTATTTCAAGAGGACTTGATCCCAAGAAAGATCAATCTTATGCACTTTGGGGAGTGGCTCAAAAACATTTAGCTCGAACTATTTTCCCCTTAGGTGGATATTCAAAAACAGAAATCCGACAAATTGCGGAAGATCATGGATTACTGAATGTCGCCAACAAACCTGATTCCTATGAAATCTGCTTTGTTCCTGATGATGATTACAGAAGGTTCCTTAAAGATCGGGTAGAAGGTCTGGAAGAAAAAGTAGGAGGTGGTAAGTTTGTAGATAAAGATGGCAACATTTTAGGAGAACACGAGGGGTATCCATTTTACACAATAGGGCAACGACGTGGACTTAATCTTCCTATGGGAAAGCCTGTTTATGTAACAGAAATTAATCCCATCACCAATACTATTACTATTGGGGAGAAAGAAGATTTGGTGAGTTCTACTCTGATCGCAAAAGAAGTTAACCTCATTAAGTACGACAAGATTCCGCAAGAGGAAATGGAGATTATCGGAGCTATTCGTTACAACGATGATGGAGCACTTGGAACTATTACTCAAACCGGAGAAGATGAAATAAAAGTACATTTCCCTGCAGGTCGGGAAGCGATTACTCCGGGACAGGCAGTGGTTTGTTATGAAGGAAATGATGTAGTGGCGGGTGGCTGGATTAAAAAGGTGAACGTTGGATTAGATGATCTTATAACTGCTTAACTTACGTAACAACTCAGTTATTCGTTCGTTAACTGCACCGTATTTAATAATCAAAAAAAGAATTAATGAAGTTTTTAAAGATACTATTTGGTTTTACAATGCTGACCTTGTTAGGGTTTTCATCAAATGTCTTGGCACAGTTTGAAGGTCAGGTTACAATGAAAACATATGGCGAAAGTAATGGGGTTTCACAAACAAGCGAGTTGAATTTATATGCCACATCCAACAGAATCATATTAAAAGGAGATCAGTCAGTTAGTTTTTCTGATGATTTTGATGCCAGTGGGTTATTGATACGAAATGACAAAAAAGACTTTGTTGTATTAATGGGAGAGAATAAAGCGTTACAATTCACAAAAACAGAGTTGGAAGGCTTTTTCCAAATGGCAGGTATGATGGCTGGAGGAGATACTGATATTGATACAAATACTGATTCAAATTTCCGTTATACAGATAGAACCAGAACTATTCTTGGATTCGAATGTGCTGAATTACTTATTGAAAATGATGAGAATGATAACTCATTATCAGTTTGGTTGACTTCAGGAATCGATATTAATTGGGGTATGTTAGCTGAACCATGGAAAAATGTACCTGAAAGCATGAGTAAATCTACTTCCAGGCTGACTCAGGAATTCAAGTCTCAAAACTTTCCAATGCTGATTGAAGTGAACGAAAAGGGTAAAACAGAGACAATCTTTGAAGTTACAAATGTAAATAAATCCAGTATCGCTAAAGCAATGGTAGAAATACCATCTGGTGTAAATTTAATCGGACTTCAGGAATTTATTTTTAGTATGATGATGGGCAATTAATCACCTTAGAAATTAAGTTTAAAGGCGCATTTTTAATGCGCCTTTTTTTATTCATAAAAAAAGAGCTGTCCATCTCTGGAACAGCCCTTTGTCTCTATCAATGAAGTTCTGGTTAAACAATCAATTAGTTCATACTTATATACGTAAATGAGCAAACATCGGATTGGAAATAATCGGTAATAAAAAAGGCCGTTCTGTTCAGAACGGCCCATACGTATTGTTTTCTTGAAAGTATTATTTAATAAGCATCATACGTTTTGTGATGGTTTGATTCTGCGCTTGTAAACGGTAAATATACATTCCTGAAGCAAGGGCGCTGGCATCAAAGTTGAAAGTGTGACTTCCAGAATTTAATCGTTCGTTAGCAAGTGTTGCTACTTCCTGTCCGAGCATATTGTATACTTTCAAAGTAGCATTTCCCGTTTCAGAAAGTGTAAAGCTAATTGTAGTTGAGGGATTGAATGGATTTGGATAATTCTGGTCCAATCCAAAAACCAAAGGTTCAATACCCGGTTCTTCCTCATTGGAAATAAGCATTCCACGGGTAAGGTTCACAGATTTTGGCTCACTAAAGCTTTCATTGCTTCCATCTGTTACCATAACAGAATGATATAAGGTAGTGGAAGCATTTAGTCCAATATTCAGGTCTGCTAATAATCCATCCAATGCATCAAAAGTTAAGGTAGCGTTAGTATCTGATCCAACATTTACCATGTAGAGAATTTCATCAAACTCGGAATCTGATGAGACAGCCCATACATAACGGAGTTCATTTCCATTTGGATCATTTGCCTTCGACCATTCAGCTGTAAATGTGGTTGAAGCACTTCCTGACACCGTTAGTTCAGCTCCGTCTGTGGGTGTTGTAATTTCAACAGCAGATGGAAAGAAATTATCACCAAAAAGCAACTGTCCGCGCAACTCTCCTCCCGGATTAGCAGAAGAGTGTACATTTAGATAAGTACCTTCTGAAAATAGAGTTGTTACCTGATTGGTAGTTACTGTATAGGTATTCATTGTAGGATCGAATACACCGGTAGTATCATCGGTAACCGTAGGACTTAGTGCGATTTCCACACCTCCATTGTTATCCACAGGTCCGGCATGAATATGTGCCCCTGAGAAAGCCGAAGATAATTGATCAAATCCACCCGAAACGATAATACGATCTCCGGCGAACTCTATGTTGGCAGCCCCGAAACCTTCTGCGTCAAGTACAGGATCATTTTCATGATTACCATTTAACTTTGTTTTGAAATAAGCGGTAGCGTCACCCAGAATCTGGCCACGGATTTCTCCTCCAGAGAATAAATCTGAATGAACATTGATATACATTCCGCGATTAAAGAGAGCTTCTTTTTGATCTGCATTAAGTCCAAATTTATTTCCGGTTATAAACTGACCTGCTTTTTGATCCAGACGCATGATTAGATCTGAAAGTACAAAAGCCACGGGTCCATTTTCTCCGGCATGCCCAGTATGAATATGGGATCCTGAGAATAATGAAAACAGGTTATCGAATGATCCAGTAACGATTAATGAATCTCCCACTAATTCTAATACCAAAGCTCCGTTTCCATCACTTTGTACGGATTCATTTTCAGCAGTCCCTGAGAGGCTCGAATAAAATGCTGCTGTTACAGGAGGAGTTATGTTACCTCTTAGTTCTGCTAGTGCCAGTTCTGAAACGTGAATGTTTATATAAAACTCTCTATTCCAAAGAGCTGCTTTTTGGTCGGCGTTAAGAACAAACTGATTTTGATCGGCAATGAATACTCCGGAACGGTTATCAACTTCAATAGTTGGGTTTAAAGTAATTGAAACCGGACCTGAACTGCCAACCGGAGCAATATGAATATGAGAAGCAATATAATCATCGGAAAGGTTAGCAAAGGATCCTGAAACCCGTAGAGTATCTCCAACTAGTTCAAGCGTAGCGGCACCTGAACCCATAGAATTAAACGCCGGAGTCTGGAATGCACCTGATAAATTTGTACGGAAGTAATAATCTGATTTAGGGACAACCTGTCCTCTAAGTTCTCCACTTGGATAAGCACTTGAATGAATATTCAAGTATAATGCCCGTGAATGAAGCTTTGAAACTTGATCCGGGGTTAGAGCATAACTGGTATCAAAATCGGCAAAGGTTCCGCTTTTCATATCTACGTTAATATTTGGAGAAACAGCAATTTCAACACCGCCAGACTGTCCTGACTGCCCAAAGTGCAAATGAGCGCCTGTAAATTCTCCGGTTAAACCTTCGAATTCTCCATCTAATACTAAGTGTGTTCCATTAAAGGAAGCGGATACTTTTCCATAAGCCGGAGAAGTAATTGGAGGTACTTCATTGCTTCCACTTAAAAGAATCTCAAACATTTCTGAACCAAAATTTGGTCTTCGTGCTGTAATAACGAGGGTGTCACTTACTGCAAGATCACTTCCATCAGAGGCATAAACCCGATGATATAGTAGTGTTTCTCCACCTGAAGCTACTCCGATATCGGAAAGAAGCATATTGAAGTCACCATGTGTTGTAGAGAACATCTTTTCAGTTCCTACATTTGCATTAATTACAATGTTGTTGAAGTTTTCATCTGTGGCTAATTGCCAGATGTATACTACTTTATTTCCATCCAAATCTATTCCATCATGACCCCAGGTTATATCAAGTGCAGTGCTCGCAGTTGTTGATAATTCTACAAGATCGCCATTTCCGGGAGAGGTGAAGAAAGGAGGTTCAGGATATTGATTAGCGACATCAAACAATAACTGTCCTCGGATTTCCCCGGAAGGAGTATTAGATGAATGTACATTCACATATAAACTTTCGTTAAAAAGTGAGTCAATCTGTGCTGATGTTAAAGTGAATGTATTAGTAGATACATCAAATTCACCTTCTGTTACACCATTTACAGTATTTGTGGTAGGACTTAAAGCAATAGCTACGCTACCATTTGCATCAACTTTTCCAGTATGGATATGCGAGCCCGTAAAATCACCGAACAAGGATTCAAATCCACCGGATACAATTGCTCTTGAGCCGGAAAGCTCAACAATTGTGCTTCCCATACCTTGTACATTTACAGGTTGTATCTCATGAACACCAAGTAAATGAGTATGGAAATAAGCAGAGGCATCACCTAAAATCTGGCCTCTTATTTCACCGGATGTATTATTTTGAGAATGTACATTGATGTACATTTTTCTGGCTAATAAATCTATTTTTTGTTGTGATGTAAGTTCAAACCGATTATCAGTAGCAGAAAAGTAACCCGCCATATTACCAGGCTCTAAAGTAGAAGTTAGCGCAACGGCGACTCCGCCTGATTCTCCGGCATGTCCGGTATGGATATGAGCACCTGTAAATTCAGACCCTAATGCCTGAAAGGACCCGGATACAAAAAGAGAATCACCAGATAATTCAATAAGTACTGCTCCGGCTCCGGATGAATTAATGGAAGGTTTTTCTCCGGTTCCTGAAAGTTTAGCATAAAAGGAAGCAGTTAGGGGAGGAGTAATCTGTCCCCGTAGTTCGCCGCCTCCATAAGTCGAAGAGTGTATATTCATATAAAATTTGCGGTCCCACAAATCCTGTTTCTGTTGTGCAGTAAGAGTGAATTTGTTGTTAGCTGCAAAATAAGTGCCTGACCGATTATCAACAGCTAATGTTGGAGTTAATGTGAAAGCAACTCCACCACCTTCTCCGATTGGAGCAATATGAAGGTGAGATGCAGAATAATCTCCGGTCAGACTATTGAAAGAGCCGGATACGTATAATGTATCGGCGTCAAGTTCCATAACAATAGATCCGGTCGCATTAGACTTTGCCGGAAGTACTTCAAAAGCTCCGGATAAATTAGTTCGGAAATAGGCATCCATTTCAGGTTGCAATTGAGCCCGGAGCTCACCTCCTCCATATTCAGAAGTGTGAATATTAATGTATAATCCCCTGGCTTCAAGAGTATCTACCTGTCCTGCACTTAAATTGAAAGTATTACTGGCGCCTACATAGGTACCGCCTTTATTGTCCACATTAGTAACAGCGGTTAATGAAAAAAGAACTCCGCCGGCTTCACCAGCCATTCCAAGGTGAATATGAGAGCCTGAATAGTCACCAACTAATCCTTCAAAATCTCCTTCAACAACCAATTCAGTTCCTGTAAGAGTTGCGGTTATGGTTCCTGAAGCAGGGCTGGTTATTGATGGAGTTTCATTACTCCCACTTAAGAATGCTTTAAAAGTTGTTTGTGAAAAGCTTTGTTGAGTAAATACCAAGAGCATGACACATAATGAAAGTATAAACGATCGTATCAGTTTTAATGATTCCATACACTTCTCCGTTTAATTGATAATTTTCCCTTTTGGGTATTTCATAATAGAATACGACCTCTCTAAATGAACGGATTGGAATATTGTAATAAAAAAAAGCCCAAATCCATATAAGACAGAGCTTTTCTAATAATTAGATATTAAATAAAATTAAAAGGTTACATGCTTCCTAATAAATACATATCCCCTGTTGGGAGAGGAGAGCCACCTTCGGGCTCAAGAGTAATAGCAAAAGCACCTGTTCCACCTTGCTGAAATTCAGAAATCTTAAAGAAGTTATCCTGGCTCGGATCATTTACGGAAAAAACACCGGCACTAATAGGCTGATTATTTACTACAAACCAAAGCTGATATTCTTTTGCAGTTGGAACTCTTGGGATGTTGGCAACCTGAAGTAGTGCCTGTCCGTTATCCTTATCCCAAACCACCTTGCCATATCCGGTAGGATTAACCTCGAGACCGTCCATTAGAATAAGGTCTACATCTCTCGCTTCTAAAATGGTAAGTAATTCTTCTTTTTGTTCCACTTCGGTCTCAAGGATTTCAATTCTGTTTTGTTGTTCATTAACAAGTACCAGTTGTTCAGATAAATCCTGATTAAGGTTCTGAGTTTGAAATAGTAATCCAATTGAAACCATCATAAATACCAGAGAGGCTGCGACAGCAAATCTGAAACGGGTTAAATAAAGAATATTAGTTCCATTCCTTTTATTAACAGAAGCCCACGCCATTTCAATAAGTTGTTGTTTTATGGAAGGGGAAGGATCTGCTTCAGGATAAAGCAAAGCCATTTCCGCAGCAATTGCTTCCATATCTTCAAAAAGTTGCTTTTGCTCTGAACTTGCATTGGTAAGTAACTCTTCGAAGTAAGATTTTTCTTCTTCGGAAAGTGAGCCAAGTATATAAGCTGCACAAAGCTCCTCGAAATTGAAGTCATTTTTACTATCTGCCATTAGGTCATCTCCTGAGCTAAAAGCTCTCTTAGTTTTAGCATTCCATCCCGCATTCTTGTCTTAACGGTACCAAGCGGAATATCATATTCATCTGATATTTCGGATTGACTTAATCCATCAAAATAAGCTACCTGAATTACCGAACGTTGCTTTTCAGAAAGTTTCTGAAGTGCATTGTATACACGTTTTGCACGATCTGAAAGAATAGCATTCTCAAGCGGGTTATGTTCATTAGAATAAAGAGGATGAAAAACTTCATCATCATCCAAACTTGTAGACTGCTTTTTTTGCTCTTTGTAGACTTTTGATCTCAAACGGTCTATAGCTTTATTTCTGGTTAATGATACAATCCATGTGTATGCTGTTCCTCTTTCGGTATCAAACTGATCAGCCTTTTCCCAAATAGAAGTAAATACTTCCTGAAGAAGGTCTTCTGCCTCTTCATGTTTTTTAAGGATAGACTTCAATAGCCCAAAAAGCAGGCGGTTGTAGTGATCGTACAACACTCCCAGCGCTTCTGGTTCTTTAGATGAAATACGTCGCATCAGATCTCTGTCTCTGGAATTATTCTGAGTCAGGAGTTTTCCAATGGCGGAAAGAATAAAAAACAGCATATAATTATTGTGTTCGTTGTTAAGTACGGAATGCTATGAGTTTTGGATTGGTAATAACCAAATTTGATAATTAAAGCTCACTGATATCAAATACGGGTTTTTCACAAGTATAATTCCTGCAGATATAAATAGTAGATTTATTATCGATAGGAGGCTGGTTTTTTAGAAAGGGTACTAATGTTTCTATATCTCTAAAGTGTTCAGATGGTCGCAGTAGTAGAATCTTAAAAGGATTAAAATTAGTATGAAAGTGATTAACAAAATCTATACTACTGTTTTTGCCTTCTGATATTACTATTTCTTTAGGGTTATTATACAGGAACTGGAGAGCCATCATGCTCATTGTACTACTTGAGCCAGATCGGATTAAATCTGAAGAAAAACATTCTCCTATTTTATTCGCCATTTCCTCTAAATCAGTATTTCCTGTAAAGCGTCCAAGGCGGATAAAATTTAAAAATGCAACGGAATTAGAGGAAGGTACAGCACCATCATAAATTTGTTTTTGTCGACCTAGAGGTTGATCGTCATCATTTACACTAAAGTAAATTCCGCCATTTGCTTTATCCCAGAAAGTCTCAAGCAATTGTTGGTTTAACTCAACCGCAACCCGAAGATATTTCGTTTTGAATGTAGCTTCATATAATTCAATTCCAGCCCAAACCATGAAGGCAGAATCATCGGCAAAACCTTCTATCGCTGCTTCACCTTCTTTATATCTGTGAAGCAGTATGCCATCCTGTACTAATCGTTTTCTAAGAAACTCAAAGGCGGTTTCAGCTTTATCTATAAATTTCAGTTCCTTAAAAACAGCTCCTGCCTTAGCGAAAGCAGCAATCATCAAGGAACTCCAATCGGTCAGCGTTTTATCATCAAGACCGGGATGAATTCTTTTCTCTCTTTCTGCAAAAAGTTTTTCACGGACTTTACTCCAAATTTTTGAGTCTTTTTCGCCTAATTCTTTTTTTAGATGGGGGATATTCTGACCGGTGAGTTGTTTAGTTGCTTCATCCTCGAAATTCCCTTCTTCTTTTAAATTGAATTTTTCCCGGAAAAAAGAAGCTTCTTCTTTACTTAGTAAAGAATCAATCTCGCTGGTTTGCCAAACATAAAACTTTCCCTCTTCGCCCTCACTATCTGCATCTTCAGCAGAATAAAAAGCTCCATCAGAACTTGTGAGGTTTCTGGATACATATTCAGCTATCTCATAAACAGTTTGTCTAAATAAAGGTAGTCTGGTTATTTGCCAGGCTTCTGTATAAGCCATCATTAATAAAGCCTGATCATATAGCATTTTTTCAAAATGAGGGAGAAGCCATTCCCGATCGGTGGAGTAGCGATGAAAACCATACCCAATATGATCCCATATTCCCCCCAGTCTCATCGCGGTTAAGGTTTCAACAACCGCATCTAAAAAGCGTTGCTCACCGGTTTGTTTCCAGTGACGCATCAAGAACATCAGGTTATGGGGTGAAGGAAACTTTGGAGCTGATCCAAACCCTCCGAATTCGTCATCAAAACGAACAGAAAATTGCTCGGCAGCATAATCTAATGCCTCTGTTCCGGGGAAGTTACCTGATTCAAACTGTTGAGACTTCCCAAAACCTTCTTTAATACTATATATCGCTTTTTTGATTTTCTCAGGTTCATGGGTCCACATGCCATTAATTCCCGGTATAAGTTGTCTTAGACCAATACGACCATATCGAGCCTCTTTCGGGATATACGTTGCGGCAAAAAAGGGCGCTTTATCCGGAGTAAGAACGATAGTCAGAGGCCAACCTCCATGTCCGTTCAACATTTGGCAAACAGTCATGTAGGTACTATCGATATCCGGGCGTTCTTCACGGTCTACTTTAACATTTATGAAAGAGTCGTTCAATAAAGCCGCTATTTCATCGTCTTCAAAACTCTCATGAGCCATTACATGGCACCAATGACATGTAGCGTAACCAATGGAAAGAAATACAGGTTTGTTCTCATCTTTCGCTTTTTTAAAAGCTTCATCCCCCCAGGGATACCAATCAACGGGATTATCTTTATGCTGAAGTAAATAAGGACTTTTCTCGGAAGCTAATCTGTTCAAAATATTAGGGGGATAAAGGTATTTCTGTGTACTATAAACGTTGGTAATAAAATACTCACTTATGGATTCAATTAAAGGAAAACTCATTTACTTAGTCTGCTTTGTTTTTTTAATAATGAATTGTAGTTCAGATAGTGAAAACTCAATTACACTATCGGATAGAATTAGTTTGGCTTCAGAATATTCCGTCACTCACGAAGGTGATGCGTTACTTGTTGTTAATAAAAAAGGGGAAGTGATCTATGAGGACTATCAGAATGGCTATAATGGTAATCAGTTGCATTTGCTAGCAAGTGGAAGTAAAAGTTTTTCTTGCGCAATAGCAGTTTCCGCTATAAGTGATGGATTTCTTAGTTTTGATGAAAAGGTTGCAGATATAATAACGGAATGGCAATCGAATGAACTCAAGTCAACCATATCGTACAGGCAGTTATTGAATTTGACGAGTGGTTTGCCATCAGGTGATTCTCCTTTGTATGGAGGCGCTTCTATTCCGGAAACTGAGACAAAAGATGCAATTGATGCAGATTTAGTATTCGATCCGGGAACAGACTTTGTTTATGGGCAGAGTAATTATCAGGTATTTACAGAAGCAATTTACAGAAAGCTACAGGAAGAAGGTATCGAGGAAGATCCTGCCGATTATCTTGAGAGAAAAACACTTAACCCAATTGGGTTGAGAAATTTATTTTGGGTAAGAGATAAAAATAGTTTGCCATATCTGGCAGGGGGTGGTTTTTCGACAGCCAGGGAATGGTATAAATTTGGACTATTGATTTTAAACAACGGGAATTGGAACGGTACACAAGTTTTGGATGAAGAGTTGTTATCAGAATGTTTTCAACCCGAATCTGTAAACAATGCCTATGGATTAACCTTTTGGCTAAATTCTGATGCTCAGGTTTATCTTTACAGAGATAATGGGTTGAATATTCCTTTTCCCGATATCAGATTTAGAATACCTATGGCGGCCGGAGCATTTAATCAAAGGATGTATCTTCTTG
Source organism: Balneolaceae bacterium (assembly GCA_017795005.1). Taxonomy (GTDB): domain Bacteria; phylum Bacteroidota; class Rhodothermia; order Balneolales; family Balneolaceae; genus RHLJ01. Next base: position 3,264,595 of record CP051242.1, on the reverse strand, counting down.
AAGAAGAAGGTTTGGTGGTGGTAAGGCTTGGGAGAGAAGATTATTCCTGGTCAGATACAGAATTTCTATCGCTACTTATTGATGGAGAAGAGTACCGGAACACTCCGTCAAAATAAGAAAATTTAGGTTCAGGCTTCGAAATCCTTCTTAAAGCGCTGACTGTAGTCTACAATAAACCGATCATACTTTGATTCCATTAAAGGTGAAGTAATCAGAAAATCTGCAGAGGAACGATTACAGGCAAGTGGAATATTATAAACCACGCTGATTCTGAGTAATGCCTTAACATCAACATCGTGAGGTTGAGCTTGTAATGGATCCCAGAAAAAAATCATTATATCAATTTCATTGTCAATAATAGCAGTTCCAATTTGTAAATCGCCTCCAAGCGGACCGCTTTTGAAAGTGAAAACCGGAAGTTTACATTTCTCTGCTACCAATGAACCTGTTGTTCCTGTACCAAATAGATTGTGCTCTGCAAGCCTGTCTCTGTTGTAATCAGCCCAGTCGAGTAAGTCTAACTTTCTATGATCATGAGCAATTAAGGCAATATTCTTTTTTGGTTTCATGGAATTGATAGAATCCATAACCGAAGGATGGTGGTTTTTCTTCTTATTCATGCCGGAAAAGTTAGTTCTTTAAAAATGAGTGAGATTAGCTTGAACCTACAATAAAATGAGAATTAAAGTAGGAATATTTTAAACAACTAAACGAAGAGAAGGGCGCTCAAGGCGTATTTGTTTTACTTTAAATTCCTGATTTTCAAACCCTTTTAGTTCGATTTTATTTTCTTTGATAAATAGTGCTTTATCTTTCTTATTGAGATAGAGCTTTACATCCGGATGATTATAGAATTCTTCTGAAATTACCACTTCTTTTTCTTTAGCAGCGTCTACCAGGCGTGCAGCAATATTTACGGTAGTTCCGAAATAGTCAGTTCGATCATTCAGATTAACAGCAACACAATCTCCATAATGTACTCCTGCTTTAAGCTTGAAAGAATCTCCTAATGAACCAGGACCTGAAAAAATTTGCTGTATCCGTTCAACAGCTTTAATAGCAGAAACAGGTTCTCTGAATACTGCCATTACCGAATCACCAATCGTTTTTACTATTCCTCCACGTTCCTCTGCAACGATCGATTGAATAATTTTAAAATGATTCATAACCCGTCCGATAGCCATGTCATCTCCTTCCTGCTGATAAAATTCGGTAGAGTTCATAATATCCGTAAACAGCATAGTTAAACCAGTCGCTTTAACACTGGCTCCTTCTTTAATTGCTTCTCGGGAGAACAAAGTCCTGAAATCGTGAGCTGAATTAACCTCACTAGCGTAAGTGGCTTCTTCTTTCCAGTCTTTCTTCTCCAGAAAACAGACTACTTTTTTAGAAGAGTTATTAACAAATGTGAGGTTTGGTTTTTGTGAAATGGTGACTTCCTGCCCTTCAAAATCATTGTCATTCATAATAAGGGAAACAGTATCAAGTCCATCTTCCCGTACATGTAGGATTAGTTCTCCTTTATGCATATGACTTTTGAAGATATAAGTCCCCTCTTCAAGCTTAACTTTTAAATAAGCTGATTCACCAATATTTAAAAAGTGTTGAGAAACCTTATGAGGGGTGGATTGAGGATCACCAAAAGAATAATCTCGATCCGAAATCTTTCGAATAAGTGGATGAACTGTAAATACAAGGTGGGTATTTTTATTGAAGTCCATTTCATACTCAATATCACATTCTTCACAATATAAATTGGATCTGGCTTCTTTTAGTTTTCTGAAATTATGACGAGGAGCTTTACAATTAGGACAACATACATCCCAAGAGAAATCGAGTAAATTTAGTTTTGCTGCATGCAGGAATACGTTTAGTACAGAATATTTTTTTTCCCCCCAATATTCTGCAAGCATAAATGGATGAATCCGTACTAAATCTTCATCGTCTGCTTTTCGAATATACTCGCGTAAATGATTTATGATCCTTTTTCTTCTCGTTTGTTCAATAAGTTCGGATTCGATGCTTTTGATTTTTGACTCAGCTCCCCGAACTAACGATTTCGGAATATTCTGTTCGTATGGAAGTATTTGTTTTTCAGCATAAGTATCAAAATCCTTAAGAATTCTAAAGAACCTTCTTTTTAATAAATTTTCGAAGCAAAATTTTAAAAATGAAAAAGTGCCATTTTTATGAGGGGTAATCCAAAAACGGGTTTGAACAATAGTACCTTCTGAATTCGGAATTAAATCGACCAGATATTTAAAATTTTTAAAAAGACCAAGCTTATAGTGCCTATTGGTGCCAAACCGGAAAGGCCGTTCCCAGATAAAAGGTTCTTGTTCCCAATGCAAATAGGAACTCATCCGGGCATTTGTAATACCCAGAAAACCTTTAGGTGCAGACCTCGAAAGTTGAGTTTTTTTAACCGAGGCAAAGCCCATTAAGCGAAATACGGTATTAGTATCTGACACAAATGGCCATAATTGGTCTGCAGTAGCGCTAAGCTGAATTGACCAATTGAAATAATGTTGTTGTCCTTCGGTACTCACGATTTGTAGAGGTAGTTAGCTCTATTATTAATCTATCAAAACCTTATCTTTATTTGCTTTTTGAAGAGTAATGCTTCAAAAGCTTGTTACAAAATTTTAATAAAACTAAACAATGGCAATAGAAAGAACATTAACTATTCTCAAGCCCGATTGTGTTCGAAAAGGACTAATCGGAGAGGTAACAAAAAGAATTCAGGATGCTGGTTTTACTATTCTTGCAATGAAAATGACCCGACTAACCCCGAATACAGCTGGTGGGTTTTATGCAGTCCATAAAGATCGCCCATTCTATGGGGAGTTGTGCGAGTTTATGAGTAGCGGTGCTTGTGTTCCTATGGTTCTTGAAAAAGAAAATGCAATTGCTGATTTCCGTACTTTAATCGGTGCCACTAACCCAGCGGAAGCAGATGCAGGAACAATACGAGCGGATTTTGCTGACAGTGTTGGTGAAAATATAATTCACGGATCAGATTCTGTGGAAAATGGAAAAATCGAAGCGGCTTATTTCTTTGCTGAATCCGAAGTGGTCGCAAATCAGGCATAATCACAATAGAATTCAGATAAAAGCTCTGGGAAACTGGAGCTTTTATTTTGAGATGTAGTTAGTCCCCTCTTATCGTCTTCTTTTCCATTCATAACTTATAAGAGCAGCACTAACGGAGGCATTCAACGATTCAACGTTATGCTCCATAGGGAATTTGATTAACTCATCACACTGCTTAAGGAGATTCCTGGAAATACCTCTTCCTTCATTACCAATAATAAATGCAACAGGTATTGAGAAATCAGCATCCCAAATTTCTTTTTTTGCGGATCCGTCCAATCCAAGAACTGAAAAACCGGCGAGTTTTAAATCTTTAAAACCCTGAGTTGTGTCATGGACTCTAATTATAGGAATCCTTCCAGCCGTGCCCGCAGAAGTTTTGAAAACGGTAGCATTTACCGGAGCTTGGTTTTGGGTAGGTACAATAACTGCTTCTATTCCAGCTGCGGCGGCTGTTCTAAGTATAGCGCCAAGGTTATGAGGGTCTTCAATACCATCAAGAAGTAAGACCGCTGGATTTTTGGAAAGATCTTGAGTTTCAATCCATTCAAAAAAGTTTGAATACTCGATATTGCTCATTTGTGCAACAAACCCTTGATGGTTTACTCTTCCAACTAAATTTAAAATTTTAGCATCAGGAACGGTAACCAATGGCACGTGGTTCTTGGAAGCGGTTTCATAAAGATTTTTGTAGCTGTTAGGTCTCAATGAATTCTTAACAAAAATCTTATCCAGTTGTTTTGGTCTGGTTTGTAACGCTTCTTCCACGGGTTTTTTACCGTAGATGAAAAAGTTTTCAGTTTTGGACATAAATAATTTTAATTGAAACCCGCTTTTTATTATAATGAAAAGCAATTGTCGTGGTTAGTTAAAAAGTAAGGACATGTACGAGGAACCAAAAGAAAAAAATTCTTTAGTTCAAGAGAACTCTATACGGGTTGATATACCAACTCGTAGCCTGAGTAATTTTTCTGTGTTTTTTGATAAAGTGCATTCCATTAATGGATTACATCTTTTATCAGCACTATCACAGATATTCTTAGGTTTAAGCGTGGTAGCGCTTTCAGTTCTCAATATTATTCAACCTGACTGGATTGCAACTGTTATGACAGTAGTTGGAAGCATGACATCGATAGTAGGACTTTATTTTGTGTATTACATTCTCACTCACACAGATTCGTTTGACTCACTATTAAATAAGGCAATCAAAAGGGTTATTAATTCCCAGAATTAGAGAGTTAAGAAATTATTAATAGGTAGGAAACTCAGGTTTAAATCTGAATAGATGATTATAATATTAGTCAGTCATAGTGGACTGCATATTATTTTCAACTATTTCAATATTCTGAAGTGAAATTTTTTTGCCTATTATTTCTATTATTAGTCCATTCAAGTTGGCTTATGTCCCAAGAATCCAATCTCCCAGAGCTACCTGTTACAAATAATGATAGTTTTGTTGTGATTGCGCACAGAGGTGCTAGTTTTTATGCTCCTGAAAATACTCATTCAGCTTTCAAGCTCGCAATTGAAATGAAAGCAGAAATGATTGAGCTTGATTTATCAATTACAAAAGATGGAGTGCCAGTAGTTATTCATGACGAAACCGTTGACAGGACTACTTCTGCTTCAGGGAATGTTGGTGGTTTTACTTTGGAAGAGTTAAAAAAACTGGAGACCGGGTCTTGGTTTAGCAATGATTTTCGTGGTGAACCTTTTCCAACTCTCGCTGAAGTTCTAGCTTATACGAAAGATAAAATCGCTGTTAATATTGAGATAAAAACAGAAGCTGTAAGCAGTGAAATCAATAATGGAATTGTCGAAAAAGCTTTGAGAATTGTTAAAGAAGCCGGAGTAGAAAATCAGGTTATTTTTTCGAGCTTTGATTACAGGGTAATGGAGCACTTAGAAAAACTAAATCCGGATATGCCGAAAGCAATCCTATACGAAAAAAGACAGTCAGAAAATCTGTCTCCATCAGAATTGGTAGAAAAATATAAAGTGGATGCATTCAATTGCAGTTATCGTCAATTAAGTGACTCATGGATTGAAGATCTAAGTTCTAATAATATTCCTTTTTTCATTTACACAGTAAATGATGAAGAGACGATGAAGAGTATAATTGCAAAAGGAGCTACAGGTATTTTTTCAGATAAGCCAGATATACTAAAGCAGGTTGTGGAAAACTTGTGAGTAAAAAAATCATTTTTTGCCGGAATTGAATTGAAGAAGGGTGGCGAGTATGCTATCTTTTCCATCCATCAACTTCACTCTTCTTTTACATGTCTACTAAGTACATTTTCGTTACCGGTGGGGTAACATCTTCTCTCGGGAAAGGAATTATTTGCGCTTCATTAGGGCGTCTACTTGTTGCCCGAGGTCTTAAAGTTACTGTTCAGAAACTGGATCCATATATAAATGTAGATCCCGGCACCATGAATCCATATGAACATGGTGAAGTTTATGTTACAGATGATGGAGCAGAAACGGATTTGGATTTGGGGCATTATGAGCGTTTTCTTGATATAAAAACATCTCAAACAAATAATGTTACCACCGGCCGTATTTATTATGACGTAATAATGAAAGAACGTCAGGGTGCTTACCTGGGCAAGACGGTTCAGGTTATTCCACACATTACTGATGAAATTCAATCTCACGTATTAAAACTCGGTCAATCAGGAGATTATGATGTTGTAATTATTGAAATTGGTGGTACTGTAGGTGATATCGAAAGTCTGCCGTATATAGAAGCTGTTCGTCAATTAAGATATAACGTTGGCCGTGCGAATACACTTTCAATCCATTTAACATTAGTTCCCTATTTGGCTGCCGCAGGTGAATTAAAGACAAAGCCTACTCAACATTCAGTAAAAACACTATCAGAGAGTGGTCTACAACCAGATATTCTTGTTTGTAGAACAGAGCATACGTTAGATGAGTCAATTCGGGGTAAAGTTGCGCGTTTTTGTAATGTTGAAATTGAAGATGTAATAGAGTCTATAGATGCTCGAAGTATTTATGAAGTTCCTTTGTTAATGCAGCAGCAGAAACTGGATGAACGTGTAATTGAAAAGTTAAAACTAGAAACTAAAGAGCCAAATCTCGATAACTGGATAGGTTTTGTAGAAGCAGTTTGCAACCCATCCGGCGCAATCCAAATTGCTTTAGTCGGTAAGTATGTTGAGCATCATGATTCATACAAATCAATTGTTGAGGCATTCATACACGCTGGTGCAGTTAATGATTGTAAAGTCCAGATTAAGTGGGTTCAATCAGATAATCTGACTGAAAAAAATGTTGCGAAGAAATTAGCCGGGGTCTCTGGAGTACTGGTAGCTCCAGGTTTTGGTGGTCGTGGAATTGAAGGAAAGCTTTCTGCAGTAAAGTATGCAAGAACTAACGGAATCCCATTTTTTGGAATCTGTTTAGGTATGCAATGCGCTGTTATTGAATATGCACGAAATGTTTGTGGATGGAAGGATGCAAACAGTACTGAATTTGACGAAAGCTCAGAGTATCCAATTATCGATATTATGCCAGATCAAAAAGATATCGAAAATATGGGAGGTACCATGCGCTTAGGAAAATATGCTTGTAAAATTCAGAAAGGTACATACGCTCATGCTGCATATGGTTCAGAGATGGTCGATGAACGTCACAGGCATCGTTATGAAGTGAATAACAATCTTCGGTATAAGCTTACAGAAAATGGAATGCAATTAACTGGAATGAACCCAGAGCGTGATCTGGTGGAGATTGTGGAGATTCCGGATCATCCTTGGTTTGTAGGTGTACAATTCCATCCGGAATTAAGAAGCACAGTTAATAACCCACAGCCATTGTTTGTTGATTTTGTAAAAGCCAGTCTCAAATTCGCAAAATCGAATGACGGTTTTACTCCAAAAAAGGAGAGTAAAGTACCGGTTGAAAAGTGAATCAATGTATGAAGGAAAACTAAGAGTACGTGTTTGCGGCCTTTTAGTCGAAGATGGTAAACTTCTTTTGGTTAGGCTTAATTCTCCTGTTACAAATTCTGATATCTGGATGCCGCCTGGAGGAGGTGTTGAGTTTGGGGAGAAAATGGAGGAAGCGTTAAAAAGAGAATTCCTTGAGGAGACATGTATCCGAATAAATGTGCATGAATTTTTATTTTATAATGAGGTAATTCAAAATAACTTTCACGCTGTTGAATTCTACTTTAGGGTTGAAAAACTGGATGGGGAACTTAATCTAGGAAGTGATCCGGAACATGGAAATAAACAAATTCTTAAAGAAATTAAGTTTTTTCATGGGCATGAAATTGTTGACATTTCACTTAAACCCGAAGCACTGAAAAAGCTCCCCCTGCTTAAGGAATTATCATAGTTTGATATTCCTTTCATTGTACAATCAGTAATAACAAATTATAAACATGAAGAAATTAGTCGTCCTCTTTTTGAGCATCATAATAGCTGGATGCTCACAACAATCTCAAGTAACTATTTTGGAAAACGTTAATGGATATACATTTTCTCAGGATTCAATAAAAAATTTTTCTGTACTGGTATTTAGTGATGGAAAGGTGCTGGAAACAGGGAATGATGCACTTTTACAAAAGTATTCAGGAAATATAATTGATGGACAAGGAAAAACATTACTTCCCGGGTTGATAGATGCTCATGGACACGTAATGGGTTTAGGTTTTCAGGAATTACAGGTAAACCTGGCAGGCATCCCAACTCTGGATGAAACCTTGGAAAAAATAAGTGAATATGCCGAAGAAAATCCTGATTTAGAATGGATCCAGGGACGTGGATGGAACCAAACTTTATGGCCTGAGAATGAATTTCCCACTGCAGAAGATATCGATCAGGTGGTTTCAGACAGACCGGTTTGGTTAAGCAGAGTTGATGGACATGCTGGTTGGGGAAATTCAATGGCAATGAGGCTTGCAGGAATAAGTAAAGATACTCCGGATCCACAAGGTGGAAAAATTATTAGAAATAGCACTGGTGATGCTACAGGTATATTTATTGACGCCGCCGAAGGTTACATCAACTCAATAATCCCCCCAAGTACACAGAGAGAAAGAGAGCTTGCTTTGGAAAAGGCTTTAGATCAAATGGCGAAAATGGGGATCACTTCCGTTCATGATGCCGGAGTAGGTGTGAATACATGGGAAATGTATAAGGATTTTGCTGACAATGGGAAACTTAAAACCCGTATATATGGCATGATTAGCGGAGCAGGTGCAATTTTCGATACACTGTCAGCTAATGGGCCTGTTGAATCATACAGTGAAAATATGTTAGCGCTAAGAAGTGTGAAATTATATTCAGATGGAGCACTTGGAAGTCGCGGAGCAGCGATGTTACAACCATATTCTGACGACCCTGGAAATAAAGGTTTACTATTTGTTAGTCAGGAAGAAATGAACCAAATGGTATCGAAGGTAGTAGGTAAAGGTTTTCAGGCGAATATTCATGCAATTGGAGATGCTGGAAACAGGCAGGTGCTAGATGCTCTGGAATTTGCCCAGAACGAGCATCAGGCTTACAATCTTAGAAATAGAGTTGAACATGCTCAAATAGTAGCTTTAGAAGATATTCCCAGATTTAGTGAATTGGATATTATCGCATCTATGCAGCCGACTCATGCTACCAGTGACAAAAATATGGCAGAAGACAGAGTTGGTCCACAACGAATAAAAGGTGGTTACGCATGGCAAACTTTTCTGGATCAGGGAACAGTAGTTGCTGCAGGATCAGATTTCCCAGTTGAACATTCTAACCCATTTTTTGGGCTTTATTCAGCCGTCACTAGAATGGATCATCAGGGTAATCCTGATGGTGGTTGGTATCCTGAAGAAGCTTTATCCAGAGAGCAAGCCTTAAAAGCTTTTACTATTGATGCAGCATATGCGGCACATCAGGAAGAAGTGCTTGGTTCTTTAGAAGAAGGAAAATGGGCAGATTTCATTTTAATTGACCAAGACTACTTTGAAACTCCAGCAAGTGAAATCTGGAAAATCGAAGTTTTGGAAACATGGGTTGCCGGGAAAAAAGTTTTTTAAAGAAACATCCGGATTTGTTTAAAAAGCCATGCAAATTGTCTGGCTTTTTTTATTTGTGATTAATTATTCATCACGTAAATTATATATGTATAAAATATATGTATAAAATATGTGTATATAATTTATAAGAATGAAGAAATTACAAAACCCAAAAAGAGGAAGAGGTGCTTCAGATAATCCGATAAACCGTTTCGAAGGTCATTATGTAGATTATGAACTTGATGAAGAAACTGGAGAGAAGCCCTCTCAAAAAACTCAGCTTTTCAAAGATGATACCAAGAATATCATCTCATTTAATAAAAGTCCGGATATTCCATTTGATGCAGGTTTAAATCCATACAGAGGATGTGAGCACGGATGCATTTATTGCTATGCAAGGCCATATCACGAATATCTTGGGTTTTCTGTTGGGTTAGATTTTGAGACAAAGATTATTGTTAAATATGACGCTCCGGAATTACTTAGGAAAACACTAAGCTCGCCAAAATGGGAGCCTCAGATTATAGCAATGAGTGGTATAACCGATGTGTATCAACCTCTTGAGAGAAAGCTTTTATTAACCCGTGGATGCCTTGAAGTGCTCAAAGAGTTCAGAAACCCTGTAGGTATAATCACAAAGAATCATCTTATTACGCGCGATATTGACTATTTGAAAGAACTGGCAGAATACAACTGTGTTAGCACTACTATTTCTATTACTTCTTTAGATAAAAAGTTGACAGAGATTATGGAGCCAAGGACATCCAGATCTGAAAAAAGACTAAGAGCGATAGAACGACTTTCGAAAGCCGGTATTCCTGTTGGCGTGAATGTGGCACCTATTATTCCGGGTTTAACAGATCATGAATGCTCGGATATTTTAAAAGCCGCAAAAGATGCAGGAGCCATTTACGCTGGGTATACAATTCTACGGCTCCCTTATAAAGTAAAAGATATTTTTGTAGACTGGTTGGAACAACATTTTCCAGACAGAAAGGAGAAAATAAAAAATCGACTTTTTGATATGAGAGGAGGGAAACTTTATAAGGCGGAATGGGGCAAAAGAATAAGGGGAGAGGGTAATTTTTCTCATCAAATAAGGGATTTATTTGCTATCCAAACCCGGAAACTTGGATTTAATAAATCAAAAATTCCGATGACCACTAAATACTTTGTAAGGAAGAATGGAGAGCAACTCGATCTTTTCTAATTCATTTACAAATATTTAACATTTTCGTGGAAACAATACGGGTTTTTGTTCGTCTACATGGTGTAGCTTCCCGATACCCCATTAGAGAGTAGCTTTTTAAACATAGATGACCACTATATTTATTTTCTTTTGGGTATCGGGTTTTTTTATGTGGTCTATTTATTATTCGAATCAATAATATAGCTCTTTCTCTTTATCATCTTTCAAATAAGCCTTATTTTCACAAATAATTCATCAAGACAAACTATTATCTCAGCATATCAAGCTGAGCAGTAAAAAAGAAGGAAAAAATGTCAGCAGTCGAATCGACCATGTTGGAGCTTGGAACTTCAGCTCCTGATTTTACTTTGCCAATTGTAACAGGCGGAATTTTAAATTTTAATAAGTACACCAATAAGTCAAAAGGGACAGTGGTGGCTTTTATATGCAATCATTGTCCATATGTAAAACATATTAACCCTAAACTGGTTGAGTTAGCAAATACTTATATTCAGAAGGGTATTGGATTTATTGCAATTAGTTCAAATGATGTTGAAAAATATCCGGATGATTCACCCGAGAGAATGATTGAATTAGTAAAGAAGGAAGGGTATCCATTTCCTTATTTATTCGATGAATCACAGGAAGTTGCTAAAGATTATAAAGCTGCTTGTACCCCGGATTTTTTCTTATTTGATAAGAAAAATAAACTAGTTTATAGGGGACAATTTGATGAGAGTCGTCCTGGCAATGGAAAAGAAGTAACGGGAGCGGATCTTAAAAGTGCAATTGATACTTTGATTGAAGGTAAAGACCCGGTAGAGAATCAAATTCCTAGTATCGGATGCAATATCAAATGGAAACCAGGTAACGAACCTGATTACTTCGGATAATACTATGCCAGAAATCAACCTTAAGAAAATCAGACAAGAATATACTCAACATTCATTGGATGAATCCGAGGTTGATTCAAACCCTTTTACTCAATTCAAAAATTGGTTTAGAGAAGCTTTAGAGTCAGAAGTGAAAGAGCCAAATGCAATGTCTTTGGCAACTATTGACTCTATGGCTAAACCCCACAACCGAATAGTACTTCTAAAAGGATTTGATGAAGAAGGTTTTACTTTTTTCACCAATTATCAAAGTAATAAAGGAACAGAAATAGAAGGTAATAGCTCGGTAGCAGTATGTTTCTTTTGGGTAGAACTTGAACGGCAAATTCGAATAGAAGGAAAAGCTAAAAAACTGTCAAGAGCTGAAAGTGAAGAATACTTCAAAACACGCCCGAAGATGAGTCAAATTGGGGCACTCGCATCAAATCAAAGTGAAATAGTACCTGATAGAAATCATCTCGATGATAGGTTTAATGAGTTGGCGAAGAAATTCAGTGATGGTGACATTCCAATGCCAGAAACCTGGGGAGGGTACAGAATCTATCCAGAGTATTTTGAGTTTTGGCAGGGAAGAAGAAGCCGACTTCATGATCGAATTGCATATTCTAAGGAAGATTTATCCTGGTCTATAAAAAGACTATCTCCCTGAGATGCCTAAGATCAAAGAAAAAAGGATGGAAGAAATCCGGGCCATGAGCAATGTGTTCGAATGGTCCGATTATAATAGTAGTAATCCATTTCCTAAAGGATCCTGGAATGCTGAAATCTTTAGGAATGCTAATCCAATTGTTTTGGAGTTGGCTTGTGGAAAGGGAGAGTATTCAATAGGTCTGGGAAATTTTTTTCCAGAAAAAAATTTTGTAGGCTTCGATATTAAAGGAAACCGTATGTGGGTGGGGGCTAATAGAGCATTGGAAGAAGGAATAAACAATGTCCGTTTCTTTAGAGCTTACATCGATCATTTGGATCAATTTTTCGTTGAGAATGAGATTGATGAAATTTGGATTATATTTCCGGATCCACAGCTTAAAAAAGACCGCAAAAAACTTACTTCACCAAAATTTTTAGAACTCTACAGACCTCTTCTTAAAAAAGGTGCAACCATCAATCTGAAAACGGATAGCCCGGAGCTCTATGAATTCACAAAAGATGTGATTAGTAAAGAAAATTTGATCTTGCATCGAGATGTTTCAGATGTATATAGAGAATGCCCTAATGATCCCAAGCTTTCAATTAAAACATATTATGAGGGTATGCATTTGAAAAGAGGAAGAACTATTCGCTTCCTTTCTTTTTCTCTGGATTAAATCAATCCAAAAAACAGTTCTTGATTTTCATTCAGGATTGGTTAACTTCGTTAAGTTAACACTGTTAACCAATTCGGTTTATGAGCGAAGAAGAGAAATCACTTAGAGAAAAAATTCTTGATACAAGCAGGCACTTTCTTTTTACGGAGGGATATTCTTCTCTTTCAATGAGGAAAATTGCAAAGGAAGTAGGAGCGTCAGCTACCAGTATTTACTTATACTTCGAGAACAAAGATCACCTTATTCACACACTTATTGAAGAATCAGTTGAGGAATTAAGTGTAGCTATCGAAGAAAGTGCATCACAGAAACTGTCTACCATTGATAAGTTTGAAGCAATTATTCGTGGGTACGTCTCATTTGCCATGGCTAACCCGGAAAAATATCAGGTAATTTATATGGTATTATCGAGTGAGATGGGAAGGTATCCAAAAGAAAAGTTCAGGAAGGTTAGAAGAGGCTACGCATTGCTAGAGTCTGTTATAAAACAGGGAATAAGCGAAGGCCTCATGGAATTGGAAGAGCCTAAGATAGCAACATACTCAATTTGGGCACAGTTGCACGGAGTGATTTCGGTAGTGCAAAGTCAGAGACTGGATAGCAGAATTGACAAAAATAAATTTATAGAGGAATCCATCGAACATATTGTTCAGGGATTTTTGGTCAGGATCACAACATCATAAGGAAACATCATGGAAGCAATAACAGAATTATTTGGATTTTTATTTGAGATACCGCTCTGGACTTCGGTTGGAGCAGCAATAATTTTAGCAATTGGTTTTGCTTATACAGGTGCTCCACTTTGGTTGTGGGCTATTGCAGGGTATCTCGGGCTTGCAGGCTTGGAAGCACCTAATTGGTTATTTATTACATATTCAGCATTAGTTCTGCTTTTTAATGTGAAGCCAATTCGTAGAACATTGTTAAGCGCGCCAATAATGAAGTTACTGGATGTGCTTAACTTTCTTCCTACGATTTCAGAAACAGAACAAACAGCTATTGATGCCGGTACTGTTTGGGTTGAAGGAGAATTGTTTTCAGGTAAGCCTAATTTCAAAAGAATTTTGGATGAACCTTACCCTGAGTTAACCAAAGACGAGCAGGATTTTTTAGATAATCAGGTGGAAGCGCTTTGCAGCATGGTTAATGATTGGGATGTCTTTGTAAAAAAGGATTTTAATGAAGATGCCTGGGATTATATGCGAAAAGAAGGGTTCTTTGGTTTAATAGTTCCTAAAAAGTATGGCGGACATGAGTTCTCAGCAACTGCACACAGTGCCATCGTAGCGAAACTTGGATCGAGAAGTGGTCCTTTAGCAACAACAGTAATGGTACCAAATTCGCTAGGCCCCGCAGAATTATTAATGCACTATGGGACTGAAAAACAAAAGGATTATTATCTGCCAAGACTTGCGGCTGGTGTTGAGATGCCATGTTTTGCATTAACAGAGCCAAATGCAGGATCAGACGCGGGCGGTATGACTTCTCATGGAGAAGTTTTTAAAGGAGAAGATGGTGAATTATATCTGAAGCTCAACTGGAATAAACGATACATAACGCTAGCTGCTATTTCTACTGTTCTCGGTTTGGCTTTTAAACTTAATGATCCTGAGAACCTGCTTGGCAAAGGTGAAGATCTTGGTATTACTTGTGCTTTAATTCCTTCTGATACCAAAGGTGTGGTATTAGGTAAGAGACATGATCCTCTGGGAGTGCCATTTTATAACTGTCCAACTCATGGACATAATGTTATCGTACCTATTGATTCCATAATTGGTGGAATTGAAGGAGCAGGAAACGGATGGCGTATGTTGATGGAATCTTTGGCAGTTGGTCGCGGTATTTCACTACCCGCACAAAGTTTGGGTGGAGCAAAAATGGCTACCCGAGTCGTTGGCGCATATGCTATGATTCGTAAGCAATTTGGATTGAACATTGGGAAGTTTGAAGGAATTGAAGAGCCCATGGCCAGAATTGGTGGGTATACTTATTTCATGGAAGCAGCGCGAAAGTATACTACAGGTGGATTGGATAAAGGTGCTAAACCTGCCGTTGTGACTGCCATTATGAAGTATAACTTCACTGAGTTAATGCGTGAAATCATCAATGATGGAATGGATATTGTCGGTGGTGCTGGTATTTCCCGTGGACCCCGAAATATTTTTGCTAACGGATATATTTCACTCCCAATAGCAATTACCGTTGAAGGAGCGAATATTCTTACAAGAACACTTATGATTTTTGGACAGGGTGCAATTCGATGTCATCCTTATGCATTAAATGAAATAAAAGCACTTACAGAAGGAGATGCTAAAGGGTTTGATGATAACTTCTGGGCACATATAGGTCATGTAGGTAGGAATAAAGCCCGGGCATTTATGTTGAGTATTACCAGGGGTCGACTAGCTGGTTCTCCGGTAAGTGGTCCGGCTTCAAAGTATTTCAAAAAACTGGCCTGGACTTCTGCTTCCTTCGCTTTCTATGCCGATATCGCGTTGGGATCTTATGGCGGTGCGCTGAAGATGAAAGAGAAAATAGCAGGACGATATGCGGACGTGCTTAGCCATATGTATTTGGCAGCTGCGACTCTCCGAAGATTTGAAGCTGAAGGTCGGAGAAAGGAAGATGAGATTTATTTCAAATGGGCGATGGACTATATTTTCTTCAGAATTCAACAAGCCTTCGAAGGTATCCTGAAAGAAATTAAAGTTCCTGGTTTAACCTGGGTATTTAGGCTAGCAGGAGTTTGGTCAAGATTGAATCCAATTGGAACTTATCCTTCTGATGAACTGGGGCATAAAGTTGCTTCTGCAATGCAGACAATCGGTGAGCAACGAGACCGAATTACTGAAGGTTCATATGTGCCATCAGATCCTGCTGAAGCAGTAGGACGTTACGAGCATACTCTTAAACTAATTACAGAGGCAGCACCCGTTTATAAGAAGATATATGTGGCTATGAAGAAAAGGGAAATCCTAAAAGACTCAGTACCTAATCTGATTGACCCCGCATTAGAAAAAGGGATAATCACTAAAGAAGAAGCTGACCAGGCCAGAAAAGCTGAAGAGGCCAGGTACGATGCCATTCAGGTAGACGAGTTTACACTCGAAGAGTATATGAATGAGACTCAAGTGCACCAAAAGGAAAGGGTTTACAATCAGAGGAGGTGCCTCAACAAGTTTGATTTTTAATTGGTAGTTAGATTAAACATGTCTAAGCCCCGGAGTTATGGTAAACTTCGGGGCTTTTTAGTTTATAATCCTTTTTAATCAGATAAAGAAGAATATTATTCTGTATTTTAGTATTACTATTGATTATATAGTCTATCAGAGATACTATTTAAAGAATAAAATAGAATATGGATAAGATTAAACTTGATGAACTCGATAAAAAGATAATCCGCATCCTTCAAAAGGAAGGTAGATTATCCAATAAGGAATTATCTGAAAGGATAAATCTCACTACTACTCCGACATTGGAAAGGGTTCGCAGACTGGAAAAACAGAACGTAATTGAAGGATACTCTGCTACTGTTAATAAGGAGTCAGTTGGAATGGGATTCAGCGCATTTGTTTCCATCACTCTTAGTGTTCATCAACTTAGCTATATGGATGAATTCAACAAGGCAGTAAAGTCTATTCCCGAAATCCTTGCATGTTATAATACAACAGGGGAAGGGGATTTTCTGTTGCACATTGTTGCCAAAGATGTAAAGGATTACGAACAGCTTATGAGAACCAAGCTTACAACACTTCCGGATGTTCAACGACTCCATACTTCTATTGTATTGAGCACCATTAAAGAAGAATCAAACATACCTGTACTATGATTACCACAAGTAAAAAACTAATCAGTTTTAATTCTGCAGCTGTACACGCAGGTAAAAGAGAAAGAGATCAATTTGGATCACATATCGCTCCGGTTTACCAGTCCTCGACATTTGTTTTTGATGATGTGCAACAAGGTAAAGATGCTTTCCAGGGAGAAAATAACGTTCATATCTATTCCAGATTAGGCAATCCAACCGTTGAACAATTAGAACGAGCAATTTGTGAGTTAGAAACGTTTGGTCTCGAAGATTCAGAGTTATATCAGGGAATGGTTTTTGGGAGTGGTATGGCTGCAATTAGCACGGCGATCATTTCATCTGCTTTAGGTGGACATGTAATTGCGCAGGATGCACTTTATGGATGTACCAGTCAGTTTTTAAAAGAAGAAGCTCCTTTACTTGGGATATCTACCTCTTTTGTGGATTTGAGTGATCCATTTATGCTCGAAATCGAGCTGAAAAAGAATCCAACTACGAAACTGATTTATCTGGAAAGCATTGCCAATCCTACTATGACAGTGTGTGATATTCAGCTTATTTCTGAAATAGTACATGAGCACCATGCAATGGTTATGATTGATAATACCTTTGCTACTCCATATCACTTACGTCCAATTACACTTGGAGCTGATATTGTAGCACATTCCACAACAAAATATATTGGGGGGCACGGTACTGTAATTGGAGGTGCACTTGTACTTAAAAAGGAACTGATCGAAGAAATAAGTCTATCCAAGTTTAGAAAAAATATGGGAGGAATTTCAGGTCCTCAGGATGCTTTTTTACTACATCAAGGTCTAAAAACATTGCCACTTCGAATGAAAAAACATGCAGAAAATGCTATGGAAGTGGCAGAGTTTTTAGAATCGCATGATGCAGTGGAGAAAGTTTGGTATCCGGGATTAAAATCTCATCCTCAACATAAACTTTCTAGCTCTGTATTTGAAAATGGATTTGGTGGGGTTATTTCTTTTGAGTTGAGAGGAGGTTTCAATGCTGGAGAACAACTTATGAACAAAGTAAAGTTGTGCACACTTGCTGTAAGTCTAGGTACAGTAGATACATTGATTCAACACCCGGCATCCATGACACATTCGGTGATGGATCCTGAGCTAAGGGAACAAGCCGGAATTACAGATGGCTTAGTCCGACTTGCCGTTGGAATTGAAGATGTAGAAGATATAATTTCAGACCTTGAGCAGGCGCTATAATCTCAATGCAATCAAGTAACCAGATTGGTTTACCAGCCTCCGCTGGCACCACCGCCGCCTGAACCAAATCCACCACCACCGGAGAATCCTCCGAATCCGCCACCTCCACCGGAACCGAATCCTGAACCTCCTCCCCAGGAGTTTCCACCTCGTTTTCTTCCACCGCCAAATACCTGACTCCAGAAGAGTGCTTCTACAACATCTTCGGGGCCAAATGTTCGTCTTCGGTTACCTCTGCCACCATGACCTCCTTTAGAAACGATGAAAACGATAATAATGATGATAATTATGATAACATCAATGGGAAATCCGCCTTCACCTGAATTCCTGCGTAATCCTTCCGGTGTTCCTTCATATTCTCCCGAGGCAAGTTGAATCATAGCATTTGTCGCCCGATCTAATCCACCATATACATCCTGGTTTCTGAAGCTTGGTGTAATAATTTCATTGATAATTCTACTCGCCATTACATCAGGAATTGCACCTTCGAGGCCATAGCCAACTTCAATACGAATGGCACGATCAGATTCTGAAATAAGAATTAACACTCCATTATAGCGATCCCCTTCCCACATTCGCCAGTTGTTGAAAAGTTCGGTACCAACTTCTTCTACAGAATTTCCTTCCAGACTTTCAATTATCGCGATTGCAATAACATTAGTAGTGGTATCTCTGTAGTTAATAAGCTTACGTTCCAGACGTTGTTCTTCGGATGAAGTAAGCATATCAGCATAATCATTTACCATTCCATTAGGTCGATCAGGTAAGAAATCCAGATTTTGAGCAACTACAGGAACTGAGACTACTAAAACTATGAGAAGAGAAATGATTCTATTCATGATCCTTTCCTCCGTAACTGATTTCATCATCCAGTTCGTTTACATCATTTTTTTGATAAGGAAAGAACTCTTTTAGTTTTTGGCCTACCAGTAAGATGGCATCACGTAATCCACTTTCATAGTCATCTGCCTGAAAGTATTTTTTCATCAGGACAATTTCATCTTCCCAGAAAGACTGACCTACTTTTTCATGAATTCCTTTGTCTCCCCAGATAGCCATTTTATGATCTTTGGTAGCTACATAAATGATTACCCCATTATGTAACTCGGTTTCATGCATACCTAATTCAGCAAAAACTTCTTTTGCTCTTTCAACAGCATTGTCTGTTTTACATCTCGGTTCGATATGTAACCGTACTTCTCCTGAGGTATTTAATTCAGCTTCTTTAATAGCCGATACTATTGTCTTTTCTTGTTCTTTAGATAAAAATTTAGCCATAATTACGACGATGGACGGTCGACCAACGACCACCATTTTCGGTAGTCGTTCGTCTTTCGTCGTTAAAATTAATTCCCGAAGTCTACAGTTGGTGCTTGCTCGGCTCCCTGTTCTGCTTCGAAATATGCTTTGCGCTCAAAGCCTCCAAGTCCGGCAAAGAAGCTGGTTGGAAACTTTCGGATGGATGTATTATAGGTCTGTGCAGCATCATTAAATCTCTTTCTCTCTGTTGAGATACGGTTTTCAGTTCCTTCTAATTGAGCCTGTAAATCCCTGAAATTCGCATTAGCTCTTAATTCAGGATATCGTTCTACAGAAACTAATAAACGAGATAGTGCCCCACTCAGCTGAGCCTGTGCCTGTTGAAATTGCTCCAATTTAGCCGGATCATTTAAATCAGCTGCGCTAATATTAATAGAAGTTGCCTGACTTCGGGCTTCAATAACTGAAGTCAATGTTTCCTGTTCGAAGTCTGCTGCTCCACGAACAGTATTAACAAGATTTGGTATTAAATCTGCCCTTCGTTGATATTGATTTTCAACTTGTGCCCATGCGCTTTCTACGCTTTCCTCCCTTTCAACGAGGTTGTTGTTCACGCTTATTCCAAAGAATACAATAAGAACTACTACCACGATTCCGATTATTACTTTTCCCTTCATGATTTTGTATTTAGTTGATTAACTTTGCGCCCGTATTACGAGCCAAATTGATTTATGTTCAATTTGATATAACAATAATCAAAAACCGTTCCATTGTCAGTTCTCAATCCCGAATTCATTTATTTTGACTTAGATGATACTCTTCTTGATCACAAAAAGGCAGAAAAACATGGCTTGGCTGATGTCCATGATCATTTTGAGATTTTTAAGCCTATTCCTTTGGAGGAATTAATCGATACTTATCATCACATAAATAAGGGTTTATGGGAAGAATATGGACGAGGAGAAATAAATCGTCATATTTTACATCGACGAAGGTTTGAGGAAACTTTTGTTGAACTTGGAGTGGAACCATCATTGTATGAAGAAGCCGGTAAAGTATATATGAATTACTACCGGAATCATTGGGAGTGGATTGATGGGGCAAAAGAAGCGTATGATGCTATTGCATCAAAATACAGAACCGGTATTATTACCAATGGTTTTGCGGAAACTCAATGGATGAAGATTGATCAGTTTGGTTTTAAAGATACTACCAGCCAGATTGTCATTTCTGAAGAAGTAGGAGTGATGAAGCCCCATTCGAAAATCTTTGATCATGCAACAGAATTGGCAGGCGTTCCTAGAGATAAAATTTTATATGTGGGGGATTCCGTTACTTCCGATGTAAAAGGCGGACTTAAAGCCGGCTGGAAAGTAGCCTGGTACAAATCTAACCCAACTGAATTGGAAGCAACCTTGCCGGATTTGTGCTTCGATGACTTTGAAGTGTTGAAAAAGGCTTTGGGGGTTTAGGATACTAATTTTGAACGACTCGACTGTCCCTCTCCGGAGAGGGACAGATCAGCACATTTGTGTGCTGATCAGGGAGAGGACGGTAATGCTTCAGAATTAATTGTCACCTCAGTCCTCCCTCTGAAATCCAGCAGGCGTGATTTCGGTCTCCCCTGCCTTTGCCGGCAGGCAGGCCCTGAGGGGAGACAAACCTTTCTTAGGGATTACTAAACCAGATAATTTTTCCCAAAATTTGCCCTCATGAAAGCATTAATTATATTCCTGACGAAATATAAAAACGCTTCCAATGAGACTCTATTTACTAATCTTCCTCACTTCCGTATTAACTTCATGTCAACAGCAAGCTCCCTGGCAATCTTTGTTTGATGGAGAAACACTAAATGGTTGGGAGCAAATTGGAGGAGTAGCAGAATACTCCGTCGAAGATGGCGCTATTAAAGGAACTACCGTAGCAAATACTCCAAATTCTTTTCTTCGTACGGAAAATACCTATACTGATTTTATTCTTGAATATGAGGTAAAACTTTCAGCAGAAACTAATTCCGGTGTCCAGATAAGAAGTAACAGTATTCCGGAATTTGAAAATGGAAGAACTCATGGTTATCAGGTAGAAATTGACCCTTCTGAAAGGGCATGGACTGGCGGAATTTATGACGAAGCCCGTCGGGGTTGGCTTTATCCACTCAGAGATATGCCTGAAGCTCAGGCAGCATATAAACATCTGGAATGGAATAAATTCAGAGTAGAAGCAATTGGAGATACCATCAAAACATGGGTAAATGGAATTCCTGTTGCGCATTTGGTAGATGATAGAACAGCAGAAGGGTTCATAGCTCTTCAGGTACACAGTATCTATTCAGATGATGATGAAGGAATTGAAATCCAATGGAGAAATATTCGAATCATAACTGAGAATCCAGGTAAATATGCATTGGAAACTGCACTTCCTGCAATAGACATGTACAACAAGCTTACTCATAGTCAACAGGATTGGGGTTGGGAGTTATTGTATGACGGTTCAAGTATGAACAAGTGGAGAGGAGCCCGATCTGCCGAATTCCCTGAGTCTCCCGAAGGAACCGGATGGGATTATAAAGAAGGCTTAATTACCATTAATGAATCCGGTGGAGGAGAATCCGTAAACGCCGGTGATATTGTTACCAGAGAATTATTTAGTGACTTCGAGCTTTGGGTAGATTTTAAAGTTACACCCGGTGCAAATAGTGGTATAAAATATTTTGTAGACGCTGATCTTAATAAGGGCGAAGGATCATCTATAGGACTCGAATACCAGATTCTGGATGATGATTTACATCCCGATGCAAAATTAGGGGCTCAACCGGGAAGTCGGACGGTAGCCTCATTGTATGATTTAATTAAAGCTGAGAATAAGCCAATTAATCCGGTTGGAGAATGGAATCATGCCAGAGTGATATCAAAAGGAAATCATGTTGAACACTGGTTAAATGGACGAAAAGTGCTGGAATATGACAGAAATACACCGGAGTTCCAGCAACTTGTAGATGAAAGTAAATACGAAGTATGGCCCGGGTTTGGTACCTGGAAAGAAGGAAATATCCTACTCCAGGATCATGGCAATGATGTTCACTTTAGAAATATTTTTATTAAGCGATTAGATTGATAAGAGTCATCCTGAGCGGAAGCGAAGGATCTGCAAAGTTATTGAGTTGTGCAGATTCTTCGGCAGTGGTCTCAGAATGACTAAACAATTTTGAAACAATTAGTACATCATGAAAAACTTAGACCGAAGAACTTTCCTAAAAAAAACTACAACGGCAGGACTTGGAGGGGCAATGGCTTTAGGATTCCCCGGAATTCTGAAGGGTAGTCCTAATGAACGACTGAATTTTGCTGTTGTAGGAGTTAGAAGCAGAGGTAAAGCACATGCAGAAGCTATTCAGCAGGTTGAAAACGCTACGGTAACCTGGTTTTGTGATGTGGATGATGTAATTATTGATGAGCACAAAAAATGGCACCAGGAAACACTTGGATATGTTCCAAAAGTAGAAAAAGATTTCAGAAAGCTTCTCGAGAAAGATGATATAGATGTTATTACTATAGCTACACCAGAACACTGGCATGCACCTATGGCTATCATGGCAATGGAAGCAGGTAAACATGTATACATTGAGAAACCTTGCAGCCATAACCCACATGAAAATGAGTTACTTGTTGCAGCCCAGAAGAAATATGGAAAGTTATGCCAGATGGGGAATCAGCAGCGATCATCTTATACCTCCGATCTGGCAATCAAGGAAATACGTGGCGGAATAATTGGGAATCCTTATTACGGAAAAGCCTGGTACTCCAATACCAGAGGATCGATCGGTAAAGGAAATGTAGTACCTGTCCCAAATACATTGGATTGGGATTTATTCCAAGGGCCAGCTCCAAGAGAAGAATATCGTGATAACGTTCACCCATATAACTGGCATTGGTTCAGAGCTTGGGGTACGGGAGAAATCCATAATAATGGAACGCATGAAATTGATATATGCCGATGGGCGCTTGGTGTTGATCTTCCTACCAAAGCTACATCATCCGGTGGGCGTTTTCACTTTGAAGATGATTGGGAATTTTATGATACACAAAATGCCAGTTTTGAATTTGAGGGAGGTAAAATGATAAACTGGGAAGGTAAAAGTTGTAACGGCAAACCATTTATGAATCGGGGCAGGGGTGCTCTTATTCATGGTACTAATGGTACCATTCTACTTGATCGGGACGGATACCTTCTATTTGATTTAAGAGGTAATCTGATTAAAGAAGAAATTGAACCCAAAGGTGGAGGTGCTTCAAATACGGCAGATACCAGAGGTTTTGACGCTCTGACTGTAAATCATTTTATTAATTTCACCAATGGAGTTAGAGTAGGCGAAACACTCAAAGCTCCGATTGAAGATGCAAGTATATCTACTATGATTTGTCATTATGGTAATATTGCACAAGAAGTGGGTGGCAGCATTCAAATAGATGCTGAAACAGGTAAAATTTTGAATAACCCGGAAGCTATGAAGCACTGGAAACGAGAGTATGAAAAAGGCTGGGAACCTAAAATTTAAATTTCGAACTTTGTCATTTCGAACCCGGAAATCCCGGTGAGAAATCTAAAGAGTAAAGTTAAAGTGACTTCTTAGATTTCTCAGTCGCTTAGCTCCTTCAAAATGACAAAAATTTTAGAATAATGAAAAGAAAAGACTTTATAAAAAGTACAGGTTTAGTTGGGGCAGCAGCACTTACGTCAGGTTTTGCGGGGGTGTACCGTTCAAAGTCATTCAATGATATTAATATTGGTGTTATTGGAACCGGCGATAGGGGAACAGGTTTATCTCAACTTATCAAAGATATTGATGGTTTGAAGGTGGCTGCTTGTAGCGATATAATCCCATTCAGGCTGGAAGATTGTATTAATAATGCGACGAATGGTGCGAACGGATACGAAGATTACAGACGTATCCTAGACGATGATTCTATCGATGCTATTATCATAGCAGTACCCTACGCACTTCATGATGAAGTATTGGAAGAAGTATTGCAATCGGGTAAGCATATTTATTGTGAAAAAACCATGATAAAAGGGATTCAACCCGCAATAGATTTAGTAAAGAGAGTAGAAAACTATGATCCTGTTTTCCAGGTAGGTCATCAATATCATAGTAGCAGATTATACCACAGAGTTGTGGAAATAATTCATAGTGGATACTTAGGACATGTTGAATCTATTGAATGTCAATGGAATCGAAATGCTGACTGGAGACGGCCAGTGCCAGACCCTAAGTGGGAGCGCATGATTAACTGGCGCATGTACAGAGAGTTTTCAGGCGGTTTAACAGCTGAGCTTTGTTCACATCAAATAGATATCTGTAATTGGATAGCCGGTGAAACACCAAAATATGTATCGGGATTTGGTGGAATTGATTTCTGGCAGGATGGAAGAGAAACCTATGATAACGTGCATATTATGATGCAATATCCGGGGGGGATGAATGCTAAATTCACCAGTCTAACAACAAATTCGTATGAGAGATATCAAATCAAAGTCCAGGGAAAGAAAGGTACGTTGATCATCAACTTTGGAGGAGCAAAAGTGTATCTGGAAAATCTGGATGAAGCTAGAGAAACCGGCTTGGTTGATGGTGTTTCTGGGGCTACATCGGAAGCATGGGAACGGGGCGAAGGAGCTCCTATAACAGTTGCTGATGATATGGATGCCACTCTTCAGGCGTTAGTTGATTTCAGGGATTCAATAAATACCGGAAGTAAGCCTGATTCGAATGTTAGAACAGGAGCCAATGTCTCAATTTTGGTAAGCATGGCAAATGAAGCCATGGATTCTAAAAAAGTTGTTGAATGGAAAGATGATTGGGTTTTCTAATTTGTGCCGGGAAACACACAAAAGCTCTCGACACTTTCTGCGATAATTCCTGGAAGACTTAGGTCCTGAAGAACAGCTCCGCGCACCATTAAAAAAAGTCCTAACGAAAATGCCATGTAGGGAATAAACTTCCGGATCGAGTTTCTTAAATCAAGAGAAAGAATAGTCGGCGCCAAATGCATAAAATACATAGCGGGAAAAGTGCCGATTCCAAACAAAGTCATGTAAATTGTACTATGTGTTGCTGATTCAGTAAGAGTTGCTACGGCTAACCCCGAGTAAACAAATGCACAAGGGAGTAACCCGTTTAATACTCCCATTCCAAATAATGCTAAGACTGATTTTTTACGAATTAATATTCCATAGTATGTTGAAACCGAATGGGTGAGTCTTTCAAAAAGGAATGGTTTTGGTGTTTTCCTGTAATATTTATTCAATAAGACAGTGGCTACAATCGTACCACCAAGAAGAATAGAAATCCATCCCTGAAAACCAGCTATGGTGATTTGAGTGCCAAGCAAACCAAAGAATAATCCAAACAAAGCATATACAAGCACTCTGCCGGAATTATAGATAACCGACCGCACTGTTAAACCAAAAAACGATGAACTTGCTTTAGGAATTGCCATAGCAATAGGACCACACATTCCCACACAGTGAAAACTGCCTGCAAAACCTAGTAAAAGAGCAGTCCAGAGTTCCATGTTAAATTACTACTACTTCCTCTTTTTGGTAATCGAGTTCGTTCATTTTCCATTTTACAGTCAATATCCATTTACCCTTATCCATTCTTTCCATTGGGATTACATGAGTTGAACCGCCGTCAAATTGAATGGGAAGCATTAAGTCTTTAGATGAGTCATTTGGGCGATACAGTTGAATTGTTCCATCTTGTGCATTCTCCAAAACCGTCTCTGGAAATAATACTTTTAAGGCTACTCGTTCTTCGTCAAAAAGTACTACTACCTGTTCATCAAGCATTTCTGCTCGTTCTTTGCTGTCTATAGTCTCTTGATAATTGACACCTTCTTCATAGTGATTGTTGTTTACGAGATAGAAATCCAGGCTGATCAGGTAACTCACCATACTTAATGTGCCAATGATGAATAAGACAACAGCTATAACTATTCCTTTTCCCCAGTCTAATTTTTTCATAATTCCTATTTTTAATTTGCCGGACCTAAAAATCCGGTTTTTACCGTTTCAATTATCTTGTTATTGGATGTTACCTGAAAGGTTAATTCAGTTTGTAATCCAGTTAGTACAGAATCAGAAAGCTGGACCATAAATCTCCCTTCTGCAATACTCTGGCTTTCAATTCCTGTTATCATTCCCAGTGAAACGATTTCACCCGGTGGTGAAATCAGCGCAAGATTGTAATCAACTGTATCAAAGGTTTTGTTAATCACTTTTATATCATAAATGTTGCTGAATCTATTTCCAGGTAATTCCTGATATAACGTTCCGGGTTCCCTCAGAATCGTTGATTCCAAATCTGTTCTTAAACTCATTAGTACAATAAAAGTAGTTAACAGGACCAGCAAAACAGAGCTATACCCGATTACTCTCGGATTGATCACTTTCCGTTCTTTTTTTCGAATCGCATTTTCAGAAGAGTATCGAATCAACCCTCTGGGTTTATCTATCTTATCCATGATATGATCACACGCATCAATGCAAGCGGTACAGTGCACACATTCAAGCTGCGTACCATTTCTTATATCAATACCCATCGGGCATACTTTAACGCACTGATAACAATCTATACAATCTCCGAAGGATGCATTTTCATCAAAACCAAGATCTGCAAGTGTAGCTTTTCCGGTTTCTATTTTTTTGCGGTCTCCTACCCGAGCCCTGTTCTCCCCACGCACATAATCATACATTACATTAATGGAGTTATTATCAAGCATTACAGATTGCATTCTTCCATAAGGGCAAACAAAATGACAAACCTGTTCGCGCATAAAGGCAAATACACCGTAAAACACTCCACTAAACACGATCATGGCCGATAATCCAGCTAAATGTTGTGAGGGTGGATCCGTTATCAA
Organism: Balneolaceae bacterium; assembly: GCA_017795005.1. Lineage (GTDB taxonomy): Bacteria > Bacteroidota > Rhodothermia > Balneolales > Balneolaceae > RHLJ01. The sequence continues at coordinate 3,237,860 of CP051242.1, read as the reverse complement.
TTTAAACCAGTCATCTTTTCCAATTACATAAGCGAGAAAAAGGTTTGAGATGAGAAATGCCATTCCATAAAAAATTGCGTGCTTACTTGTTTTCTTGAGGATTTTCTCAGCATTCCAGGGGGCTTTTTTTAATCTGATTTGATCTGAAGCATCACCTTCAATCCAGTATTCAATTCGTCGGAATACCATTTCCATAAAAATGGTCTGTGGACATGCCCATCCACAGAATAGTCTACCAAATACAACGGTAAAAAGTACTACTGCGATGATAAATGTTAGCATCCCAAAAACAAGCAGATGTAAATCCTGCGGCCAGAACCGTACTCCAAAAATCACAAATTCACGATCAAGAATATTGATCATCAAAAGTGGTTGACCATTTATCTCGATAAAAGGTCCGGAAAAGAAAAATACCAACAGTAAGAATGCTACAATATTACGAGCGGTATAGTATCTGCCAGTTGGCTTTTTGGGGTAGATCCAGTTTCTGCCGCCCTTCTCATTTACAGTAGCAAGATGGTCTCGGTATTTATCCTTTGTAATGCGTCTTTCTTCAACGGATGCCATGTTTTCCTCTATTTCTAATACTTTATACCCAATAACTATGGGTTTCGGACATCGATAATCTCAATAAATAATTACTACTCAATTCTTCAAAAAAGGAGATGTTTGGTATTGATTGGTACCAGATGCTCCTTTTTCAATTTGAACTACTTTAGGCCCTGCAGATGAAGATCGTGTTAGACCAGTATCTTCATCATGCTTAAAGCCACACTTATTTTTACAGGTGCCCGAACAGGTCTGTTTAAGTTTTTGCTCAACCGGATCAAATTTCAGACACATGATTTCTCCTATTCAATGGTACACTCTAAAGCTCTGGTTTCATCAACTGCTTTAGGATTAGCAGGACTTGTTCCCTGGATCGAAGCTATATAGCTGATTAAGTCAGTCATATCTTCCTCCGAAATCGGAGCATTACTTCCATAAGGCATCATTCCTTTGTCCATGAATCCATTTGCTATATTAGCCGCAAGTTCACTAGCTGAGCATCCATGAATCCAGAATTTATCGGTAAGGTTGGGTCCAACCAACCCTTCTCCGGCATTACCATGACAAGTAAAGCAGAGATTATTGGTACTCATATAAATCGCTTTACCATTTTCAATTGATGCAGCGTCCATTTCGAATTCCCATGAAACTACTGCTAGATCACTATCTGCTTCGTCTCCGGAATTGCCATATTTTTCCGCAGCAGCAGCCATTTCCATTTCATACTGTTCATGTTGATCAGGACCTACATCTGTAAACTGATAGTAAAGCAGGTACAGAAATCCCCAGCCAATAGTGAAATAGAATAACCATAGCCACCAAACTGGCATATGGTTATCCAGTTCGCGAATGCCATCATACTCATGGTCAAGCAGTTTGTCCTTTTCGTCGTCTAAGATCTTCATGATTGTGTGAATTTCTGGTTAATAGTTTCATCTGATTCAAGAGGTAAATTTGCAGCTTCTTCCCAATGCTGTTTTCCAGTTCTTACCAAATAGGTGACAAGCAAAATGAAGAATGCAAAAAACAAGATGAGGGAGATACTTGGGAAGATTTCTACACCTTCCATAGTTCTAAGTACTTCTTTATACATGACTAGTTCTCCTTAATGTTAGCGCCCATTCTGCTATCGGAAGGAAGTCCCGCAAATGGATCGTTATTACCTGAAATATCAACCCCAAGTCGTTGTAGATATGCGATTAGAGCAATTATCTCTTTTTCGGAAGTGATTTCAATTCCTTCAACTTCACCGAAGCCATTTTCACGAAGCCCGGTTGCAATTTTCTCAGCCTGAGCTTTGGCATCCCTTATGGCAATGTTTTCATAACCTTCCACATAAGGTACTCCAACGGTTCGGAGAGCATTAATTTTGTTCGGAATACTCTCCATATCAGTTTCCGTTTTCAGCAACCAGGGATAGGCGGGCATAATGGATCCGGGAGAAGTGGAATTAGGATCGTACATATGTCTTAAGTGCCAGGAATCGGGATACTTTCCTCCAATTCTATGTAAATCAGGTCCAGTTCGTTTTGAACCCCAGAGAAATGGGTGATCATATACAAATTCGCCTGCTTTGGAATATTCTCCGTATCGCTCCGTTTCTGAACGGAATGGTCGGATCATTTGAGAATGACAATTGTTACACCCCTCAGCAATGTAAATATCACGACCTGCAACTTCGAGAGGAGTGTAAGGTTTCACACTTTCAATAGTTGGGATATTGGAATCAATCAAAGCTGTTGGCATGTATTCTACTATTCCACCAATAAGAATTGCTACTAACACTAACACAGTAAATTTAAGAGGGCGACCCTCAAGTTTTCTATGCCACTTAGTTTCATGTCCATCAGTAGGATCAATCATTGCGGGAGCCTGAGCTTCTTCTTCGGCTTCAAGGCTACCTTGCATTGCCGTTTTTACGATGTTATAAACTCCGACAACAGCACCAAGAATAAATAAACTACCGCCTACAGCTCTTAAAGCATACATTGGCATGATTTGAACAACTGTTTCAAGGAAGTTTGGATATTGAAGGAATCCTTCAGCTGTAAATTGCTTCCACATTAAACTCTGTGTAATTCCACCCCAATACATTGGGATTACATAGAAAATGGCACCGAGTGTAGCAAACCAAAAGTGGATATTGGCAAGCTTAACAGAGAATAATTCAGTTTTATAAATCTTTGGAGTGATGTAATAAAGCATCGCAAAGGTTAAACCACCATTCCAAAGAAGTGCACCATTATGAACGTGCCCTATAATGTAATCTGAATAGTGAGCGATAGCATTTACATTAGCTATGGAAAGCATCGGGCCTTCAAAAGTCACCATACCATAAGCAGTAACACCAACTACAAGAAATTTTAATACCGGATCCTCACGTACACGATCCCATGCCCCGCGAAGGGTTAGAAGTCCGTTAAGCATACCTCCCCATGACGGTGCAATAAGCATAAGACTGAATACCGTTCCTAAAGCCTGAGCCCAGCCAGGAAGAGAAGTGTACAATAAGTGATGCGGTCCAGCCCAGATATAAATAAATATCAATGACCAGAAATGAACAATTGATAAACGGTATGAAAATATAGGTCGGTTAGCAGCTTTGGGAATGAAGTAATACATAATCCCCAAAAATGGAGTTGTTAAAAAGAAAGCAACGGCATTATGCCCATACCACCATTGGACCAAGGCATCCTGAACGCCTGCATATAAAGAATAGCTTTTTAGTAGTCCTGCCGGAACTTCAAACGAGTTTACTACATGAAGTACAGCTACCGTTACAAAAGTGGCTATATAGAACCATATGGCAACATATAGGTGTTTTTCCCGGCGCTTTAAGATCGTCATGATCATATTCACTCCAAAAATCACCCAAATTAAGGTAATAGCGATATCGATTGGCCATTCTAACTCGGCATATTCCTTACTAGTAGTAATTCCAAAAGGAAGTGTTAATACTGCAGAGAGAATAATGGCCTGCCATCCCCAGAAATGAATTTGTCCTAGTAAAGGACTCCACATTGGAGCTTTACATAGTCTTGGAAGGGAATAATACACTCCATAGAAAATAGCATTTCCTGCAAATGCAAAAATCACTGCATTCGTATGCAGAGGTCTGAGTCGACCATAAGATAGTTCCGGAATGAAACCCAGGAAGTCAGGATATATTAATTTTAAAGCAACAATCAGTCCTACAAGAAAACCGATGATACCAAATGCCATAGCAGCAATCCCGAAATTGCGTACTATTTTGTTGTCATAATGAAACGTGTCCATAGCCATGGCTTAGTCCATTTTTTTAGTTAGTGTTTTATTTTTTGTCGAAACAGGTTTGTCCTCAAACAGCATGCGAATTGCCGGAGTCTGTGGGTCATCAAATTGGCCACTTTTAACTGCCCAGAAGAAAGCTCCCAAAAAAGTGAGCGCAACAAGCAAACTGAAAGCGATTAGAAGTAGAATTACGCCCATATTTTTAAGCCTATTTTATTTGCTACTATTCTGGTAGATAGTGTGGTAAAAACCATAATGGATACGGAGCTCAAAGGCATTAAAATAGCAGCCACCAAAGGTGATAGATGTCCGGTAATTGCGAATCCGAGTCCAATAACATTGTACATCAGCGAAAGCACGAAACTTGCTTTAATAATTTTTAAAGAAGAGCTGCTGAAGTTGAAAAAAGTATCTAGATAACGAAGAGCTTCGGAATCAATAATGGCATCACAAGCCGGAGAAAAAGAACTCTTATTATCTGAAACAGCTATCCCAAAAGTACTGGCTTTAAGAGCTCCGGCATCATTTAAGCCATCTCCAATCATGGCCGGTTTTGCACCACTTTTTTCAAATGATTGAACAAAGGTTAATTTATCAATCGGAGATTGGTTAAATCTCATTTCATCCCAATTGGGGAATAATTGATACAGGGTTGTTTTTTCTTTTTCGTTATCTCCTGAAAGTAAATGAACATTTTTTCCTGTTTGGTCAAAGTTGTTCAATAGCTTTTTAAGACCATTTCTGTATCCTTGTAAAACTCTGAAATACCCTCTATACTCGTCATTAAATGCTATATGAACGGTAGATCCAATTGTATTTTTGGATATAGAGTCCGCTTCCAGAGTCGGTATCTTTTCTTTTATAAATTCCAGACTACCTACATAAAGCCAGTCATCTTCAAAGGAAGCAATAACTCCTTTTCCGGGGATTTCATGGAAGTAACTTCGTTTTAGCTCATGATTTACATGTAGACTTTTGTGTATTGCCTGAGAAAGAGGATGAAATGAGTTTCTGAATGTAGAAGAAAGCATTTCAAGCTCTTTTCTATTAAGACTTTCTCCTATGAACTCTACCTCTGCATTGTTCGAGTCGGTGATAGTCCCTGTTTTATCAAATACCAGAGTATCTATAGCGGAAAGTTTTTCTATTACAGAAGTATTCTTCAAATAGAAACCATTCACAGCAAGAATATTAATGGTTGAACCAAGTGTGAAAGGAGTGGAGAGAGCTAAAGCACATGGACATGCAACAATTAATACCGCTGTAAAAATATTAAATGCCCGGGAAGGGGATAGTTCCAGCCAAATCAATAAAGATAAAAGAGCAATTCCAATTACTGTATAAGTAAAAAAAGGACTTATTCTATCCGCAAACGAACTAATGCTTTTTTCTTCTTTAGAAGCGAAAGATTCGTTCTCCCAGAGCTGAGTCAAATAGCTGTGTTCAACTTTTTTTGATATAATAAGCTCAGCAGTTTGCCCAATGATTTTTCCACCTGCAAAAACCTGTTCACCCCAGCTTAAAGTAACTGGTTCTGATTCACCTGTTATAAAGCTGTAATCAATCTGAATAGACTCAGTCATATTAACAGCATCGGCAGGGACTAGCTCTTGATTTCTGATCAGAACATGATCTCCGATTTCGAGTTTGTTTACCGGAATGGATTCTTCATCCTTATTTTTTAACCGGATTACTGAAATAGGTAAATAAGATTTATAGTCCCGGTCAAAGGATAATTGAGCAAAGGTTTTCTTCTGGACCACTTTCCCAATCAGCAAAAAGAAGATAAATCCGGTAAAGGAATCGAAATATCCGGCACCGGTTCCGCTTAGGATTTCAAATAAGCTTCTCCCAAATAAGGCAAGCATACCGATTGAAATTGGAACATCAAGATTAATTCCCTTTTGACTAACTGCCGCCCATCCCGATTTGAGATAATCTATACCACTGAAGAAAAGTACAGGGAGAGCAAGTGCGATGTTTAACCCACCGAAAAAGTATCGGAACATTTCAGAAGATCCTGATTGGTCCATTTTCAAATATTCAGGAAAGCTGAATAGCATAATATTCCCAAAGCAAAATCCCGCAACGCCAAGCTTTAGCCATAATCTTCGGTCAACTGCTCCGGATTTCTTCTCTTTCAGATGATCAAGTTTTAAATCCGGTTCATACCCGATTGTAGTAAGCAACTCAACTACAGAACGTAAATCCGTTTTTGATTGATCAAAAACCAGCGTAACCGTTCTTTTTAAAAAATTAACGGTTCCTTTCAGAATGCCTTCATCAATATTATGCAGGTTCTCCAGAAGCCATACACATGATGTGCAATGGATGCTTGGGATAAAGAAGCTTACTGAAGCAGTTGTTTCCTTTTTAAAATCGATGAGCTTATGCTGAACATCCAGATCTTTAAGATATTCAAAACGTTTGCGTTCAATTCCGGTATGAATAGTCTTTCCGGGTTGCCTATCCAGAGAGTAGTAAGTACACAAATCATTCTGATGGAGAATTTGGTAAACGGTTTGACACCCCTCACAGCAAAAAGTTTTGTCCTCAAAAGTGAATCTTACATCTTTAGTACTTTCACCACAATGAAAGCATGACTCTGACTCTATGAGAACTTCCGGCTGCATTAGAAAACGGCTCCATTAGTAAAAGAAAGCCTTTCATTGAACCAGGCCTGACTCATAACTTTATCTGCATCTGCAAAAGAAGTACTTTTAAGCCATTGTTGAATTTCGCCTCTTTTTACCGACCAAAAGTTATGAAAGGGACATGGTTCTATATGTCCACAACCATCAATACCCATAAAACAGGAAGAGAAAAATACCTCACCATCAATCGCAGCAATTACATCATAGACAGAAATGTCTTTAAGAGGTCTTGCTAAGAAAACACCGCCATTAAGACCCCGCTGAGAGCCGAGTATTCCCGGAGCTTTTAATTTTGCGAGAATCTGAGATAGATACGCGGCAGGACAATTCAAAGAGCGGGATAATTCGGAAGCAGAAATAACATCATCGGGATGCTTTGAGATCGCGATTATCGCCGAAATTGCATATTGAGCGCCTTGTGAGACTAGTTTCATAGATAATGTATTTAATTCTAATATTCATATTCTAATATCGATATTAGATTTTAAGCATGTTCTGAATCAGATGCAATGGAAGTGGAAAAATTTCTGCAAGAAATCTTCAATAGCTCAAAGGGTTGAAACCATTCACTTGTTTAACAAATGCGGTTAAATATTTATTCAAAGGAAGATCTTTAAGATTTTGAAACATCGACATTAAATTAGCCCCGGGATTTATTCCGGGGTAACAGTTGAATTCCAAAGACCCCGAGGCTCTTAATTTTATAAAAGAAAAATCAGAATCGAGGGGGGAAGTTGATATAGAATATTGGATACCAACCTGCGCGTGATTACTCTATCAACACATATTAAAGTTGTCATCCCGGACTTGATCCGGGATCTGTAGAGGGAGATACTTAACCTGACTCTTATCTGGAGCAACGCTGTTCTCTCCACAGATGCTGAGTCAAGCTCAGCATGACAACCTTTATCAAATTATATCTCCGAATAGGTAAGCAGTTGCCTCACCTTATCCACAATTTCTGTGGAAAACATCTTCCTCATCTTTTCTAAAAAGCTCGTATTTTCATCCTTCTTAAAATCTAACTCACACTCAACGGCATTCATGGCTAACGAACCGGAAGTAACGCTCGATCTCGCATTAGAACACGGACTAAATGAAGAAGAATTTGAAATGATAAAAACCCGGCTTGGTCGGGTACCCACATTTACAGAATTGGGAGTGTATTCTGTAATGTGGAGTGAGCATTGCTCATATAAGAACTCAATCATTGAGCTAAAAAAATTACCGAGAGATGGAGAGCATTTATTGGTAGAAGCAGGTGAAGAAAATGCCGGATTGGTTGATATCGGAGAAGGTCTTGGGTGTGCCTTCAAAATTGAAAGTCATAATCACCCTTCAGCGGTAGAGCCATATCAGGGAGCGGCTACAGGAGTTGGCGGAATTCACAGAGATATTTTTACCATGGGTGCCCGCCCAATAGCAAGTTTGAACTCACTCCGTTTTGGAAGTATGGATGAACCTCGTGTTCGCTTTTTGTTAGATGGGGTTGTTAGAGGAATTGGTGATTATGGAAATTCATTCGGAGTTCCGGTAATTGCGGGTGAAGTGTATTTTGATGAGAGCTATGAAGGAAATCCATTAGTAAACGCAATGAGTATCGGGATTGTAAAAGCTGGCGAAACCGCATCAGCAATTGCAAAAGGCATTGGAAATCCGGTAATCATAGTAGGAGCGAGTACCGGTCGTGATGGAATTCATGGAGCAACCTTTGCTTCTGAAGAGATTAGTGAAGAAAGCGAAGCAAAACGTCCTAGTGTTCAGGTAGGTGATCCATTCACAGAAAAATTATTATTGGAAGCTAGTTTGGAAGCTCTTAAAACCGCCGCAGTTATAGGAATGCAGGATATGGGTGCGGCTGGTATAGCCTGTTCAACCAGCGAGATGACCGCCAAAGGGGAACAGGGGATGTTGGTGGATTTAGACAAAGTCCCGGCTCGTGAAGATGGAATGACTGCCTATGAGTTATTACTCTCTGAAAGTCAGGAGCGTATGCTGATTGTTTCTGAAAAAGGTCGCGAGCAGGAAATCATAGATATTTACGAGAAATGGGATTTACATGGTGTTGTGATTGGTGAAGTCGTAGATGGGGATAAAGTTACCTACATGAAAGATGGTGAAGTAAAAGCAGAGATACCTGCTGAACATCTTGTACTTGGAGGAGGAGCTCCTCAATATATTCGGGAGACAAAAAAACCGGCATATCTTGAAGAAACTCAGAATTTTGATATTGATTCACTGAATCACCCGGAAGATCATATAGAAACCATCAAGAAGTTATTGAACTCACCAAATATAGCTTCTAAGAAATGGGTTCATGAGCAATATGATACTACTGTTAGAACTAACACTGTAACAGCTCCCGGCGCTTCGGATTCAGGCGTAATTAGAATTAAAGGGACCAAGCGTGGATTAGTTGCCAAAACGGATTGTAATGGACGCTATGTGTACTTAAATCCAAGAAGAGGCGGACAAATTGCAGTCGTGGAATCTGCAAGAAATGTAGTTTGTTCAGGCGGTCAGCCACTGGCAATTACGAACTGCCTGAATTTTGGAAATCCATATAAACCTGAAGTGTACTGGACCTTCAAAGAAGCACTTGCTGGTATGGGTGATGCTTGTAAAGCGCTTAACACTCCTGTAACGGGTGGAAACGTAAGTTTCTATAATGAAAATCCAAATGCTGCTATTTTCCCTTCACCGATTATTGGCATGCTAGGGTTAATTGAAGATGTTGAAAATCACACCACTACACCTTCACTCAAAAATGAAGGCGATATTATTTTATATATCGGAGCCGATCGAAAAGGGCTCGGAGCAACTGAATATTTGAAAGTAATTCATGGATTAACAACCGGTGATTCTCCTGAACTGGATATAGAATTTGAAGTAAAGTTACAGCAGGCGCTTCTTTCTGCAATCAAAGCAGGTTTTGTTACAGCTGCACATGATATTTCTGATGGTGGTCTGGCAATAACACTTGCTGAAATGGCAATTCATGGAGGATTAGGAGCCACTGTAAATGTGGAATCACTTTCCGGTTCAAAACATGAAGTCTTGTTTAGTGAAGCACAATCTGGTGTGGTTATTACTGTTTCAAAGGAAAATCTGGAAACTATTAATTCTCACTTCAAAGGTGCCGGGATTCCAATAACTAATCTTGGTCAGGTTAAAGGCGAAACACTTTCTTTAGAAGGGATTGGCGAATTAAATGTGGCTGATATGAAATCTACTTACGAGAATGTGATTTCTAAGGCGATGGAGGTTTAGGGATTTTTTTTAGGATTAATTTTATAGATTTTTGATACCCTTATAGAATTAAGAGTTGAAGTGTTGAATATGAGCTTCAAGGCTTCTTTCATTTTATTGACTATCTCCAATCCTTCAGGACTAGGATTCCTAAATGTTTCGAACCGTAGACAAAAATTTATATATGCCGAAAGCTTTTCTGATTCCAGTTCTTTGAAGAAATTAAAGTAGTCATCCACAGATTTATTTTTAAGAAATTCAGTGACATGTCCTCCCCATCCATTTTCATAAGCAACTTCATCTAGTATAGATTGGAAGGTATGGCTGTTTTTGTCTTCCTTAGCTGTTTCATCTATAAGCACGTGAATTTCCTCTTCAAGCTCACCTCCAGAGTATCTTAATGAATTAACAATTTCACTCCTGGTAAATTTGGATAGGAGTGGCTTATATTGTTCTAAGATTAGTGTTGCCTCTTTTACTCTATTTAAATCTTTTAAAGCTGAATACGCTGAATTAATATTGGAAATACTTACTGAACCTACTTTAATATTTTCTAAAATAGCATTAGTTAGTTTTGCCACAAATTCATCTTCATTATCTTTAAATGAGTTATGAAATAAATCCCAAGCCTCGTTAATAAGTTTGTATTTATTTTGTTTATGAAATACTCGATCTCTCTCGATTACCTTAGATTCAAATTCCTCTTTAGCGATAAGGCCTTTATCGATATAATTCCATATGATTTCATCATATTCTGTAAAGACTGAAAATCCATACTCTTGAATTTTTGGGCGCCATTTTTTCTCATCATTTTCATCAATTCCTTCTTTATCTAGAATCATAGAACCAAATGGCATTTTCGTATATCGTTGCAAGATATTTATGGAAGGAGCATAATCTGACGATCCAAACTTAACCCAAATAAAAAGAATGATTGATTTTATAAGTTCTTCTATTGTTTCTGCTTCTAAACCTGTAGGCAATAGTTTTAGAAAATGATCAATAAATAGCTTAATCCGGTCTAAAATTCTAAGGTTGTTAATACCCAGAATTTTTACCGATTTGAATATTATTTCTTGGTATGGATGCGAATCAAAAATGATCACACAACATTCTTTTGTGGATCTATTTATAGCGATTTCTCTATCAATGGTTTTCTCTTTATACTTTTGATAATCTTCAGAGAATTCATCGACTTGATCATCATTTACAATAAAGATTATTGAACAATTCTTTTGTTCTTTTAAAAAACTAGCAAGGCCAAAAATCTCTTTGATTTCAATATTTGACCCTTTTCTCTCTAAATCATCAAAACAAATTAAAGTATTACTAAAATTTTGGAATGCGATTTTTTCAATTGCAATCGAATATTGCCCAAAAAGCTCTTTATAATTTGAAAAGTATTTACCAATACTAAAAGCTTTGCTCCCAATGTCCTCTTTATCAACTAAACTTTTAATTTTATTCCCTAAAGTGAACTTTTGGAATTCATTTTTGACTAATTCTGTGTTAATTGAATTTTGAAATAGTTGAAACTTTAAGTCGTCTAGGTTATTGATTCCAAAAAGTGAAATATAGGCATATGAAGGTTTTGAAATAATTGAGTAATTCTTTCTTATGAATTGATTCCAATAGTATGTTTTTCCTATTCCCCAACTACCCTTCAAAATAAGAGATTGTGGGAGCTTAGACTTAATAAATTCAGAAAGTGAGTAGTCTATATTCATCTTTATTTTTCTCTTAAAGTCCTATTTATTTGAAGTATAGGCAAGTACTAATATTTAAACTCTCTAGATTTCTCGCTCTGCTCGAAGTGACAACTAATAGAAAATGAAGGGGATTAAACTGTCTCCCCTTGGGGGAGACAGAGTCCAAACTTGTTTGGACTCAGAGGGAGGACAGTGGTAGCTATTAACTCCGGGTTACCACTGTCCTCTCCCTGAGTTTCTCCATAGTCGAAACTCTGTCCCTCCCCAAGGAGGGACAAGTAAAGGGAACGAACCATACCACTTTCTGCATTTTACCGTGTGACTATTCATCAAGAAAGATATACGGAGCATGAAAGGAAAAATCGTACTTATCGTTGGCGGTTCGGGAGGAATCGGATCCGCTACAGCCAGAGAGTTAGCCGGTGCCGGAGCGAAAGTTGTATTAGCCGCCAGAAATAAATCTAAAGCAGAAGAAGTAGCAAAAGAAATTAATGAGAGAGGAGGAGACGCTTACGCCATTGCCGTAGACGTCACTAATAGTTCTTCAGTTCAAACTATGGCGGAAGAAGTTGAAAGCAGTCTTGGTAAAATAGATGTACTGGTTAATGCATTTGGGCAAGGGTTGATCCAGCCTTTTAAAGAGATAAACCCTGAGGATGCGAGGGAAATTATAGATGTGAATGTCTATGGAACATTTCTGGTAACTCAGATTGTGATGAAACATATGAAAAGTGATGAACCATCAAATGTAATTATGTTCCCTGGTACAATGGGTAAATATGTAATGAAAAATGTTTCCGTATATGCTGCTTCCAAATTTGCTATTCAGGGATTTACCAAAGCATTGGTTGAAGAACTCAGAAGAGAAAAAGTAAAGTTTACTCTCTTTTATCTTGGGGGCGTTGATACCCCTTTCTGGGATGATGATCGTGTTGATATGAGGGTAAAAAAGGAGATGATGCTAAGTCCAAAAGATGTAGCAAGATCTGTTTTATCAGCCGTAATGGCTCCCGGTACTGCAGTTGTTAATGAAATTGTAATGCAGCCCGAAAGCCATCAGTTAGTTTGAGAAATGGATTCCTCCCTTGAGGGAGGCGGATTGTTGAGCGATAGTGAAACAATACGGAGGGTGTCTATCTAAGTTTTGTACCTTTTATGGACACCCCTCCCGCCTTCGGCGTACTCCCCTAAAGGGGAGACTTATAACTAAGAATGTGAGGCACTAATCAAATACCGGACACTTTTCTATTCCGGATTTATATGCTTTCTCCAGAATATCTAATCCTTCATCAATCTGACCCGTAGTAACGGTAAGTGGTGGTCGGAAACGAACCGTTCTGTCTCCACAAGCAAGTATCATCAAACCATTATTCACACATTCTTTGATTACAGCATTTCTGGAATGCGAATCGGGCAGGTCAATTGCACAGAATAATCCCTTACCACGTGGATTAGACATATGCTCATATTGATCAGCAAATGCTTCTAAACGGGTTTGAAGATAATTTCCAACAGTAGTAGCATTTTCAACCAGATTATCCTCTTCAATAATATTCAGAATTCTTCCAAAACGAACCATATCAACCAGATTTCCGCCCCATGTTGAGTTAATCCGGGAGGAAACATTGAAGCAGTTAGTTTCTACTTCGTCTACTCTGGGACCAGCAAGTACGCCGCAAACCTGTGCTTTTTTACCAAAAGAAATGATGTCTGGTTGAACGAAATGTTCGTGAGCCCAGAATTTTCCTGTCATTCCAACACCTGTTTGTACTTCATCATAAATAAGAAGCGCTTCATATTTATCAGCCAGTTGGCGAAGTGCTTCATGAAATTGTGGACGGAAATGTCGGTCTCCTCCTTCTCCCTGGATTGGTTCAATAAGAATACATGCTATGTCATCTTTAAACGTTTCGAAATAACGTTCTGCCTGTGCAATAGCTAAATATTCTTGTTTTTTAACTTCAGCAACCCGATCTGGAGTGGAAGGAAACTCCATAGCCGGACTTATCACACGTGGCCAATCAAACTTTGGGAAGTACTTTACTTTATTGTGAACGGTATTTGTTACGGATAAGGTATACCCCGAGCGACCATGGAAAGCTTTTTCAAAATGAAGAACTTTATGCCCTTTTTCCTCACGATATCCCTTTTGGAAGTTTTTCTGGACTTTCCAATCAAAGGCTACTTTCATGGCATTTTCAACAGCAAGGGATCCTCCGGAGATAAAGAAAGAATGAGGTAAATGATCAGGTACAGCTATTCTACTAAAGGAATCAACAAACTCTGCCATCTCTTCTGTATAAATATCTGAATTGGATGGTTTATTTATGGCAACACGACCAAGTTTTGCAACAAACTCTTGATCCTGAGCAATCTTAGGATGATTCATCCCAAGAGGATTTGAAGCAAAGAAAGTGAAGAAATCCAGGTACTTTTTTCCCTTCTTAGAATCGTAAAGATAAGCTCCCTCGCTTTTTTCGAGATCTAATACGATATCATATCCGTCAGTAAGTAAATGTCTGCTTAAAATTGACCGGACATTGTCCGGTGAAATAGATGTAGTGTGTTGCATTCTTAAGTAAAAATCTGTGCTTAATTATAAAGAAGTAAAGCTACCAAATAAGGCAAATTGCCTCAATAGCGTTTAAACTCTATAGGGCTATTTTGACTAATTAAGCATTTAGTCCACGAGCGAGAATTGGATCAAAAGATTACTGGAAGGGCTTTTTTGATTTAAAAAGGATCGCTTTTGGACTAAGAAAAATTAAACTCATTAAAGTGACTACTTGACAACTTTTAGTAGCATTTCGTTAATAATTATAAATCAAATACTGAATTAGTGAGTAGTATATATACTAAAACGGTATGCATAGGTTGTTTTATCTTTTCTTCCTGTTTTTAGGAAGTTCCATTAATTCAATTGCTCAGGAACATGATTCTCTCGATTCTTTAATTATTAAGCATAGCTATTATTTTGAAATCAAAGAGAATAGAATAACTGGGTCGGGGAAGTTTTTTTTAGAGAAAGAACTGCAATCCTCGCAATTCTTTATGATTGGAGAATTACATGGTAATGAACAAACTCCCTTATTTTTATCATCTTTTCTGCCACTTGCAAAAGGAAATGGATATGAATACTTAGGATTGGAAATCGGACCTTATTCTAATGAAATTCTCAGATCAATTTTGCAACATGAAAATGGAAAAGACTCTCTAGCCAGATTTTATAAATACTATGATCCCATTGTAAGTCCCGCTACAAATCCTATTCCCTTTTTTGATGTGTTAGATGAGGTGGAAATGCTTGAGAAGGCATATGAACTTGGGTTCGAAACGTGGGGATTAGATCAGGAATTTTTAGCAGCTCCTAAGTTTCTGTTTGACGAGATTTATAAAATAGTTCCAGCGGAGGAAAGGGATGAGGGTTATAGAAACCTATATAACCAAGCAAAAGAAAGATTGTATACATTCCTACAGGATTCAGTTGATGATGAGATAAAATTTAAAAACTTGCTTGAGGATGAGTATATCAACTCTTTCCTGGATCAGTCATCCAAAAAAAATGGAAAAGTACAAGAGATAAGTACTGCGATCAAAGAATCATGGATGATTTATTACTTCAGTGGCTTTGATGCTAATAATGAACGAGCAATTTTAATGAGGAGGTATTTTAGAAACTACTATCGGGAAGCAGAAAAGGAAAATGAATTTCCTAAAATGATTTTAAAAATGGGAAGCATGCACACCGTATATGGAAGAACTGCAAATACAATTTACGATTTAGGAAATACCTTATATGAGATTGCTCTACTTAACAACTCGAAAGCCTTCAATATTGCCCTTGCCGGTAGATACTATATCAGAAGCACTGGTGAAAAAGTTGATCGGTTAGAATTTGTACCGGAATATGAACTTTTGTTTGAGCATGAAAAAGAAGATTCGTGGACAATTATTGATTTAAGAGCAATTAAAAAGGCTCTTTATAATCGCGAAATTTCTATCCCAAATTTAGATCGTAGTTTTATCGATTTACTAATGAGATACGATGCAGTTCTTATGACTACATTGAAGAGCGCTACAAGGGAAACAAGAAATTACTTGGAGTATTAACTCTTGAAATAGGACTTTTCAGCGTGTTATTCCTAAAACTTAAAATGAAGACGTTAGTAGATTAAGCTAAAACTTATAGAATATATATTGAAACAAAAGGTGCTATTGATAAAGAAAGATGTATAACCAAAAATCTATATTGCAATTCAATATTGATAAGTATGAGGATAGTAATCTTAGAAAAATACTTTACATCTTCAGATTAAACATCCCTGAATATTTCGCGCCAAGTGAGGAGCAGGATTTCAAGAATTACTTACGTTCTGATTCTAAAAAATATTTCACAATAAGATATAAAGGACATATTGCCGGTGGTGCGGGCTTTAGAATCGATGAAACTGGTAGGGTCGGATCAATATCCTGGATTTTTCTTCACCCTGATTATGTGGGCAACGGGCTTGGAAAGAAAGCGGTAACATTTCTTTTGGAGCTTCTGTCGGAAATGAAGACAGTAGAGGTTTTAAGAACAGAGACTTCCCAGCATGCATATAAGTTTTTTGGTTCGTTTGGATTTACCACTGTTAAAAAAGAAAAAGAGTATTGGGGAAAAGGATTAGACTTATATCGAATGGAAATGAGAAAATCGGATTTCATAAACCAATGAATAAGAATAGCTAAATGGATATCAGGACTAGTGGAATTATAAGGAAGGGAAAAATAGGAAAAACTGTCAAGTTGATACTCTTGATATTAGTTTTTATGCAAACTATAAATTCAAGAATCATGGCTCAGTCAGGCTTCATCGATTCTATTTATGAGTCGGTTGATTCCAGAATCAAAACGGAACACTTTGAGCTACTTGAAGACTTCCTTTCTATTCCTAATGATGCAAATTATCCAGCCCAGATCGATGAAAACCTAAACTGGCTTACGCAGAGATTTGAAGAATTGAATTTCGAAACATCTATTCTGGAAACCCAGGCTCTTCCATTATTCTTTGCTGAAAAAAAAGTGAGCGAACAGTTACCAACGGTACTTTTCTATATGCATTTTGATGGGCAACCTGTCGATTCGTCAAAATGGAATCAGGAGAGTCCCCATCTCCCTGTTGTCAAAACAAAGTCTGGAGAAGAATGGATTCCAGTTAAAGATTTCGAAATAAAAAATATGGAAGAAGACTGGAGGATTTTTGCACGATCTGCTTCTGATGATAAGGGTCCAATTGCCATGTTTTTATCTGCTTTGCAAGTGTTACAGGCTAAAGGAATCCAGCCTGAATTTAATATTAAGGTTATTCTTGATAGTATGGAGGAAAAGGGTTCACCTTTTCTTGCTCCGGCTGTTTCTGATCATAAAAACGTACTGACTTCTGATTATCTGGTAGTATTTGATGGTCCGATGCATGACTCAGGACTTCCAACGTTATTGTATGGAGTTCGAGGTATTACGAGATTGAGAATGGAAATTTATGGTCCATCAAAACCTCAGCATAGCGGTCATTTTGGGAATTATGCGCCTAATCCGGTTTTCAGAGCGGCAGAATTGTTAGCAAGTATGAAAGATGAGGATGGAAAAGTTATTATTTCTGGCTTTTATGATGGTATTCAAATAGATGAAGAAGCGAAAAGAGTTATGAACTCCGTTCCGGATGATGAATTAGGTATTCAAAAAAGAGCAGGGTTTGCCGATCCGGAGAAAGTAGGAAGAAGTTACCAAGAGTCCATTCAGTATCCATCTTTATCTGTACTGGGGATTAAATCAGGCTGGGTTGACAGTGAGACAAGAACAATAGTTCCGGACAAAGTTATTATAGAAATGGATATAAGAACTGTTCCTGAAACAGATAGTTACAGCTTGATAGACTTAGTCAAAAATCACATTGGGGATAAAGGCTTTACTATATTGGATCATATACCAACGGAAGAGGAAATGCTCAGGATAAAAAAGCCGCTTTACTTTCAGGCAAGTCCATTAATGTTCCCGTTTCGTACCCCTATTGATTCTAAAATTGGAGATTGGCTTAGACAAGCAGTTCATGATGCTCATCAAAAAGAATTAATTCAGATTAGAATCAGCGGAGGTAGTGTTCCTCTTTCTTTTTTCATTAATGAATTAGATATACCCGCCGTTCTTGTTCCTTTGGTTAATCCCGATAATAATCAACATAGCCCAAATGAAAATTTAAGGCTTGGCAATTACTTCGATGGAATAAAAACCATTGTTTCAATTTTGACTAGTGAAATAAACTAAATCAAAGATGGATAAATTAGATCAGCATATCGAAAAATATTCTATTTACTCAGAATTATTCATTCGGTTATCAGTAGGTTTTCACCTTATTTACGGAACTCAGGATAATGTCTTTTCTTGGGAAAGAATGATGGAGTTTTCAATATTCCTTAGCAATTTTGGTTTTCCTTTTCCAACCGTATCGGCAATAATATCTGTATATGCGCAATTTATCTGTGGTATCATGTATATAATCGGATTTCAGGTTCGCCTGGCAGCTTTAGTAATGATTGTTAATTTCATAATTGCGCTATCTGTTGTACATCTCGGAAATGATACATATCCAGGTGCTTTCCCTGCAATTATGATGCTTGCCGGTTCTTTATTTCTCTTATTAAATGGAAGTAAGGTGTTTAATCTGAAAAATATGCTTAAAAAAAATAGGGTTTGAACTTACTCATGATTGTATAGTTATTGCATTAATTACAAAAAGATGCAGGTATAGTAACTTCATTACTGAAGGATTTATAATTAACCATTACTGCTAACTCTTCTCCCGAGTCATTATTAAAGCTTCCTTCACTCCCCAAAAGCCCATCTCCTTCAACTAAAGTATAGGATGCTGCATGAGCTAAAGAATATTTAACTCCATTCGATAAGGTAATGACTGGATTCATTCTTCTGAACCTAAGTCCCGGCGTTGATGAACTGTCAATGCATTCCAGAATTACATTCAATTCCTGTTCAGTGGGTTCTGTAGTTCCAAAAAAGACTTTTAGCGGGAATTCAAGCCGATCTCTCCAGTATAAAAAAGAATGCTCAGCATCTTTTTCTTCAAAATAAAAACTTTGTACTCCCGGTTCGGAGCCAACACTGTCTAATGCGGAATAAAGAGGTACATAGTAATTCCATTCTCCGGTTGTTGCTCCGATATCAAACCAAAACCTGTTCCCAGGGTTATATCCAACACTTTTTACTTCTTCGAAAATTTTATAATCATCCACCCAAAAAGAACCGGAGAAACTTGCTGAGTATTTGATTGTTTCTGGATACTTAAGTCCCATCCATGTGGAAACTAACCCACCAAGGGAAACTCCTCCTATCCCAATTTCACTTTTATTTATACTAAAGCGTTCTTCCAGAAATGGTATAAGTGTATTAATTAGTTCCTGATAGTATTCTTCAGATTGTGAATTATAAGGTCCCCAGTTAAATGTGATCCATTCATCATCATAGGGAATATAAAGGTCGTTTCTGTTTCCATTTGCGTAAACCGCTACCGCAATAATTGGTTCGATTTCATTCTTGCTAATCAAGTCTTCAATTATTGTATTGGCATTAAGACCAAATAGTTTGAATGCAGATTCTCCATCATTAAAAAACATCAAAGGATACTGTTGTGATTCTACATAGTTATCAGGAAGGTATACTTCGAAAATCATCCCGTTAGTAAGCCTGCATACTATAAGATCTCCTTCCGTACAGGTATTTTCATTAGGCGGTTCCTCAGGGGAATCAGCAGAGTTTAAATCAGCACATCCTACTATTAAAAGTAGGAAAACATAAAAAACAGACTTCATACTATATATCTTTAACTCATGAATCATGTAAAACTATCCAATTCAGCTATTTGAACTCAAAAAAAAGGATTTGAATGAGTTAATTTTTGGGATAGAAGTGGATTTAGCCGGATGAGGAAATGCCATTACAACCGTTGTCTTCCAAACTAATAATGGATAAAGAACTCTGAATTAACACATTATCTGTCTGAAACGGAATCTAATAAATTTAATATGAAGTAGATTCTAAAAAATAATTTTAAATGAGATGTAAATGGTTCGATCACACTTATACTTAACAATTCTTGTATTCTGTTTCATTCTGACTAATTCGAATACACTGGCGCAGACCTATATAGATTATTATAATCAGGGGGTTACTCACTACAAAAATCAGAATTATTCCGAATTTTTGGCCTCTTTTCAAAAAGCAGATTCTCTGAGACCTAATCACCCTGTTATTATGTACAATCTTGCTATAGCTTATAGCAAGGTTAATAATTTTGAGCAAGTCGCAAATACGTTAGAGAAGAGATTTATTTTTAATGCATCCAGTGAATTTCTTGAAGATGAAGATTTCGCAGAGTTCAGAAAAACAGAATATTTTAAAAAAGTAAACGAGAAATATTTAAGTAATACTGAACCTAAAAGTTCAAGTAAAACGGTATTCAGTATAGAAGAGGTTGGTTTTCATCCCGAAGGAATGGCATATGATGAACAAGGAAAAAGATTTTTATTTACTGACGTACATAATGGAAGAATAGTCTCCTACGATCATAATGGAAAAGATAGAAAATTAGTAAGTGATATTGCAGCTCAGGGTTTTTGGGGAGCTTTTGGAATAAAAGTAGATCCACAGAACTCTGAGATTATTTGGGTTACTACAGCTTCACTTTCTGAATTTAAAGGACATAAAGAAGCATTTGAAGGAGAGTCTGCTCTTTTAAAAATTGATTTAAATTCCGGCAATGTACTTGAAGCTTATAAAGCTGAAACTGAAACGAATCATATTTTTGGAGAACTGGCGATTTCACAAGACGGAACTATATATGTTTCAGATTCTGCATCTCCTCACATCTATAAATTAGATCATGTTGAACAACAACTCTCCTTGTTTTTTGAGTCTGATATCTTGTGGAATTTACAAGGTTTAGACCTTTCTGAAGATGGGAAGTACCTTTATTTTTCTGACTATATATTAGGTGTTTACAAAATGGAATTAGACTCAAAAAGTATTTCTCCAATTCTCAGTAAGAATAATTCCATTACAAGGGGAACGGATGGTTTACATCTTTCGGGTGACAATTTGGTGCTCCTTCAAAATGGAACAAACCCTAGAAGAGTAGCTAAAATAAATCTTAAGAACAGTGGCAAACGAGATCTTCAGGAAATTGAAATTATTGATCAGAACCGTAATTCTATTAGTGAACCAACAATGGGGGTATTCATGGGAGGTGAATTTTACTTCATTGGGAACAGTCCCTGGGGATTTTATACAAAAGAATATAAACCAGATTCAGAAACATGGCCGGTTATTAATATCTTTAAGCTTTAAAGAACAGTTGAATTCGAATTGAAATTTAATACGTTCACAAATAGGCTTCTTTTATCGCTACTTTTTGCGTTGCCCTCATATTTACTTCTGTTTTTAATAAGGGGTTATCAAATAAGTGAAATAACACTTTATGCGCATATACAGTATACATTGGTTGTTTTCTGCATCTTAGTATCAATATTTGAGTTTCATAATCTGAAAAGTAGCGTATTAGAAGGGTATTTAGGGTGGAAAGAAAAAATACTTTTGCGGGGAGCAGTTGAGGTACTTTCAACTATTATTTTCACTCCACTGGTTGTTACCTGTTTTATGGTCATTCTTTATAAATACATTTGGTCGATGCAAATTTGGTGGCCTGGTATTCTGGAATACAACCTTTTCGCAATAGTTTTCTCTTTTTTAATTGCAGGATTTGTTAACTCTGAAGTTATTTTTGAGGATTGGAAGAGTTCTTTAATAAGAAATCAGTTTCTCGAAAAGGAAAATATAAAAGCTAAATTAGGAGCACTTCAGGCACAGGTAAGTCCGCATTTTTTATTTAATAATTTCAATGTAATTAGCTCATTAATAGAAGACGACCCTAAATTAGCACGATTATATTTAGATCGGCTCAGTGCCGTTTATAGATATATTTTATCAACAAAGAGGGAGGAGCTAATTGATCTTTCAGTAGAGCTGGAATTTATTGAGAAGTATATTTTCTTGTTAAAAGTGAGGTTTAACGATAAGATTAATTATAAAGTAGAGATTGATAAACCGGAAACCTATACAATACCTCCGGCTACTCTTCAATTGATTATCGAAAATGCAGTGAAGCACAATGAGATTTCTACAAGAAAACCACTTTTCATCAAGATATTTCAAAGTAAAGGATCATTAGTAATCCAAAATAATCTTCAACCTAAAAATAGTACACATATAAGAAGTACAGGTGTAGGATTAACCAATTTGAAGGAGAGGTATGGATACCTTTCTGATAAAGAAATTGTGATTGAAAAAACAAAGGATTACTTCTCTGTTGCTGTTCCATTAATTCATACCAGATACAATGAAAGTTCTAATTTGTGAAGATGAAACCCCGGCAAGTAGAATGCTGAGTAAACTTATCCAGGAAGCTAGTCCCTCTACACAGATAGTAGGAGTAGCTGAAACTGGAGAGGAGGCTCTGAAAATCATTAATTCGGAAAAATTGGATCTTATTTTTATGGATATCGAGCTAGCTGATGGATCTTGTTTCGAAGTTCTGGAAGGGGTAGAGATTAAAACACCTGTTATTTTCACAACGGCTTATGATGAATACGCTTTGAAGGCATTTGAGTTAAATGCGATAGACTATTTAGTGAAGCCAATTTCTTTTCCTCAATTACAAAAGGCGATAGACAAGTTTATCCGCTTCAAAGAGGTCCTGAATCAGGCGGAACCATTTATGTTTAAAAGTGACTTTCTCCGACAAGAAGGGTTCAAGAAAAGATTCCTGGTAAAATACGGTAGAAAGCTTTTTCCTATGGCTATAGAAGAAATAGCCTATTTCATGGCAAATGATAAACTGGTATGGCTGGTCTCGAAAAACAGAAAAAAGTTCGTGATTAATTATACTCTTTCAGAACTGGAAGATCTTCTTGATCCGAATACTTTCTTTCGGCTAAATCGTCAGTTTATTGTTCAGCTAGACTCAATAGTGAATCTGGAACCATATTTTAAAGGTCAGGTAATAGTGAACTTGGAACCAGAAGTTGATCAGGAAATTATCATAAGCAGAAATAAAACCCCTGAACTTAAAGCATGGTTAGGTATTTAATAGAATAGTGATCAAAATTCTGATGCTGTTTTTCGTATAATGCCTACACATTCCATCAGTTGTTCTTCAGTCATAACAAGAGGGGGAGCAAAACGAATAATATTTCCATGAGTAGGTTTTGCAAGTAGTCCATTATCCTTTAAAGCTATGCAAAACCGCCATGCTGTATCGCTGTCCGGAGTGTCGTTAATTACAACTGCGTTAAGTAACCCTTTACCTCTGACTTTCACGAAAAGATCAAAATCAGCAACAAGTTGATTCATTTCTTCTCTGAAAAGTTTTCCAAGCGTGCGCGCATTTTGGGCTAGCTTTTCTTTTTTTACAACATCAAGAGCCGCCATGGCTACCTTACAAGCGAGTGGGTTTCCACCATAGGTAGAGCCATGTTGACCGGGTTTTATAACTTCCATTATTTCATTATCGGCTAATACAGCAGATACTGGATATGATCCTCCTGAGAGAGCTTTACCTAAAATAAGTATGTCTGGTTTTGTGTACGAAGCCTGTCGTTCACAATGGCTCAAACAGGTACAATCTCCACAAACCGCTAATAAACCGCCTGTTCTGGCAATTCCTGTTTGAATTTCATCGGCAATAAACAGAATATTAGCTTGGTTACATAATTCGGTAGCCTCTTTGATAAAATTGTTATCCGGAACTACAACTCCCGCTTCCCCCTGAATTGGTTCCACTAAAAAACCTGCTACATTAGGTTCTTTTAAAGCCTCTTTAAGTGCTTCTAAATTGTTATAGGGAATTTTTATAAATCCTGGAGTGTATGGTCCGAAATTCTTTTTCGCATCAGTATCATTTGAAAAAGAAATAACCGTAGTAGTGCGACCATGAAAGTTGTTTTCACATACAATAATCTGAGCCTTATTCTCATCAATACCTCTTTTTTCATATGCCCATTTTCGGCAGATTTTAATAGCTGTTTCCACACCCTCAGCTCCGGTATTCATAGGAAGAACCTTATCAAAGCCAAAATACTCAGTAATGTACTTTTCATATTCACCAAGCACGCTATTGTAAAATGCTCTGGAAGTCAGAGTTAAGGTATGGGACTGACCAACTAATGCTTGTGTAATTACTGGATGGCAATGTCCCTGATTAACAGCGGAATAAGCTGAAAGGAAATCAAAATATTTTTTCCCTTCAGGATCCCATACAAAAACTCCCTCACCTTTTGCTAATACAACCGGTAGGGGATGATAATTGTGAGCTCCGAATTCATTTTCAAGGGTAATTGCTTCTATTGATGATATCATATTCTCTATTCTTTTATTTATTTAAAAATATGAAAAGCAGTAAAGAAGAAATTGAGAAATATTGAAAAATTAGAGTTGAAGTTGGTATCGTAAAACTTGTATCTTTTCAGTCCTCAAATCGCGGGGTGGAGCAGCTGGTAGCTCGTCGGGCTCATAACCCGAAGGTCGCAGGTTCGAATCCTGTCCCCGCCACCATTAAGCCTCTTTGAATAATCGAAGAGGCTTTTTTTTTGAACTTAAATATTATAAAAATGAATAGATCTGTTTCTGATAAGATAAAATTACTTTTTGTTATTAGTATATGCTTTATTGGTTGTAACTCGGATACTAATGTGTATACGGGTGAAACCATGAAACTTGAATTTGCAGGAGTAAATAGTATTCAGGATCTACATTGGATAGAAATTGATGGGATTAGATATACTCATTATGAAGATTATGAGTTGCAGGGGCAGGATAATTATTCTTTACCTGCAAGTAAATCGAGATATGAGGCTAACGAAATAGAACGGTTCGAACCGAATAACCCATTCAGTATTGCTCTTTTATTGAATCTTCAGACTTATAGAAATAGTGAAAAAAATGGATTTAATACTGCAGTAATTATTCCGTCTGAATCCTATCAGCTACATATAGGTGGGGTATTAATTCTTCAAAGGGCTGATAGTACAACTTTTACAATAACTGCCCCAACCGATTATCCGGTTAAAATAAGTGTAGTTGAATAAAAAATCGTAACAAAAAAAAGCCCTCAATTACTTGAGGGCTTTTTTTATAAGTTTTATAAGCTAGTTATTAGAAGCACCTTTGCTTGAAAAATTAGCTTTAGCAGCATCAACATCGATTTTCGCATCATTAGTTGATGGTCTTTCGAAACTCATGCTAGCAACTTTAGTACGGGTTTTTAATCCGGCAGCAGTTGCCAGATTAGTCCATGAATTATCACCGGAAGCAGTACCTACGTCTCCAGCAGCATCAACACCACCAAATTGATAAACTGTGATGCCAAGAATTTCCAATTCCCCTACAGGTACCGGAAACATGGTTATTGTTCCTTCCTGAAGAAGGTCATGTCTTCTCATGAAGAACCAGTTTGAGCCTACACCACCTAAAGTAGCGACTTCAACAGCGTATTCTC
This sequence comes from Balneolaceae bacterium, assembly GCA_017795005.1. Taxonomy (GTDB): domain Bacteria; phylum Bacteroidota; class Rhodothermia; order Balneolales; family Balneolaceae; genus RHLJ01. The sequence goes on along the minus strand of CP051242.1, from coordinate 3,212,832 downwards.
TCATCAGAGCAAACTGGAATGCCGCATCACCTTCAGTGCCTAACATAGTGTGTCCACCTGACAAAGTACCATCTTCTATTACGTTTGTAGCTTCGGAGTTTAATTCAAATCCGATTGTAGTAGTTCCTGTACCAGAAGCAGATCCATTTAGGGTAAGAGCTGCTTGTGGTCCTTGTCCAAGCATTAACTGTGCTTCAGCAATAAGAAGTGTATTCTCATTATCAGTAAAGAAAGGTACACTATTTGTAGCAACCCACCAGTCATTACCAGAGTACAATCTCGCACTGAAGTAATTGCTATAAAGATTAGCGTTTCTTGATGAATTTAAGAAACCGCCATTTCTTGTATAGATATAGTACCCTTCCAGTCTTGGATCGGCACTGAATGCAGTGTCATAGGCAGCAACTGTTCCCTGAGCAGAATCTGCGGGGTAAGTCGTTGGATAATCAGGAACCATTGAGTGAACAACTTTCACATCAGTAGGAAGGTAGCCCGAACAAGAATTAATTGCAGATGTTGCACACGATACAATGAAGTTCGACCAGTCATTGTAATAACTTGCGAATTCACCAGCAGAACCAATATTGTCATTGTAGAATGAACCCAATGAAGAATTAGCATCTGGTCCGCCAATACCATTATTTGCATAGTTAAGTACCGCAGTCCAGTCGGTATTTGCCGCTTCAGCCGCTGTTCTTGCTTCACCAGCAAGAATTTTAGCAGCGTAAGAGTTTGCAATGTCGATGAACTCGTCCTGTGACCAGGTATTAGCCGGATTTGGCATAGTATTAAAGACAAAACCGTCACCCGCAAAATTAGTCGCAAGTGAAATCGCTTGATCTAAATCACTAATTGAAGCATCAATAAGTGCATTGTATGAAGCAAAAGTAGGAGTATCTTCGCCGATAACGAAATTTTCGTCAATCAGGAATGCCTGATCATACATCAGACCCAGATAACCTCTTGCAAGTCCACGCAGCAGGTAAGCCTGAGCAAGAATAGATTCAGTTACATCATTTCCAACTGCATCAGAAATTTCAATTCCATTATTCACAATGTTATTGATGAATAAGTTGGAAGTTGAAACGGCTGAGTTAAACCCACCATAAAAAGCCGCATATGAATTTGCGCCTGAATAAGTGGCTGAGTTAGAAAGACGAATTTTTGGCTCCTGAGCGAAATCCCAGAAGTTACGTACGTTATTAGTTGAGGTAATTTGATCTGCTAATAAATCAGGGTGTGTAGCATATGATGAATGTATAGCAGTAGTAAGGTCATAAAAACCACCAGCTAATAATTTAGCCTGATTTTCTGCATTCCCCTCAACAGCCTCTTTAGTAGGCTCGTTCAGGTTTTCCACGCCGAGATCGGCACAACTGGCAAAAACCAGAAGGCTTAAAAAGGCAGCAGAAAATAGTTTTGTTAAATTTTTAGTATTCATGATAAATAATATTTATTGATTAAAATCTAATCTGAATAGAACCGGTGAAAGTTCTGAAGTTAGGATAAGAATACTCATCTAAACGGAAGTTAGTAGAGTTGGTTCTTAATGCTACTTCAGGATCATATCCTGTGTACTCAGTGAAGGTTAGAAGATTTCTACCTACAATAGCGAGTTTTACATCTCTTACATAATCTCCTAAAGAACCTAGCATGTCATTTGCAAAAGTATATGACAGAGAAAGCTCTCTAAGTTTTAAATAAGAAGCATCCTCCACGTAATAACTAAGTGCATCAGAAGCATTATAAAGTCCATCAGAGGCAGTTAAATAATCTGGATCATAACCAGCACGAGTAAGGTCTTCCAAATCTTGGTGACGGAAGTTGAAGATTAGTAATTGCTTGGTATAGTTGTATACTTCACCGCCCTGAGACCAGTTCCAAACCATAAACAGTCCAAAGTTTTTCCAGTTTAAGTTTCCGGAAAGACCTAGTTCAAAGTCGGGGTTTGTGTCACCAATTTTAACAATAGCTTCGTCTCCTGTTTCCTCGTCAAAGAGATACATAGGTCGTTCAGCCTGAGTTCCTCTGTCAGCAGAAATAACTACGTGACCTAAACTATTAACTTCGAAGTCAGCAGGAGTTAATGTTCCACCACCAGCGTTTAGTACAAAACCATTCGCATCTACTGAAAGTTGACTTACAGAAGAAATAAGTTGGTTACCATACATTGCTCCGTAAGAAACACCTTCTTCGAATCTGAACAGGTTAAGTGCACCACCAGCAGCTCTGGTAAATGCAGGTACACCACCAAGATCAGTCACTTTCTGATCAGTTGTTGAGAATGAAAGATTAAATCCTGATTGTAGATCTTTGGTATTAACAAGGTTAGCTTGTAAACCAACTTCAAAAGATTTGTTTTCAATCTCTCCAACATTCTGCCACTGAGAACCGAATGGGTTATCAGAAGTAAGAGGAGCTTGTAGGTAGTCATTTGTGATGTTTGCTAATGCATAGTTTACTTGCATGCTAAACTTGTCTAAGAAAGCAACATCTACACCAACTTCAGTTTCTGCAACAACAGAAGGTTTAATTTCTGTGTTACCTAATACATTAGGAAGTAATACGGTACTACCTGGAGTGTAAGTTTCATACTGAGCAGCAAATGGAGGTCGCTGACCTGAAGTACCGTAAGAAGCACGTAACTTCAACTCCTGAATATTATCGATTTCAATGTCTTCACTTAAACGGTAAGCAAGAGAAGCTCTGTAATAGAATTGGTATCTTTCATCTTCACCAAAGCTGGAAGAACCATCACGACGTCCCATTACACCTAGGATAATTTTATCATCATAATCGAATTCAGCGTCAAGAATAAAATTCTCAGCACGTTCTTCGGTTTCTAAATTAGTAATAGAGAAGGTCGACTGATCTAAAGCGCTGAAGCTACGAATACCAGCAACAGAGTATCTGAAACCTTCGAGGAAGTAACGCTCGTAATCTCTGTCTTCATAGAGGTATTTTGCAATTACTCGGATATTCAAATCATCCATTTCAAAACGGCTGGTAGCCCAAACTTCAGAAATGGCAGTTGTTGTATTAGCTATCCATCTACTTTCGTAACCATTATTTAGGGTATTCTGTGGAGAAGGAGTTTGATAACCCGGAGAAGTAGCAGTTGTATTTAGTTGATAAGATTTATCAAACGACTGTCTTGCATCTACAGATAACCAGTCATTAATAGTGTAAGATGCGCTAATTCCAACAATGAAACGCTCTCTGCTTTCATCATCCTGGAAATTTTCGGCTACATATAAAGGATTCTGTACGTTACTACCAATCACTCCGTAACCAGAAAGACCATTATTTAATGGTTGTCCATCAGCACCGGTTTCAAGGAAGTTAAGAATTGGAGGAGCGGTTAAAGTAGAGTAGAAAAAGTTAGCACCTTGTCCCTGTTCATTAACATCAGGATACTCGGAAGTAACATAACTTCCACTAAAAGCTAACTTAAACTTCTCGTCATAGAGGTAATCTGCATTTAATCGAACAGAAGTACGGTCGTAAGAATCAAAGTTTTCAATTACACCGCTCTGAGTCAAATCTTCGAAAGAAGCAAAATAATTGAAGCTTCCGGAAGAGTTTGCAATACTTACATAGTTTGAATTGAATGGCTGTCCTGTAAATACTTGTTCTGTATTATCGTAATTTACTGGATATGGGTTATCAAACACACGATCTGTGTCATAAACTTCCCAACCATCCCAAGAAGTAACGTATCCGTCTTCAACAACAGAGTCATCAACCCAAGCATGAGTTGTAGCAACAGGATATTCTCTTGCAATAGTAGAGAATCCATATTCACTTCTTAAAGTAACCTGAGGACGGTCAATTGATTGAGAAGCTCTTTTAGTAATAACCTGAATAACACCGTTACCAGCTAAAGAACCATATAAAGAAGCACCAGCGGCACCTTTTACAATCTCAATAGACTCAACGTCTTGCATGTTAATATCAGATAGGCTTCCGTCAGTAATAACACCATCAACAATAATTAGTGGTGACTGATCATTACCAAGAGAAGTTGAACCTCTTAAACGAATAGAAGCAGCAGAAGATGGATCTCCTGATGCATTTACAACAGTTACGCCAGGAACTTTTGCAGTAATTGCAGAACCTACATCGGCAGCAGGAACTTCATTAAGTTCTTGTGCACCAACTTTGGCAACTGAGAAACCTAGTTTTTGAGTAGATGTACCAGAACCTACACCGGTAACAACAACTTCTTCAAGACCTAGAATGTCTTCAACCAAGTTGATGTCCTGGACAGTTTCACCAGAACCGACAGTGATTTCTGTTTCAAATGACTTAAAACCAACAAAAGTTGCTCTTAGTGTATAAGTACCAGCTGGAACACTAGAAATGGTGTATTCACCATCAATATTAGTGGATGTTCCTTTTGATAATTCAACAATTTGTACTGTTACAGCTGGCATTCCTTCACCTGAAGTAGCATCTGTTACCACACCGGAAACAGATCCACTTTGAGCAAAAGCAGCCGTACCAACAAAAAGCAATAGCGTAGCTATTGAAAGTAGCTTTTTAAACATAGATGACCTCTACATTAATTAATATTTAAATTGAACACGAAAGAAAGCCATTTAATGGGAAATAGGCAATACTTTTTAATTAAAAAGTGCCCAAGCGCTTAAAATTTTAGATTTCGAGAATTTTATAGATTATCTCTTACAATAGTTCCGGAAAGCCATTTCTGTATCTGTTGATACTGAATACTAAAATATTGTTGATTCCTTATTAATAAGAAGGAATCAAAGGGGAAGTATTTATTCTTCAACTTAGGTGGGAAGAAATAAAAATTCTTTTCAAAGTCGGATGAATTATAAGAATAAGACCAATGTACACGCTCAACAGACTGATATACGCTCCATGGCGGACCAAATAATATGTACATCATTCCCATATCGGTTTTCCATCCCTCTTTAAAATTAGAAAACTGTTTATTGGCCTCTTCAACTCTTTGATAGTATAAAGAAATAATATTTTGAGCTTTCCTGGAATTTTTCAGGTTTTTTAACCAGAATCGATCAATTGCCTTTTTTAACTCTACATCATCTTCAATAGACATTAGTCTCTCGTATTCTTTTCTGTCCATTAAATAATAAAGTGGTGCAGCCAGTTCTTTCGGTGTTTTTAATGAAGGGTAATTCAGGCTTTTTATACTAAACTCTCTGGCTTTATACAGTTCATCTTCCTCATCAGCATTAATTTTGATTTCAAATCGGTAATTACCCCTTTGAAGACCAGGGAAATAAAACTCAATTGAAACACTCCCTGGTTGACTTAAAATTCTACGGGATGAACTTATCTCTTCATATTTATCATAGTCTATTCCTTTAAAGGAAATATGAGAATTGTTGTAATTAGGAAAGCTCATTGATCGAGCGATTGTAGTATCCGATCGGAATCTTATAAGCCGGCTGTCAACAACAATTGGATTATCCGGCTTATTATTGGTTACCTGAAATATGAATTTGATTGAGTCGGATTGATTAGATATGTCATATGTTGTAATGGGATCGAATTCATTACTGTAAGTCTCGTCTTTAGAATAAATCTGAATATTAGTGATATGAGAAATTTCATCAGTTGGATCAGGAATGTAAGCCTCGGCCGAACGAATTGTTTGACGATTATTACTTAAATCAGTAACTGAGAAGTTAATCTGGTATTCCCCTGAAGGTAAATCCAATTTTTTTTGAAACATATATTCTTCCTGACTTCTTATAAGTAGCTGGTTGCTGTTCTCTATAACCAAAGGATAATTTTGAGTCTGAATAATATTGTCAGGATTCGATAAATCCAGAATCTGAATTTCCAGAGCTATATCTGCACGAAATTTATCCCCTACTTTTTTATAGACCAGACTACTATATACTATATCGGCGGTAAGAATAACATAGGTGCTGTCAGTATACTCATCAACAATTCCAGCAGTAACTAACCGAACTTCTGGAAAACCAGGCATAAATTGATACCCACCACTTCGGTCTATTTCATCTACATAAGAGTTTGAACATGCAAACTGAAGAAGAATCAATACAACTAAATAAATACTATGACTGAATTTCATTCTAATCTTCCTCTGAAAAAATGAATGATAGAAAATTAAAGACGCTTCAATAAGGGCTTTTATTTTAAAAAATAAATTCACTTCAAATGATAGCCAAATTTAAACTATCTTTGGAGACTTCATAGTAAGTAACGTCACTCACAAGCACAAATTTTAGGATTTATGATAACCGCTCCCCGAAGAACAAAAATTGTTTGCACAATTGGTCCAAGTTGTAATACTCAGGAAGGCATTACTAATCTCTTTTTACATGGGATGAACGTTGCAAGAATTAATTTTTCTCATGGTTCTCATGAAGTTCATGAACGTTCTATTAAATATATAAGGAAAACTGCCCGGGATAATGATTATAGTATTGCTGTACTTATGGATTTACAGGGACCAAAAATTCGGGTAGGTCAAATGAAAGATGGTGGTCAGGAACTTAAAGAAGGAAGTTTGATTACTATTACCGGTGAGGATGTTGAAGGAACAAGTGCAACTATACCGATTGATTATAAAAATCTTGTAAAAGAAGCAGAAGTCGGGAATAAGATTTTACTGGATGATGGCCTCCTTGAATTTAAAATTACTGCAAAAAAAGGAAATGAACTTGAGGCAAAAGTAATAGTTGGGGGATTATTAAAATCCAGGAAAGGTGTAAACCTCCCAAATGTTAAAATTTCAATTCCAGCCTTAACAAAGAAAGATATCAAAGACCTTGAATTTGGATTAACACAGAATGTTGATTTCGTAGCACTTTCATTTGTTAGGTCAGCCAAGGAAGTATTAGATCTGAAGCATAGAATAGCTGAATCGGATTGCGAGGCCGGGGTAATTGCAAAGATTGAGAAACCTGAAGCAATCGATAATATTGATGAGATTATTGAGGTCGCTGACGGAATTATGGTAGCTAGAGGAGATTTAGGAATTGAGATTGCAACTGAAGAAGTCCCTTTTGTTCAAAAGATGATTATCGAGAAGTGCAGGAAATATGGTAAGCCCGTAATTACAGCAACACAAATGCTTGATTCAATGATTACCAATCCAAGACCTACCAGAGCGGAGAGTTCTGATGTTGCAAATGCAGTACTTGATGGAACAGATGCTGTGATGCTTTCAGGAGAAACAGCGGCAGGAAAATACCCGATGGAAGCTGTAAATGTAATGGATCGAATTTGTAGAAAAATTGAAGAGCGAAGGCTGCAACTATATAATAGTCTCGAATACAGGAAACCTGATTTAAAGGAAAAACAAATTATCGAATCTATTGCATTCTCATGTATAGCTATGGCAGACAATGTTGATGCAAAAGTTATTAGTACAATCACTCATTCTGGAAATACAGCTCGAAGAATCGCTAAGTTCAGACCAAAAGTACCTATTTTTGCATTTACTGAATCTCAAAAAGTCCGTCGTCAGTTAAACCTTGTTTGGGGTGTTCAGTCTATAAGGTTAGATGAGCTTTTCGATACTGATAAAAGTGTTAAAATAATGGAGCACTATTTAGAAGACCGGGGTATGGTTAAAGCCCGAGACCGAATTATTATTGCTACCGGAATGCCTATTGCTAAAAGGGGGCAAACAAATATGATAAAGGTAAGTACGATCGATTAATTTGATTCGTTACCGTCCTGAAAATCTAAAAGATCGGATGCGAAGATTAATAGGTATAATTTTAGTAACTCTTTTTTTAACCGGGTGCAAAACCTCGTTCAAGTCTAACTTTAGAGACTTTAATGCATACTATAATACTTTTTATAATGCAAAGAAGAGCTTTAATCTGGGTCAAAAAAGGTCTGAAGAACAAGGGCGGAACTACAATACTCTTCTCCCAATAAGAATCCATGAAACACCTATGGGTGCAGGGTCAGGGGATTTTCAAAATGCGATTGATAAAGGAGCAGATATTCTCAGAAAATATGATGAGACTAAATGGGTGGACGATGCTCTTGAGATAATTGGTAAGTCATATTTTTATAGAAGAGAGTACTTTTCTGCAGACGAAAAATTTGAAGAGCTTTATCTGACTAGTGAAAATGAAGTAATGAAGCAGAGGGCAGTCTATTGGAAAGGAAGAGCACTTCTTGAACTAAAAATTCATAATCAAGGTGTGCAATATCTAACTGAACAACTCTCTTTGTTTGATGATAGCTGGAAAGAAGGATTGGAGTTTCAGGTTCGTGCAGTTTTAGCCCAGCATTATGTTGAAAGGGAAAATTGGGTTAATGCAATTGACCAACTAACAATCTCTGTACCAAAATTACCTAAGAAGGCATACAAGGAAAGAGGATATTTTCTGATAGGTCAAATACATGAAATATTAGGTAATAATGATGAGGCTTTCGAAGCGTATGATCAGGTAACAAAAAACTACACGAATTATGATATTCAGTTCGAAGCTCAAAAAAAGAAAGCAGAGGTTGCTCGTGCATTAGGTAAATCTGATGAAGCTTATAAAGTTTTTTCGAGTATGGTTCGGGATGATAAAAACACGGAGTTTATTTCAGAGTTAAATTATGAATTAGGAAAAACAGAGCAAGATCGGGGTAACTTTGATAGAGCGGAAGAGATTTATATCAATATTTTACGTGATCCCAGAATCAAACCTGGAGCAGTAACAAAAGCTCGGGTATATAACGGGTTAGCAGAAATCAATAGGTTTGAATACAATAATTTTGAACAAGCCGCAGCTTATTATGATTCTGCATCTGGAGTAAATGCAAATAGAGAAGAACTCCCGGAAGAATATAATGCTAACGAACTCGCAATTTCTTTTGGGGAGTATGCCCGACTAAAAGAAGAGATTTTCCTTCAGGATAGTTTATTATGGTTAGGTTTATTACCACAGAATAAGTTAGACTCAGTTATTGTTGAGCTTGAAAATAAAAAAAGAGAAGAGATTGAAAGACTTAAACAAGAGCAGGAAGAAAGAAGAAATACACTTGTTAATGTCAATTCATCTGAGAATCAAAACAATAGAGGACAAAATGCAGAACGAAATGGGTTTTTAAGTCATAAGAACCCGGTTATGCTCGCAGATGCCTCTCAGCAATTTAATGCAATTTGGCAAGGCAGACCCTTAGTAGACAATTGGAGACTGTCTTCATTAATTGTGAATGAGGTGATAGAACAAAATGAGGAAGGTAAGGCTAACGGGGGGGGAGCTTCAACAGGAGAAAATCAGGTTTTTATTAATATTGATTTGAGCAGTGTTCCTTTTACTCCAAAAGAGCAGGATTCAGTTCGGAATTATATTGCATCACTAAATTATGAGTTAGGAAATTTATTCTTCTTGTCGTTAAATCTTCCGGATAGTGCAGAAACTTACTTCAAAAAAGTATTGGAAGAGAGGCCAAATAGTACAGTAGCACCAGTATCATTGTATTCATTATCTGAACTATACTCAATAAGAAAAGAGGATGATAAAGCCAGGGAAACCGCCAAAGAGTTATTAGATATTTATCCGGGATCTATTTATGCAGATCGTGTTATAGAAACGTATGGTTTTGAACGCCCAGATATTATTAATGAAACAGAGCAAAATCCAATGGAGGAATATTTTGGACTAGTTGAAAATGAAGAATTATCAGATACCCTGAAATCAGTTTTATTAACTGAATTTGAGAAGGAATACAGGGGAGAAAAAATCGGAGCCCGAGCTCTTTTTGATGCTATTCATGGATATATAATGATCGCTAAAAAAGATTCCGGATTTACATTTGATTTATCAATGTGGAATCAATTTAATAATGAGTGGGAAGAATCAATAAACGAGTTTGAAAGAGTGCAGGACTCTGCAAGGATTGCACTTGTGGATACTAATCTAACTGTATCGGATAGCTTGTACTTTTCAGGCGTTCTTGATTCAACACTTACAAAGCCCGATTTCGGAGATTATTTTCCATATCGCGGCGAATATTGGGACTCAACAAGAAATTCAATTCAAATATTTTTAGAAAACTATCCTCAGTCGGTTTATGTAGGACAAGTCGGTACCTTAGATGTTGAATTCGCTCTTCCAGTAGATCCGGTAGACGAAAATATAGTTGAGAATGAAGAGCCTGAATTAAATCCGTCTACAGAATATCTTAGTTGTACTGAATTACAACAGGATGTTTATATAAGAGGTGGGACTAATAATTTCCTGAATAGCGTACGCTTCCCTGATGGAGTTGATGACGATGAAATAAGCTTCCTATTCTTTATAAATATGAGGGGAATAATAGATGAATTTAAACTGTCTTCTGAAACCCAAAATCAGGAATTGATAGACTCTTTTATTGTTGCTATTGAACAGAATGTTAGCTTCGACCCGGTTTTGGTTGATGGCGAAGCAACACCTGTAAGTTGTGAAGTAACGTTTAATTTGAACCCTTAAAGCTAAACTAGAGCTTTCTTTATTTCTTTTACCAAACCTGGGCCTTCATATACTAACCCAGTATATACCTGAATTAAACTTGCTCCGGATTCGATTTTCTCTAATGCAGATTCCGGGCTATCAATTCCGCCAACTCCAATTATTGGCTTTTCATTCTTGACCATTTCAAAAAGCCATTTAACTATTTGATTACTGGATTTTGCAATAGCTCTTCCACTTAGTCCTCCATTTCCAATTTCTTGCAACTTTTCTTCAGAAGTTAGGAGGCGCTCCCTGTTTGAAGATGTATTAGTAGCGATATATCCGGCTACATTATGCTTTTCACAAATTTCAACAAGAACCTCAAGCGTTGGCTTATTTGTATCGACAGAAAATTTTACCAAGGTTGGTTTTCGATTATTTTTATGTATTTCCAGTCCGTTTAATAACGCTTCTAATGCATCAGGGTCCTCAAAAGTCTTTCCTTCACCAGTGTTAGGACATGAAATATTTATAGTAATGTAATCAGCAACTGAGTTTGCAAGTTCGTAACTGTAAAGGTAATCTTGTATAGCGGCTTCGCCATGAATATCCGGGTTATTAGTTTTTGCAATATTTATTCCTAATGGGATATTCAGTTTTAATGAACTAAGACGTTTGATTACCGCTTCAGCTCCATGATTATTAAGTCCCATTCTATTTATTAGTGAATGATCTTTCGGCAACCTGAAGGCGCGAGGTTTAGAATTTCCTTCAGATGCTTTAGCGGTGATACTGCCTATTTCCACAAAACCAAAACCGAGAGCTTGCATTGCGATTGGTGTTTCGCCATTCTTATCAAAACCTGCTGCTAGACCTACAGGATTTGGAAAAGTTAACCCAAAAAACTCTTTCTTTAACGAGGGATGCTCAAAACCATATACCAGTTTAGCTGAGTTTTGCAGGAAAGTAGAAGTACTTGTTTTTGAGGCAAGTTTTACTGCGAACTTATGTGCACTTTCAGCATCTTTTTGAAAAAGAAAAGGTTTAGCGAGGGACTTATACAACATTTGTAAACATTTATGACAATGATACGGAAAACCCTGCAAATAAGATGAATAGAAACCGTATCATTCCTTTATAAATCATGGCAGAATCAAGTGACCATATATCATCTTTAATACAAAGCTTTAAAAAAGACGGACCGATTATTTTTCTTGAGTCTCAAAAAAAGGATCATCCTTCAAGTAATAAGTCATATCTCGCTGCCCAACCTAAAGCCTGGATTAAAAGTTATGAAAATGAAGTAAAGGTTTGGGACGGAAAAAAAATCGACAGAGAGAAGAAGAATCCGTGGGTGGCATTAATTGAATTTCAGGAAAAATATGAGGATTGGTTATTTGGATATCTCAGCTATGATCTTAAAAACCATATAGAAGCATTAACATCAGAAAACTCTTCCTTATCATCTACTCCTGATATGTTTTTTATGGTGCCTGGAGTGATACTCGAGATTTCAAGTGAAGGTAATATTGAAGTAATTAAAGGTGATTTACCCGAAAGTATTGAAATGAATGAAACAGGTACAAACGTATCAGTTGTTTTAGTAAATCAAATTCAAAAAAGTGAATACCTAAGAAAAATTAAAGAAGCACAAAAGTATATCGAAGAAGGGGATTTTTATGAGATAAACCTTTCACATGCTTTAGAATTTAATTTTAAAGGTAATGAGTTTGAACTCTATAAAATGATGAGGGAATTAGGCCCCGTTCCATTTGCTTCCTTTATTCAGTTTGATGAGATAACTATTTGTTGCGCATCACCGGAGCGGTTTCTTTCCCGAAATAATAATAGAGTTTGGTCTCAACCCATAAAAGGAACGCTTTCCAGAAATGGGTTAAATGATGAAGAACATCGCAACCAGCTTTATACTTCTGAGAAAAACAGGGCCGAAAACCTGATGATCGTAGACCTTGTCAGAAATGATCTAAGTCGAATAGCAAAAAAAGGGACTGTAAAGGTTAAAGATTTATTTGAAGTGCAAAGTTTTGAAACAGTTCATCAAATGGTCTCAACTGTAGAATGCGAAGTTGAAACGAACCAGAATTCAATTGAGATAATTAAGGCATGTTTCCCTATGGGATCTATGACTGGTGCACCAAAGATATCAGCAATGAAGGCTATTGAAGAACTGGAAGAATATAAAAGAGGAATTTATTCAGGAGCCATAGGTTATATCAAACCGACCCAGGATTTTGATTTTAATGTTGTTATCAGAACAGCAATTATAGAAGGTAATAAGTTAGTTTATCCAGTAGGTGGAGCTATAACCAGTGATTCTATACCGGAAGAAGAATGGGAAGAAACGCTGGTAAAAGCGCGGGCCCTAACAAATACTTTAGATTAAATTCTGAAAAAGTGAATGATTACTTATTCACGAAAGTTAAGCAGTAAATTCCTCACAAATTTTACGATGCCAGATCTACACAAGAAAGTATTTACGCTAAAAGAATTGAAAGAAAGCGGATGGAAATCAGTTTCTGTAAAAGATGAGATCAGAAATAATCTGATAAAAAAAATCCAAAACAAAGAAACTATATTTGAGGGAATTCTGGGTTATGAAAAAACAGTAATTCCTCAAATACAACATGCTATACTATCCAGGCATGATTTAATTTTACTTGGGTTACGAGGGCAGGCTAAAACTAAAATGTTGAGAATGCTCGTCCAGTTTCTTGATGAGTATATGCCGGTGGTTGCTGGCTCCGAAATAAATGATGACCCTTTTAAGCCTTTATCCCGATTTGCGAAAGACTTAATTAAAGATAAAGGAGATGATACCCCAATTGAATGGGTTCATTGTTCTCACAGGTATGGCGAAAAATTAGCTACACCAGATACCACGGTTGCTGATTTGATCGGAGATATTGATCCAATTAAAGCAGCGACTCAAAAATTGAATCTGGCTGACGAAAAGGCAATAAATTTTGGACTAATTCCAAGAACAAATCGAGGTATTTTTGTAATTAATGAACTCCCTGATTTGCAACCAAGAATTCAGGTTGCTCTGCTAAACATAATGCAAGAGAGAGATATTCAGATTCGGGGTTTTAATGTCAGAATTCCATTGGATGTTTCTATGGCGTTTTCTGCAAATCCAGAAGATTATACAAACAGAGGTAATATTATAACTCCGCTAAAAGATCGGATAGATGCTCAAATTATTACGCATTATCCGAAAGAACTGGAAATAGGTGTTAGTATCACAAAACAAGAAGCGTGGGATCAACGAAACAGTGATATTACAGTCCATGTTCCGGAAGTGTATCGTGAAATAATAGAAAGAGCCGCATTTGAAGCTAGAGATTCTGAATATGTAGATCAGAAAAGTGGTGTCTCAACACGCATGACAATCACAGCGATGGAACAGGTGTTATCATCGGCTGAAAGAAGAGCTGTTTTTAACGAAGAATTTGAAACTACCATCAGAATTGCGGATGTGTACCATATGATTCCGGCATTAACCGGTAAGCTTGAACTTGTATATGAAGGTGAACAGGAAGGAGCTATAAATGTAGCAAAGCTTATTATCGGAAAATCCATTAGTAAAACTTTCAAGAAATACTTCCCGGATCCTCAAAGTCGTTCCGAGGAAGAGAAGAGTAGCTACAAAGAAATCACGGATTGGTTTTCGAGTGGTAACGAAATTAATATTCCTGACACACTTACAAATAAAGAGTATTCCAAGTTATTGAGCAATGTAAAAGGGCTTAAAGAATTGGTTAAAAAACAGGTTAAATCATCAGGAGATTCTGAATTTTATTCCTGGATGGATCTTGTTCTTGAAGCTTTACACCAGAATTCAATGCTAAGCAAACAGGATCTTGATGACGAAACTTCTTATTCAGATATGGTTGGTTCAATGTTCTCATCGTTCAGTGATTTAGATAATTCAGATTTCAATGATTTTGAAATATAAAATGATTGAATTAGCTAACAGATAGTCTTATATTTATAGCCTTTCCAAAAAAACTGAAGGAAGTGAAGAAATTATGAAAAAAGGAATTCATCCAGATTACAAAGAAGTTACAGTTGTTTTAAGCGACGGTTCTGAAATTAAAACCAGAAGCACCATTAAAACAGCTGACGGTGTATACAAGAGTGAGATTGATTCTACAAATCACCCGTTTTATACTCGTAAGTCTTTTACAGCTAAAGCTGGTCGTGTAGATCGCTTTAAGCGCATGTACGACAAAAAGAAATAAGATTTTTTTCTTAAGAATTTTAAAGGATGCATCAGAAATGATCGCATCCTTTTTTTATTTTCATCTATGCAGATAAGAAAGTTTGAAGTTGGGCCATTCCTGGAAAACACCTATGTAATTTCTAAGGATGAAAAATGTTTAATAATCGACCCGGGTTTTTCAAGAGAAAATGAGTTTATAAGTTTTAAAGACTTTTTGGAGAGTAATACTCTTACTCCGATAGCTGTTGTTCTTACACACGCACATGTCGATCATATACTAGGATTACAACGACTATTAAAAGACTTTCAAATCCCGGTTTATCTGAATACCGAGGATTTATTTCTTTGGGAAAATTTCGGAAGCCAGGCTACTATGTTCGGGTTAAATCAGGTTGGATTTAGTTTCATACCTGAAGCACTTCCAACAGAAGGAAAATTCATAATTGATATTTTCGAATTTGAATGTGTATTCACTCCGGGACATTCTCCTGATCATACTTCTCTATATTTTGAGGAAGAAGGTTTCATACTTGCAGGGGATGCTTTATTTTGGGAAAGTATAGGTCGAACAGACTTATATAAAGGGAATTTTGAGTTACTTGAGCAATCAATATTGAATAAACTTTATGTGCTTCCGCAGGATACAAAAGTCTACCCCGGGCATGGTCCTGAAACGACTATTGGTCATGAAAAAAAGTTTAACCCATTTGTTAAGGGATGACAGATGAAGACATGGCTGAACATAGTCCTTATTAATTTAGCTGTTCTTATATCTATTCTTTTTGTTCTCTCTATTCCTGTCTATTTCTATGGAGTGTATAAGCTTGAGTCTTTTTTTAAGTTTGAAGAAGAGCATTCCAATTATTATCAACCTGATTCACTCGCCATTTTTATCCATCATCCTAACGTGAACATAGAGTTCGATTGGAATGAACATGAGAAACAAAAAGTCACGTTCATTACAAATAATTTTGGTTTTCGAGAGGATAATGATACTAAAAAAGAAAAAACTGATGGAACTTCAAGAATTTTAGTGACGGGCGATTCTCATACTGATGGAGTAGTATTTAATGAGGAATCATTTCCTAACGTTATGGAAGAGCAATTAAATAGCAAAAGTGAATCAAATAAATTTGAAGTAATTAATGGGGGAACGGGATTCTACTCCTTTAAAAATTATTATGGTTTTATAGAAAAATATAAAAACCTTAAGCCCGATTATTTCATAATAAACGTATTTACAGGTAATGATTTCAGAGAGACGTTATTGTATGAGGAAGAGAGTAAAAGTTATGGTAACATTATCAAAAATGGCTATTTCAGAGCTAAAAGAAGGTTGCTGTTAAGTCCAAAATTAAGTGCGCCTTTAAATCAAGGCTTAGATCAGCAATACTATTTTAAAACATTTCCTGAAGATATTCATGAAGCGCTTAATTACGCCCAATTCTATACTTCAAAAATTGATAGTATTTGTGAAGCAGAGGACATTGATCTGTTAATTACCCTTCTTCCTACAAAAACTGAGACAAGCAGCGAGTTCAGAGAAAAAGTAAAATTAGCGTATTCCTGGTCCGATAGTACGCTTAATATTAATTCAAATCTCAAAGAAAGCTATAGGGAATTTCTTTTATCAAATGGAATTGAGGCAATTGATTTAACAGATACACTCTCTAATCCTGCAGGTAAAATGTTTTGGGATGAAGATTTACATATAAACACCGAGGCACACCATAGAATTGGTATTTACCTAGCAAATAAATTTATGCAGAATAATTAGTCTTTTTTTAGCCTGGAGATTTCTGAAGTATATTCTTCAGCTTTGTCTTCATTTATGGTAATGAGACGCTCGTACATTTTTATCGCTTCACTCTTATTTCCCTGATTGACATGTATTCTGGCTAAGGTTTCCGAGATAATATCTTCTACTTCAGTAGAGTTTTCTGTCAGATCAGTATCATCGACTTCTCCATCCATCGGAATTTGAATACGTTGAGATTCAACAGCTTCAAGCATTTCAATAAGTCGGTCTAAATCCAGAATAGGAGAAGTTCGGGAAGCTTGCTGAAGCTTCTTCTGTGAGCTGTATTGAGCGGATGGAACGGAAGCTTCAAAAAGTTCGGGATGAACCAGAAAATAATGCAGATGTTCCATCAAAGGACTTCCGGGAGCATAAGTTTTTGCAATTAATGCTTCCTTAATTGCAGCCTGATTTTTCTGTTGAAGATGATAAAACCAGGCAAGTAAAAAATGACCAACAGCATCAGGATCTCTTTTCTTAACATGACGGTGAAGTTTTTTGGTAATCCCTGTAGGATCCTCATCGAACTTCTCTACATAAGAAGAAAGTGATTTAGGAATATTGAATGGCAGTTGTTGCATATTTAATGGCAATAATACTGTGACTCGCAATTACATACAAAAGGAATTACCAACTGCTTACCGCATCGTTAAACATATCATTAGCAATCTGTTCCAGTGCTTCATCTGCGGCTTCCTCTTCGCCATTAATTGGATCGTCTGTAGGGTCGAATGTAAAAGTGCCAGTAAAGGACTTATTCCAAAGCGCTTCGTCTTCTGTCTGATACTGAAAACTACCTCTCACACTTATTGAAATTTGGTTTTGATTAGCTTGTTCGTCACCTCCAATACTGAAAGGTCGGTTGCTGTAGCTTACAATGGAGCCATCGAGAATGGCATCTGCATCACTTTCATTATTAGCAAGTTGAAGCCTGCTTTGATTTACGAACCGCTCAATTAGAGCCAGATTCAAACGATCGCTTAAGTCTCCAAACCCACTATTAGATTGATCAGGGAAAAATGGAATATAAATGGTATTTACCCCATCAGGTATAGAAGTACCAGTAAAACTATACCGAAGGCAACCGGATGATAAAAACAGTAATCCAAGAAATAATAACAGAGAATAGTTACGCAAGCCCATACTGATCCAGTTTTCGGTAAAGGGTTCGCTCGCTAATTCCTAGAGTTTCTGAAGCTTTACGTCTGTTTCCATCATATTTTTCGAGTGCTTTTTTAATGAGAAATTGCTCTGTGTCTTCTATGGAAGGAATTTCACCGTCACCAAAGAATCTTAGCAACTCAGATTCTTCATGATCAATAATTTCAGAATCATCCTCGTCATTGTGTTGATTTGGAAAGGAACTCATTCCTAAAGAAGCCTGATTTCCTAAATCTATATTAAGATTGGAAGGGAGCTCTGTTTTTACTTCATCTCGTATAGCCGGCGGTAAAGCTTTAATGCCTTTATCCGAAAGAGAGGAGTAAAGAAAATTCGCTAACATACGTTTCACATCGCCAATATCATTTCGAAGTTCTACCAATGCTCTGTAAACTAATTCTCTGTCTCTACGATCAAAATCTGAATCTGAATTTTGATCGGACTCATTTCCGGCAATCATTGGTAGATTATCGGCAGACCCCTCGTGCTGACGACCCTTTAAATATTTTTGGAGTCGTTCAACATCAATAAACTGGGACTTTTCAAGTACAACAAGCTGCTCGGCCACATTTCTTAACTCCCGGATATTTCCTGGCCAGCGATAGGAGATTAAAAGCTCTCTGGCTTCATCCGAAAATCCTTTAAACACAGAGTCATATCTGGCAGAAAAATCCTGAACAAATTTTCTAAAAATTGGAATAATATCATCCTGTCTTTCTCTAAGAGGAGGGAGATGTATCTGCACAGTGTCTAACCGGTAATATAAGTCCTCTCTGAATGTGCCTTCTTTAACCATCTGCCATAAATCGCGATTGGTCGCGGCAATCAGTCTTACATCCGTAGTTTGAACTTTACTTGAACCTACCCGAAAGAACTCTCCATTTTCTAGTACTCTCAGGAGTTTAACCTGTACATTTTTTGGAGTGTCACCAATTTCATCCAAAAAAATGGTGCCACCATCAGCCTTCTCGAAATAGCCCTCTCTCGAATCATTTGCTCCGGTAAAAGCCCCTTTCTCATGACCAAAAAGTTCACTTTCGATGATCCCTTCCGGAATGGCTCCACAGTTAACAATAACAAGATCATTCCGTTTTCTTTCACTTGTTCCGTGTATTGCACGTGCGGTAACATCTTTACCAACTCCACTCTCGCCCTGCAGCAAAACAGTGATATCGGTCTTGGAGACTTGCATTATTTTATCAACAACCTGTCGAATTGCAGGTGAGTTACCTAAAAGTCCAAACTGTTCCTGAAATACTTCGCGATCCATATTATTTAATTACCTCTGTCATTCTGTCGTAAAGGTAATGAATCCCGATGTGTTTATTAACTCTTTTCTTTGGTAAAAAAGGTTATTTAATCAACTCTGTAGCTTGTTCGATTGGAAGGGCACGGGTTTCTTTAAAACTTGATAGCACTAAGTTAGAGCGGGTTTTATCAACGCCATCCCACGACTGAATAGTAGAGAGTAATCGCTCAAAAGAAGCTGTGTTTTTTGTTCTTACTTTTAGAAGGTGAGAGCCGTCTCCGGTTATTGAATGACATTCCAGAACTTCAGGCTCAGTAGAGATTTTTCTCACGAATTCAGGATAGTGCTCAGATCCATCTACTTGCACAAATAGAAATGCAGTTATATCAAAATTAAAGTCTTTACTGTTCAGGATTGCATGGTACCCTTGTATGAGTCCTCTCTCTTCCAGTTTTTTCATACGCTCAGAAACAGATGGTACTGAAAGGTTTACAAGCTCAGCAATTTTGTTTCTTTGCGCTCTTCCATTCTCTTGAAGATGATTCAAAATTGCAATATCGATATCGTCTAATAGGTGGGTCATGTAAAATCCCTTAATTTCCTAAAATTTCTATGGTATTAATAAAATAGCCTTATTTATTTAGGCGTTAAGTTAGATAAGCCCCATCAAAAATAAAAGATAAAAGTTTTAGAGAACGCAAAAAAAAAATGAACGAAGTTAAGATTAGGTCTTATCTTTACAGTTCGACTCAAAATTTCAAATTTTTGCAGGAATGTTGGACATAAACTTCATTAGATCAAACAAAGAACTTGTTGAAAAAGCAATGCTAAATAAGGGAGAGAAAGATACCTCAATTGTTGAGGAGGTTCTCTTAAAGGATGAAGATTGGAGGTCTTTAGTTCACCAAGCGGATGAGATGAGAAGTGAAAGTAATTCCAAAGCGAAAGAAATTGGAATGTTGATGGGGCAGGGGAAGAAAGAGGAAGCTCAAAAAATTATAGCTGAAACTTCTTCCATGAAACAGCAGATTAAAGAAATGGAGGAAAAAGTAAAGGCTTTACAAGAAGCTCGGGAAGAGTTACTTCTAAGGATTCCCAACGTACCACATGAAAGTGTTCCAGTTGGAGCTACAGAAAATGATAATGAGGTGTTTTCAACCTGGGGAGAACCTAACAAGGATGAATGGAGAAAACCCCATTGGGAAATAACAGAGAGGTACGGATGGGTAGATTTTGAAAGAGGAGTAAAAGTAACCGGGGCAGGATTTCCATTTTATGTGGGACCTGTAGCTCAACTACAAAGAGCTTTGATAAACTATTTTATAAATGAAGCCTGGAATGCGGGTTATACAGAATTACAAGCTCCATATTTTGTTAACGAAAACTCGGCGCGGGGAACTGGTCAAATTCCTGATAAAGAAGACATGATGTATGTAATTCCGAGAGATGAGTTTTTTGCTATTCCAACCGCAGAAGTTCCGGTTACTAACTTTCATAGAGATGAAATTGTGGCTGACCAGGATTTGCCAATAAAATACGTTTGTTATACTCCATGCTGGAGGCGTGAGGCTGGCTCTTATGGGAAAGATGTACGTGGTTTAAACCGACTCCACCAGTTTGATAAGGTAGAGCTTGTTAAAATTGTGAAACCTGAAACTTCTTATGATGAATTGGAAAGCCTTCGTGAACACGCTGAGAAATTACTTAAAGCGTTAGAACTGCCATACAGAACGTTACTTATGTGTACTGGTGATATGGGTTTCACACAAAGTAAAAAGTATGATCTGGAAGTTTGGAGTCCCGGGCAACAGAGATGGCTTGAGGTTAGTTCGTGCTCTAACTTCGAAAGCTTTCAGGCAAGACGAATGCAGTTGCGCTATCGAAAAGAGGAGAAGAATACCGAAATGGTTCATACATTAAATGGATCCGCCTTAGCTTTACCCAGAATTGTTTCTGCGATACTGGAAGCGTATCAGGAGGAGAATGCGAAGGTTAGAGTTCCTGAAGTACTGAAACCTTTTATTGGAAGGGATTATCTATAATTTGTTAATGGTTTTATTAGTTATTGGTGACTCCAAATAACCATTAATTGATAACCAAACTACTTTTTCTTAGCAAAATACCAGACAGCCCAGATTATTCCACCAATAAGTAAGGCCAGGCCAAAACCTCCAAGAAAGGCGTACAATAAGTATGGGATAATTAAGCTAACCACAATCCCTGTAATGGCTTTAATAGGGGATGCAGCAACACCGGCAGCGCCTAAAAATGACTTAAAAACCATTGCTAATCTTGATAACATGAAAATCTCCATTTTTTGAACGAGAATCGGATACGCAGAGAGATTTGAAAAGATGCAGTTGATTTAAAAATTATATCTACACTCATTTAACGAATAACGAATAACGAATAACGAATAACGAATAACGAAAAAACTAAACAACAGTAAAAATTTCTTCCTCTTTATAATTGAGAAGTACCTCAAGGATAGGATCCATGGTGTCGTACTTCATTAGCTCTAGTCGAAGTTTCTTTCCGTTTCGGATTCCTTTCAAATACTGCCCATAATGTTTTTTCATTATGATAACTCCATAACGTTCTCCCTGGTGCTCAACGGATAAGCGGAGTTGTTCGGCACATAGTTCCAGTTTTTCCTGAAGTGTTGGTTCAGGTAGTAATTCCCCGGTTTCCAAATAATGACGGGAGCGTTCAAATATCCAGGGATTGCCAATGGCGCCGCGTCCAATCATTACTCCATCCACACCGGTTTCATCGAACATTTTTTTAGCCAGTTCAGGAGTTGTAACGTCACCATTCCCAATTATAGGGATTTCAAGTCCGGGTGTGTTTTTTAATTTCTTTAGCCATTCCCAACGGGCTTCGCCCTTGTATTTTTGTGAGCGGGTCCGGGCATGAACCGTAAGAGCTTTTACTCCAATACTTTGAAGCATAAGAGCCACCTCCTGAATTTTGATGGTTTCATCATCCCAACCCAGTCGTGTTTTTACTGTAACAGGCTTCTTTTGTACGGCATCTACAACAGTACCAGCCATCCGTTCCATCATTCCAATATCTTTTAGGCAAGCTGCTCCGGCTCCCTTTTTAACCACTTTGTAAACGGGGCATCCAAAATTTATATCTACAAGATCGGGATTATTGCTTTCGGCAACTTTTGCAGCTCCTTCCATCGCTTCTTCTCTTCCGCCAAAGATTTGGATTCCAAGTGGTCGTTCACGCTCAGTATAACTCATTTTATGAAGTGCAATATCCGAATCACGAATTAATGCTTCTGAACTGATGAACTCTGTAAAAACTATATCAGCACCTTTTCTTCGGCAAATTTGTCGAAAAGGAGAATCCGATACATCCTCCATTGGAGCAAGAAAAAGCGGTTTTTCAGGAAGTGTAATTGAGTCGATCTTCATAGTGTTTTTAAAGTTGGCAAAAGATAAGGATTTTAATGCGTTTGATATAACCTAATTAGCCTTACTGAATAAGTAGAGTTAGTCATTTGAAGGATTATACACTATATTTTGTGCCCATAAATTTAATTACAAAAACAAAAGACATGTCACTAGATTTAGCGAAGATTGAAGAAATGTTAGGCGATGAAGCCTCTTATCTTCTCGACCATAAATGCGAAACCATCAGTACTGATCGTTTAGCTTTACCATCCGGTACTTTTGTGGATGATGTTTGGTCACACTCTGATAGAAATAACAGAGTATTAGGAAATTTACAATGGATGTTTGAAGCAGGTCGTTTAGGTGGAACCGGCTTCTTATCAATTTTACCGGTAGACCAGGGAATTGAGCACTCTGCCGGAGCTTCTTTTGCTAAAAACCCGGATTACTTTGATCCTGAGAATATTGTTAAACTTGCGATTGAAGCTGGATGTAATGCCGTGGCATCGACTTTTGGTGCACTTAGAGTAGTTTCCCGAAAATATGCTCATAAAATCCCATTTGTGGTGAAAATCAATCACAATGAGCTATTAACTTACCCAAATACTTTTGACCAAATAATGTATGGTACGATCGACCAGGCATATGATATGGGTGCTGCTGCAATTGGAGCAACTATTTACTTTGGATCAGAGGAATCAAATAGACAAATCCAGGAAGTAGCACAAGCATTTGCTTATGCTCACGAACTTGGTCTTGCAACTATTCTTTGGTGTTACACCAGAAACAATGCTTTTAAAGTAGATGGAGTTGACTATCACACATCTGCTGATTTAACTGGTCAGGCGAACCACATTGGTACTACTATCGGCGCTGATATTATCAAACAAAAGCAGCCTACTAATAATGGAGGGTACAAAGCATTAAATGCAGGCGATTCGAGCTATGGAAAATTAGATGAGCGTATTTATTCTGAACTTACATCCGATCACCCAATTGATCTGACTCGCTATCAGGTTGCGAATTGTTTCATGGGACGTGCGGGTTTGATTAATTCAGGTGGTGCTTCAGGAGATAATGACTTTGCTGATGCAGTTAAAACTGCCATTATCAATAAACGTGCCGGTGGAATGGGTTTAATTTCCGGTCGAAAAGCATTCCAACGCCCAATTGGTGAAGGTGTTAAGCTCCTTAACATGATCCAGGATGTATATCTGAATGATGATGTTACAGTAGCGTAACTTTTTCGTAAATTATTTGTAGCCACGTGCATTCTTGTACGTGGCTTTTTTTATACTTGAGCAAATAAAATCAATTGAGTACGAACGGAACAAACATAGCGCAGCCTCAAAATTTTATCTCAAAACGATATTTGGTGTTATCGATATCGCTGAGTTTGTTGACTATGGCCGGAGTTATCTGGTACACCTACACTCCGGGTGTACTTACCCATCTTGTTCCGAAAAGAATGCCTGGCTTAGTGATTGCTTTGGTCGTTTCTTTTTTAAGAGTTTGGTTTACTGCAGCAAAATTCCGTGTGCTTTCTGAAGGAGTTATTAGTTGGATGGGATGTTTCCGGATTGTACTTACCTGGGATTTTACTTCTGCTGTTACCCCGTCTACTATAGGTGGAGCTCCTATGGCAACCTATGCAATGAGCAAAGAGGGACTTAATTTAGGTGAATCAACTGCTATTATTTTATATAGTGTTCTTTTGGATCAGATTTGGTTTGCCATAGCAATTCCAATTTTACTTGTTACGGGGCTCTTTTATGAAGTCGTTCCTCCTGAAGTTGGGTTAATTGGAGAAGCTTCTATGATATTACTTTATATCATTCTTTTAAGTTATGCCAGTATTTTAGCGTACGGAGTTCTTGTAAATCCTGCGGCTATCAAGAAAGTAGTAAAAGCTGTTTTCAAACTTCCTATTCTCAGAAGGTACAGCGAGAAAATAAATGCGGAAGCAGAAAATCTGGAAAGTTATGCGCATCAGCTTCGTAAAAAACCATTCAGCTTTTTATTGAAGGCGTTCTTCTTTTCAACTATGACCTGGCTTGCAAGGATTGCATTGCCAACTATCGTAATACTTAGTTTACTTCCAGCACCTGAAATTCTTTCAACACTAAGAAGTTTAGCTATGAATCTGGCATTCCTGGTTGTTCCTACTCCGGGAGGAAGTGGAGGAGTGGAAGGCTTATTTGTGCTATTTCAGGGGCCACTTATTTCCAGAGAATCCTTTATTGGATTGGCTCTGTTCTTATGGAGAATCATCAGCTACTATATCACCATTGCAATCGGAATGGCCGCTACTACCTGGTATATCAACCGCCAAGTAGTAGAGATTTCGAATAAGGATTGATTGTGCCCAAATCCAAAACACAATTTGAATGCATAACCTGTGGACATGTTTCTCCGAAGTGGCTGGGGAGTTGCCCATCCTGTGGAGAATGGAATACCTTTGAAGAGCGAGTCTCATCTTCAAAAAAAGAAGTAAATCATAAAGCAAAAGTAGCCGGACTTGAAAGTGCGGGAGCACCACAGAAATTGGAAGATGTTGAAACTTCAGAAAAATCCCGTTTCCTAAGTAATATTTCGGAATTCGATCGGGTACTTGGAGGAGGTTTTCTTCCAGGCGCATATATTTTAATTGGTGGAGAACCCGGAATAGGAAAAAGCACACTCACTCTTCAGATTGCTAAATCGAATCCAGAGTTGAGTGTTTTATACTGTGCGGGAGAAGAATCAGCGGGACAAATTAAACAACGTGCACAACGCCTTGGAGTCAATTCTGACAAACTTCTGGTCTACAACGAAACTCATGTAGATAAGGTGATTGAAGAAGCTCAGAAAGTAAATCCGGATTTATTAATAGTAGATTCTATTCAAACTGTTTATCGTACTGAGCTTTCTAGCATGCCGGGGAGTATTCAACAAGTGAAAGAATGCGCGGCTTTGTTTCAGCAGTTGGCGAAGAAAAAGAATATAACTACCGTTGTTATTGGTCATGTTACTAAAGAGGGGGATATAGCAGGTCCCAGAGTTCTGGAACACATGGTTGATACCGTGCTCCAGTTCGAGGGGGACAAAAATTACACTTACCGACTTCTAAGAAGTCTAAAAAATCGATTTGGTCCGGCGCAGGAGGTAGGCGTTTTTCAAATGCATGAAACCGGATTAAGTGAAGTTGTAAATCCATCTGAATTATTTATATCTGATAAAACGGAAGGAGTAAGCGGAAATGCTATTGTTTGCACGATGGAAGGTTCACGACCACTTTTAATTGAAGTACAAGCGCTGGTTACTCCCACTTCTTATGGGACTCCACAAAGAACTGCAAACGGATTTGACAGGAACCGACTGGCTTTATTACTCGCCGTGCTAGAAAAAAGGGCGGGGTTTAGTTTTGCTAATCAGGATGTGTATTTAAACATCGCAGGAGGATTTCGCCTTAACGATCCTGCCGGGGATCTGGGAGTCTGTTGTGCTCTGGTTTCCAGTTTGATAGATAAGCCCATTAATCAACAAACGGCATTTATCGGGGAAGTTGGTTTAGGAGGAGAAGTGAGAACGGTTCCACATATCGAACAGCGAAAGAAAGAAGCCGCTAAATTAGGATTTGGGAATTCTGTGGTTCCATCGGGTACATCTTCAGATGGTGTAAAATATATTCGGGATGCCATAGAAAAAGCCCTTGGTTAGATTTAAGAGGCACAGAGGCACAGAGGCACAGAGGCACAGAGGCACAGAGGCACAGAGGCACAGAGGCACAGAGGCACAGAGGCACAGAGGCACAGAGGCACAGAGTAGGATTTTCTAAATAAAAAAAGCCACGCTAAAAATTAGCATGGCTCTATAAAAAGTTGTGATAACAACGAAAACTATCTAGTAGTTTTCACGCTGACGGCGACGTTGCTCACGAACGGCTTTTTTCATTGCCTCGCGACGTTCAATAGAAGGTTTGGTGAACTGTTGTCTGTCTTTGTACTCATTAAGAATACGAGAACGAGTTACCATCTTCTTGAAACGATTGATCGCACGTTCAACACTTTCGTTGTCTTTAACTTCAACGCCTAGCATTGAGCCTCACTTCCTTTCATTTAGATTATTTCCCAAAATTGGGGCTGTAAATATACAAAAAATTCACGTATTTACGACATCTTCTCATTTTATAAAATTCAGGGAAAATGGATTCATCAAAAGAAACAGAAGTACAGGACGAAAATCCTGAGATTAAAGAAAAAAATATCTTTGAAGACCTTTTGGGGGATTTAGTAAATCTCGATAAAGGATTACCTGCAACTGTTATTACAATGGTAAAATCTCCTAACCTGGTAATTGACAGTTATTTCGCTGATGAAAAAAAGTTCGTAAATCCGTTCAGATATACCATTTTGATTTTAGCTGTAACAACCTTAATAGGTACATTATTTGTCGACTACGAAGTAGTAATGCAACGTGCAATGGAGATGGGATCATCTTCAACTTCAAGCGCTCAAATGGAAGAAAATCTTCGCATACTGGATGAAGAAAGCGGATTGGATGTGACTGGTTATATGACAGCAATGAAGGATCTATCTGTTGCAATGATGTCAAAGTTTAACCAGATCGTTTATATCGTGGTAATGGCTCCTCTTATTGCCTTTTCAAGTCGTTTATTCTTTAAGAAAAAGAAAAGTAAATTTAGTCATCACTATGTGATGCTATTATATACATCAGCGACTTTTGCGATTTTTGGATTACTCACTGCTCCATTAATGATGAGTGATATTCCTCTAAGCCTATTTACTTTTATCTCTTCTTCTTTAATGATAGCATTTATAATGTATGTTCAGGTCAATTACCTGAAACTAAAAGGGTTCACTGAATATGCGATGAGTTTTCTGAGCTGTATTATAGGATACCTTTTATACTTCATAGCAACTTTAATAATCCAAATTGTAGGGGCTTTTATTCTTGTCTTAATAAGATCCTGAGTAAATCAGGTATAAAAGGTTAATTCCTTTTCGAGCTCCGGATACACTCCCAATCCAAACAAAGCAAAATCATATTTAGCAGGATCGTCCGGATCAAGGACCCGCAATTTTTCGGTGAGTTCCAGCACTGCTTTCCAGTCGTTTTGTTTACGGGATAAGAGTCCAAGACGCCGTGCTTGCCTAGCAACATGTACATCCAGCGGGATTTTAAGTTCAGCAGGTGTCATAAAACTCCAGATTCCTAAATCCACTTCACTTCTTCGAATACACCATCTCAGGTACATATATAGCCGCTTAGCCGAACTATTCTTCTCCGGATTGGAGATATGTTTTCGGGTTCGTTGAGGGGTTTCGGGATGAAGCTCAAAAAATCGTTGATGAAAAACAGCAATGAGTTCCCGGTTCTCTCTCTTTGCCTGTTTGTAACAGCTCGACCAGAAACCTTCAAAATCCTCAAATTCCTTTAGAATGGTTTGCAATCCCTTAACCAACCAATAAATATCAATGGGTTTGAAGGTGCGGTGCTTGAAAGTCTCCAGTTCGGGTACATTAGACTCACTGAAATTTTGCACAAACTCAGTAGGGTGGTAGTTCATCCTCTTTAGTAAATCATCCACTTTGGCGATCACAATATCCCGGCGCCCCCAAGCCATAATTGCTGCAAAAAATCCTGCAATTTCCTGGTCAGTTTTCGACTCGAATGCATGCATAAACTGGATAGGATCTGAATCGATATACTCCGGGACTTCTATTTTCCGAACGAGGGAATCGAGGTAGGGTTTGAGAGAGAGGAATGAATCTTGAAAATTATAACTACGCTCTGACTTCAATTAAAACTATTTTCTAAAATTAAAAACTTTGCACTTCGGAAAAGTCTATTTCAACTTTGGTTGCTTCGCCCCATTCAGCACCTTCAACAGTTGCTTTTATATATGAGAAACTAAAAATTACATCAAAAGTACCTTTGTATGCATGCCCATCAATATCTTTATAGCAGATCTCAGCCTTTAGTTTTGGGATAACTGTCTGATCAAATATTTTTCTTTTTGATATATTATTCATCAAGAGGTAAAGATATATAGAGTAAATATCAATATACATAATGGGTAGCCGCATGAAATCTTGTGTTTTTGAACTATTTACTGGTAGCATAAACTTAAACTCTAAATAGCTTTTTGTTTCTTTTCGAACAAACTTCTTTAAATCTAATTTCGAAGATTCAATTTCAAGAAACTGACTGTCACTCATACTAAATTTGAAAATATTCTTATCGTCTAAGTCTTTAAGTACTTCAACAAATTTTTCAAGATCAAAGTCCCATACCAGCTCAACATCTTTTGCTACTCCATAACCTACATTGAAACATTCAACTCTTACATCATTGAACAGTCCCTCAAAATTTTTTTTAAGAAGTTCTGAATCTGGCTTACTTACTTGTTTTGAACTCCAGTAAAGGGGAATTGAATAATTTAGTTTACTCCAATATGTATAATAGAAAGTTTTCGAGAAGATAGGATCGGGCATTGAATTACTAATTCTTTGAGCTTTTATTTCTCTAACAGAAAATAGTGCGGCAATAGCTGTAACTAAAGTTGCAATACTTGTAAGAATGGTTGCAATGCTAATTAAATTTGGTTCCATAAAAGTTTCAGTAAATGGAATCTAATTAACTGCACTTAAAGCTAAAATCAAAATCATCATTCTTCTGAATTATCGACTAAGAAAGGTACCATCTTTTCAGACCTCCCCTCTATCCCCTCCTTATCTAAGGAGGGGAGGCTCTATAACTAAATTTTGAATCAAATACGGGATAGGGGAGGTCTTTACAAATGATACTTATCTCCTGGTATTTACCTGAGTGATATTTATGAGATAAGAAAAAGTCCCCCTTAGAAGGGGATGAAAATTTCGTTCAGAAATTTTTCGGGGGATGTTGCGATACTATGTAAGGGGACACAACACCCCTCGAAAAGTCCAAAGAACTTATTTGGACTTTTATATCCCCTCAAGGGGAGACTTTTCTTTGTTATTTCGAACGAATGTGAGAAATCTAAAGACCAGGCTTTGTCTAAAATTATTAGATTTCTGCTGGTTCCGATGCTTTGCGTCGGAACCATGTTATTCCGCTCCAACGCAGAGCATTGGAGCGAGGAAAAATTCCTGCTAAGTCATTCCTGCGAAGCCTGCCTGTTCGGCAGACAGGGCAGGAATCCAGAGTTTCTTTTAGAAATGAGATGGGATAGATAGCTCAAGATCCCGGATCAAGTCCGGGATGACAGCTTTAATGGGATTCAGAGATTGAAATAAGTTTCTCTGTCAGCTGCTTATTCGCTTTTGGGAAAGGGTATTGTTCTAACTCACTAATATCCACCCAGCGGATTTCCTGACTGCTTTTTGGTTTTGGTTCTCCGGATAAGAGTTTGCAATTATAGGCATGAAGTGTAATCGAAAAATGAGAATACACATGCTTCAAACTCATGAACTCTTTATAAGCATAAACTTCCACTCCCAATTCTTCTTTCAATTCCCGCTCTACCGTTTGTTGTATAGTTTCTCCTTCTTCCTGCTTTCCACCCGGGAATTCCCACAGTCCACCGAGCATTACATTTTCCGGTCTGAGCGCAATTAGTACTTTTCCGTCTTCGCATTCTATAATACCAACGCCAATATGTTTATGAGGCTTTTTCTTTGCGGGTGACTTGTATGGAATGGAATCCGTTTTTGCCATTTTAGTTGCTACACATCTGGTAGAAATCGGGCATTCCAGACAATTTGGTTTAGTTGGAGTGCATACAGTAGAACCTATCTCCATCAATCCCTGATTGAATTCTGCAGGATAATCCTTGCTGATCAATTCATTCACATGTTCCTGAACCTGTTTAGTGGTGCCGGTTTTCCGAACGTCGTCTTCAATTCCGAAATAACGTGTGATTACCCGAATCACATTTCCATCAACAACCGCATTAGGTTTACCAAAAGCTATGCTGGTAATAGCAGCCGCAGTGTAAGGACCGATTCCCTTTAGCTGTATGATTTCATCATACTCTTCCGGGAGTTTCCCGTCATATTCATCCACAATCATTTTGGAAGCGGCGTGAAGATTTCTGGCTCTGGAATAATATCCAAGTCCTTCCCAGGCTTTCAATACTTGTTGTTGATTGGCTTTTGCCAAATCGTACACAGTAGGGAAAAGAGAAATAAATCGCTCGAAATAGGGCCATGCCTGATCAACTCGGGTTTGCTGTAGCATGATTTCTGAAATCCAGATTTTATAAGGATCCCTGGTTTCTCTCCATGGCATTTCCCTCCTATGTTCTTTGAACCAATCCAAGATATTTTGGGAGAATTCTGAGTTTGTCATGGAGGATTTTATATAAAAATAATAGTCATTCTGAGGATACTGCCGAAGAATCTTAGCGAATATCCGGCAAGATTCTTCGCTGACCGCTCAGGATGCCTTGTAAAAATTTAAGCTATTATTGCCCCTCACGTGAAATATCAATTATGGTAAGTGTGATGTCCTGAGAAGTAGCAGCCCCTTGTGCATCGGTAGCTATAATGCGGAAGGTGGTTTTGCCGACCTGACGTTCAGTTGGAGTCCATGTAAATTTTCCCGTGCGTTCATCCAAATTAGCTCCATCAGGTAAGTCAACTCCTAAATAACGAATGATTGAATTGGCAGGATTTTCCGGGTCAACGGCATTAAATGTAATTTCATAGGGATCATTTACCACTATGGAGGAACCCCTGACCGGACTAAATCTGGGAGGAGCATTGAATGTGCGAACATCTACAGAAAAACGCACACTATCTATTTCCCCTTTTGAATTAGTAGCAATGATAGTAAACCAGTTATATCCAACCTGATTAACCATGGGTTGCCAGTATAACCCTTGTTTTTTGAGAGAAGCGTTGGATACATTAGATCTATAAGTTAATTCCAGATCTTCAGCAGGATAATTGCCTTCGAATTCAATACCGAGTAATAACGGTTTAGGGTAAGTAAGAATAAGATCTTCAATAGGCTCAATTTTAAGTCTGGACGGGTATTGAGGTTGATTTAATGAATTTGATTCTGCTGCTTCTCCAATCTTTAGAGGACTTAGTTTATTGAAAATATTCAGCCAGACGGTGTAACTGCTTTTTGTGATATGGTTCATTGAAGAAGGATCAGCTTTCCATTCAACAAATGGTTGTTCGTTGGTAGATAACCAGATTTTCCCGGAAGAGCTCCTTGCAAAAATATGATTTCTCCAGCTAAGTAAATCTGAAACTCTCTCGCCAATATTACCCAGATTCTTCCCAAGTCCGTTTGCGTTAATTTCAAAAATCTGACCTGCTTGAGTTGCTCCCCAAATTAAGCCTTCATCAAGAAAAAGGTTATGAATTTGAACGCCTAGTCCTACCGTAGACTCAAGTCGAAATTCTGCTTCCTCAATAATGAAAACATGAATTTTAGAATCGCTTGTAAGAACAAATAACTGGTTACTAATTATTGATGAAGCAACATCCAATACATTCGCTCTTCCAATAATATCGTTCGCAACAAGCTCTGCATCAGAGTCTACTGTTTCAGGTGTACTTAAAGAAAGCTTCCCAAGACCTTCACTTCCCATTGCTATATATAATTCATTTTGTAGGCGGGCTACGCCTAATGGTCTGGCAGGAAGTAAAGTGGATGAGTAAACCCCAAGAACGGATGTGGGTTCTAAAACTGTTAAACGTCGAGAATCTCCATAGAGATATGCGAAACGGATATCAGCATCCATTAAATATCCACGGCGTTGCATTCCCGATGAGGTGTATAGCCATTGAAGGGAATCTTCATAAGTACGAAAAACAGCCATCCCCTCCGTTTCAGAAAGCACATACAAATGTGAAGAGGAAGCCTCCATTGTTTTTACGTTTGGGATATTTAATATTCTCGAATAATCCTGAATAATCTGAGATTGAGCATAGGTTTCTCCAATGCAAAAAAGAAGAACTAAAAATATGGTAATGCGTCTGATCATAGATGTTATAGCCAATTATGTTTTTTGTACCAATGTATGGTTCTGGAAAAACCTTCCTGAATGCTCATTACCGGATTGTAACCTAGTTCTTTTCGTGCTTTATCGGAAGAACATACCCACTCAAGTACCATTTCGTTAGATTTTTCTTTGTTAACAACGGGGTATTTGCCA
The DNA here is from genome assembly GCA_017795005.1 of Balneolaceae bacterium. Lineage (GTDB taxonomy): Bacteria > Bacteroidota > Rhodothermia > Balneolales > Balneolaceae > RHLJ01. The sequence continues at coordinate 3,180,409 of CP051242.1, read as the reverse complement.
AATAATGATGCAGTATTTTCAATTAAAGAACCCAGCTTTTTAACCCATTCGGGTTTCAACTTAATTTTAATCGCTTTTCTGCCCATTACAATAGAGGTAATTTCAGTAATCTGGTTCCAGGAATACTCCTCCTGTTCCCCTCCAAGAAAATAGGTATGAATACCAGAGTCAGTTTTTTTAGCCGAAAGCATAATTCCTTTTACTAAGTCAGTCACATATACTAACGAAAGGGTGGGATGGTTCCCGTCGCCTACAATAGGAGCTATTCCGGATTTAAAGGTTTTAAAGAAAGTGTAAATGTCCGATTCACGGGGACCATAAACTGCTGGGGGGCGAAGTATTTTGATACTGTCAGATTTCCCTGAAATTTTATGGATTACAGTTTCCATTTCTTTTTTTGACTCGCCATACATACTTACAGGTTTCATTCTGGCTTTTTCAGAAAGGGGGAAACCGGAACTTGGACCTGCAGCTGCAATTGAAGATGTAATTACAAAATTTGTAATACCTTTTTTTTGCGCTATTCGGATAAGGTTTTCTGTGGCTTCTACATTCGTTCTGGTAAACTCTCTTTTCGATGGTGCTTTTAGAATAGCAGCATTATGAAACACGATGTCTACCCCGTCAAGGGCTTCCCCAATCGTTTTTAAATCAAATAAATCGCCGGTAACTTTTGTAAAATTTAATCCTGTAAGCCATTTATCGGAACTTCTTACCAAACAACGTACTTCTGTATAGTCAGGGTCGGCGATAAGTGCTTCCACTAAATGGCTGCCAACAAATCCGGTTCCGCCAGTGACAAAGGCTATCATAAATGTGTATATTTATCGATTATATTTTAGAATCTAACCAACCAAATTTCAGAAAGGTTAATAGAAAGAAAGATACGAATCTGAGTTTGGCTTTTAAACTTTTATGAAAGAACTAAGAGTTGCTCTCTTTACCGGTAACTATAATCATATCAGAGATGGAGTGTCTCTCACTCTAAACCGATTAGTAAAATATTTGGAAGATCAGGGAATACCGGTGTTAGTTTTCGGACCTAGTATCAAAAATCCAAAAATTGATCATTGCGGCGAACTTGTTGTTACCCCTTCAATTCCAATGTTGGTTCCGGGAAGAGAGGAGTATAGAATAGCTACTCATTTTTCCGGATCTGCCAAAAAAAGACTGGAAGAATTCAATCCTACACTAATTCATATAGCAACTCCGGATGGGCTTGGTATTGGAGCGTTACGTTGGGCAAAGAAAAGAAAAATCCCTGTTGTTACCTCATACCATACTCATTTTCTAAGTTATGCAGATTATTACGCAAAGTATCTGAACCCCATTAAAATACCCTTCAAAATGATGATGAAGTGGTTTTATAAGCAATTTATACATACTTATGTGCCATCCAGGTCTATGATTGAAGAACTTCATCGTGAAGGCATACCTGGAAATATGAGATTATGGGCCCGGGGGATCGATACAGAACGTTTCAATCCATCTAAAAGAGACATGGAGTGGAGAAGAAATGTAGGATTTGCAGATGATGATATTGTAGTAGCGTTTGTTTCGAGGTTGGTTTGGGAGAAAGAACTGGGAACTTATATCAATGCTATAAAAAGTGTTCAAAAAAAGGATAAAAGAGTAAGAGCATTGGTTGTAGGAAGTGGTCCTGCAAAGGAAGAAGCAGAAGGGTTATTACCATCGGCTCACTTTACTGGATTTGCTAAAGGAGAAGATTTAGCAAGAGCATATGCTAGTGCAGATGTTTTCATGTTTCCATCACATACAGAAACTTTCGGCAATGTTACCCTCGAAGCTATGGCAAGTGGATTGCCTTGCATTGTTGCTGATGCCATTGGAAGTAAATCATTAGTTGAAAATGGTGTTAATGGATTTCTTGGGAGGAAAGAAAGTGTAGAGGATTTTAGCAAACAACTTGAAAAAGTTATTGCTGATGAATCTAAAAGACTTGCTATGGGAGTAAGTTCCAGAGACATGGCTCTTGGATATCAGTGGGATTCGATTAACTCGGGGCTCGTTAATAATTATCGGGAAGTTCTCGAACAATCTGGAAAGGAATAAGTTGCGAATTCTATATATATCACATCTTCACCCACCCGAGAATGCTCCTCTTAAAAGTATAGGAGGTATGCAACGTGTGAGTATGCAATTAGTAGATGAATTGAAGCAAAGAGAAGACATTGTAATTAAAACGATTATTCAACACGCACCCTGGAAAGGTATAGAATTACGAACAACTTTTTTTTTGATAAGGTTAGCAATTAAACTCCCAAAAATTGTAGAGGTGTTTAACCCTGATGTGATCCTGTTTTCGTCAATGGTAACAGCAAGCCTTGCAAAATTCATCAGAAACCGAATTAATGTCCCAATGGTAACCATTAATCATGGTCAGGATGTAAAAATGCCGGTTGGAATCTATCAGAATTTTGTACCCAAGGTTTTTAATGCTTTGGATGGAGTGATTTCAGTATCCCGAGCAACAAGAGACGAATGCATCAAAAGAGGTATGAATCCTGAAAAAGGTATTGCCTTACCAAACGGATTCGATATGACGGATTTCGAAGATGTACCTGATCCGAAGGAAAGTTTAAAAGTTTTAGAGAATAGATTCGCTGTGGATTTGGCGGGCAGAAATATTTTGCTTACGGTTGGCAGACAGGTAAAAAGAAAAGGTCATGAATGGTTTATTCGCGAAGTACTCCCAAAAATTAAATCAGAAGTTATTTACCTGGCTATTGGGGAAGGCCCTGAGCATGAAGAATTGTTAAAAGTAAGGGAAGAGTCTGATCATAAAAACAACATACTACTTGTTGGTAAACAACCAGACGAAATTTTAAAAAATGCGTATTCAGCAGCAGATTTATTCATCATGCCAAATATACCAGTTGAAGGGGATATGGAAGGATTTGGAATTGTACTATTAGAAGCAAATCTTGCGGCAACTCCGGCTGTAGCATCAGATCTTGAAGGAATTAAAGATGTAGTTGAAAATGGCGAAAATGGGTTTAAAATCCCTGTTTATAACTCTCAAGAATTCGCCTTTAAAATTGACGAAGTATTAAAAAATGAGCCGGGAAAATTTGGAGCGGAAAGTCGTCATTTTGTTAAGGAAAACTTCGCCTGGAATAAAGTCGCGGATAGCTATATTTCTTATCTTAGAGATATTGTTAAGAACTACAGTAAATCTAATTAAGCGGGCACAGAGTTAATCAATTTGAAAGCAATTCAATACTAGCTATATTGCGGTGTTTATATAGAAAATTTGGTAAGGATCGACCATATGGGTGATAATAAAAAAGCAGCTACTCAGGATATTTTTACAAAAGCATTTAACTTCACAAAAGCTGATGAAGTAAAGGAAATGGGGTTGTACCCATATTTCAAACCTTTGGAAGCTACTGATGGAACCATCGTTGAAATAGAAGGCCATGAAGTAATCATGGCAGGCTCTAATAATTATCTTGGTCTTACAAACGATCAACGTACAATTAAAGCTGCTCAGGACGCCCTTACAAAATACGGTACAGGATGTACAGGATCGCGTTACTTAAATGGTACATTGGATATACACCTCGAATTGGAAGAAAAACTGGCGGAATTTCTTGGAAAAGAATCCTGTGTTCTTTTTAGTACCGGATACCAAACTAATGAAGGATCAATCCAAACTATTGCTGGAAGAAATGATCTCATTTTCTCTGATCGGGATAATCATGCTTGTATTGTAGTTGGTACGCTGGTTTCCAATGCAAAAACAATTCGGTATCAGCATAACGATATGGATCAGCTTCGAAAGATGCTTGAAAAGGCTGACCCGAATGCCGGTAAAATTATTATTAGTGATGGGGTATTTTCTATGTCTGGTACCCTTGCAAAAATCCCGGAATTAGTAGCTTTAGCAAAAGAATTTGGTGCCAGGTTATATCTGGATGATGCACACGCAGTAGGAGTTGTCGGTGATGGTGGTCGTGGGTCTGCATCTGTATTTGGATTAACAGATGAAGTGGATTTAATCAGCGGTACATTCTCAAAATCATTTGCATCACTTGGAGGTTTTTTGGTAGGAGATCGCCCGGTGATTGAATTTATAAGACATCATTCTCCAGCTCATATTTTTAGTGCATCTATGCCACCTGCAAATGTAGCTACAGTGCTTAAAGCTCTTGAAATTCTTCAGGAAGAACCATGGAGAATAAAGCGCCTCGAAGAAATCTCATTATATATGAGAACCGAGTTAAAAAATCTGGGTTTTAATGTTTGGAGTAGCCAGTCTCCAATTATTCCCGTAGTTATCGGCGATATGATGCAATGTTTCCGTTTCTGGAAAGATCTTTTTGAGGAAGGTGTATATGCAAACGCTGTAATTCCTCCGGCTGTACCTCAGGGGCAATCACTGTTACGAACCAGTTACATGGCAAGCCATACCGATGATCATCTTAATAGAATACTTGATGCTTTCAGGAAAATTGGTTTGAAGCATGGTTTAATCGACAACAACGGGCACTCCGCAAATTAATAAACAGGGTATGAGCTCGAGTGGTGTAACTATTGTTACTACAGACGCGGAAAAAAAGAAATTTATAGAATTTCAGTATGATCATTATAAAATGGACGAACATTTTGTTCCTCCACTTAGAATGGATCAAAAAAAACTGCTCAATACCAAGAAAAACCCATTTTATAATAATGCTGAAATCGCGTTGTTTATAGCCGAACATGAAGGTGAAATTGCAGGTAGAATAGCAGCAGTTGTCGATCATAGATTCAATAAACACCATAATAATAAGACTGGGCATTTTGCTTTTTTTGAGTGTATTGATCACCAGCCTACCGCAAATTTACTATTCAGAGTAGCAGAAGACTGGCTTCGCGATAAAGGCATGGAGGATGTCATTGGACCAACCAATCCCAGTTTGATGGATATGATTGGTTTTCTGGTAGATGGCTTCGATAAAGATCCATACATAATGATGCCTTATACCAAACCATTTTATGAAGAGCTTGTAAAATCAGCAGGGTATGAACAGGAAATGGATTTATTGGCCTATACAATAAATGAAGATTCTGTTGATATTGAAAGAGGCGAAAGAGCAAAAAAAATTGTACTTAAAAGAAATCCTGGTCTGGTTATTCGACCCGTAAATCTCAAAAAAATATCAGAAGAAGTCGAAATTGTTCGTGAGATTTATAACATCACCTGGAAGGATAATTGGGGTTTTTTGCCTTTAACGCGAGAAGAATTGCAAGCAACGGCCGAAGATTTTAAACTTATTTTAGACCCAGACCTTGCCCATATTGCCGAAGTAGATGGTAAGCCGATCGCATTTTCTATTGGTTTGCCGGATTTGAATAAAATCTTCAAAAAAATGAAGGGTAATCTTTTTCCATTTGGGATTTTTAAATTGCTTTTTGGGCGTCGGAAAATCAAACAATACCGAACCGCTTTAATGGGAGTATTGCCAGAAGTACAGGGTAGGGGAATCGATGCACTTTTACATCAAGCTGCAATTGAAAAAGCTCTCGCAAAAGGTATTAATACTTCAGAATTAAGCTGGGTACTTGCAAATAATCCAGACATGATTCGCACTGCTGAACGACTTGGGGCTACGAAAGATAAAACCTACAGAATGTATTCAAAGAAACTTTGATCTTCATATAGATCTTGTTTGTTAATAGTTTCAAAATTCCCCCAATTTTCTTGATTTCGCCTTATCTTGTGGACTGAATAATACAGTCTAAAAAAGAGTAAAAATGAGCGATTACAGGATAGAAAAAGATTCCATGGGTGAAATAAAAGTGCCCGCAAATGCCCTTTATGGTGCGCAAACACAAAGGGCGCATGATAATTTCCCAATAAGTGGCATTCGATTCAGCAGAGATTTTATTCAGGCATTAGGCTATATCAAGAAATCAGCTGCTCTTACAAATAATAAATTAGGCTTATTAGAAAACGAAGTTGCCGAAGCTATAAATCAGGCGGCTCAGGAAGTGGTCGATGGAAAGCACGACAAGGAGTTTGTTATTGATATCTTTCAAACCGGATCTGGTACTTCCAGTAATATGAATACAAATGAGGTGATTAGTCATCTTGCAAACGAGATGAAATCCGGTACAGATGTTACAATCCATCCAAATGACCATGTAAATTTTGGTCAGAGTTCTAACGATGTTATTCCAACAGCAATCAGAATTGCTGCACTGCTCTCAGCAAAGAATGAATTGATACCTGCGCTCAGGCATCTCCATGATACCTTTCTTGAAAAGGGGAAAGAATATGCAGATGTCGTAAAAACAGGTCGTACTCACCTTATGGATGCCATGCCTGTTACTATTGAACAAGAATTTGGTGGATACGCCAGACAGATAGAATTAGGCATTCAACGAGTGGAAGCTGCTTTGGAAAGAGTCAAAGAATTACCCCAGGGTGGGACAGCTGTTGGAACGGGAATTAATACTCATCCCGAATTTGGGAAATTATTTGCGGAAAGAATTTCAGAACTAACTGGAGAAGATTTTATCGAAGCTGAGAATCATTTTGAGGCACAGGCAACCGTTGATGCTCCTGTCGAACTAAGTGGTCAGCTTAAAACAATAGCAGTAAGTATGATGAAAATTGCGAATGATCTTCGCTGGATGAATTCAGGTCCTAATAGTGGAATAGGAGAAGTGCAACTCGCAGCACTACAACCCGGATCTTCCATTATGCCGGGAAAAGTAAATCCGGTTATAGAAGAATCAGTTACAATGGTATGTGCTCAGGTAATCGGTAACGACGCAGCAATCACGGTAGGTGGGCAAATGGGTAATTTTGAGTTAAATGTTATGCTTCCAGTTGTAGCTCATAACTTACTGGAGTCTATTCGGGTTTTAGGAAATGCAGCCAGGAACTTGGCAGACCGGTCTGTATCAAAACTTACTGTAAGAAAAGATAGGATCGCTGATATGGTTGGGAGGAATCCAATTTTAGTTACTGCGCTTAATCCAATTATCGGATATGATCTGGCAGCTAAAATTGCTAAAAAAGCATATGCTGAAAACCGTGCATTAAAGGATGTAGCCAAAGAAATGACCGATTTATCGGAAGAAGAATTGGATAAAGCTTTGGATCCAATAAAGATGACTAAGGGAGGTTTTACAGATCAATCAATTTTGTAAACCACTGTTTTATTGAGCTTTAAGTTAAAGTCGTTATTAGATTTAACAGTTTTATTACTTTAAAAAAACACAGTTTTGCCCTATATTAAGTGCCCTTTCTTTAGGGCAATTAATCTTTAAAAAGTAAGATAACCTATGGCTGAAGTTAAGGCACCAAATACCAGGAAAACCTTTACTGCTGCTCAAAAAAAAGAAATACTTGGAGACTACCGTTTAGGGTGGATTAGCAGGTATATGTCTTTGACCGGGAGAAAGGAAGTATTATCCGGGAAAGCCAAGTTTGGTATTTTTGGTGACGGGAAAGAAATACCCCAAATAGCCATGGCTAAAGTGTTTAGGGAGGGGGATTTCAGATCCGGATATTATCGCGATCAAACTTTTATGCTGGCTATAGGTGAATTGACAATCGAACAGTTTTTTGCTCAGCTTTATGCTCATCCTGATGAGAAAGCAGATCCATTCTCAGCTGGCAGACAAATGAATTCTCACTTTGGTACCCGGTTAGTTGACGAGGAAGGAAACTGGATTGATCAGACGAAAAGTAAAAATTCAGCGTCCGGTATCTCACCTACTGCAGGGCAAATGGCGAGATTGGTGGGGCTGGCTCAGGCGTCAAAAGTGTACCGCGAGAATAAGGCTCTCCACAAAGGAAAATGGAAGAAATTTTCGAATGGCGGAAATGAAGTAGCATTTGGCACAATTGGCGATGCCAGCACTTCGGAAGGAGTATTCTGGGAAGCTATGAATGCAATTGGAGTGTTACAGCTTCCTTTTGTGATGTCTGTTTGGGACGATGCATTTGGTATTTCTGTTCCTAAAAAATATCAGACCACTAAAGAAAGTATTTCAAAAGCACTTGCCGGATTCCAAAGAACAGAAGATGAGCCAGGTTACGAGATTTTTAATGTAAAGGCATGGGATTATCAGGATTTGATTGCTACCTACGAACAAGCTGCTGAGATCGCCAGAATAGATCATGTTCCGGTTCTTGTTCATGTGGAAGAAGTAACCCAACCTCAGGGTCATTCTACTTCAGGTTCGCATGAGCGCTATAAAAGTAAGGAGCGTCTTGAATGGGAAGTGGAATATTGTTGCTTACAACAATTGAGAAAATGGATACTGGCCAAAAAGATTGCCCATGAAGCAGATTTGGACCAGATTGAAGCAGAGGCTTTACAGGAAGTAACCAAAGCGAAAGCAAAAGCCTGGGACACCTATATTTCTCCGATGAAAGAAGAGAAGAAATTCGTTATGGAACGAATTAATCAGCTTATTGAAGCTACCGGAGATTCAAGACTGGGTGATCTGATCAAAAAGTTAAAAATTACTCCTAACGCAATCCGTAAAGATATTATTCCTGCGGCTAGAAAAGCTGTACGATTTACGGTAGGATCAGACCATACAGCAAGAAAAGAACTTATAAACTGGTTAAAAGAAAATGAGCCTGTTAATGAAGAGCGGTATAATTCTCATTTGCTCAGCCAAACTCCTTATTCGCCGCTGAATGTAGAGCATGTTCCACCTAAGTATTCAAAAGAACCCGATCTGGTGGATGGAAGAATTGTAGTTCGGGATAATTTTGAGAAGATTTTTGACAACCATCCAGAAGTGCTTGCTTTCGGGGAAGATGTAGGAGCACTTGGTGATGTGAACAAAGGAATGGAGGGGCTTCAGGAAAAGTTCGGTAAACTTCGTGTCACAGATACCGGAATCCGTGAAGCTACTATTCTTGGACAAGGGATTGGAATGGCACTCCGTGGACTTCGCCCTATTGCAGAAATTCAATATCTCGACTATCTGTTGTATTGTTTTTATGTATTAAGTGATGACCTCGCTACACTACGTTACAGAACAAAAGGAGGACAAGCTTCACCAGTTATAATCAGAACCAGAGGTCACAGACTGGAAGGAATCTGGCATTCAGGTTCTCCGATGGGAGTTATTTTGGGAGGAGCTAAAGGAGTTCATTTATGTGTTCCAAGAAATCTGACCGAAGCGGCAGGTTTCTATAATACTCTGATGCAAGGAGATGATCCTGCAATAGTAATAGAGCCGTTAAATGCATATCGACTTAAAGAGCCACAACCAACTAATATGGGTGAGTTCACTACTCCTTTGGGTATTCCTGAAGTATTAAACGAAGGAACAGATATTACCGTAGTATCTTATGGCTCTACATTGAATATTCTTACCTCCATTTTACCGGACTTGGAGGAAGTAGGAATCTCTGCAGAAGTAATTGATGTAAGAACACTTATGCCTTTCGATATCAATCATACAATTGTTGAATCGGTTAAGAAAACCAACCGTTTACTTGTTGTGGATGAAGACGTTCCCGGTGGAGCTTCCGCATTTATTATGCAGAACATAGTTCAGGAGCAAAAAGGCTTTTATTTTCTCGACTCAGAACCCCGTTGCTTAACGGCTAAAGCACACCGACCTGCGTACGCCTCAGATGGAGATTATTTCAGTAAACCTAATGCCGAAGAAATATTTGATGAGATCTACGACATCATGAAGGAATGTCGTCCGGGTGATTTCCCTGAGATTTATTGAATTTTTTGGATTCAGACTATTCCTAGTCATAAATATTAGGTTGCTCATCTTTTATCCATTTTTCATCGTCACTGATTTCCCAGACTTGAATGGAGTTTGAATTCAGGAGCATCACTTTATTAGAATTTGGTGAAAACCGGATTTGATTAGCACCTGAAGAAAGAAATGATACTGATTGTTGAAGCTGTAAATCGATTAAATAAACTCCATCTCTGTTTTTGATTACTGCATACCTATCATCAAAATTGACGGAAATGTGTTGTGCGCTGGCTCCAAATAAGCGTTCCTTACTATTTGCATCAAAAGCAAAGGCATGATTGAAATGCGAAATATAAGAAAGTGTATTTCCCGATCCGGAGAAACTGATAAAGTTAGAAACAGACCCTTGATCTATACCTGCTTGTTCTACTGTAGTTCCAGATGAATCAATTATTGAAAACAGACCATCATAATTAGCTGCAATTTTATCGCCGGTTGGGTTTATTGTGATTCCTCTAAAACCTCCGGTAGTACTATTAAGTGCTTTGGTAAAGACTACCGAATTAGAATTGATGTCATATTTCTTCACTTCAGAATTCATGTTTACCGTATAGATGAACTTACCATCCGGAGAAAAAACTAAATCATATACGTTGCTGAAATTGTTCTCTTCAGCGATAATTTCGTCGTTTACATAATCGATAACTACCAGAGAGTTAGTTTCATTAGAAGTAAAGGCAATTCTTCCTCTTTCTTCATCTATATCCGAGTTTGTAATTTCATACCCAGATACCTGATAGCTTTTGGTTCTTCCTCCGGTATTTACATTATAAATAAGCATATAAGTTTTTCCACTAATAATACCGGAAGTAACGAGAAGGTTTCCTGAATCAGATAGCTTAAAAAAGCCGGGGTTATCTATTCTCATATCACGTGAAAGTTTTAAGTAGATAGATTGATGGAAATCAATGCGGTTTGAATAAGGAGAAGCATTTGACCGTACGCGATAAGAATATTCGTTTTCAGATTGTAAATCGGTATCTACATAACTATTACCACTAGAATCAAAGGTTTGGTAATCAGAAAAAGGACCGTTATTGACGCTTCTTTGCAGGATATAACTTGTAATAGGAACGTTACTATTCGGTTGTGTCCAGAATAGCCCGATGGACGAAGATGTTGTAGCATTTTCGTATAACGTTGGAGGTTGTGAGTAAGGTAAAACTGCTTCATACCCAAAAACACCGGTATGAGTATCTCCTATATAGGCTCGGACTCCATATTCGACAATTCTATTTCCATCAAAATCAGAATAAGCATTGGTAAAAGGAGAGTCTGAATCAGTATAGGTTGTAGTATTAGGTGGTAAGGTTGCAATAACCTCAGGATCAGATCCCAGATACTTTTTGCTTCTCAAAATTTGAAAACCTTCTTCTATACCCGAATTATCTTCCCAGCTCATGTTTACTTCCATTTCATTAACCACATTAACCTGGAAGTTATCGGGTAAATGATCCATGGTAAGATATTGCGTTCCTATGCGTGTGAGCATTTGGTTTTCAGTGGTATCAAGAAGTTCTTCCTCAAAGACATAAGCACGCGCTTCTAAATATCTTTCTTCAAAGTCCTGTTCGAATGGATAAGTAAAACTTGTTTCTCCGTTTCTTAGGGTATCCACATAAGAAACTCCATCGAAGCCGGAAAAAACAACAATCTCTACAATAAAAGGCCAGCTAGAAGTAAACTCCCATGAGAGGTTCAGTTGAGAAGGAGAGGGCGAATAGGAAGAGTTTACTAGCAGCATAGTTCCGAAATCGATACCGTATATAGCAGAGTCGGAAACATTAAGTCCTGTTTCAATTTTTCGGAATGATTTAAGGGAATATTGGGTGTCTCGTGTTAATGCTTTAGAATCGTCAATATATTCTGAAGTTGGATATTCTACCGTATCGAGCAGGTTAAAATTAATACCATCGAGAGATTTTTCAAGTATATAACCGTCTATATAACTTGTTGTATCAGTCCAGGTTAGTTTTACAGATTTGTCAGAATAAAATTCGAAACCTGAAAATTGAGGAGCTTGAATAACAAAGCTTTCTAAATCAGGATCATTAGGGTTATTTCTTTCCAGTCCGGAAGAGGGAGTATCACACTGCTGAAATATGATCAACCCTATAACATAAAAAAGTAATAATGATATTCTTTTCATCTTTTCGTTTAGAACAAAATCTTGATATAATTATTCTTTATTGAATTTGAAATATTCAAAAGCTAATCCTGAATTTTGATCATTGCAGACTTTGGAACCAAAGGGAATTCCTCCGCAGCATATGTAACCAAAAATTTGTCTGATGTTAACTCTATCATATTATACAAAACCGAAACATGATCAGGTAAGTGATAAGTCTTTATCCATGAATCACTGTTTGAGTCATAAATCTCAATTTTTAAATTGGTTTGTTGGTTAGTAATAACAGAAATTTTACCGGACTCAAGTATTTGAAAAGGGCGTATAAATGAATAGTAGAAAAATCTGTTGGTGCTAAATTTAGTATTGCTTGTTAAAAACCAATTATTTGCGATAGGATCATAAATCTGTGCTTGATTTGTACTGCCATCCCATCTATCGATAAAAAAGACTTTTCCATCTTTCATTAAAATTGAATTTATCTCGTATTGATTTAGAGGATGAGGGTTTATATAGCTCCAGATACCCGTTGAAACGTTAAAAATCTGACAGGTATTTCCTACTTCCTCACCCTGATTGCTTTCACAACCTATGACGTTTCCATTTTCAAGCGTTGTAAGGGTAGAAATTATTTTATTATCCCGTGGAGAACTGATATTGGTTACACTATTGTCTGATGGATTGAATATCCTGGCAAAAGAGCTTCCTCTCCAACCTGTAAATATTACCCTTCCATCATTTAATGTTGAGAAGGATGTATTGGTAAGATTTGCATTATTACTCAAATTCCCCGGACCGATTTCGGTACAATTTTCAGAATTTACATTACAGGTATATCCAAGGAAGCTTTGGTTCCGAAAAAACTTTGCAATAACAAGAAACTGATCATTATTAAGTTTATGAAAGTGATTTGAACGAATAAAATCGTGACTTGATCCAAGATTATTTATAAAAGGTTTGATTTCCCAAACTTCATTTTCGAGATCTATTTCAGTAAGTATGGGACTATAATTGAAGGATTCGTTAAACTGAATTAGAGCTTTGTTATCCTCTGTTCTCATTGCAAACGTTTGTGAGCCAGAGATTCTGTATTCATCATCATTGTATTCCAACACAGGTCCTTCAATCCAATTACTTAATATGGTATCACTTTCAAAACTAATTTGATCATCTTTTGAAGTGATGAAGTTAAGTCTATAAAAGTAATTCCCAGAATTCTGAATAGAATCTGTAAATGTGGTGTCCGTATCTATAGTATTTTCAAAAATAATTTCCTGTTCTTCATTAGTATAAGATACTCGCAACAGTTGAAGTTCTTTAAGTTCCGGTATATAAGGCCAGGAGATATTTACTGAATTAAAATCTACTACCTGCACTTTAAAATCTAAGTCACTAAGAAGACTTAGATCTAAACTTTCACTTTCAAAGTCATAAGGATTATTCCGTTCAAAACCTGCAGGAGGAGAATTACAAAACTGAAACAGTATAAAAGCTAGTAAGAGGAATAATAGCGTTTTACAGCTCTTCATTAAAACTTCCTCGTCACCGTAATTCCGTAAAAATCCAATGCATCATTACTGAACTGGAAATAGGGATCGAAATTCCAGGGTTTGTAATATCCTTGACTTGGTTCCGATAAAAGTCCATCCAAAACATTATATAGATATATAACACCTGTACCAAGAAGTGCCAGATTTCGTTGTTTGTAATACTTCTCAGAATCGTCCAGGCTTTCCTCAGCTAATCGGGCATATCTTAATACATCAGATGGATCAGAGGAACTTTGATAAAAAGTTCGGAAGACATCGTAGTCATTTTCAGCATCATTGAATTTTTGGTTAAAAATGATTGATGTAGTCACAAAAGAGAGAAAGCCAGCGGCCAGTAAACCACCTTTTATTTTTTGTTGTTTATAGAATTGACTTCCTCCGGGAATGAAAGATAGTGTCAGAGCTTTCTTTTTTACAGGTAACGTAGTCAAGTTAATAACCTGTAGACTACGGTTGGATGCATAAATATTCTTTATCGAAGAGAGTGAATTATTCTCCGCTTTTAAGGATACAATCCCTGATGGAATTTTTAGTGCAACAGCTGTTAATCCAACCTTTTCACCATTCAGATAAATATCGGCATTCTCTTCACTAAATACGATAATATTGGAATCCCAGTAGAGTAAAGGATAAGAACTAAACTGAGGGTCATAGTTCGAAGAATGAAGATTTAATTGTTTTATAAGAAACTCATTCGGTGAAATATTCTCACTGAAAACGAAGTCATTTTTAAGCGGACTTGCTATTCGGAATTGATAAGTCCCGGGATCCAAAAATATAGTATCCGGTTCAGTTATTCTGACAGCATTTTCAAAATCATCATCGATAATTAAAAAATGATCATTGATATTAGTACTAATTATAATTCCGCTTTGGGTGTTTTCCTGTGCAAAAGCATTTATTCCTGAGAACAGAAAAATTAATAAAAAAGAGATATTCCGCATATCCGAAAATATTGATTTTATTTACTAAATCCAGCCTGTTAGAAAGATATGTTCTTAAGCTTATTCAATCCTTTAAGCTTTTGGATACCAGCATAGAGGACAATTTACTTTCTTTTTCTCCGCTTCAGGTATTCCTCGTAATCATCGCCAAGTTCATCAATAAGCTCTCGCCGTTCCTGCTCTTTTTTTCTCGCCTCAACGATAATTTTATACACAGTAGCACAACACCCGAATATTAAAAAGAGTAAGATGTATTCCATGAGATAAGCTATTGGCTAGTTAGTCGACTTGAAACGCTTGTTATACTACCAATTATCAATAATTGAAACCAAAGAATCATTTTCGAACTCAAAATGGATTCCGTAATAGATAACTTTGTTCTCTTCCATTACGATAAATCCATCGGGATACTTTTGTCGAAGTAAAAAGAGAATATCTTCTTGAGAGTACTTTTTTGCTCCTTCAATGATCAACTCACTAAGTATACCTATTACCTCTTCTTGTTTCTCAGTTGAATCACCTTGGTAGGTCTGAGTTATTCCAATGTCAATAGATTTATATAGCCAGAAAAGATTAGTTACAACTAAAAGAACTAATGAAGTAAAGAACAAAATTTTCCATTTTTTCATAAGCTTTAATTGGTAAGGTAGTATAACGAACCGCATTTTGTCCGGGTCTGCTTGGAACGCTTGTTAGTAAGCCGATTTCTATGTCCAGTTTCTAAAATCATACCACCATTTTGCAAGTTTCTTACCTCCAATAAAAAGAAGTATTCCAAGAATTACTTGAATAAGACCTCCAAAAATTATTGTTAGTCTTCGATATTCTTGCATGTCTGGGTTATCCGGGTACATCATATTCATGTTTACTATTGAAGCAATACTATTGAACAGACTTTGAATAGACCAATAGATTATGAGTAAACCAATTGAAGAAAATAGAACAGCCGAAAACTTCTCATAATTATCAATTTGAAAGTCTTGATCTTTCAATTCTGGAATCATGAATGATGCTACACGTTCAGAGGTAATAAACAAAAAGCCTGAAAAAAGTAAGTAAAATCCTATTACTACAAATGAATGCCAGCTATCGGAGAGACTGAAATATTCATCGACCAGAATTGAAGGGATAAACTCCAAATACATTAATGCTCTAAGTAGAGCAAATAATGCAAGAAATCGAACTCCAAGTATTGCTAGATTTTTCATTAATGTAGTTTAAGGCTTTCTAACGCCGGGGGGCGCAGGTTCTTGGTTTTTGTTGAAGTAACGGATTAATTTTATTGCCCACAAGATTTGGTTAAATCAACCCTCTGGCCTTTAGTTCCAGATATTTATTGATGGCATTTACCGAGAGTTCTTTGGGAGGAGTAAGGATAGTTCGGATTCCACGCTGGTTTAACTCTTTCACAATCTGACGTTTTTCATAATCGAACTGCTCTGCTACGGCTTTTATATAAATATCACTCGTTGAAGCTGCCGGTTCTTTCAGGAGTTCGGAAAGTTCGGTGTTTTCAAAAAAGATAGTTACGAGTAAATGATCCCGTGCAATACGCTGCAGATAAGGAAGCTGGCGGCGCATGCTATCCAAAGTCTCAAAATTAGTATAGAGTAGTATCAGACTGCGTTGATTCAAATGTGTCTTCAATCCAATAAGTAAACGTTCATAATTGGATTCCAGAAAATTGGTATCCAGATTATATAAACTTTCCTGAATTCGCTGAATATGTGTTCGTCTTTTTTCAGGTCGTACAACCGTCACTTCTTTGTTAGTAAAAGTGAGGAGTCCGGCTTTGTCTTCTTTAATGAGTGCGATATTCGAAATTACCAGACTTGTATTTATGGCATAATCCAGGAGTTTCAGTCCGTCAAAAGGCATTTTCATAACACGCCCCATGTCAATCACATTCACAACCTGCTGGGACCGTTCATCCTGGTATTGGTTTACCATCAGAGAACCTGATCGGGCTGTAGCCTTCCAGTTAATGGAACGGATATCATTACCGGGTACATATTCTTTAATCTGATCAAACTCCATTGTATGACCAAGTCGACGGATTTTCTTAATTCCAATATCAGTCAAACGATTTGAAATGGCGTACATTTCAAATTTCCGCATCTGGATAAACGAAGGATAAACGGGAATGACTTCATGTTGTGGAATGGTAGATCTTCTGTTCACTAATCCAATAATGGATTGGGCATATACCCGAATATTCCCAAAATCATATTCTCCACGTTCCGTAGGGCGGAGTTCATAGGTGATGCTTTTCTTTTCACCGGGATTTAGCACTAGTTTCAAACTAAAATTCCGAACCTGAAACTGATGCGGAATTTCATCTATCACTTCTGCTAATACCGACATGGTATATGAGCTTTCCAGATTCAATCGAATTGTGTTTTCATCTCCATTGGATAACCGGTTTGGGGCAACTCGATCAGCTGAGACAGGATTCCGGACCGAAAACATTAATATAAGATCCAGTATGAAAAGCGCTCCAATTCCAATCAAAGAGATTTGAGCAATACCCATAACTACGGGATAGAAATATCCAAAGATGAATAAAAACACCGTTACCAGTAGCGCATAAAATAACCTGGACGTAAGAAATATTTCAGAGAAAAAGCGTCTTATCTCGGTACCTCAATTTTTTCAAGAGTCACATCAATTATCTGATCAGGACTCACACCTTCCATTTCTTTTTCGGGAGTGAGGATAATCCGGTGTCGAAGAACGGGTTTGATGATGGATTTTACATCCTCTGGAGTGATGAAATCCCGGCCTTTGATAGCAGCCCATGCCTGAGCAGCGCGCATTACAAAAACGGATGCTCTTGGGGAAGCGCCCACCGAGATAGAACTGGAATTTCGTGTTTGCTGTACAATTTCTACAATGTATTTCATAAGGTCGGCTTCTACATGTACCTTATTTATGGTTTCTTTCTGTGTAACTAATTCTTTAGCGGATGCCACTTTGCTCAGCGAAGAAATATCGAGCACATTACCACGCTCAAAACTGGTTTTAAGAATATCGATTTCGTTTTCCAGACTTGGATAGGGCACCTCTATTTTAAATAAAAAACGATCGAGTTGGGCTTCCGGTAACCTGTAGGTTCCTTCGTGTTCAATTGGGTTTTGAGTAGCAATCACCATAAATGGAGCTTCCAGTTTATGTGTGACTCCATCCACCGAAACCTGACGTTCTTCCATAGCTTCAAAAAGGGCTGCCTGTGTTTTCGCAGGAGAACGATTCACCTCATCAATTAACACCATATTAGAAAAAACCGGACCTTTTTTGAATTCGAATTCAGTGTTTTTAGGATTGAAGACGGAAGTACCGATTACATCCGAAGGCATAAGATCGGGTGTGAATTGAATGCGGGAGAAATCCACATCAATCACTTGCGCCATTAATTTAGTGGTAAGCGTTTTGGCAACACCTGGAACTCCTTCTATAAGTACATGTCCATCGGCAAGCATAGCGGTAATGATTAAATCAATCATTTGTTGCTGACCAATAATTACTTTGCCGATTTCTTTTCTGATGGATTCCACAAGGGATTTCACTCCAGATAAATCCATTCTACTTGTAAAGGTAAGTTCTTCTTCTGAAGGCGTTTCTTCTGATGGTGGTAGTTCGTTTTCGCTCATCGTTGTGTGTTTTGATAAAATTGATCGATTTGGTCGGTGACCAGCTTTAGTTCTGTATCCGAGATTTTAGTTGAATGCTGAGTGAGTTCAATCAGATCGAATAGTTTGATAATATCTTTTTTGGGAATTCCGGAACGCGCAGCCAAATCGGTTTTAAATACCTCATCAACTTCATTGGTATCCAATCGAAGATGATTTTTAATATAATCGTAAAAGAAGCGGACTTTCTTTTCAAGAATATTTTTATGCGAACTTTGTTCGAGATATAGTAGCCCTATAGTTTTAGTAAAATTAAGGGTAGAGTTCTCAGGGGCTTTAATAATTGGGATAATACGTTGCTTTCTTCGTGCTTTGAAAATCATAAATAAGAACAATGAAAACAGAGCCAAATACCAGGCGTATTTCAAACTTTCAGTGGATAGAATGACATACATGGGAGTTCCGGAAATGCTTTTTCCGGCTTTATAATAACTATCCCAAATGGTACCCTGGACAGGTAGATGTGAAAGAACATGAAAGGCATATGTTGCTTTTTCCGGCTCTCTCATATAATAGTTCGTGAACAAATAAGGTGTACTATTTAAGTAGAATGCTCCTTCACCGAGATCAATCCGAATGAAATTTACATAGGTGTTTTCCCAACTACCAAGTTCCGTAGTTCGGGAGGAGTCGTATGAGTTAAAATAAAAGAAGGTGCCATCTGCATCGTATTTCCATTCCCCATTCAAAGAAGCTGAAGGTGATGAAATATTTAAACGCATACTATCAAGGAAGATCGTGCTGTCAAGGCCACCATAATAATATCCGTAATCAAGATTCAAAGTATCCGCTAAAAAACCGGTTAACCGCCCGGCAATAAATACTTCATCACCAGATGAAACGCGATCAAGTAAAGTTTCGGCTTCAAATTCGTCGAATTGAAATTCTGCATTTATAAATAACCAGTTTTTGGAACCGGTATAATAATCGACCAAAAAAAGGGTTTCCCGGTTTTCATCAATTAGTTGATTCGGGAATAGCGTACTAAGTTCTTCGTGAAGAATTTTTGTAGCGTAAGGAATAGTTCGTTGTTTAGTAAAGTCATCTGACCAATCTACCGGTTTGGGCTTCATAACTTCTACTGTTACATACAACAAAATAGAAAGAACGAGAAAGGTTATGTAACGATATTCCTTCTTCATTTTGATGTCTGTACCAATTTTTTGAATTCCTCAAATACCTTATTTATGGTTCGGTATCGGTGCTCATCGATCTTGAAATCTCCGTAATCTACATACTCATGGAAATACGTTAGTCGATCAAAAGGGATAGCTACGGGATGATTCCCTAGTTCATATAAAAAATCGTGGTTGGTTTTATCAACCTTCCAGTTAATAAGCCCTTGTTCTTTCAATAACAGTATAGATTTTTGATATAGAAACCGGACTGCTAGTGTGTAATTTCTTTTCTCAAGTGCTTTTTGGAGTAATTCATCCAGTTTGGAATCTGTTTCAGGTACTGTTTTAAAGTTTAAGTCCAACAAGGTTCTATCTCTTCTTTTTCTCAAAGCATTTCGAAGTTCGCCTTTGCTAATCTGGTTAATGAGAAGATATAACACAGCAATGAATGCAATACCGGCAGTAATTTTGAGGAAAAGCTCTACATATTCTTCCCGTAGCCATTCGCCTACCAGATTTTGAAGCCACATCATGAAACGATCCCAAAGTCCTAATTCAGCCTGGGTTTCTCTGTAATTGTAATCTGAGTTTTGACTGATTTCTGCAAGTCGCTCACCATTGGGTATTCTTAATTCTGCAGTTGTATCTACAGACGCTGACTGGAATGCATACAATGACTGAGCATTTGTAAAAAAGCCACTTAAAAGCATTATGATTATTAATGCTTTATTAAACATTTTTCTGATGAACTTATTTATACTCAATCTTAGTCTTCGCCCAAAGAATCTATTTTGTCAAACAGGGAAGCTCCGGTTTTTACTTCATTCAAATGGAAATAAACAAGTGCTTGAGAGATGATCGGGAAGCAATAAAAAATTCCTACAACGACCATGGAAAGTCCATAAATAACACTAAATACGGAGCCAAAGGAATCAGGATTTGGGTCACCGGAAGAAAATATGATTACACTAAGAACAATGTAAAGCGGAATAATAAATGCGTTTGAAATCACATTTAAGATTAATGACATCACAAAGCTAACACCAAACGTAAACCACCAATAATCTTTGGTTAACTCCCATGATTTAGATAATGCTTCACCAAAATCTTCTTCTCCAATCACATAAATAGCAGGAGCCAGGGATAATTTGATCGCTAAATAAATTCCTGGGAGTACAAATATAAAGAATCCAATAGTGGTTGCTACTGCTGTGATAATTATGATACCAAGAAGTCCACCAATATTTCTCCCTAATCCCTCAGTAAGCATCCCCATATCAATTTCTTCAACGCCTTCATCAACTAACTGGATGTGCTTAAGCACAATAATAATGATAAAAAGGAAAGTTACCATTAATAGAAGAATGCCAAGGAAAAACTGCCCAACCATGCCAGCCATTGCATCTATGGCTTCTGGGTTTTCAGCATTAGTTATTATATCTCCAAAGGAACCACCAATTAAGATTCCGGAAATAATTATGAAAGGGAGAGAAAATAAGAGTAATCCTTTGGTGAGGGACTTAAAGTGAACACGCACATATCCAAAGGTATCTGAAATGATTTCCCCAAAATCGCGTGCTTCTCTCAGTGTAATTGTCTTCATAAAGCAGTGTTAGTTTTATTGATTGAGATTGGATAAATAACGAAATAATAAAGTATAAATGCAGCTGAACCCAGAATAATGGTCAAACTTAAAAAGAGAGGCATTTCAGTATATCTGGTTACAAAAGATTCCAGAAAACCAGCCATAATAAAAATCGGAGTTAGCCCGAACACCATTTTTGCTCCTTCTTTTGCTCCCTTTAGAAAAGATTCGTAGCGACTATATGTACGAGGAAAAAGAAAGCTGTTTCCAAGAACAAAGCCTGCCGCTCCAGCAAGTACAATGGCTGAGAGTTCTAGTGTTCCATGAATAAATACTACTAATAAAGCCTCTTTTAGTAGTGTGTATTTAGCAAAAAACTGAAGAAAAGCACCTACCATAATTCCATTATAAAAAAGGAGTAAGCCGGTACCAATGGACGAAATCAATCCGAATACAAATGCCAGAAATGAGACCCTGATGTTATTTATTGTAATACCAAGGAACATATTCATAGCGTGCTCATCTTTATACACGGCAAGAGGGTCTTCGTTCGCTATATTATCTATGGTCATGTTTACATAGCGGTCTCCCAAAATACTTCGAACAAAACCGTCTTCGAGGTAGGAAGATAATGCGCCTATAATTATAGCAATAGAAAAAACCAGAAGAGAGAGTAATACTTCTTTTTGTCGCCGACCATAAATAGAAGGTATCTCTTTAGTCCAGAATTCAATTATGGAGGATAGATCAGCGCGTTTATTTTTGTAAAGCGTATTGTGCGCTTTTATCGTAAGATCATTCAGGTAGGCAGTAGTTTTACTGTTTGGATAATTACTTTGAGCAAATGCGAGATCATTGGAAATTTTAATGTATAAATCAGCAAGGGTATCCGCAGACTCTTTTCCCGGTTTGATCAGCATGGCCTCAAATGTCTTCCACTTTTCAGAATTTTTTTTCAGGAAAGCTACTTCCCTCATATTGCTAAACTTTGACTTTTCTTTTGAGTGGGTGGAATGTACTTTAACTTCCGTTTTAATAGTACCCTATTTCATACAAAATAAAAACTAACAGATGGCCAATATTGGAGTAGAGACAGCGCAACATGTGCAATTAAATTATAAGCCGGCAAGTATTCTGGATCGGTGTATTGCATATTTTCTTGATTTAATAGTGATAGGTGCATATTGGATTTTTCTTATTTCAATTGGTTCAATGGCAGAAGGTTCAGATTCCCCTGTTGACAGCTCTTCAGGTGATGAATATATGTGGCTAACTTTATTGATTATATTTTTGCCAATCATGCTCTATCATCTGGTCATAGAAATTTTATGGAATGGTTATAGTGTCGGAAAATGGTTGATTGGTATTCGAGTGGTTAAACTTGATGGAACTCAACCAGAGCTTAGTAATTACCTTTTAAGGTGGCTAATTAGATTATTTGAAGTGACAGCAACATCCGGAGGGGTAGCATTGGTAGCTGTATTAATCAATGGGAAAGGTCAGCGTTTAGGAGATATAGCAGCCAAGACATGTGTTATTAAGCTTGGCAAAAGAACAAAGCTGTCAGATACTGTTTTTGAAAACTTTAAGGAAGAATATGAAGCTGTATTCCCACAGGTTATGGAATTATCTGACGATGATATTTCTATTATTAATGAAGTGTTGAAAGCTAGTGCGCAATATGATTATGCCACCTGGATACGAATGACAGCCAAAACCAGAATGAAAATTCAGGAAAAAATGGGGATAGGGAAAACAAATATGACAGATCCCATATTCTTAAAACAGGTAATCAAAGATTACAATGCTTTGCACGGAGTATTAGAATAGCATATCTATAAATACAGCTACCCAAATCATAGGTAGATATATAATCGAAGCAAACATCAGCTTTCGGGCATTTAACCTTGTACGGTCAATGGCAAAGCGAATTCCGTAAACAAAGAAAATAATTGCAAGGATAACTGCGAGCGTCAGAAATACTACACCTGCTATATTTAAAGCATATACAGCATAGCTAATGGGAAAAAGTGAAATGGTACACAATAGTGCATAGAACGCAGTTTTTTTACCTTCTGAATCATTTTTTGGTAGCATCTTAAAACCGGCACCGGAGTAATCATCTTTATACATCCATGCGATAGCCATTACATGTGGAATTTGCCAAAGAAATAAAATCCCAAAAAAGAGCCACATGCCTGGGTCTGTAATGGTTCCGGTAGCTGCAGCCCATCCACCAACCGGAGGAAGTGCTCCTGGTATAGCTCCAATCAAAATATTAAAAGCAGAAATACGCTTCATCGGAGTATAGGCTGCCAAATAAATAAGAGCAGTAGCAAAAGACACAACACCTGCTACTGGATTAACCATCAAAACCAAATAAGTAAGTCCGGTGAATAATAGGGTAAGAGAAAAAATAGCACCTTTTTTTGCGGGTACTCTTTGAGCTGGAAGCGGACGTCGCTCTGTTCGCTTCATCAAACCATCCAGATTTCGCTCCATAAATTGATTGTGAGCACCTGTTCCCGCAGCAATTAAATAAGTCCCAACCAAAGCATGAATCATGGAAATAAAGTCGATAGAGCCAGCACTTCCAACAACAAAACCAACCAACATACTTATCAAAACGGCAAAGGTGATGCCGGGTTTAGTTAACTGATAATAATCTGAAATGGTGTTCGAAAGGGAACGCTCAATTACTACTTTTTCTTCTTGTG
Source organism: Balneolaceae bacterium (assembly GCA_017795005.1). Classification (GTDB taxonomy): domain Bacteria; phylum Bacteroidota; class Rhodothermia; order Balneolales; family Balneolaceae; genus RHLJ01. The sequence goes on along the minus strand of CP051242.1, from coordinate 3,156,919 downwards.
AACTCATGAATTTCTTTAAATAGAAACGTATTTTTAAAGATCAGAAAGTTAACCAATTCAACACAAATTTGGTACCTGTTTCCGCATGAAATTAAATGCCTACCAAAAGATCGCGATAACTACTGTTGCTGCAACTTTGTTCTTAATTTTAGTTGGAGGGCTGGTTCGTTCCACAGGTGCCGGTATGGGATGTCCAGACTGGCCAAAATGTTTCGGTCAATGGGTTCCCCCAACCGATGCTTCTGAATTACCTGCAAATTATAAAGAAGTTTTTCTGGAGCAGAGAATAAAAAAGAATCAAAAGATAGTGGGCTATTTAAATTCTTTGGGTTTTGATGAGCTTGCCAATAAAATAGAAAACGATCCTAAGGTTAAAATCCCGGAAGAATTTAATGCAATTAAAACATGGACGGAGTATTTAAACAGGTTAGTAGGGGCTATTATTGGTATTCTGGTTTTTGGAACCTTTCTGGCATCGTTCAGATATTGGAAAACAGAACGGTCTATTACCATAGTATCAGGAATTGCAGTGTTTTTAACTGGATTTCAAGGGTGGCTGGGCTCAATTGTAGTTAGTACGAATCTTCTCCCTGGAACAATTACTATTCATATGATCTTTGCTTTGGTAATTGTGAATGTATTACTCTACGGGGCATTTAAGGCAACTTCAGAATATGTGACTCTTGAATTGAATTCAGATGTAAGTAAGAAAATTTATTGGGCTACAATTGCGCTTTTAATATGTACTACTGCACAACTTATTCTGGGCACTCAGGTCAGAGAAGCCATTGATGCAATCAAATTAGTATCAGAGCGAGGTAACTGGGTAGAGCAATCAGGAAGTGTTTTCCTGATTCATAGGAGCTTTTCGTGGCTAGTAGTAATTGCAGGTGCTTATCTGATATATCTAATCCGAAAGTTTAAAGTTGATGGAATTGTTTCTAAGCTCTCGTATTTAAATGCAGGTTTAATAATCGGACAAATAGCTGCAGGTGTGATTCTGGAATATTTCGGAATGCCTCCCGCATTTCAGGTTGTACACTTGGTAGGGGTTGCGCTTATGGTTTGTGCACAGTTTTTGTTACTTCTTTTGATGAGAATGAGAACGGAGTAATCAAAGCTTCTCGAGCAGGTCGTTCAAAAAAATTTTCATCTCAGTAAGATCTTTTTTTAGGTCAGCCGATAAATCAGCATTCGGTTCGGATACTTCAGATTGCCCGCTCAAAACTTTACGGACTCCCTCACTGGTATATTTTTTGTCTTCCAGCAATTCTTTGATTTTAAAAATCAGGTTTACTTCTTCTTCTTTGTATGCTCTGTTTCCGGCGCTATTCTTTTTTGGGTTGAGTTGAGTATATGTTTTTTCCCAGTTCCGTAGTACATGAGGAGCAAGTCCCGTTAGTTTGGTTACTTCCCCCATTGAGTAATACAATTTTTTCATAGCTTCCAGAAAGTGTATTTTATCATCAAATTTAGTTCAGTTAAGAAAATCATTTCTAACCTATTTTAAAAGAATCCATTTTGGCAGTTGAGGAAAAAAAATATCCGGTTGATATAAGCATTGTTATTCCATTATATAATGAGGAAGAATCGTTACCGGAACTTGAGAAAGCGATAGAATCATCATTAAAAGGTGCATTTACTTACGAAGTAATTTTTGTGGATGACGGATCAACTGACTCTTCCTGGACTGTTATTAAAAGCCTGGAAGAAAAAGGTGATCATATTAAAGGGATTTCTTTCAGGAATAACTATGGTAAAAGTACAGCACTTCAGGCGGGCTTTGAAAAAGCGCAAGGAGAGTTTATTGTAACTATGGACGCTGACTTGCAGGATGACCCAAATGAAGTTCCGGAAATGGTGCAGATGTTGAAAGATGGGTATGATTTGGTTAGTGGCTGGAAAAAAGAACGTCATGACCCAATTTCTAAAACGGTACCATCAAAATTTTTCAATTTTGTAACAAGAATTTCAGCCGGAATTAAACTCCATGATTTCAATTGTGGTCTTAAAGCGTATAAAAGTGATGTTGTAAAGAATATTTATTTATATGGTGAACTCCACCGATATGTGCCGATGCTTGCAAAGCGCGCCGGGTTTAATAAAATCACTGAGAAGGTTGTAAAACATCATCCGCGTAAATATGGAAATACCAAATTTGGACTTTCGCGTTTTATTAATGGATTTCTGGATTTAGTTACCATTCTTTTTGTTCAACGTTATCTCCAAAAGCCGATGCATTTTTTTGGTAGCATTGGCGTGCTTTTACTTTTTATTGGTGGTGTAATTAATATATATATGGCCTTTCTTCGATTAGTCTTAGATATGGGAATTGGCAACCGCCCATTACTTTTTTTAGGAATACTTATGATGGTATTGGGTGTCCAGTTCTTTTCCACAGGTTTGCTTGGCGAATTGATTAATAAGAATCATGTTGAGCACCAGAAGCCATCATTGAAAGATGAGCTTTAGAGAGGGATTTCTGCAATTGAAATAGACTATGAAATCTTTTTAATACTTTGATAGACTATAATGCATCATTTTGAGTTGTGCATAATAGAAAACCATTTAAATAGAATGATATTCCGGAAAGTAATTACCTCCTTTTTAGTATTAAACAGCTTTATCCTTAGCCCAAATATTGACGCACAAACTGTGCAAGATTCTTTGAAAATTAATCCGTACTCCGATTATACACTATGTGTTCAGAAAAATTTGTTAGCATCAGATAGTGTAAAGAATCAGATAGGTCCATTAGAAGAGATTGAATGGTTAAGAGAAAACCGAGAGACCTGTGAAAATAATAGTCCGTTAACCCGAAGGTTATCTCTAAGAATTATTGAGTTGACGGATACTCAATATGGGGGTTATGGTAACTCAATTAATATAGATAGAAAACAACTCATAATTGAGTCTCTGGATTGGGCAAAACTGGCGTTAAAAGAAGACTCATTATATCACAGGAATTTCGAAACTTTAGCGGTAGCCTATGGAGCAAGAATTACTGTTGCTGGATTAAGGGGAAAGGCAGAACTGGCAGATAGCGTACGTATATATGCGGAAAAAGCAGTAGAATTAAATCCTTCAAACCATGATGCGCTGCACATTTTAGGAAGATGGCATTATGAGGTTTCTAAATTGAACTGGTTTATCCGTAGCCTGGCGAAACTGACTTTTAATACATCTCCGGAAGGATCTTTTGAACAATCGATTGATTATTTTAATCAAGCAATTGCTATAAGTAATATTCCTGTTCACCATTATTGGTTAGGAATGGCATATTTGGAATCTGGAGAAAAGGAAAAAGCCTTAGAAAGATTTCGCTACTTACTGGATCTGGGAGGTGATAAAGCCTACAGTCCCGAATTTTATAAAGAAAAAGCATTGGATATATTGGAGAAGCATAGCTAACAACTGCTATCAAGTGCTTTTTATATAAATCAAGTAACCCAAAAAAAGAGTATAAAAAAAGCCAAATCTGAACAGATTTGGCTTTTTCATGTACCGCGTACGGGATTTGAACCCGTGCTACCGCCGTGAAAGGGCGGCGTCCTGGACCCCTAGACGAACGCGGCGTTAAAATCTAAAATCAATAAATGGGAGCCTGATGGGAATCGAACCCACGACCTCTAGTGCCACAAACTAGCGCTCTAACCGACTGAGCTACAGGCTCCGTGAATAATTGTTTAGTCAGAATCATCATCATAATGCTCATTCGTTTTGGTTATTAGAAACCAATATCCAAATGTACAAATGATAAATACTATGGCAATAAAGTAAATAATACCTGGTTGCATGTTCCGCTAAACAAAGTACCGCGTACGGGATTTGAACCCGTGCTACCGCCGTGAAAGGGCGGCGTCCTGGACCCCTAGACGAACGCGGCATTAAAATCAATATGTCAAATATAACCTTATGGAGGCGACAGGCGGATTCGAACCGCCGTACGAGGTTTTGCAGACCTCTGCCTAGCCACTCGGCCATGTCGCCTTTTAAGTATAAGTACGCCCATCAGGACTCGAACCTGAAACCTATTGCTTAGAAGGCAATTGCTCTATCCAGTTGAGCTATGGGCGCTCATACTGAAAATTTCAAATAACAACATTCAAAAAACAAACAAATTTCAATTACTTGTAATTTGTGATTTGTATTTTGAATTTTTCGTAAAGTCGGGGAGACAGGATTTGAACCTGCGACCCTTCGCTCCCAAAGCGAATGCGCTACCGGGCTGCGCCACTCCCCGTTTTCGAAAGACGAGTAAGATAAGGGTTTCTTCCTTTCGTTACCAACAGAATTTCATAAAAATCTTCAGAATTGTTCAATGATTCTGTTAGTCATTTAGTATTGCTGAAACATAATTATCCCAACTCATTTCAGAGGCAGATTCCCGTACATTTTCTCGAGGAAGAGGATAATCAAGGAATCGAATCATTTGCTCCGCCATTGAATCAATATCTTCTGATTCAGCAAGGTATCCGTTAAATCCATCTTTAATGGTTTCAGGAAAATGACCAACTCTGGTGGCAAGGATTGGGAGTTCAAAGTTATATGTAAGCGACTCTACACCTGATGGGGTGGCAGTCAGATAGTATAAGATGCTACAATCGGCAACTTGAAAATACTTATGAACATCTTCATTAGGGATAAATTCATTTTTAACTATGATGCTATCTTCTAATCCAAATTCCTGAACAAGTTTAAGCGGGCGATAATCCTGCTCGCTTTCCTTATTTTTCAGTAACAGTTTTTGAGCGATACCAAATAATCCGCGCTTAATTTTAGTAGAAAGTTTTGAAGTATCCAGAGTTGCCCAGAATTCTTCCCCACAAATCAGGAAAGAGACATCGTCTCGCTTTTCTGCAACTTTTTTAAAGGCCTTTATCGCATTGTGTAGTCCTTTGTATTTCCGAATGAATCCAAAGTAAAGAAATACATTTTCTTTTAGCCCTAGTTCTTTTTTGAAGCCATTAATATCAAAGCTAGGATCGGGCTGATAAAGATCGTAAACCGGGTGAAAAAGCTTAATTACAGTTGTGGAATCAGTATCAGAACGGGTTCCATCCTCATTTACTGAAAATGAACGGTTTGGATAAATTGCTTTAAGTTCATCCACTGTTTTGTATGCATGAGCGATATAAGTATCAGCATGTTTGATTCCAAGCTTTGTGAATCGCTCATCAATAGTACTTCCTTCCTTCTGAACCACAAAGTGAAGATCAAAAATAATTTCAGCAGTAGAATATTTCTTCAGCCAGTTAGCAATAGAACCCATAGGAAGTCCTTGAATAGAAATGGCCCACTGAAAAATTACTTTATCCGGATTCAACGATTTTATATACCGGGCAGTTTGACGCCAGCTTAACGGGTTATTGTAATTAGTAATGTACTTAACCTGTATTCTGGTTCCCTCCAAGAAATCAGATTGACTGGATTTATCAACGAACTCACGAGGAATAATGGACGGATATTGGTTTGTCCACGAGACGATGTGTACTTCATTCTCAGGATTCTTATCCAGCGTTTTTGCTAATGAAGTATTGTAGTTTGAGATGCCTCCCTTAAACTTTGGACCCGGACCGAAACAGACTATTTTGGGCATCTTAAGTGTATTTTTTTACAGCTACATCATATACCCGGCGCATTCCATCCTCAAGTGAGAGTTTAGGCTTCCAACCCAGTTTATTATTCACATAATCCATATTAGCGTAGCGAGAATGTACACCCACCGGTTTATCAAGTAGTGGTTTGATATCCGGAGTGTACCCGGCAAAGGATGTAAAAACCTGAATTAAATCAAGGAATGATGTCAGTTTTCCGCTACCAATATTTATTGCAGAACCATCTTTTATATGATCCATTGCGAGTAAGGTGCAATCTATTACATCTTCGATATGAACGAAATCTCTTCCTTGTTTTCCACTTCCCCAAACTTCAAATGGGTTTTCCTTAAGTGCAGCACGTCGTGCGATTGCCGGAACGGGATAACTTAAATCCTGATCTTCACCATACCCAGAAAAAGGACGGATACACGTAACCGATACTCCATAATACTCGGCAGCGATAGAGGCCAAATATTCTCCGGTTAATTTAGACCAGCCATAGGTCATATCGGGCTGTCCCATCCGAGTGAAATCAATATCACTTTCGCTTAATGCAATGGCATCAGATTCTGTTTGCAGATCAACGGGGTAAGCAGCACTGGAACTAGGATAAAGTGCTCTTTCCGGTTTTGAAAGACAAATCCATCGGAAGAAAAGCGCATCAATAGCTAAATCAAGAGCTACTTTCATGGGGTCACCATCAATAGTGGCACGACCACCTACAATAGCTGCAAAATGAAAAACATCTTTGAATGTAGGGATATCAAGCTCATAATTAGCTTTGAAATATTCCGGGTTTTCGATCAAGCCCTCAAAAACCAGACGAATATCATTTTGGATAAAAATCATTCTTTCATCTTCACCAAAATAAGTTAATCCATTTTCTTCTCTGGAAGGAGTACCCTCTGGAAGCCAAGTTGAGGGATGAGTTCCAACTGAAAGATCATCAATGAATAGAATCGTATCACTCGTTGTTCTGTAAATACGTTTAACAAAGTTCCGGCCAACAAATCCGCAGCCTCCTGTAATAAGATGATAATTCATAAAAAAATTCCGCTCTTCCAATTTGAGATGATAAATACGTTCAAAGATAACGATTTTAGAAGAAGCACTTTTATCTAAAAATTCCTTTCTTTGAATACAAAATTTAAGGGAATACTCATTATGAAGCGAACATCGATTTTAATAATTATTGTACTAATTTCAGCTCCTTTAGTAGCGCAATCACTTACTGTCTCATCAACAGCTTCAAACACTAAGTATCTATCTGCGAATATTGGTAGTGCAAATGTGGTCGTTTCAGAAGAAGGTGGATTGGAATTGCTCAACAGCTCCTATAATCCCCCGCCTAGTGATCCCTCTTTGAAAGCATTTGTTTTACCCGACGGATCATTCATTGTTCGTGAAAATATTGCAAACTTTCTTGTGTATGATTCTTTCGGAAGGGTTAAACGTTCAATTTCAAACAGTACCCAGAGTGAAGGAGGGGAGGCTATCTCGGAATTAGCTATGGACGTCTCAGGAAAAACAATTGTATTATTCAATCCTAAAGTGGTGATGAATGGTCTAACCGGATCAAGAGCAAAAATAATTACAACAGGAAATACTCCAAGCGATATTTTTTATAGTACAGACCGTGCGCTTTCAGTAGTTGAAGTTTCTTCAAATGGAGAATTTATTGCCTTTGTTTCTACAAAATCCGGAACAGATGATGAAATTGAGTTAACCGATAAATTCGGAAATTCTCTTAATACGATATCTTTTGATCAGCCTGTTAAAGGAGTAAGCTTTTCAGAAAATGGATTATTCATTACTATCTATTCAGGAGGAAGAGCGGCCGCTTATGAAGTTCGTTCAGGGGAAAGAGTTGGTAGTACCAGTTTCAGAAATACAACAGTAGTATTTGCAGGATATGATCCTTTAGATAAAATGATAGTAGGATTAACAGGAAGTGAAGGAAGTTCCATTTCCGATGTTGAACTCCATGCAATTAACGTATCAGCAAGAAAAATTGCCCGGGAAGGTTTTAGTGGAAGCCTTATGGTTAAAGATCAAATAAGAATGACAAGAACTGGAAGCGGGAGATATAAAATTTCCGGATTGGATAAAGATTTGAACTTGAGAGCTAGCTTTTAATCCAAAATAAAAAAGCCCAACTTATTGAGTCGGGCTTTTTACTTCAACATTCAATGTTGAACGTTCTAAGTTCAACGTTCCTTACGCTTGCTTCGCTTCTTCTGATTCATCCTTAGATTCTTCGGATTCAGCATCAGAGGCTTTCTTTTCTTTGGTCTTCTTTGGATCAGGTTTTGTCCATTCAAATTCAAGATCATCACGAGATTTATTCATTTTAATCTTGATAGAAGAGCCGGTTTCTTTTTTATGCTCCAGAAGTTCTTCAGCAAGAGGATCTTCAATATATTTTTGAATCGCTCTCTTAAGTGGTCTCGCCCCATATTTTTGATCAAATCCACGATCAGCAATGAAATCTTTCGCACCTTTAGTGATTTCAATATTGAAGCCAACTTCTTCAATTCTTGAGAAAAGTTCTTCACTTAAAATATCAATGATTTGGAAGATATCTTCTTTCTCGAGTGGTTTGAAAGTTATTACATCATCAATACGATTCAGGAATTCCGGGTTGAAAACTTTTTTCAAGGCGTCCTGAATGGTGGTCTTCATTTTCGCATAATCGAATGCAGTTTCATCCGGTCCACCAAATCCAATCCCTTTACCAAGGTTTCTGATATCACGAGCACCAATATTTGATGTCATGATAATAATTGTATTTCTGAAGTCAACACGACGGCCAAGGCTATCAGTTAAGATTCCATCATCCAGAACCTGTAGTAAAATATTGAAAACATCAGGATGAGCTTTTTCAATTTCATCCAGAAGAACGACACTGTAAGGTTTACGTCTTACTTTTTCAGTAAGCACTCCGCCTTCTTCATAACCTACATAACCAGGAGGAGCTCCGATTAATCGGGAAACAGAAAATTTCTCCATATACTCACTCATATCTATCCGGATAAGAGTATCATCCTTATCGAATAAATACTTGGCAAGTACTTTTGCCATTTCTGTTTTACCAACCCCGGTTGGGCCTAGGAAGATAAAAGAACCAATTGGTCTTGACGGATCTTTAAGTCCGGCACGGGTTCGTTGTATTGCTTTAGTAAGCTTGACAATAGCTTCGTCCTGACCAATAACTTTACCGGAAAGGCTTTCCTTCATTTTAAGAAGCTTAGCACCTTCATTCTGGCTTATTTTATTTACCGGGACGCCGCTCATCATAGCGATTACAGAAGCTACATCTTCTTCAACTACGTCAAAAACGATGCTCTCAGATTCTTTTTCCCATTCACGTTGCGCAACTTCTAAGTCTTCAATAAGTCGCTTTTCTTTATCACGTAGACGGGCAGCTTCTTCGAAACGCTGTTTTTTAACCATCGAGTTTTTCTCAATACTCGTAGTTTCGATTTCGTCTTCAAGCTCAATAATATGTTTAGGAACAGTAATATTCGCCAAGTGAACTCGTGCACCGGCCTCATCCAGAGCATCAATAGCTTTATCCGGGAGGAAATGGTCGGTTACATAGCGATCAGTAAGTTTTACACAGCTCTCAATTGCTTCTTCGGTATATCGAACGCTGTGATGCTTTTCGTACTTTCCTTTAATCTGGTTCAGAATCTCAATGGTTTCTTCAGGAGTAGTAGGATCTACCATGATTTTCTGAAAACGTCGTTCAAGAGCTCCATCTTTTTCGATGAACTGTCGGTATTCATTTAAGGTAGTTGCACCAATCGCTTGAATGTCTCCACGGGCAAGAGCAGGTTTTAACATATTCGAAGCGTCCAGTGATCCACTTGCTCCACCAGCACCAACTATGGTGTGAAGCTCATCAATAAACAGAATTACGTTATCTGTTTTTTCGAGCTCAGTCATTACGGCTTTCATCCGTTCTTCAAACTGACCGCGATATTTAGTACCGGCAACTAAAGCAGCAAGATCAAGTGCAATTACTCGTTTATCATAAAGTACTCTGGAGACTTTTCGTTGAACAATTCTGGCAGCAAGTCCTTCAGCAATAGCAGTTTTACCCACACCAGGTTCACCTATTAACACCGGATTATTTTTCTTCCGACGACTCAATACCTGAGCCACACGTTCAATTTCTTTATCCCGACCGATGATAGGATCTAATTTTCCTTCTTCAGCCATTTGAGTAAGATCGCGCCCGAAATTGTCGAGCACTGGAGTTTTAGATTTATCCATTCTTTTTTCTCTCGTACTTCCTGTTCCTGACGATCCTTTAGAAGAAGAAGGAGTACTTGCTGTTATTGAAGTAGCATCATCAAATTCTTCACGTGATTTTCCTGATATAATTAAGTCAAGTTCTTCACGAACTGCGTCGTAGGAGACACTGAATTGTTGTAAAATCTGGGCAGCGATATTCTCATCGTCGCGCAAGAGTGACAAAAGAAGATGCTCTGTACCAATAGTATCACTTTTATAAAGTTTAGCTTCCAGATAAGTGATTCTAAGTACTTTCTCAGCTTGTTTGGTTAATGGAATATTGCCAACAGTTACTGAACCTCCGGTTCCTCTTACGGTATCTTCAATGGTCTTTTTTAATTTGAAAAGATCGCAATCAAGATTCTTTAAAATTCTAACTGCAACGCCGTCTCCTAATCGAACAATACCTAATATTAAATGTTCTGTTCCAATATAGTCGTGTCCCAATCGCAAAGCTTCTTCTCTGCTAAACTGGATAACGTCACGAACTTTACTTGAAAAATTACCCTCCATGTGATAAGTCCTTTTAAATAGTATGAAAATTCAATTCTTCTAGGGCAAAAAACGAGCCAAACACATATTTAGTTCATTCAATCTCGAATGTAGCAGAGCACTAATGTAAATGCAAACTAAAAGGGCAGATAAACATTAAAAAAGAGGAGTACCTGTCATTTCTTCAGGTCGATCCAATCCCATTAGCTTTAGAAGAGTTGGAGCAACATCCGCAAGGATGCCGGGATGCATTTCTATTTCATCGGAATGGTTTACAATAATCGCCGGGACAGGAGCCGTAGTGTGTGCCGTATGTGGACTTCCATCTTCCTTGACCATTTGATCAGAATTACCATGATCAGCAATAATGAGAGAAGAATACCCGTGTTCAGTGGCTGTCTCAATTACTCTTTTCAGTTGAAAATCTACAGCTTCAACTGCGGCAATTGCAGCATCCATGTCGCCGGTATGTCCAACCATGTCGGTATTCGCAAAGTTAAGTATAACTAAGTGGAATTTTTCTGATGCAAGTCTTTCAACCAGTGCATCTCCAACTGCGGGAGCACTCATTTCCGGTTGAAGATCGTAGGTTGCTACCTTTGGGCTTGGAATAACCAATCTTTCTTCACCTTCATTTGGGGTTTCTTCACCACCATTAAAGAAGTAGGTAACATGAGGGTACTTCTCTGTTTCAGCAATTCGGAACTGTTTGAGTCCTTTTTTGCTAACCCATTCACCAAGGGTATTGGATAATTCCTGTGCAGGATACGCAACATGAGCATACTCAAAAGTAGCATCATAAGAAGTAAAGGTGATGTAGGTGAGATTCAGATCTTTTTTTACTTCAAATTCATTGAAGTCTTTTTCGTTAAGAGCTCTTGAAATCTCTCTGGCCCGGTCTCCACGGATATTGTAAAAAATAACAGCGTCATCTTTTCCGATTCGGGATTCATTCGTGTCATCCAGAAGAACCGGTTTAATAAATTCATCGGTTACATTGTTCGCATAACTAGAGTCAAAGGCTTCCTCCGCAGATTCGAACTTTTCACCTTTCCCATTAACCAAAAGGTCATACGCAAGCTGAACTCGTTCCCACCGATTATCTCTGTCCATGGCATAATAGCGTCCTATAATAGAAGCTATTTTCCCAACTCCAATTTCTTCTGCTTTTTTATTGAAATCCTGAGCGTAAGATTTTCCAGATTGTGGCGCTGTATCACGTCCATCGGTAAATGCATGAACAAACACATTTTTTATACCGTGATCTTTACAAAGCTTTAAGAGTGAAAAAAGATGTTGGTTATCACTATGCACTCCGCCTTCTGAGAAAAGTCCCATTAAATGGATTCTGCCCGTCTTTTTTGCTTGCTCTATTCCTTTAAGTAATTCTTCATTTTGAAAGAAGCCACCTTCCCGGATATCCTTATTTATTTTCGAAAGTGCCTGCCATACAATTCTGCCGGCACCAATATTAAGGTGTCCCACTTCAGAATTACCAAATTGGCCATCAGGAAGACCAACTTCTTCACCACTTGCTAATAGGTAAGTATGTGGGCAAGATTCTACTAAAGAATCATAAAATGGTTTTTGCGCGAGATCTATCGCACTAACGGAAGGGTCAGTAGCAATTCCGAACCCATCTAAAATTACAAGAAGAGCTTTAGATACAGGTTCGGACATAATGCCTTAATTATAAATTATTGACGTACTTGGTAAGCTGAGCTTTTTTTCTGGCTGCGGTATTTTTATGTACCACACCCTTTACACTCATTCTGTCGATAAAAGAAGTAGCTTCTTTTAAAGCAGTTTCAGCTTGAGCTTTGTCAGAAGTTGCGAACACTTTTTTTACTAATGTTCTCATTTTTGAGCGTCTGTTTTTGTTGTGCTCATTTCTCTTAATGTTCTGACGTGTACGCTTTATTGCGGATTTATTACGTGCCATGAATTTTTAACAGTCGATTGTTCGTTTTGCCAAATTTTTTCGAAGACTTCAAAATTAAGACTTCCGTAAATCTAATACAAGAAATGATTGAATAATTAAAGGAATAAGTTTAATTTAGCTGTTCTGTTATGATAGTGGTAATTGATGGGCCCGCCGGATCGGGAAAAAGTTCTACAGCTCGTGCTGTTGCCGAGCAATTAGAAATCCAATTTTTGGATTCAGGAGCTTTATATCGTGTGGCTACCCTGATTTACCTTAAGGCAGAAAAGAATAAAGAACTGTTCTTTGAACTCCTGAAAGAAAAAAAGATCTCATTTCACTTCCAAGAGAAAAAGTTTAGTGTGCTTTTAAATGATACAGATGTATCCAATGATATACGTACTATGCAGGTTTCTCAACATGTTAGTGAAGTTGCAGCGATGCCTGAAGTCAGAGCTCAAGTAAATGCCCTTATGCACAAAGTAGTTGAAGAAGGCATTTACATTGCTGATGGAAGAGATTTAGGAACTGCAGTATTTCCAAATGCGGCTCTTAAATTTTTTATGGTTGCTGATATAAAAACACGAGCTGAACGAAGACTTGCTGAACTCCAAAAAAAAGGAGATGACACAAGTTTAGAAGAAGTAATGGCAAATATTGCCGATCGTGATGAGATCGATTCATCCAGAAGTGCTGATCCGCTAAAAAAAGCGGATGATGCCATCGAAATTGATACTTCCGCTCTAAGTTTTGAAGAGCAGGTGTCAATTATTTGTGATCAGATTAAACCTCTGATTACTTCATAACTGAAACATTAACCTTATCCCATAATCGAAAGCCGGTTATGAGGTATAACTTTTAACACATATTTATAATGTCAGAAGACGTAAAAAAAGACCAAACCGAACAGGAAGAAGTAGCAACACAAGAAGTTGTTGAAGAAATTACTGAAGAAACTGTTGAAGCCGAGGTTGCTGAAACTGAAGAATCCGAAACTCCTGAAGAGACTACAGAAGCAAAAGAAGAAGAGACTGTAGCCGAAGAAACTGAAGAAGCTGTTAATGAAGAAGCAGCTACTGAAGAAACACTAACTCATGTATTCAGCGGAGAAGTTGAAGGTGAAGTATATACCTTCGATCAACTTGCAAGCCCATCTGATGAGTATACTGCGGATGAATACAATGAGCTTATGGGTATGTACGAGAATACCCTTAATGAAATTGAAGAAAAAGAAATTGTAACCGGACGTGTTGTTTCTATTGATGAGAAATACGTTGTAATTGATATCGGATTCAAATCTGAAGGTATTATTGCGGTAAATGAGTTTTCTTCTTCTATCCTTGAAAACATGGGTCCTGGCGATGAAGTGGATGTATTCCTTGATCGTGTGGAAGACAAAGAAGGACAGCTAATTCTTTCAAGAAGAAAAGCGGACATTCTTCAGGCATGGGAAAAAATTGAAGCTGCTCACGAAACTCAGGAAGTGGTTGAAGGACTTATCAAGCGTAGAATTAAAGGTGGAATGGTTGTTGACCTGTTTGGTATCGATGCATTCTTACCAGGTTCACAAATTGATGTTCGTCCGGTTCGTGACTTCGACGCCTACGTTAATAAAACCATGGAATTTGCAGTTGTTAAACTGAACATGGCTGCTGAAAATGTGGTTGTTTCTCACCGTGCCCTTATTGAGTCTGATCTTGAAGAGCAAAGAGAGCAAATCCTTGACACTATTGAATCCGGTCAGGTACTTGAAGGTGCTGTTAAAAATATTACTGATTTCGGTGTATTCATTGACCTTGGTGGTGTTGACGGACTTCTTCATATCACTGACCTTTCATGGGGACGTGTTGACAATCCAAACGAAATCGTTCAGCTTGATCAGCGTCTGAACGTTGCTGTTATCGATTTTGATGAGCGCAGCAAGCGTGTATCTCTTGGATTGAAACAACTTCAACCGCATCCGTGGGAAAGTATTCAGGAAAAATACCCTGAAGGTATGAAAGTTCAGGGCCGAGTTGTTTCGATTGCTGACTACGGTGCATTCATTGAGCTTGAAAAAGGTGTTGAAGGTCTGATTCACATTTCTGAAATGAGCTGGACCCAGCACATCAAGCATCCTTCTCAGTTAGTTGAGAAAGACGATGTGGTAGAATGTATTGTATTGAACATCAATGAAGATGAGAAGAAAATCTCTCTTGGTGTTAAACAACTTACTAAAGATCCCTGGGCTGATATCCTAGAAAGATTCCCTATCGGATCTAAGCACAAAGGTATTGTTCGCAACCTGACCAACTTTGGTGTATTTGTTGAGCTTGAGCCGGGTATCGATGGATTGATCCACGTATCTGACCTTAGCTGGGAAGACAAAGTAGAGCATCCAAACGAAGTAGTTTCCAAAGATCAGGAAATTGATGTGGTTATTTTAGGTGTGGACTTCGACAACCGTCGAATCACACTAGGCCACAAGCAGGTTCTTGAGAATCCTTGGGAACAATATGCTCGTGAGTATACTCCAGGTACCGAAGTTAAAGGTGAAGTTGTAAAAGTAACCGATCGAGGTGCTTTCGTTAAATTACCTCTTGGTGTTGAAGCATTCCTGAACCTGACTAAGGCAGTTGAGCCTGAGTTCAAAGAAGGACAGGAAGTGGAGGCATTCATCTTCAAATTCGATGAAGCCGGTAAATCAATTGATTTAAGTCAGCTTGATTCGGATCAGAAGAAAGCCAAAACGGTTAAAAAGAAATCAGACAAAGCGGCAAGTGTTGAAACCGGCGCACCTACCTTAGGTGAGATGTCAGGTCTTGGTGCTTTGAAAGAAAAAATGGAAGCGGAAGAAAAAGCCGCTGCAGCGGAAGCTTCAAAAAAATCAGCTAAAAAAGCTGAAGCTAAGAAAGAAGAAGAAGCTTCTGACGAAGAAGAGTAAGAACTACTTTTCTAAATGAATTAAAGCCCCATGCTGAAAAGTGTGGGGCTTTTTTATTTACTTCAAATAAAAAAATACCGTCTTATTTACGGAATCTTTTCTGCTCTTTACTTTCTTGTTAGTTTCCCGGTTAAAAGCATAGACAACATTCCGGGCTGAGCTCAATTCTTTCTCATTATTGTACTTCACTTGAATTGCATCTCCACCTGACTTTAATTTTTCCAGCGCATCCTGTAAGGGAGCGTATTTAGAACTCTTTTTTCTGGAACTCGAGATTTCATCCCGAGGAACCATTTTTATCTTCATAATTTTATAGACTTAATTGATACCGACCAGAGTATAATTAATGAAATTTTTACTATGAAATGCAATTAGAAAAAAAGTCTATGGAACCTGAACGTTCGACATGATTTTTTCTACAATATCTTCTGAAGAAATATCTTCAGCTTCCGCTTCAAAAGTTGGAATAATTCTATGTCGTAAAACATCCATTGCAATAGTGCGAACATCTTCAGGAGTAACATAGGCTCGGTGTTCCATAAAAGCTTGTGCTCGTGCCGCTAAATTCAGATTGATGGTTGCACGAGGAGATCCTCCAAAACCAATTAAATCAACAAGATCATCTAATCCATAATTTTTAGGTTTACGAGTGGCGAACACTAAATCGACTATATATTTTTCTACTTTTTCGTCCATATAAATTTCGTTCACTACTTTACGAGCTTCTAAAATAGTTTCAGGTTTTACTACAGGACTTAATTCTGTTTTTGCACCGGTTTTTGCCATTCTTCTCATGATCTCCAACTCTTCCGTTTCAGTTGGATAATCAATATTAAGTTTCAACATAAAACGGTCAACCTGTGCTTCAGGTAGAGGGTATGTTCCCTCTTGCTCAACAGGGTTTTGGGTAGCTAGTACTAAGAAAGGTTCATCTAATTTAAACGTTTCTTCGCCAATGGTTACCTGTTTTTCCTGCATTGCTTCAAGTAGTGCACTTTGAACTTTGGCAGGAGAACGGTTTATCTCATCTGCCAGAATGATATTTGCAAAGATGGGGCCTTTCTTTACAAAGAAGTCTCCCTCTTTTTGATTATAAATTAATGTTCCAATCAAATCTGCAGGCAGAAGGTCTGGGGTAAACTGTATACGCTGAAAGTTTGTACTGATAACTTTAGCGAGAGAAGAGACCGTTAATGTCTTGGCTAATCCGGGTACCCCTTCAAGTAAAACATGTCCATTGGTTAGAAGTCCTACCAATAAACGGTCGATCATATAGGTCTGACCAATAATAACTTTGTTTAATTCTGTTCTGATGTCCTCAATAAATGCGCTGTGTTTTTCAATTTTTTCTGCCAGCGCGTTCATGTCTATTGCTTGTTCCGTCATTTTCTAAAATCAATGTTATTATTTGAATGTGATATACGTAATTTCTCACTCTTTCCAGAGACATAAAATATAATACTTGGCAGTTTAACACATGGACATTTTACAATCTTTTTTACTGGGACTTATTCAGGGCTTAACTGAATTCTTACCAATCAGTAGTTCCGGGCATTTGGCTCTTGGTCGTTTTTTTCTTGGTGCTGATACTGAAGTAGGAATTACATTCGAAGTTGTAGTCCATTTCGGGACCTTATGCAGTATTGTGATTTATTACAAAAAGGAGTTAGCAGATCTATTTAAAGCCGGTTTTAGTTTTCTGGGAGCGCCATCACAAAAGAAGGATGACCCACAGGTTAAAATTATTCTTTTCATTCTGGTGAGTATGATTCCCGCTTTTATTGTAGGATTTACATTAAAAGATTATGTAGAAGACATTTTCATGACCCCTGTTTTGGTGTGTGGAATGTTGATAGTGACAGGCTTTATTTTGTTCATGACAAAGTTTGCAAAAGACCCGGAAGGACAAGTAACCCTTGGAAAAAGCTTTTTAATTGGTATTGCTCAGGCGTTTGCTATGATACCGGGAATCAGCCGTTCAGGTTCAACAATTTCTACTGCTCTTTATCTGGGAATAAAGAGAGAAGATGCTGCAAATTTTTCCTTTTTAATGGTGATACCAGTAATTGCAGGTGCAATGCTTCTCCAAATAAAAGAGATGCTAGAGATTGGAGTAAGCGATGCACAGGTAATGAGTTTAGTTGTAGGATTCCTGACTTCATTCATTTCGGGATACTATGCATTAAAGTATCTAATCATCATCCTTAAGAAAAAAGGATTTCATTACTTTGCGTACTACTGCTGGCTAGTTGGAGCAGTAGGGCTGGCTTATTTTTTGATTTAAACCGGAGACCAAATGAAAAGTGTACTACTAATTTTTGCCTTATCCTTATTAATGATTGGCTCTCTTGCAGCACAACATCAGGAACATACTTCTGAATATGTTGGTCAGGAGCATCGGGAAATTAAAAGTCTTTCTGATAATGATATTGTTCAGCTTAAAGCAGGCCAAGGGTGGGGACTTGCAAAAGCAGCAGAATTAAATGGGGTTCCAGGACCTTCACATATTCTGGACATGAAATCTGAGATTAGCTTGTCTGATGAACAAGTAAAACAAATAGAGGTCATTTTTGGGGAGATGCAGAAGCAGGCTATTAAATTTGGTGAGCAGTTGATTCAAAAAGAAAAGAAATTGAATAATGCATTTGCCGAGGGTACCATTAATCGAAGTGAATTACAGGCTTTGACTAAAGAAATCGGGTTAATTCGTGGAGAACTTACTTTTGTTCATCTAAGTGCTCATTTAAAAGCAGCAGAAATACTTACAACAGAACAAATAGACCAGTACAACAAATTGAGAGGGTATGATTTGATCAAAGATCCTTGTAAAGAAGTACCTGAAGGACACGATCATGAAATGTGGAAGCTGCACAATAATTGTAACGATTGATTCAAACTTCTCTCAATAGCTCGAAAAATATATTTTTTTCCATCTGATTATTACTTTAAGCCAAATGGTAACTAACTATCCAGTGATGATTCGTAATCTTTGTATACTCATTTTATCGACCACTTTATTAACAGGTTGTGCGTCTTCAGAGAAACTACTTCAAAGAGGTCAATATGATAAGGCCATTGAAAAATCGGTTAAAAAACTCAGAAAAAAGCCAAGCAATGATAAAGAGCTTTATGTGCTAAAAGAGGCTTATTCGAAAGCAAACGGGTTTGACCTTGATCAGATAGCTTTCCTTGAAAAAGAAGACAGATCCGATAATTATTTAGAAATTTATAACCTGTATCAAAGATTAGCCAGAAGACAGGATAGGGTTAAAACACTTCCCTCTCAGCTCCTTAATCAGTTTGAGATAGTAAATTATGATGACGAGCTAATTGCATCAAAAGAACAAGCTGCAGAGGTGTCATATCAGAATGGGCTTGATTATTTGGCAAGAGGAGACAGAGAAAGTGCAAGAATGGCCTACTATGAGTTTGAAAGAGTTCGATCGTTTTACACAGATTATAAAAAGGTAGATGCAAAAATCCAGGAAGCTTTATTTCTGGGAACAAATCAGGTCCTGTATGTGATAGAGAATAACTCTGAGGTGTTACTTCCTGAAAGATTTGATGAAGAACTTCGGAAAATTGCTCTGGCCGACCTTAATAGCCAATGGATTCGATACAGTGTGCATGAAGACGAGGATATCGAATACGACTATTTTATTATTCTGGATATAAAAGAGATTGCTGTTTCAGCGGAACGGATTGATAGGGAAACATATAGCGAGTCGGTAGAGATACAAGATGGAATGAAGTATGTTTTGGATGAAAGAGGAAACGTTAAAAAAGATTCTCTTGGAAACGATATCCGTGAACCAAATATGGTTACTGTAACTGCAGAAATTACTCAGACAAGACAGTGGAAAGAAGGGACAGTGGCGGGATCAATTGACTATCTTGATCTTCGCACAGATCAATTAGTGAAAACTGAAAATATAGCTGTAACTACTCTTTTTGAACACTTTTCAGGGACTTATTCCGGAGATGAAAGAGCTCTTTCGGAAGACTCGAAAGAAATAATAGGAGTAGGAATGGTCGAATTTCCTCCTACCGAAATAATGCTTTTGGATGCGGCTGATTTATTAAAGGAAAAGTCGAAAGACATTATTTACAGAAATAAGGGATTATTGAGTTCTACAGAGAATCAGTAAAAAACAGGAAAGAGGGAGTTTAAAACATATACCCTGTTGTGATATAAACTCCCATTCCTTCTTCTGAAAACCCTATATCTGACCGGATTATAAAATCGGGTGTGAAAAATGATGCAGTTGTTGCGAAGCCGAAGGTATATTTTAAATCGCTGGTAATAGTTTCGAATGTGCTTCCATTTGCAAAAGTTCTCCCGACATCAAAAAAAAGGTTTCCTCCAAATCGCATGTCAGCAGAAGGAATCTCAACCAACCACGTTCTTAACTCAGTATTCAGAATAGCAACGTTATCATCTAAAAACCGTTTAGAAGGGTATCCCCTGAAAGTTTCTTCATCACCTGCATAAGCTAGTTTCCAATAAGGCGTTTCGCCAGATGTATGCTTGGTGTAAAAGCGATTTGCCAGTGTGATGTCTTTTATAAAATTAAACGTGAAGTAATGAAACATCTCATGTTTTAATACAATGTTGTTAAAAGTGCTTCCCCAAAGTTTGTTACCTAATTCGATAGATGTTTCAAGATAACTTCCTTTTGTTGGATTAAACTCACTATCTCTGGCCTCCCAAATAATGCCTGATCCAAGCATAAAAGTTCTTCCGCCTGAATAACCAGTTGGTTGTTCGATAGTTAAAAGCCTTTGATTTCCATTGTCCCAAGGAGTTTCATAATCAAAGTTGAGTATAGCTAATACATCCAGTCTTTGATTTTTAGAGTTTATCAATGCCGGAATTCGGAAAGTCGTATTAAGACCTGTTGAGAAGGATTGAAATAAGTAGTAATCAGGATTATCTGTAGGAGGGTCTTCTTCTATTTTTTGATAGTTGGCGATACCATAATAGGTTGCTTGCAAAAATTTTGAAACATAAATACTGCTGGTGAGCCTCATATTAGTTCCGAATGCATAGGGTTTATCCAAGGCCAGTTCAAAAGACGCAAGACCCTTTGTCGAAAAAATACCTGCGATACTCATAAAGGAATAGAATGGGCGAATATCATTTTTGTAATTGTAGAGATTGACTATACCCCCTCCAATAAATCCAAGATCGCTGTTGAATGCTATAGCAGGAAGAAAAGCTATTTCCAGAGAATCTGATTCCTGTGTTGACTGGGCTGTTGAACTGGCTCCAAATACACAAATAAATAAGAGAAGGATGAGTATTCTCTTTTTCAAAAGCTGGTGGTTATTTAAATAAAGAGGAAAGTAACGAGTAAGTATATCGGAACCAAGATTCCGAAAGACCATAATAAATAAGCTCCAAAGCTAGGCATTTTTACCCCATTTTGTTCGGCAATAGATTTAACCATAAAATTCGGTGCATTTCCAATATATGAGAGGGCGCCAAAGAATACGGCCCCTGAGGAAATCGCAATCAACGTTTGATTCATTTCAGCCATGAGTATTTGAGCATCTCCACCTGCTGCATTAAAGAAAACCAGATACGTTGGTGCATTATCAAGAAAGGCAGATAAAAGACCGGTAATCCAGAAGAACATATAATTTATAGGTTCTCCTGAGGCATCAAATACAGCATTATTAACAAACTGAAGGGCACCTTCACCTTCATTCGCAGCTTTAAGCATGGCAATTGGTGCAATTATAGTGATGAAAATCCCTGCAAATAATTTGGCTACTTCCTGAATAGGAAACCAGTTAAAACCATTAGCAGCTCTGCTTGCTTTGGATGTTATTTTCCAACTAATCCATGTGATAAGAAGTAAAACTCCGTCGCGTACAAGATTTTCGACATTAACATGAACGTGATGAATCGTTATTTCACCCAAATGTACAAGTCCTGAGAAAAGAACGGCACCTACAACAGCTAAAATAAGAATCAGGTTTTGACTTCCTTCAATCCCCAGAGGTTCAGAGCCATCATCAGTTGGAGCTGTATTTGTTTCTTTATTATAAAGATGTCTGTCCCAGAAGTAATACAGAATAAGAAGGATTACTGAAACGAAAGTCATTTCCCAGAACAAATTGGTAGTAGTCCAGAAGAAATCAACACCTTGTAAAAATCCAAGGAATAATGGAGGGTCTCCAAGTGGAGTTAATGATCCACCAACGTTAGCAACCAGAAAAATGAAAAAGATGACTATATGCTTTTTTGTACTTCGCCACTCATTCGCGCGTAATATTGGTCGGATTAACAACATCGCAGCACCGGTGGTACCCATCCAACTGGCAAGTATAGTTCCAATTAAAAGTATTCCTGTATTTACCTCAGGGGTACCTTTTAAATATCCTTTTATTCTGATACCACCAGATACGGTAAAAAGAGCCAGCAACAATACAATAAATGGAATGTACTCGAGTAAATACGCATGAAGAACTTCGTACAGGGCTGCTTCAAAACCGAATGTGATAATAAGTGGAATAACCAATAATAAACCCCATGCTGCTGATACTTTCCCAAAATTGTGATGCCACCAGTGTTCGGCAACTAATGGAAAAATGGCTATAGACAATAGAATACCTGCAAAAGGAAGCGCCCAAAGTAAACTTAATCCACTTCCATCAATCCCATGTGATCCACCTGACTCTGCAGCAGTCGCAAGTTGTGAGAGCAAGAGAACAAAAAAAGGTGCAGCCAGAAATTTCATTTTCGGAAAAAAGGCTCTCACATTCATTAAATTAGGGTAGTCATTATTGTTAATCATCAGAGGGAAAATAATAGAAGTAATCTCGTTTCAAAAAATTGAATTTGATGATTCTTAAAAAAGCGTGTTAAAAGATTGTAAAGATCAAATCGAATGATAAAAAAAGACTACATGTTGGTCTATGCAAAAAAGGAGAAATATGGAACCATTAGAGCAACAACAGATTGAAAAAGCACTGAAAGAATTATCTGGATGGAAACATGAAGATGATAAGCTTTGGAAAAAATTTGAGTTCAGTGATTTTAAAGAGGCGCTGGCATTTATAGTAAGAGTTGGTTTAGAGGCAGAAATAATGGGTCATCATCCAAATCTATTTAATGTGTACAACTCTGTATCTATAGGTCTGCAAACACATGATGCAGGAAATAAAGTGACTGAGAAAGATGTAAACCTTGCCATGGCGATTGAATCAATTGCCTGAACTTAAATGGATTGAAAAGTTCTCAATCAAAACTATAGCAATAAGCTGTAAAATCCCTTATATTTGTCGTCTTCTGTTGTTCGGGCAAAGTGCACGAATGACTGTTTTCAAACACGAAAACATCCATAGAAAACACATATTACTATGACCAAAAGTTTTTACGAATTAACGTATATCATA
The DNA here is from genome assembly GCA_017795005.1 of Balneolaceae bacterium. Taxonomy (GTDB): domain Bacteria; phylum Bacteroidota; class Rhodothermia; order Balneolales; family Balneolaceae; genus RHLJ01. The sequence goes on along the minus strand of CP051242.1, from coordinate 3,134,280 downwards.
AATCCTGTTTTAGAAGAGGATCAATTTAAAGCCGCTGTTGAAACAATCAATAAGCTAATCACTGATAACGGTGGCGAAATCGATGAAGTTGAAGAGTGGGGTCTGCGCAAGTTTGCCTACGAAATCGACAAAAAAGGTAACGGCTACTATGTAAATGCATACTTCGCTGCACCAGCTGAAGCCATTGCTGTAATCGAACGATTCATGCGTATTGAAGACAATTACTTACGATACCTGACTCTTAAATATGACGCAAAAATGCTTCGTCACAGAGAATTGGTTAAAACCAATTCAGTTCCAAATATCTTCGCTGTAGAAGAGGAAGAAGAAGCTGAAGAAGCAGACGCATAAATTCATCACATTAAAGAAATTCTATTATGATTAAGAATCCATCGCACCCAAAGAAAAGTATTCGTAAGGTAAAGCAGTGCAAGTTTACCAAAGCAGGAGTAGAATACATCGATTATAAAGACACTGAAACGCTGCAACGATTTACTAACGACCAGGGAAAAATTCTTCCACGTCGTGTTACTGGTACAAGCGCAAAACATCAGCGTCAACTTACCACTGCAATTAAAAGAGCACGTTTTTTGGCCCTAATGCCTTACGTAGCTGAGAACCTTCGATAAAAAAGGAAATTGAGACAATGAAAGTAATTTTAAAAAAAGACGTAGAAAAATTAGGACAAGCGGGTGAGCTTGTAGATGTTAAAGACGGTTACGGTCGCAATTACCTGATTCCTCAAGCTAAAGCTGTACTTGCAACCAAAGGAGCCATCGCTGAAGTTGAGCTAATGCAGAAAAGAGCTGCTCTTAAAGCAGAACTTACCGTTCAGGAAGCAAAAGATATGGCTCGATTATTAGAAGCTACTTCTGTAACAATTCCAGTAACAACTGGTGAAGACGATAAAATTCACGGAACTGTTACTAATGTACAGGTTGCTGAAGCGCTAGAAGAAAAAGAAATTTTGATTGATCGTAGAAATATTACGATTAATGAAGATGTAAAAACATTAGGCGAGTACACTGCTACCATTAATCTTCTTGGTGACTTAAAGCCAACAATTAAGATCTGGGTAGTAAAAGCGGAATAATTCTGAATAATCGGTTCAGATTAATTCTAACCCGTGGAGCGTTTGATGTTACAGAAATGTTATCTCTGTAAGTTTGATGTTCCGGAATGTTGATTTATCATTCATTTAAAGTATTAATGAAGAATCGATTACAGATGAAATTATTTCAAAAAATTATAGTGGGAGTTATCACTTTGGTGTTACTCCCACTTTTTGTTTACGGGCAAGCTCCCGACCCTGTAAAATTCACGGTTACTGATGCTCCTGAACAAGTTCAGGGTGGGGAAGTATTTACCATTTCTATTGACGCATCAATAGAAGGGGACTGGCATCTTTACTCAGTATTAAACGATCCGGATGCGGGACCCTTCCCAACTGAGTTTTCAGCTAAATCTGCAAATTTTGTCCTGGCAGGAGAAGTAACTGAATCAGAAGCTGATATTGAGTTTGACCCTAATTTTGAGGCAGAACTGGGTTGGCATAGTTCTTTTGCCAGTTTCAATATCCCTGTTGCGGTTAAAACCGAGCTATCAGGCAGGCAAAACCTGGACATAGAAGTGTATTATCAGGTTTGTGATGATAGGGTCTGTTTACCACCCAAAAGTAAATCCATTATTGCAGCAGTAGAAGTTGTAGGTATTTCTGACACTCCATTTGAAGCAGCTATTGGAGGTATTGAAGATTCCTCTGAAGAAGTTTCGGAGACGGGTTCTTATGACTTAGCCAAAAATGGTATTTTTTCTTTTATCTGGATAGCTCTTTTAGCTGGATTCGCAGCTTTATTAACCCCATGTGTATTTCCTATGATCCCTCTTACTGTTTCTTATTTCTCTAAGCAGAATGGAGAAAGTAAAGGAGTGGGGCAGGCTTTATTTTTTGGATTAGCTATAATTATCACATTCACTCTAATTGGAGTGATTTTAGCAGCTGTTGTTGGAGTTTCGGGAGCGCAGAACTTTGCCTCTAATCCATTTGTAAATGCGATGATTGCACTTGTATTGATTGCTTTCGCTCTTAGTTTATTGGGAATGTATGAGCTCCAACTTCCGCATCAACTAACCAATTTTCTGAATAAAAAGAGCAATGAAAGTTCAGGAATATTTGGGATTTTATTCATGGCAATGACTATTAGTGCGGTTTCTTTCTCATGTACAGCGCCATTTGTTGGAGCAGTTTTTGCTGCCACAGCCGGAGGAGAATGGTTTTATCCTATTATTGGGATGATTGGATTCTCGGCAGCCTTCGCCAGTCCTTTTATTCTTTTCGCTATGTTTCCTCAATGGCTGGAATCACTACCTAAAAGTGGTTCTTGGATGAATGTGGTTAAAGTATTGCTTGGCTTCATTGAATTGGCGGCTGCAATTAAATTTATATCCAACGTTGATCTAGTTTTAGGTTGGGGATTGGTAAGTCGCCCATTTGCAATTGCGGCATGGATCGCCATTTTCCTAGTTGCAGGGTTATATGTACTTGGAGTATTTGTACTGAAGCATGAAAAAAAGCCCGAATTTGTAACTACGGGTAGACTATTACTCGCTCTTCCTTTTTTCTTATTCAGCTTTTATTTAATGCCAGGTTTGATGGGAGCTTCACTTGGAATCTGGGATTCATGGCTCCCCCCTAAAATGCAAACCGATGTAAGTGTGGTTGGAACTATCGCTGCTATGGGTGGAGGTTCCGGTTCAGCAACAGCGGATGATGGGTGGACCGAAGATTATCGTGCAGCGCTGGATGAAGCAGAAACGGAAGGGATACCTGTATTCATAGATTTTACTGGTTATACCTGTACGAATTGTCGTGCTATGGAATCAAATGTATTTCCTTTAGAAGAAGTGCGTGAACGATTCGACCAAATGAAATTGGTGAAATTATATACCGATGGCGGTTCTGATGCACAGGAAAATCAACAATTACAATTCAAACTTACCGGGAATGTTGCTCTTCCAACCTACGTAATACTTGATCCTTCCGGAGAAAGGGTAATAGCTCAGGAGCTCGGATACGTTAACTCAGAAAAATTCGTTTCTTTTCTGGATAAAGGGATTAATGCATTCAATCAAAAATAGCCTATCGAATACCGTTACTGTTTAAAGATAAAAGTTGTCATTGCGAGGAGATTAAGAAAGTAATTTCTTGTCGGATGTATTTCGACGAAGCAATCTTTTACTTTGGGCTTTGTTCATGGGATTGCTTCAGGTTGGCTACGCTTCAACCTTCGCAATGACTCTTGTGCTTTGAGCATTACTCCAAACCATCAGCATAACAGTAACGGTGAGAAAGAATCAGATTCTTATTTTTTTGATTACTCTGGCAGGTATCTCGCTGTTCCAAATAAAAGATTCTGATGCCCAGACTACAATTAGGTCTGAACTTGTTATAAGTCCTTTCTATGCTGATTCGAGTTATAAAATTGGAGATTGGATTCTTCCTGAATCCATCGAGGTGTATCTAAATGATTCATTAATCAGTGACTCTTTCTGGCAATTTGATGAGTTAATCGGGGAATGGGCTATAAATTCTGAGTTTCGGAATAGTTTTAATGAAGTGAACTTAGTCAGAATAGAATACGAAGCTTATCCTTTAGCTATTCAGCGTACTTATCAAAACAGAGAAATACGCTCATTGGATTCTTCTTTTTATGATTTAGAAAATGATTCACTAAGTAAGGAGTTGATTCAATCATCTTCTCAAAACACTTTTGATGACTCTGATCTGAATCAGCGAGGGAGCCTTAGCAGAGGTATTATCGTGGGAACGAATCAGGATTTTGCACTGGAAAGTGGATTGCAATTCGAACTTTTCGGGCAACTAACAGATGACGTTTCAATAAATGCATCCCTGACTGACAAAAGCATACCATTTCAACCCGATGGAACTACTCAAAATATTCGTGAGTTTGATCGGGTGTTTATTCAGTTACAATCCAATAGCACAACTATTGAAATGGGAGATGTGGATGTGAGTTTTGAGCAAAGCACTTTTGCCAGATTAAACAGAAGATTGCAAGGAGCTGCTGGATATACTACGACACAATATGGAGATTTAAATGCTGCTTTATCTGTAGTTCGGGGTACCTTTAAGTCTGTCTCATTTGAAGGACAGGATGGTGTTCAGGGGCCATATCGTTTAACCGGAAGAGATGGGGAGGAATTTGTAATTATTCTTGCCGGCACAGAAAGAGTATTCATAAATGGTCAAAGGATGAGTCGGGGGGAAGAAAATGATTATATCATCGACTATGGCTTGGGTGAAGTGCACTTCACAAATAACCTTCTGATTAAAGATGAGACCAGAATCCTGATTGAATATGAGTATGTGGATCAAAACTTTAACCGAACACTCATTGCCGCTGAAGCAAAAGAGGAATTATTTGAAGGCAGGTTTAAGTTTGGGGCATCAGTCATTCGTCAGGCAGATGGAGACGAGCTACTATCACAACAAAGCTTAACTGAAAGTGATATTGCTATGTTAAGGGAGGTAGGTGATAATCTTGATGAAGCTGTTGTATCCGGGGAGCGAGTGGCTAATGGCGAAGACGATAACAATATCCGATATGCTAAGGTTGATACGACTGTTGGAGGGGAGAATTACGAAATCTTTAAAAATATTCCTGGGTTTTCACAATCAATTTACATCGTTCGTTTTTCAAAAGTTGAGGACGGAACGGGGAGTTATCGGAGAACAGGAAGTTCTGTAAACGGGTTACTCTATGAATGGGTGGGTCCCGGACTGGGTGACTATGAACCTTTCAGAAGATTACCGGCGCCCGAGCAACAACAGATGGTTGCATTGACTTCAAGCTTCAGTTTGTCTGACAAAGTTGAACTTTATGGAGAATGGGCGGCAAGTAGTTTTGATCAGAACAGATTTTCAAATCTGGATGATGGTGATAATAATGACTTTTCATATATCTCAGGTTTTAGAATTAATGAAGCTGAATCAGGTATCGGAAAAATTTCTGCATCTCTACAGAGAAGGTATTCGGGCGAAAGATTCGAATATTTTGAACGCACCAAAGAAGTTGAGTTTAATCGTAGATGGAATATCAGCAGAGATATTCAAACACAAGAATCTATAAATGAAGCAAGTTTACAAATCCAGCCCTTTGAAAATACAACTCTAAAAGGAGAGTATGGATTTATTAATCGAAGTGATTTTCAGGGATACAGGCAAGGAGCTCAACTTCAGAGTTCTGAAAACACTTTTAATATTAATTACACCCAGGATTGGGTTCGGTCTGAAGATGAAGTTCTTAATCAACAAGGTAATTGGTTTCGTCAAAAGGGCTCATTTGGTAAAGAATTATTAGGAAGGTGGATTCCCTATGTTGGATTTGAGCAGGAGAAAAGAAAAGAAAAATCACTTCAAACGGATTCATTACTCAATTCATCCTTTTCTTTTTATGAAATCGGTCCCGGACTTAGATTTACTTCTTCTGTATTAGATGTAGATGCCAATGTAGTATATCGATCAGAAAACAGAGTATTAGATGATGAATTACAGCATCAATCTACTGCTATTGAACAGCGAGTTTCAGTTAATTATCGTCCTAACGATTATATAGGAACACAGAACAAGCTATCAATTCGGTCAAAAGATTTTACTCAAGCATTTGAAGAAGAAGGAAGAGTAAACCGTAGAGGGTTACTTATCAGGTCTGTCACTGACTACGAAACGGAATCAGATTTTTTAAACGGTCAGCTTTTTTACGAAGCAAACACAGAACGCCGTGCACTTGTTCAGGAAGCATATATTGAAGTTGGCTCAGAGTTGGGACAATATGTCTGGATTGATTCCAATGAAGATGGTGTACAACAAATTGATGAATTTTTTCCAGAATTAAGTCCGAATGAGGGGATTTATGTTCGGCAATATTTACCTACTGATGAATTATTTCCAGTAATAGATTTAAGAGCAAGATTCAGAAATGAGCTGACACCTCTTAGGTTTTTGGGGGAGAAGTCGAAATTGACGGGGATACTTTCGAATATATTACTCCGCTCCAGAATTGATGTTTCTGAGAACTCTACCACACAGGAACTCAGCGATGTATATTTGTTAAAGCTGGATACTTTTCGAAACGATTCTACAACTGTTCAGGGTAGACTAATCTGGGAAAAAGAACTGGATATATTTCCAACTATTCAAAAGGGGGATGTAAGGGTAGGATATAATCAAAGTACGAGTTTGAACCAGAGAAGTACCGAATCCCAGGAATTATTTTCTACTCTATGGTATATAAACAGTTCCTATCAGGTTGCAGAAAGAACCCGGTTATCAACTGATTTCATGACCGGAATCAATAAAGCTGAAAGCGATCAGCTTTCAAGTAGAAATTTTGATATCCGTTCCTCCACAATTACTCCGGCTATTGAAACTACTATAAACCGTTCATGGCAGACTTCTTTCTCTGTATCCTATGCATCAAAGATTGATCGACAGCCCGATGAATCAGTAAAAGCTCAAATCTTAAAGGTTACAAATTCACACAGAGCTTTCTTATGGAGAAAGCTTCAGGCCAATGGAAGGCTTGAGCTTCGCAATGCCAAAGTCGAAGGTAATTCTACAACACTAGGAACATTTGAGCTTACAGATGGTACCGGGCTGGGAACAAATCTAATTTGGTCATTCACGGGCTCATACCGAGCTAGTGAACTAATTCGTGTCAGTTTTAATTATGATGGTAGAACTGTTAAAGATCGACCGGATATACATACCCTTAAATTGGTTGTAAGTGCCGTTTTTTAACAATAAGAGGCGTGTTTGAAAGGATTCTGAGAAGTAAGTAAAATGCCTTTTATGTTAACTAAAAGTTAACTTTTTGGCATTTTCCAGCTTTGACATTTATTTCAAAATGACCTATCCTTTCGCTTCACTAATCTTAGACACTAACAATTAAAAATAATCGGAGTGAACATGACATCGTCGATTGCTCTATTTCTTTTACAAGCCCCAGCATCAGATGGCTTCTTTAACGTAGTCGTTGAAAAATTCAACGAAGGTAATGATGGAGGCTGGATGTGGCCTGTATTAATCACGTTGATCTTGGGACTGGCAATTTTCCTTGAAAGAATTATTACACTTAACCTAGCAGATATCAATACACGAAAATTTATTGTAGATGTACAACAAGCACTACAAGATGGTGGTGTTGAAGCTGCTGAGCAACTTTGTGCTCAAACCCGCGGACCTGTAGCTTCCGTATTTCAAGCTGGCTTAATGCGTTCACATGAAGGTATTGACGCTGCTGAAAAAGCAATTGCTGCTTATGGATCAATCGAAATGAGCTTCCTGGAGAGAGGACTTGTTTGGCTTTCATTGTTTATCGCGATTGCACCGCTATTCGGATTCCTTGGAACAGTAGTAGGTATGATTGCTGCATTCGATGATATTGAAGCTGCTGCTGATATTTCTCCAAGTATTGTTGCGGGTGGTATTAAAACAGCCCTTCTTACAACAGCAGGTGGTCTTATTGCAGGTATTATCCTGCAGATCGGATACAATTATTGTGTATCTAAAATTGACCGTCTCATCGCTGAAATGGAAGAGAGTTCAATCACTCTAATTGATTCAATCCTTTTATTGCAAGAAGGAAAGCCACTAGTTCCAGTTGTTGAAGAAGCAACAGATGATTCTGACGAATAATCAATAATCTAAACAGGAGATAATATGATTGTTCAAATCGCCGTTATTGGAACGTTTGGTCTTATTGGGCTTGGCATTCTTACCATGATTATTTCAGGTATTAAAGGTGCTACCCAAGGCAAACAGGATCCAAAGAGAATTTTGATAATGGCTACTCCTTTCGTTGTATTTGGGATTTCGTATTTCGCAGTACAGGGAAGTGAGTTGCCTTTAGCTACCGCTGGTGTCTTAACTATGGCAGTAATGATGGGAATCATGGTGCTTGGTGTTGTTATTACCGGTCTTCGTAGCACATTTAAATTTTAAAGGAGCATAATTATGCTACTAAAGAAACGTGAAAGAGAAGGAGCTGAAATAAATGGGTCTTCTATGGCTGATATTGCTTTCCTTCTTCTCATTTTCTTTCTTGTAACCACCACTATTAATGTGGATACAGGTATCGGTATGGTACTTCCTCCGCCATTAGATCCGGAAGTTGAGCCGCCGCCGATTCGGGAAAGAAACCTTATGAACATTCTTGTGAATGCTCAAGGCTTGATTCTTATGGACGAGCAGCCTGTTTCTATCAATGACGTAAAGGATAAACTTATCGAATTCATTGATAATCCAAACAATAGCGAAGAGTTATCGATTTCACCTGATGCTGCTATTGTTTCTCTTAAAACTCAAAGAGAGACTCCTTATAACATTTATATAGATATGTTAGATGAGGTAATGTCTGCTTACAAAGATTTAAGAGATGCTGCATCTCGTGCTAACTACGGTGTAGAATATGCACGTTTAGCGGAAAACAGCCCTCAGCAGGAGCAAATCAAGGATATGTACCCAAAGAAAATTTCAATCGCTGAACCGGATAACTAATTATGTCTCAATTTAAAAAGAAACAAGCCGGAACTAAGCAGGAAGTACCAACTTCAGCAATGCCTGATGTGGTATTTATGTTGTTGTTCTTCTTTATGGTTACCACGGTTCTTCGTGAAGTTACTCTTAAAGTTAAACTGGATTTAACCAAAGCGAATAACATCGAAAAAATCGAGGAAAAGCGGTTAGTATCATATATCTACATGGGACCTGAGCGTCTTCCAGGTAATCAACTTGGTGAAGATAAAGTTCAAATTGACGATTCTATTGTTGATGACATCGGAGCAATCAGAAATATCATGTATGATAAGTTAATTGAAGAACCAAGGTTAATTGTATCACTTCGTGTTGATCAGAATTCAGAATTTGGTTTGCTTACAGATGTTCAAAAAGAACTACAGCAAGCTGGTACATTCAGAATTAATTATTCTACTAAGCGCGAAGATTAACTACCCGGTTTAAAGAACCTTAAAACCAGCGCATATTTTATGTGCTGGTTTTTTTTATTTAAGAAATATGTCTGAAGAATTTATTACGATACAAAGTATAGGTAGAAAAGGACTTCTAAGGGAGTTATCAGAGTTTACTGGTTTAACAAATGAAGGTACCGTCAAAGGAATTGGTGATGATTCTGCAGCTTTAAAAGAGAAAGATGGATCTATTACCTTGCTAAGTAGTGATACCTTTGTTGAGGGAGTTGATTTTGATCCTACTTATACTCCATTTACACATTTCGGCTATAAAATAGTATCTGCAAGTGTAAGTGATGTTTATGCAATGAATGGAATACCAATCTCTATTTTGGTCAACCTTGCACTTCCAAATAGATTATCGGTTCAGATGGTCAAGGATTTGTATATAGGAATAGATAATGCCTGTAAAAAGTACAATGTTGAATTAGTAGGAGGAGATCTTACCGGAAACCATAATAATGCTGTTATTTCAGTAAGTGTATATGGAAAAGCCTCAGAGGATACTATTACGTACCGAAATGGAGCAAATATTGGAGATGCAATTTGTGTAACAGGTGATGTTGGTGCTGCTATTGCAGGACTACGAATTCTGATGAGGGAGAAAAAATTCTGGGAACAGCATGGTGATGACGCAATCCAACCCGACTTAGAGGATTATAAGTTCGTTGTACAGCGCCAGCTTATGCCGGAAGCCAGGAAGGATTTAATTGAAGCACTGTCCAATCAGAAAATAATTCCTACTTCAATGATAGATTTGACTCAGGGGGTAATTAATGAAGTTACAGAGATTTGTAATGCTTCAGGATTAGGAGCCTATCTTTATCAGGCTGCATTACCGGTTGCTATCGAAACGAGGCATGTAGCAGACGAAATGGAGGAGGATGTAGATAAATACGCTTTATTTGGAGGAGAAGATCTGGAATTGTTATTTACGTTAAGTGAAAAACAAGTAGAACAGTTTATAGAACATTTTAAAGACTTTGCTGTTATAGGTAGGATGACTCCAAAAGACGAAGGTCTGAACATGCAAACTGCTGAAGGTGATGTGCTGAGTTTTGATGATTTGTCATAGAGAATTTAGTGGCACGTTTTTTGCCAAAAACATGTTAAAGAGCGAGCTAGAGAAAAGAATGTTATTCGCTATATTGAAAAAATTTTAAGAATAAGTATTAATGGCCGATAAAAAGCCCACTCCAAAAAAACAGATTAAGCCACCTCTGGGTAATGCTAAAGGTGGAAATCCTAAGTTTCCTACTTGGGGGTTTCTTGTAATTATTTTACTTCTCATTTTTGTTCAGATAATGTTCCTCAATCCAGAGGGAGGAAATGATATTAAGTACAGTAAATTTCTGGATGATGTTAAGGGAGGCTATGTTGAAGAAATTATCATTAAGAACGGCATAAATATTTATGGTAAGTACAATGATAAAGCCATTTCAGACGGAATCATTCAAAGACCGGTACAGGATGATAATCCGTTAAATTTAGCTTCAGGTAATTCCGAAGAGTACAGAGCATTTGTAACTACTATGCTACCTGGCGATGAAATACGTCCTATTCTTGATGAGAATAACGTAGAATATGAAGTCAGGATTGAAGAAGAGTGGTTTAGCGGTGTATTCATGTGGATCATCATGATTGCGCTGGCTGTTGGGTTCTGGGTATTCATTTTCAGAAGAATGAATCCAGGTCAACAGGTTCTGAACATTGGTAAAAACAAAGCTGCCCTGTATGATCAGCAAACAGATACCAAAATCACTTTTAAAGATGTTGCCGGACTTGAGGAAGCAAAAGAAGAAGTAAAAGAAATTGTAGACTTTTTAAAGAGCCCGGGTAAATTCACAAAGCTGGGTGGTAAAATTCCTAAAGGTGCATTATTGGTTGGTTCCCCGGGAACAGGTAAAACACTTCTAGCTAAAGCGGTAGCAGGTGAAGCCGGTGTACCTTTCTTCTCTTTATCAGGATCCGACTTTGTTGAAATGTTTGTTGGAGTTGGAGCTGCACGTGTACGTGATCTTTTTAAAACTGCGAAAGAGAAAGCACCTTGTATTGTATTTATTGATGAGATTGATGCCATTGGTCGTTCCAGAGGGAAAGGACAAATGCCTGGATCAAATGATGAGCGTGAAAATACTCTGAATTCCCTTTTAGTGGAAATGGACGGTTTTGCAACAGATTCGGGTGTAATTATACTTGCTGCAACAAACCGACCGGATGTATTAGATAATGCACTTCTTCGCCCGGGAAGATTTGATCGACAAATAAGTATTGATAAACCGGATATTAACGGAAGAGAACAGATCTTTAAAGTGCATCTTAAGCCTCTTAAACTTCATAAGGAAGTAGATCCTAAGAAGTTGTCTGCTCAAACTCCTGGCTTTGCCGGTGCAGAAATTGCCAATGTATGTAACGAAGCTGCTTTAATTGCAGCTCGAAATAACAAGAAGTCAGTGGACATGGAAGATTTCCAGAATGCCATTGACCGTGTAATTGGCGGACTGGAGAAGAAGAATAAAATTATTTCTCCCGAAGAGAAAAAGATCGTTGCCTATCATGAGGCAGGCCATGCTGTTGCAGGTTGGTTTTTGGAGCATGCTGATCCATTGGTAAAAGTATCAATAGTTCCTCGAGGACTTGCAGCATTAGGATACGCTCAATATTTACCGAAAGAACAGTTCTTACATCAAACTGAGCAGTTGATGGATCAGATGTGTATGACCCTTGGCGGAAGGGCTGCCGAAGAGATTATTTTCGGAAAGATTTCAACCGGAGCCTTAAGTGACCTTGAACGCATAACCAAGATGGCCTATAGCATAGTTACGGTGTATGGTATGAATGATAAAATTGGAAATGTTTCCTTTTATGATTCAAAACAAAACGACTATACCTTTAATAAGCCTTATTCTGATGCTACGGCAACCATTATTGATGAAGAAGTTAAAAAGATCATTGACGAAGCGTATCAGCGTACTCTGGAATTATTAAGAGAGAAGAAAGCTGAGCTTGAAATCCTTGCAAAAGAATTATTAGAGAAAGAGATTCTATTCCAGGCTGATCTGGAAAAGTTGATCGGTAAAAGACCATTTGATAAAGAGACAACCTATCAGGCTTTTACAAACGGAGAAAAAAAGGAAGCGGAATATTCTCAGGAAGAAGAAGTATCTGAAAATGAATCCGAGAAAACTGTTTCTGAAAATGTAGAAGTTGAAGCGGAATCAGCTACTGAAGAACAAGAAACCGAAGGAACCGAAAAAGAGTAGTCTTCTGGTTAACATTTAGATAATCTACCGATAACAAAAGGATAAACCCAAGGTAACAGTACCGCAAAGAGTGTGTGGTAATTTTGTGTCGCAATGAATAAACGCGAACAAAATAAATAAATCAGCACACTCGTGAATACATTCAAAAAAGGACTATTCTTAATAGTTGCGCTTTTTATCTCATCTCAATTATTTGCGCAGGAAGGTAGAATAGTTGGAACCGTAGTTGATGCCGAAACCGGAGAAACTCTGATCGGTGTGAACGTAGTAATAGAAGGTACCATTCAAGGTACAGCAACCGATATTGATGGAAACTATACCATTAGAAGAGTTGCAGCAGGAACCTACAACATTAAAGTGAGCTATCTTTCTTACTCTACTCAATTAATTACTGATTTAGTAGTAGAAGAAGGTGAAGTAGTTCGACTAGATGTTGCTATGCAACCAGAATCGGAATTTCTCGATGAAATCGTTGTTACCGCTGAAGCAGTGCAAAGCGGAGAAGCAGGCTTATTGGCTGCTCAGAAAAAATCGGTACCCGTACAAGATGGAATTTCATCTGAAGAGATTTCCAAGACAGGTGATGGGAACGTTGGCTCTGCAATGAAAAGAGTTTCAGGTGTTTCTGTAGTAGGTGGAAAAGATGTTTATGTAAGAGGTCTTGGTAACAGGTATAGTAACGTACAGCTTAATGGAGCACCAGTACCTTCTACGAACCCAAACAAAAAAGAAGCCCCTGTTGATATTTTATCAAGTGGGATTGTTGATAATATCTTAGTTCAAAAAACTTTCACTCCTGATCAATTTGGGGAATTTTCAGGAGGTTCCGTTAAAATTATCACTAAGGAATTTCCGGATTCAAAAAATTTATCAATCTCGTATTCTACCGAAATTAATTCTATATCCACATTCAATAACTATTTGGGTTATTCAGGCGGTAGTACAGATTACCTTGGTTTTGATGATGGATTCAGGAGTTTACCCTCAGACGTTAAAGACAGTGATATTACATCGGACGCGGAAGCTGCATCCATTGTAAGCGATTTAAACTCTTCGTGGGGATCTAAAAATATCACTTCTTTACCTAGTCAGAAAATAAGTGCAAGCTTTAGTTCTCAGTTTAATGAGGATAAAATGCCTATAGGTGTCGTTTCAAATGTTAGCTATAAGTATGCTACAGAGGCTCAGGTTAATGAGACTCTACGATATATAAATAACTACAATGAAAGCACGAATACAACATTACTAGGATCTGATTACATACGAAATACAGGGACAGAATCGACTAGTTTGAGCACTATGTTAAATGTGTTTGTGAAACCAACTGCTGTTACTAAAGTTGGGTTAAAGAATTTGTACTCAAATTCATCCAGTAATAAGTTTTCTGAAATCGAAGGTAGTTATTATAACTTTGGAAATGATAACAGGCAGACAGTTTTAGAATTTGATAGAAGAGCAATTTTTTCTTCTTCTTTAAATTTCGAGACTTATTTCAGCAACTTTCTTTCATCTAAACTGGAAGCAAATCTAACTTATTCTAAAGCTGTAAGAGATTTACCTGATCGTAGAACAACACAGTATGTAAGAACGGATGAAAATGATTTGGAAGTAATTTTTCCTTTTAGAGGAAACACTCACTTCTTTTCTTTCCAAAATGACAATAATTACTCTGGTGGATTTGATTACGAGCTGAAGCCATTTGATGAGTTAAATGTTAAAATTGGAGCATTTGGGCTATATAAAGACCGTTCGTTTGAGTCCTACAAACTAGTTTACCAAGACTTAGGAAATAACTTCCCTAATGAAGATAAATCACTATCTCCTGAAGAAATTTTTACTTCAGAAAATATTATCGCAGGTAACTTAGATCTTATTGAAAGTTCTAGCTCAAGGGATTCTTATAATGGAGAACAAGAACTTACTGCCGGATATTTTTCATTTAATTGGTCACCAACCGATAGGTGGAATATTGTTACTGGGGTTAGAGCAGAAAATTCAGCTCAGTTTATCGATGGGGATGTACTGATTGACGAATTAGATATCCTTCCTGCATTCAATCTTACTTTCCGCCCAACGAATGAAACGAATCTTAGAGGAGCTTTCTCTATAACTTTAGCAAGACCGGAATTCCGTGAGCTTTCAAATTTCAATTTTCAGGATTTTGTTGGTGGACGAACTGTCTATGGAAACCCGAATCTGGAAAGAACCCGTATTTTTAATTACGACTTAAGATGGGAAACCTACCCGAATACAGGCGAACTATTTGCGGTTAGTGCGTTCTACAAGAAATTTGAAAATCCCATTGAACTATTTTATCGAATTACTCAAAATAACGAGGTTCGCTATGATAATGTAGACGAGGCACAGCTTTATGGAATCGAGCTTGAAGGCAGAAAGAACATCACTAATCAACTTAAATTAAGTTCTAATCTTTCTTACATAATTTCAGAAGTTAATTACGCAGATGGAGCTTCCGTAGGGCGTCAGGCAAATGCAGAAAGGGCGATGTTTGGGCAATCTCCTTATACATTTAATGCAAATGCATTTTATCTCCTTCCTAAAATTGATGCAGAGGCAACACTTTCCTTCAACACATTTGGGAAACGAATTTCAGCGGTTGGAAATAATGAGCAACCTGATGATGAATTCGAACAACCTTTCAACAAGCTTGATGTAAGCTTCACAAAAAATTTCGGCAAAGCATCTGTTAGTGCGAGTATCGATAATATTTTAAATGATAACATTACCTACAAACAAGGTGATGTAATAACAAACCAATACGAGATCGGCACCGCCTTTTCGGTGAGCTTCAATTTTTCATTTAACTAAACACAAAATAAACCAACGAAAACAATGAAATCTAATCTTAAACTCTTATCACTATTCGCACTTGCGTTCACATTTGTATTTACCTCATGCGATAACAGCACAGGTGGAGGTGATGAAGGTGAAGTTCCCGAAATATATGCCTCTTTACCAGGTACTCTTATTGATGAAGACACTATCTGGGATGAAGACCAAACACTTACCGGGCAGTATTATGTACTACCTGGAGTTACACTTATAATTGAAGCAGGTGTAACCGTAGGCTTCACTTATCACAATAATAACATTGATGATGTAGGAGCTATTATTACTCTTCCGGCTGACCCTGAAAACTTTGACACACCAAGAGCAAGTGGTAGATTGGTTGCTGAAGGGACAGCTAATAATCCCATCGTGTTTACCTCCGCGAGGTCAACAAAACAACCAGGTGACTGGGGAGGAATAGTGCTTGCGGGTGAAGGCGTAAACAACATTGAAGGAGGAAAAGGTGAAGTTGAAGGACTTCCAGATGCGATCCAGTATGGAGGTACAAACAATGCGGATGACAGCGGAATCCTTAAGTATGTACGAATTGAATATGTTGGTTTTTCATTCGTAGAAGGTTCAGAGCTTAACGGGTTAAGTATGTACTCGGTAGGTAGCGGAACTACTCTTGAATATATTCAGGTATATAAATGTACCGATGATGGATTCGAATGGTTCGGTGGAGCGGTAAATGCAAAATACCTTATCTCTGCATTTAATGATGATGACTCTTTCGATATGGATGAAGGATGGAATGGAAAGGGTCAGTATTGGTTAGCTGTTCAAACTGCAGGCGCTGATAATGGTTTTGAGTCAGATGGTCGTAAAACTCTTGGTTCTGGTAGTGCAACTTCTCCAACTCTTTACAATGTGACTATGGTTGGATTAACTCAAGATGGGTCAACTAAAGATGCAGAAGACAAGAATTATGGAATGCGTTTAAGAGAAGAGTTTGAAGGTGAACTTGAAAACTTCATCATCTCAGATTTCGATGATTTAAGTTTTAAAATCGAAGACGATACTCGTTCTAATTTTGGACAAAGCCTAACTATTGGAAATACTATAGTATGGAATAATGGTGGTTTTGCTAATGTTGCCGATTCAACTGACTTCGGAGCAGTTACTATGGATCAGGATCCATTATATACCAATGCAGCAACTTATGATTTCCGTCCAACTGTAACTGTTACAGGCGCTACTCCCCCAAATGATGGATTTTTTAACACCAGCGCTACATTTGTAGGAGCCTTTGGAACTACAAATTGGGCTACTGGTAATTGGGTTCGTTGGAACGATTAAATAAAAATTAGAAGTAGCTTTCTACTCAAGAAACGTCTCACTTCATTGTGAGGTGTGCTGATCACAAAGGAACTCCGGGGAACCGGGGCTCCTTTTTATTTTTATAATCCTCTGGATTTTGGAACCGAAGTTCTGTTCTTTCGGTTTTAACGATTCTAATAAAGACATACTACTTTGATATTCGTAACCCGCCGTACCCATTTTAACGCAGCCCATAGATTGAATAATCCATCTAAATCAGAAGAATGGAATCAGGAAACCTATGGAAAATGCAACTATCCCAACTGGCACGGTCATAACTATATTATTGAAGTAACGGTAGCCGGTGAACCCGATCAGGAAACGGGATATGTAATCGACTTGGGTAAGCTGAAAAAAATTATCAAAGAGAGAATCACGGATCCTTGTGATCATAGAAATCTAAATTTAGATGTTCCTTTTTTAGAGGGCATCATTCCTACCTCAGAGAATTTAGTTAAAGTTTTTTATGAGCAATTAAAGCAAGATGTGGAGCAATCCGCATCCAAAGGAAGCGTTCTATACTCGGTGAAGCTTTTTGAGACCGAACGAAACGTTGCTGAATATTGTCCATATCGATGGACTAAATAAATTATTTAATACTGATTTCTCCGTTATGATTTCTAACCAAACCCGTAGGTTCTACGACCCTACTTTTACTATTACTCCCGAATACAAAGAATCACTTCCTGACCTTCAAAACGGTCCAGCATCGTTAATTGAAGGTGCAAATGTTCCCATACAGCAAGTTGGGATCTCGAATTTCAAATTACCACTACAACTGAAAAAAAGAGATGGTAAACCTATCACACTTGAAGTTTCCGTAGATGGATATGTTAGTCTGGATGCCAACAAAAAAGGGATCAACATGAGCCGCATTATGCGGACATTCTACAAGTTCAAGGATCGCGTCTTCTCTCTAGATATGCTGGAGGAAGTTTTAAAAGCATACAAGGAAGACCTGGAATCACAGGAAGCGTTCCTAAGGCTAAGCTTTTCCTATCCAATGATTATGGAAAGCCTTCGTTCTGGGATGGAAGGGTATCAGTATTACGATGTTTCGTTAGAAGGTCATTTAGACAATTACGATCGCTTCCATAAACACATGCACCTTAAATTTGTGTACAGCAGTGCTTGTCCTTGCTCTTATGAATTAGCAGAACATGCTCGTGAGGATCGGGGAGTTGCCGCTATTCCCCATAGTCAAAGAAGTGAAGCTGAAGTAACTGTGGCTTTAGTTGATGAGTTCTTTGTGGAAGACTTGGTTCAGATTTGCAGAACTGCTCTTAAAACAGAAACTCAGGTAATGGTTAAAAGAGAAGATGAGCAAGCTTTTGCAGAACTTAATGGAGCTTATCAGAAATTTGTGGAAGATGCCGCCCGATTACTCTATGAAGAACTCGATTCTTATAATAGTGTCAGAGACTTTGTTGTGCGTTGTGCTCATTTAGAAAGTTTGCACAGTCATGACGCTGTAAGTAGAATTTCAAAAGGTCTGCCAAACGGACTTAGATAAAAAGAAAGCCTCAATTGAGGCTTTTTTTATTCCTCTGATTCAGCAAATACAATTGCGATTTTAGTACGATCAGAACTAAGAGAGATTCTGGATATAACTCCATTAGAATCGAAAATGGGAACAGGTGCAGTGTATCCATGACCTTCTTTCCACAACATTAGTCCGTTATTAGTCCCAATTAAAAAAGAACCAGAGTTAATCCAGAACATGTCTTCAGAACCGTCAGGAGTTCGTGTCAGAGTGGTCATTCGTTTTGAATCAGGATCATACGTCTTAACTAACCACTGAGTAGGTTCATTTTTGTCTATAAAACTAACCTCATTAGTTTCGGGTACTTTGTGAATAGACCGACCAGGATTTGTAGCAATTACGGTACGTCGATCATTTTCCAGATCAAATTCAACAAAAGTAAAAGTATCTCCCAGAACAAAGGTGTATAGGGTATGATCATCAAACCAGGAATGATATCCGATAACTTCATCCGGAACTAAAACAGAAGGTTCTCCTTCAGTAAAAGGGAATTTCCAGAGTAGTTGCTCTCCATCAGGTTTCAACCAGATTGCCGAAAAGAAATCTTCATCAGGCATAGTGGTAGGAGAGTACTTGCCTCCTTCGCTTTCAGTAAGCCAAACGGTGCTGTTAAGTTCATAATCATACATTTTGATATCTGTGGATTCTCCTCTTTGAGAAGAAAAAAGAACCGCTGACATATTTGGCACAAAAGAAGGTTGATTATCATAGCCAGGATTATTCGAGATATTTATAAGATTTGAAATTTCGAAACCTTCATCGGTTAATGAGAAATCTCCCAGATACACCTCAGGATTTGATTGTGCCTGAACTTCAATAACAAGAAAAAGTGCGAGTAGTATGTTTAGATATTTCATAATTCTGTTAATTAGTAATTCTTTTCATTCTCGAAAAAGGGTATCCGTTGCATCCGCTTTTCGGGTTATCCCGATCTGCCGTTTGAATTGATCGAGCGGAGTCTAAAGAAACTTCATTATAGCCACTCATACAAAAGCCCCACTTAAATTCACCCATATCTTCAAACGGCATCCAGTCTATTCGGGAATACAGCAAAGGATCATAAATATTTGAAGAATCATTTTGCCCCACAAAAAACTGTTCATCGAGATTCCAGTTTCGGATATGAATTTTGGTATGCTCTTCCATCATGAATACTGAGTCTGAAATGGAGTAGGTGATTCCATAATCGTCTTCAAAATCTCCAGTTAAAAATTCCGGGATTACAGTACTGGTTTTATCCTCAGGAACAGAGCAACTAAGTAGGACTAAAAAGAGAAGGGGAATGAGATGTTTCATAGCAGAAGGTAGGAAAACATAGACAAAAAAATCCCACACACCTTTCGATGTGTGGGACAAACATGAAACAGAGCTACATTTCTGCTTACTTGTTTCAGCAGAACTCTTCTATTGATTATTTAATCAATGTCATTCGTTTAGTACTGATAAAGTTTTCAGCCTGAATTCGGTAGATATATACTCCACTTGATACCGAGGAAGCATCAAATGTGACGGTATAATTACCAGCTGCTTTAACTTCATTTACCAATACTGCAACCCTTTGCCCCATTAAGTTATAGACCTCAATATTCACCTTAGAAGCTTGTGGTACTGAATAATTAATGTTGGTAGTCGGGTTGAATGGGTTTGGATAGTTTTGCTCAAGAGCAAACTCTGTTGGTTTCCCTTCAGTTTCTGAAGCTGTAACCAGGGTTACATTTACTGTTTCTTTTAATGTAGCTGTAGCGCCTTCATTATCAGTTACAGTAAGACTCACTTCGAATTCATTAGTCGTTTGATATGTATGCTTTGGGTTTTGAAGAGTACTGCTAGTTCCGTCTCCAAAATCCCAGAAGTAGGAGACAATGAATCCATTTGGATCATTGGCGTCATTCGACTCATCAGTTAGAGTGATAACATTGTCTCCATTTTCGAAGCCATCCTGCTCTATAGTGAAGTTAGCAACAGGTGGATCATTTACAGGAACAACAGTAACAATAACAGAATCAGAAGCAGCTGCACCGGCTTCATCCATTACGGTAACCCGAACCCATTCCTGACCATAGAAGTTAGCCGGAGCGGTAAAGGTAAGTATTGATCCGTCAGTAGACCCGCTAACGGATTCACTGTTGATCATAACAGATAGGCTTGATAATACATCATCTTCATCTGAAACAACCTGTGCCATATCAAAAACAAGAGAACCGTCTTCAAGGAAACTCATCTCAACCGGTAGATTGATTTCCGGAGCTTCGTTTGGAATAGAGTTAATAAGGTCAATAATTCTACCTTCTCCACTTGCCGGATAACGGCTTGCAAATACAACTCCGCCCAGATAATCTTCCAGGTAAATTTGAAGTGATTGTTGATACGTTATTCCGATAGTAGTGAATTCCTTACCTCTGAATGGATACTGATCACCACCTCTTGCTGTGAAATCCGCTGTCACTAAATCAACACTTGGTGCTTCTGCAACAACTTCACCGTCAAGAACAATTGGAGTACCATCATTCAGAATTATAGTTTGAACTCGCTCACCTTGTGTGGCAATCGTTTGACCTTCGTCATCATTGTATACAATGGCTTGTTGTGATGGATCGAATTCAATCGAGAAACCAGCAATCTGGGCAAAACGACCTGTTCCATCACCTGCCCGCTCTCCGGTAGCAGGATCAATTCTGGAAACAGCATTTTCCATTATTTCCAGAAGGAGTTCAGGGGAAACATCTTCAAGAACGGCCAGAATATTACCGAATGGAAGTACATCAAAGGTTTGACGTGCATTAATTGAACCAGGACGGATTTCGTCTCTGATTCCACCACCATTAGCAATTGCTACAAGACGGGATGGATCGAGTTCGAGTCCAAAGTTCTCAGCCTGATCTAACGTTACCGCCAGATATCCATCTGTAATCAGGTTACCCATATTCGTCTCAAATGAACGGATATCATTTCGGGCACCAAACAGATGAACCTCAGTTGTAGCAACTTTTGTCTGTGATAATCCTTCTACATACTCTTCTACAGGAGTAACTACTTCATCAAGCATTTGTTGATTTTCTTCAACACCACCTGGAAGTGAAGCATCAGCCACACGCACCGGACCACCGTTAAAGGCGAGTACATTTCCTGTTGCATCAAATTCAACATTTAATCTACCTAAATACGTGTAGTTCCCTTTTCCGGTAACTACGGGCACATCGTTGTTGTCGGCGTCTTTTACAACCATCGGATAAGCGGATCGAACTTCTTCTTCATCACCAGGGATAAGAAGGTCTCCATCATTAGCAAGTAGCTCATCTCCACCACCAGCTATCATGATGTCAACGCCGGAAAGCTGAGTTGCTAATACCGAGTCTTCTTCAATTCCTTGTAAGTGACTTATAAGAATAATAGCACGTACATTTTCAGCTTGAAGTGCAGCTACTTCAGCCTGAACTGCAGGAAGTACATCATTCACTATTACTGTACCTGGACTTGATATAAAACCAAGATTTTCGGTTGTCGCACCGATAATACCGACCTTTACATCTTGTCCTACATTTATAATAGTACTGGCAGCAACTCTTACTTCTTGTTCTAGTGCTAATAAGTCCGGTTGATTAGAAAAATCAAGGTTAGCACTTAAGAAAGGAGGCTCATTTCCTTCCGTATCAGAAATGAATTCTGAATAAATAACCGGTCCGGCATCAAAATCATGATTACCCATAGCAAGTGCATCATATCCAATTAATCCGATGCCACGGGCATCAAAATAGGTGCCTAAATCCAGACTGGCGTTGAACTCAGGTCCCGGCAAGAAGTTATCTCCTGAAGAAACCATCACATATACATTTCCTGAATCAGCCGCTTCTTGTTTTAGTTGATCAGCAAGTGTTTTGAATCGTGCTATTCCACCATAATCTTCAAGGCCATCACCAGCATTTATAAGCTGAGATTCTCCATCGTTGTTATGAAGTACTGTAAGAGTAAACGGCTGTGGTATTCCACGGAAACCAAGACTTGACCATTCATCAATATCCAGAACTTCCCATTCAGAATCTTCTGTTGATGTACCAAAAGAACCAAGTGGAGTGGGGTTTCCTTCTTCTACAGTAGATTTACGAACCAGGGTATGATTTTGAGTTCCGTTTGCTACACCAGCAACTTCCCATCCAGAACCGGGATCAACAAACAAGTCGCCGATAATGTCCAGGATTTCATAGTTATCTTCAGTTCCGTAAACCAGAGCATAAGCATCGTCACCATTACTTAGGAATTCATGTATCAAATCTGCTCTGTCTGTGATATAGGCATCAGCATCTCCATCAGCGATGATAAATACACTACCTGCTTCGATGATGGAACCATCCGGGAATGAATTCCAGAAATCAAATTCTCCCGCAACGTTGTTTTGGTTACTTCCAGAAAGACCATTATTCATATTAGGGAAAGCATACTCTGTTAAATCTATATCTTCATCGGTTGGATTATAGATTTCGAGATATTTGTTTTGGCTGCTTCCTTCCGCGTATTCAGAGAAGAAAAGAGGAGCAGCTTCAGATTCAAACTCAATCTCATGAATGGTGATAGAACCTGTTACCTCATTGCTCACCACTGCCAAAGGAGCTCCAACCGGGCTGGCACCCTGCATAAGGAAACTAATTCCTTCAGGTCCTGAAGCCACAGTGGATTCCATAATTGCTGCGATTCCTGCGACGTCAGCAAGGTCATCCAATCCTTCGATTACATCTTCATTGAAATCGAGTTCATCAAAGTTTCGAACATTGTCGTAAGAAACAAATTCAGGACTGGTAGGATCAGAAATATCATACACCATGATTCCACCAATTCTTTCGAGCCCGATAAGAGCGTAATTTTTTCCTGTTAATTGAACAACAGTTACCGCTTCTGGTTCAGGACCTTTGTCATCCGAACGGTTATCAAAGGAATCGTTTTCGGAATTTGTGGAGTTGAAGTTATCTGATTCGATAACAGAAAGAATGTTTTCAAATTCACTGCCACTATCCCAGACAAGGGCTCCGGTAGAACCATTCCAGATGGAGAACGAACGAGCGCCATAAGAATAAAGAGCATCGTACATTGGATCGCCATAAAGCTGTCCACGGATTTCACCACTTGGATTTGCAACGGTGTGGACGTTTACATACACATTTACTTCTTCTTCAAATCCGGCAGAATTAAAAGCGGTTGCAAAGTCGGAGAGATCAGAACCTGATCCTTCGCCTTGAACCCAAAAGCCGGAAACCCAAGCAGCAGTACTGTCAATCAATTCGAATTCCGTATCAGCATCGGTTCCGATGTTAAATACTACTCCGCCGTTGGCTCCACTTTCTCCAATATGAAAATGCATTCCGGTTACATCATCCTGAGTGCCTGCGGTAACAGAATCTCCTCCAGCAAGTTCGCCAAAATCCAATCCCTCGATGTAAAAAAGGAAATAAAGAGTATCGTTGGTTGCACTGAAATAGAACTCACCTTCACCTTCTGCATCAGAATCTACTTCCGGAACTTCCTGATCACCTTCCAGCTCGGTATATAAAAAGGTGGAATCAGAGTTAATTCCTAAAGTAGTAGTAATATTGAGGCGACCAAGGTTTTCATTGTCCTGAATGTCAGCGTCAGTAAAAATAGAAGGATTCAGGCGAAGGTCACGAATACGTGCTTCTTCTGAAAAACCATCATAATCTCGGGAATCACCCTCGTTAGCAGTAACAATGTACTCGATTCCTTCCATGTTGAAAGAAGAAATTGCATCTGGTTGATACATCCCCCAAACCGGCCAGTTCGTAATATTAATAGCATCATCATCATTGCTGACATCCAGTTCGTTTCCAGATTGAGAATGATCTTTAAACCCTAACGCGATTACATCGGTTACCGTAGCGGAAGCGATGTCAACAATTGCCAGGGCATTATTTTCCTGGAGAGATACAAAAGCGGTGGCATCATCAGAAGAAATCGTAATGTATTCTGGTTCGAAATCCTGTGAAGCACTTGCACCTGGACCAAAAATTCGAATGCCTTCGCTTCTAAGTGTAGCTTCTTGTCCATCGAATGATGTGAAATCCGCTGTAGTAACAACAGCTGTACCCGTTCCTGTAGAAACATCAAATCCTGAAACATCAAGAATGGAGATTGTACCTGCCGGGTCTACATCATAATCATCATTTGGTTCACCTTCATTGGCTACAATAACCTTGGAGCCATCATTAGTAAAGGTAACCATATCAGGTAAAGCACCAGCCGTAGCCGTACTAATATGCGAGGCATCAGCTGCTTTGAAAAATACAACTGATCCCGGATCAGTTTTTGGGTCTGCTTGAACCGCAACTGCAACCAATCCATTATAAATTGCTACGCTGTTTACCCCATCTCCATAAATACTCATATCAATCGTAGTAACTTCGGTGGGGTTTTCCGGGTCACTAAGATTAAGAACGACAATGGAGTTGTCTTCTGCGTTGGTAAAGAATAATTGTTTAGAAGCAGGATCATATGCTGAAATTTCAGCAGCGCCTGCATCAAAAAGTCCGGTATGATATTCGCCGATAAGTTCCAGAGAAACTTCCTGAGCAAATACACCAACCGATGAGAGCACAAAAAGTGCTAAAAGAAGAGAAATGTTAGCTTGTTTCTTCATTAGTTAGGTTTATTAATTAAGGGTTAGTGAAAACCCAGAATGCGAACCCAACTTTATCTAATCGTTACTCCACGGTTATGAATAAATTAAAGGACTATTAAGTGTATGTTTATGAATAAATTAAAGGTTAATTTTTCGTTAAGATATTATAAGGACAAAGAAGCTGTATTATTTCCCTACATCAGGCTATTACGTAAGGGAAGAGTCAAATAAAAAAATATCAAAGCTCAAATTTTCTAATATTCTCGGCGAATAATCAATAACAAAAACTGAATCCATGAAAAACTCACTCAATATAATAGGTACACTGTTACTCATGTTCTTTTCGGCCTGGATGGGTTGGTAAGGTCGGGAATTCTATTCTGATCTTGATACCAAGATAATCAGTAAAGACAGAGCTACTACTCTAACAGAAGATTGGGGGAACATTATTATTTATACTGATGAAGCTTCTGTATCTACTTACGGGACTACAAACACGCTAACTGCGGTTGCTGAAATTAAACCCGGCATGGAGATTCATCCACCACATCAACATACGGCGGAAGAATTTTTATATGTGATAGAAGGAGAAGGTACCTGGAGTATTAATGGAGTGGAATCAAAAGCAAAGGCAGGAGACATGATGTACTCTAAACCCTGGGATTTGCATGGGATAACAAATACAGGGGATAAAACACTTCGGTTTTTTGTGATGAAATGGGATAACAAAGGTGTTGAGCTTCCGGAGCTTAAAGAAGATTAAAAAGAAGTTATGATCTGTTAACATGTGATCCTTATCTTAAGGATTCAATTTAAATTTAGGTTTTCCTTATGCAACTGAGCCGTACCCTGTTCGCACTACTTCTCACTTTTTTTATTTCTACTACTTTAACCCACGCTCAGCTTTTCGAGGATTTTGAAGATGGAAGCAAAGCTGGGTATTCAGGAGCAACCGTTTCATTATCCACTGGTGACTGGTTTTTGGACGATGCCTTACTTGGGGATTTATCCAATGATAAGTTTAATGGGGACCAAAGTGTTCGAATGGACCGTAGAGATGGCAAAACCGGTAATATCTATATGCAGTTTGATAAGCCGAATGGAGCTGATGAAGTTTCTTTTTATTTAGCACATTATGGAAATCAAGCTGAGGAAGCTGCACTTCAGGTTCAGTATTCTATTGATGGAGGAAGCTCGTGGCAAAATATAGGGGATGAAATACCTGCTCCTTTCGAACTTACCGAATATACCATTCCGGTTCAGGTAGATGGGAACATTCGATTCAAATTCATTCAGTCTTCAGGAACCGACAGAATGAATATCGATGATATCAGAATTACAGATTATATTGCTCCCCAAGAAGATGCTACCATTAATGTTTTTGTTGATGAAGAAAGTTTAGAGCATCAAATGACAATTTCTTTTCCTACCACATTAACAGGAAATGAAAGCTCAAAAACTATTGAAATCCGAAACTCGGGAAGTAATCTGCTTGAAATTGATTCTGTTGTAGTAGGATATCCCTTCTCTATTTCGGCTTTGCAGGATTCTTCTCTTGGGTTTAACGAAAGTACCGAGCTTACTCTTACTTTTTCTCCGGAACAACAAGGTCAATACCTAAATATTCAAGGCTTAAAAATTGGTAGTAACGCGACCAATCATTCAGATTTTACACTAAGCGTACAAGGTGATGCAGTGGATGCAGATGGAATCATTCCGATTTCTACTGCAAGAGAGTTAACAGAAGGTGAAGTCGTGAGTATAGCGGGTATTGTAACGGTTGCCGAAGAATTTGAAGGCCCGATGTATTTTCAGGATGAAACCGGCGGGATTGCCTGGTATTATAGCGAAATGAGAGATAATACAGCTGGTTTCTTCTCTAATGTAAGTCGAGGTGATTCTATATACTTGACCGGGGAACTCGGTAGTTTTAATGAGTTAAAACAAATCGTGGGGGATAGTCCTCAGTTTGAATTTAAATCCAATGAGACTCCTTTAGAGCCAATTGCAATCTCAGTGAGTGCAATGAATACCGGGAATTTCGAAGGTCAGCTAGTGGCGCTCAATGTAGAAATTGATCATACCGGTGCCTTACAAGGCAATACAAACTACCAGGTTAGTGATCAAACCGGAGTTGGTGAACTTAGAATAAGCAGTTTTACAGATATAGTGGGTTCAACTGCGCCGACAGGAGTTACGACAATTGTCGGGGTGGTAAGTAATTTCAGGGGAACCTATCAAATTCAGCCGCGTGATCTGAACGACATTGATGCTGTAACCAATGAAATTCCCGGTGAAGATATTTCTAAAGATGAAACACTGGATATCGTTACCTGGAATATTGAATGGTTTGGTTCAGCAAGTAATGGTCCCGAAGATGATGAAATCCAATTGAATAATGTAATTACCGTTATTGATAGCATCGACGCTGACTTATTTGCTCTGCAGGAAATATCAAATGCAACCATGTTCAATCGACTAATAGATTCCTTAGATGCATATGACGGAATCCTGGCTAGCTTTTCTCAAACTCAGAAAACCGCGTATTTATATAAAACCAGTACGATAAATGTTGTGAGTTCCGGCTTATTAACACTGGGGCAGGTGAGTTATGACTGGGCAAATGGAAGGTATCCTCTAGAACTTAGTTTTCAGGCTGTGTTTGATCAGGAAATCCGTGATATCAAAGCCTATAATATTCATGCAAAAGCATTGGGTGAACAGGAAGATTATGTTCGAAGAAGAGATGCCTCTATTACTTTAAAGAATTACTTAGACCAAAATGAAGCGGAAAGTAACGTAATTGTAATAGGTGATTACAACGATGAGATTTTAGCTTCATCAGTAGGTGGACAAGATTCTCCCTATAAAAATTTCGATGACGATTCAGAATACACCATTCTTACAAAAACCTTGGAAGAACGTGGGTTTACCTCTTACAGTGGTTTTTCAATGATTGATCACATCACCATTACTTCTGAATTGATGGATGAATATTTTGAAGGTACTGAGAGGGTTGAGAATCCTTCCTATATCGGAAGTTATTTAAGTCAGACATCCGATCACTATCCGGTTTGGGTTCGTTTTAGATGGGGAATTATCACTTCAAATGAAGATGAGGCTCTTTCAACAGTGAACCATATTCAGTTGAATCAAAACTATCCGAATCCATTTAATCCGACAACTACCATTTCATATTCTCTGGATCAAACCACCAATGTTTCGTTAGAAGTATTTGACCTGATGGGAAGAAAAGTGTCCACATTGGTTCAGGGCAGACAAACCGCTGGCGAAAAAACCATCAATTTCGATGCCTCTTCTCTTGCAAGCGGTGTGTACATTTACCGGTTAGTAGCAGGAGGGCAAGTTCTAACCAAAAAGATGGTTCTGTTGAAGTAATTAAGCAATTTTCAGTCATCCCTGCGAAGCCTGCCTGCGGCAAAGGCAGGGCAGGGATCTGGATTGGGATAAAAGCTTTTGATGAACTCTGGATTCCCGCCTACGCGGGAATGACTTTCTGTCCCTCCTTGGGGAGGGACAGATCAATACGCATGCGTACTGATCAGGGAGAGGAATGGACATGCTTCGAATTTCCTAAGCCCTCACCGTCCTCCCTCTGAAATCAAACAAGTTTGATTTCTGTCTCCCCCAGCCTTTGCCGGCAGGCAGGCCCCGAGGGGAGACACTCTTCTTTTCAGGATTCGAGCAAAAACCCAAGAAATAAACTCTAAAAACTTTGTGCCTCAGTGCCTTCCTTCCTGATCTTTCTTATCTTTCATTTATGAATATCCGTCTCGAACAACTTAACCCGACTATTGGAGACCTTTCCGGGAATCAGCAACTCATTCTGAATGCTATAGAAAAAGCTGAAGCGGATGGGGTGGATCTGTTAATATTGCCGGAATTGATTGTGTCTGGCTATCCACCGATGGATTTAATTGAGAGAAAGGTATTCCGTGAAATGTGTTATCAGGTGAATCGGGAAGTAATTGAAGCTACCGGAGAAACTACCGTGATTTTCGGTTCGATTACAGATAATCACAAGGGAGTTGGAAGGGTGTGTTTCAATTCTGCTATTATTGCTCAACTTGGAAAAGAAATCACACGGGTTCATAAGGCTTTACTTCCTACCTATGATGTGTTCGATGATTTAAGATATTTTGAACCGGGAAATGAATTTGAGCCCGTTATCATCAACAACATTCCATTTGGGGTTACTGTTTGTGAAGATATCTGGTTCAATGATAATGAGATTCAATACCACACCTATTCGGTAAACCCGGCTGAAATTCTTGCCAAAAAAGGAGCTAAAGCTATCATCAATATTTCGGCTTCACCATATTCCAAGAATAAACCGGTATCGCGAGTCGGAATGCTTCAGAAACATGCTCTTGAATTAGGTTTACCGTTGTTTTATGTAAATCAGGTGGGAGCCAATACAGAACTCATTTTTGATGGAGATTCTCTGGCATTGGATCAAACCGGTTTTATAGTAACCAGAGATGAGCGATTCAAATCCACCTTTGTGGATGTGGAATATGATTCACAATCTCAAACACTGGATGCCGGAAAATATGCTGATATCCAACGTACCGTTCCCAATCAACTGAAAACTATGTTTGAAGCCTTGGTTCTTGGTGTGAGAGACTATCTCAGAAAATCAAAGCTGGGAAATAAAGTAATATTAGGTTTAAGTGGTGGTATTGATTCTGCATTGGTTTGTGTAATAGCAGCAGAGGCAGTTGGAGCTGAAAATGTATTGGCGGTTACGATGCCATCAGAGTTTTCAAGTGAAGGAAGCGTGAGTGATTCAGTAGAACTAGCTGATAACCTTGGAGTTGAGTTATTGGAAATTCCAATAAAACCGGTCTTTGATTCTTATCAGGAACAACTAAAGCCACTTTTCAAAGATACTAAATTCAATGTAGCCGAAGAGAATCTGCAGAGCCGAACACGTGGGGATTTATTAATGGCCATTTCAAACAAGTTTGGTCACATGCTGTTGAATACCGGAAATAAATCAGAAACAGCTGTTGGTTATTGCACGCTCTACGGAGATATGGCTGGTGGATTAGGAGTCATATCTGACCTTTATAAAACAGAAGTATTTGCAATGTGCCGTTGGTTGAATGAAGAATACTATCAAAAGGAAATCATTCCTGAATCTATTATTACTAAAGAACCGAGTGCAGAACTACGTCCGGATCAAAAAGATTCAGATTCTTTACCGGATTACGGAACTTTAGATACCATTTTGAAATATTATCTGGAAGATCAGTTATCAAGAGAGGAAATGATCGCCACGGGCATTAATGAAGAAACATTAGACCGAGTACTTCGTCTTGTTGACAGGAATGAACACAAGCGCTATCAGGCAGCTCCAGGTTTAAAAGTTTCAGCAAAAGCTTTTGGAGCAGGAAGACGCTGGCCTATTGTTCAGCAGTGGACCGGACAGGAAAAGGCATCCAGGAAAGAACATAAATTAACAAACTAAGTCTGTTTTAAGATTTCTAAATGCTTTTTTTGTGATATGCACGTTGCATATTCGTTCAGACAGTTCTATTCCTAATTAAGACTGATAATTATTACCTTTAACCGAATTTAAATCTACAGAAATATATGATCAGGAAGATACTATGTACTGTTTTTGCCCTTTCTCTAACGGGCACAATGTTGGTGACAGCACAAGATTCAACCGCTTCAGTCAAAACTAAGGAAATGCCTCTCAGGCTGCTGCCTTATGCCAATCCTATGCAGGGAGTTGATAATAATGAAGGCCTTACAGAGACTCCAACCCTGGCAGAACTGGATGATTTTCAAAAAGATATCATAACCAGAATATCGGATGTATACCGAATGTACATAATGGCACTTGATGCACAGGTAGCTCAGGATGCCATTTTAACTGAAACCTATATTAACGATGCGGTGGAAGCTTCTCAGGAATTACTGGATGATTATCCTGAAATACGAGCAGATCGCAGATTTACAGAATTATCACGAGTAGTAGTTGGCGAATACCGGAATTTCTATGGAATTACTGATTCTGAAAATGAGCCTCAGGGTGAAATTTTTGCTATTCAGGAGGATTTTCTGGAAGACGAAACTCAGCTTTCTGAAAACTTTGTGTTTCCTAAAGATGCAGATATCCTAAAAACAGATGTTCCATTAATTCAGAATGCTCAGGTGAACCGTCATTTGGTGTACTATACCCTCCGAAGACCGGAAGTGATGGAAACCTGGAGAGAGCGTGCGGAAATTTACAAGCCAATGATGGATAAGATTTTTGCAGAAGAAGGCCTTCCACCGGAGCTGGTTTATCTTGCTTATATAGAAAGTGGATTGAACCCTACCGCTCGAAGCTGGGCAGCCGCTGTTGGGATGTGGCAGTTTATTTCTGCTACAGGAAGGGTGTATGGACTGGAAATCAACTGGTGGGTTGATGAACGGAGAGATCCGGAGAAAGCAACAAGAGCCGCCGCTCGACATTTGAAAGATTTGTACAACATTTGGGGTGACTGGCACTTGGCGATGGCAAATTACAATATTAGTCCAAGAGGTTTAAACCGTGCTATCAGAAGAGCTGGTGGGGTTAAAGATTATTGGGCAGCATACCCTTATTTACCTCGTGAAACCAGAGGTTATGTACCTGGCTTCATTGCTACTACTATGATAAATATGAGTCCGGAAGAGTTTGGGTTTAAGAAAAGTTATGGGCAGGAACCTTATTCATATGATATAGTTGAGGTTGATGGATTGATGCCATTGGATGAAATGGCTAAGATTATTGGGATTTCAACAGATGAATTGAAGGCTTATAATCCCGAATTGTTAAGATGGGCTACACCTCCAGGTAATAAATACGCTCTTAAAATTCCTTCAGGAAAAAAAGATGATTTTATAGTAGCCTATAAAGACCTTCCTAAAGAAACTGCGAACCAAAGCATAACAATGCATACCGTAAGAAGTGGAGAGTCAATCGGACTTATAGCCAGAAAATACGGTACCACAGTGAGTGGGATTTATGCGAGCAATGAAAATCTTTCGAATATTATTTATCCCGGACAAGTATTGGCGGTTCCTTTACCGGCAGGAAGTGTTTCTCAATTATCTGCAAACAGACCTACTAACCAACAAAGTGGTACCACAACCAGACGTGCGTCTTCTAGTTCAAGCTCAAGTGTTCCTGCAAATTCCTCTAAAGTCACTTATAAAGTTAAGACTGGAGATACAGTAGGACATATTGCCGAATGGTATGATGTTAGAGCCTATAATATCAGAACATGGAATGGAATAGGTAATACTATTAGAGTTGGCCAAAACCTTACTGTATATATTCCAAATTCCAGAAAGGAACACTATGAGAAAGTGGATAAATTATCCTACAGAGAAAAACAGGAGTTAGAGAGTCGGCAAAAAAGAGGAGAGAATATTTTTAGCGGATCTTCTTCTTCAACTTCAAACAATGATTCTGTTACCTACACTGTTAAAAGAAATGACACGTTAAGTGAAATCGCAGAATCGTTTGGAGTTTCTACTTCACAGATCAGAAGGCTTAATAATCTTGATGGGTCAAGAATTTATGTCGGCCAGTCTTTAAAAATAAAGTAGAGTACTTAATATGAGGAAGATTTTTTCAAAAACAGGATTTCTGATTCTTTTAGCTGTACTTGGAATCAGTACCGTTGCTTTTCAGGTAACCGACATATACTTCCTTATCAAGAAAAACTTCTCCATTTTCAGTAAGGCCTATGAGAATGTAGCTCTTGAATATGTGGATGAAGTTGATCCGGAAATACTGATGAGAAACGGTATGGAAGCAATGCTGGAGACTCTTGATCCATACACTGTATTCTACAACGAATCACAGAACGAGCAAGCTGAAATTCTTTCAAGAAGTAATTATGCCGGGATTGGTATTGATGCAGGATTCAGAGATGGAGATGTCGTCGTTGTTGCTCCCACTGAAGGTGGACCTGCTGATGAAAAGGGAATCAGAGCCGGAGATATAATTGTAGCCATTGATGGGGTTTCAACGGAAGGATTACTTCCTGAAGAAGTTCAGAATCTGACTATGGGTGAAATTGGCTCTACCGTTATTCTGACTGTCAATCGTTTTGGAGTAGATCAGACTATAGATTTTGAGTTAACCAGAGCGAGCATAGAAGTAAAAAATGTATCACACACCACCCGTCTGGGAGATAATAATCAGTTCGGATATATCCGACTTGCACAGTTTGGTGTGAATTCAGCCAATGAAATTAGAACGGCTATTGAAGAGCTTTCAGCTGAAAATAATCTTGAAGGTCTAGTACTGGACTTAAGAGATAATCCGGGCGGTATTTTACAGGAAGCAGTTGCGATTATCGACAAATTTGTTGAACCCGGTATTACGGTTGTTGAAACCAGAGGAAGAATACAGGAATATAATTCGGCTTATGAAACCAGGGAACCGGTTATGTTCAATAAACCAGTAGTCGTATTAATGAACGGAGGAAGTGCGAGTGCTTCAGAAGTTGTTGCTGGCGCTTTACAGGATTTAGACCGAGCAGTAGTATTGGGTGAAACGAGTTTTGGTAAAGGTCTGGTTCAAATCGTGAAGCCAATGCCTTACAATACTTCAATGAAGATTACCATCTCAAGATATTACACTCCAAGTGGACGTAGTATCCAGTCATTGGCATATACCCACAAAGCAAGGAATGCATCTGTATCAAGACAGGAGACTGCGAACAGAGTATTTAAAACAAGAAATGGCAGGGATGTTAAAGAAGGAAGAGGTATTGAACCTGACGTGATTTCGAAAACTGAAATTCCGGGTCTTCTGGATATTTCGTTGGTACAGGAAGGAGCTTATTTTAACTTTGCGACACAGTTTGAATCACAGAATATATCCTTTGATGCCGAGCAACTTCCGGATGAAGTTTATCAGGAATTCAAAACTTTTTTAGCTAATACAGGCTTCGACTATAAAACAGATTCTGAATTACTTCTCGAAGAATTGGAAGCAAAACATCAGAATGAAGAAGTAATAGCAAGTATAGAATCTATTCGTTCTGTTATTCAAAATGAAAAAGCTGAAGCCTTTTCTGAAAACGAAGAGCTAATTAAAAAGACGCTATATCTGGAGTTGATCTCAAGATTTAAAGGGCAAACTCAGCAAAGAGAAGCTTCCTTGCGGTTTGACAAACAATTGGAAGAATCGATCAACCTACTGTCTAATCCTAACCAGATATCAAGCATTCTGAATGGAAGAAGTTGATGCTTCTAAAAGCTGATCTTCATATTCATACAACATGTTCTGATGGACGATTACTTCCTGAAGAAGCGGTTGAAATTGCTCATGAAAAAAAGCTTTCAGCTTTATCCATAACCGATCATGATAGTTTTGAAGGATACTTTCAGGCTATAGATAAGGCAAATGAACTTGGAATTGAACTCATCCCGGGTGTTGAAATAACATGTTCATTTAAGAATAAGGAAGTACATATTCTTGCATACTATTTTGATGTCACAACACAATATTTTGCCGATTTTTTGTTATCTCAGCGAATTGCAAGGAGAGATAGAATTAAAGGGATAATTGGAACACTTAATGAGAATGGCCTCGAAGTAGACTATGACGAAGTATGGGCGCAGGCAAACGGCGCAAATATTGGTCGGCCTCATGTAGCAAAAGTACTGGTAAGTAAAGGTTATGCCCGTAATCATAGTGATGCATTTGTTCGGTATTTAAGTACAGAAAGGCTTGGTGAAATTGATAATTCATATCCTGATTACAAAGAAGTAATAGAAACTGTTAGAAATATAGGAGGAGCTACTGTTTTGGCTCATCCCGCTAAGCATTATACTGCAGAAGAAATAATTGAATTTATTGAAGCAGGGATAGATGGGATTGAATGTATCCATCCAAGTCATAATTTTGAACTACAAAAGAAGTACACAAAGATTGTAGAAGATCAGTCATTGCTACTTACGGGTGGAAGTGACTATCATGGAGGAAAAGAAATGGCATCGCGCCATCTTGGAGTTGTTTGTGTTGCTTCAAAGCATGTTGAGAAGATGAAGCGAATGACAGATCAAAGAAAGAATGTGGTAGAATTGAAGAAATAAGATGAGTATTGAAATAGTTGACGAAAAAACAGAAGTAAGTGGAGCAAAAATCGGAATTGTGGTTTCAAGATGGAATTCCAGTATTACCGAAAAAATGTTGAATGGAGCACTTAATGCTCTTAAAGGTAATGGAATAAAAGAGGAAGAGATTCTTGTGGTTCGATGTCCTGGTTCCTTTGAAATACCGCTTTCTGCACAACACATCCTTGAGCATAGTGAAGTAGAAGGTGTAATTGCACTGGGAGTGGTAATACGAGGAGGAACCCCTCACTTTGAATATGTATGTGATGCAGTAACTCAGGGAGTGCTTGAATTAAATTTAAAGTACCAAAAGCCGGTTGCTTTTGGCGTATTAACCACCGATGATGTTAAACAGGCTTTAGATCGTGCCGGTGAAAAAGGGAATAAAGGTGGAGAAGCTGCTTTAGCATTACTTGAAATGATAAATATCAAAAGAAATCTATCTTCGAAATAAGCATAATTTCCTTGATTAAGGAAGCATAAAGCTCTAATTTTGGGAGCTTGAAAATCAGCCAAAATTCCCTTTTGAAAGAGCTTACGCTTACAAATACAACCCAGACTGCAAAAGACAAGGAAACCCAACTTCTGCTTAAAGAAAATGGGGAAATTCCTGAGCATATAGCCATTATAATGGATGGGAATGGACGTTGGGCCAAAAGTAAGGGGAGTATTCGGTTACATGGTCATAAAGTGGGCGTTGATTCGGTCCGTGATATCACTGAAGCATGTGCACAATTAGGAGTACAATACCTCACTCTTTACGCTTTCTCAACCGAGAATTGGGGCAGACCTTCTGCAGAAGTAAGAGGGTTAATGAGACTTCTTGTTTCTTCATTAAGGAAAGAAGCAGATAATCTGCATGAAAATAATATCCAATTAGCTACCATTGGCCAGATGGACCGGTTTCCACAGGACTGCCAGCAACAACTCCAGGAAGCTATTGAGCTTACCAAAGATAATACAAGACTACAGCTTTGCCTCGCTTTAAGTTATTCCGGGCGATGGGATATCACTCAGGCTGTAAAAAAGATCGCCAATCATGTTAAAGAAGGGCGTTTGGACCCTGAATTGATTAATGATCAAATGATTAGTGATCATCTCTCTACTGCAAATATTCCTGATCCTGATTTAATAATCAGAACAAGCGGTGAGTACAGAATTAGTAATTTTCTTCTTTGGCAGCTCGCATATTCAGAATTATACATTACTCAACAATATTGGCCTGATTTTCGACGTAATGAACTCTATGAAGCAATCACATCCTATCAAAAACGGGACAGAAGATTCGGAAAAATTGAATTGAAAAAAGACGAAAAGGGCGACTCCTCCCGTTTACTTAAAAAATGAAAAATCTATCACTGGCTAAATCAAGCGTGTTCACTTTGTCGAAACGAATTTTACTTACCTTATTACTTATACTTGGATCAGGCATCTTACTCGAAGAAATAAAAGCACAGGATTTCCAGATTACCGATCCCACGTTGGAAATTCCTCAGGAATACACCATTTCAAATCTTGAAATTCGAGGAAATGAATTCACAAGAGATCAGTTTATTGCAAACGCCAGTTCGCTTTCGCCAGGGTCTACCATAAATTTCCCCGGCGATGACATCCCCGACGCAATTAAAAGACTTTACCGGGTAGGGCTTTTTTCTGATGTAAAAGTCTTTATTGCTTCGAAAACAACTACCACAATAAGCTTGGTAATTGAAGTTACAGAGCAACCAAGAATGCTTAAGTATGAGATTAAAGGGGTTAAGAGATCAGAACGAAGAGATCTCAGAGATCAAATCAGATTATTAGCAGGAACAGCAATTACGGATGCGAATATCGCCCAGGCTAAAAAAACTATAGACAAATTTTATAAAGAAAAAGGACTTTGGTTTACAGAGATAGAAACCAGTAGAAGACCATCAGAAGTAGAAAACAGATCAATTTTAGTATTTGAAGTAAAGAGAGGAAAGAAACTAGAAGTAAAAGATATTCAGTTTAGAGGTGCTGATTCTTTTTCTGAGAGAAAACTTAGAAAAAAAATAAAACCTCTTAAGGAAGATGCTTGGTGGAAGTTTCTCGGTAAGAAAACATTCAAAGAGGAAGACTTTGAAGAAGGCAAAGAGAAAGTTCTTACTTTTTACAGGAACAATGGATACAGTGATGTAAGAATTGTATCAGATTCGGTTTGGGTGTTTGATTATGACGGGGATAAAAATGGTATTAAAGTTAGGGTAAATATTGAAGAAGGGCCACAGTATAAGATTCGCAACATAACCTGGGATGGTAATACTGTTTATACAGACGAGCAGTTATCAGAGTCTCTTGGCTTTGAAAAAGGGGATGTATTTAATGAGGGGAAATACGAAGAAAATGTAAACTTCAATAAAAACTCAACCGATATAAACAGTTTATATCAGAATATAGGCTACCTATTCTTCCAGGCTATTCCAACTATTACCAAAGTTGGGGAAGATTCTTTAGATATCCATTTTGATTTATATGAAGATGAAATTGCTACAATTCGCAGAGTATCTTTTACGGGTAATACAAATACACATGATGATGTAGTAAGAAGGACACTCAGAACTATTCCTGGTAACACTTATAGTAGAGATGCTATCGTTCGTTCAATTCGGGAATTGAGTACTCTTGGATATTTTGATCCTCAGAATATTACTCCTGATGTAATTCCATTTCCACAAACAAAAGAAGTTGATGTTACTTACGTATTGGATGAATCTCAAAGTACAAGTAACTTTGAGTTTTCAGGTGGCTATGGAGGGCAAACTATTGGAGCAATCATATCGGCAAGACTTAATTTCAATAACTTTTCTCTAAAGAGGGCTGTTGAGGGTGATTTTACTCCGTTTCCTTCCGGTGACGGGCAAACGCTATCGTTAGGTGTTCAGGTAACCGGAACGGGATATCAAAGTTATAGTTTTGGATTTGTAGAGCCATGGTTAAATGGTAAGCCAACATCACTTGGAGTAAACCTTTCGTACAACTTTATCCGATACAGGGGTTTTGACGAGCGTAACAGGTTGTTCTCTGCGAGTGTGTCTCTTGGAAAAAGATTGAAATGGCCTGATGATTATTTTTCTACAAGATCGGTACTCCGCTATCAGTTATATGATGTAGTTGGTTCTGCTTCTTTTCTGGCAGAAGGAACTTCAAGTCTTATTTCGATAAGTCAGATACTGGAAAGAAATTCACTGGACAATTTCATATCTCCTAATAGTGGTTCAAAATTCACATTATCCGGAGAAATTGCTCCACCACTTCCTGGTTTCTCAGAATTCTATAAGATAAAAACAAACTTTCAGCACCACGTGCCAATTGTTGATAAACTGGTTTTAACCAGTCAGGCTGATTATGGTTTTATCGGATACCTTACCTCTGATAAACGTAGTAATTTTCAAAAGTTCCTGGTTGGTGGTACACAGCTTCAACAACGTCAAAGTTTTTTATATGACAACGTAGATTTACGTGGTTATCCCGGCGGAATAGGTGAAAGTATTGCCCCTGTTGAAGATGGCAGACAAGTTGGGGGACGTATTTATGCCAAATATTCCATGGAGCTTAGATATCCTGCTGTAAGTTCAGAACAATTACAATTGATTCCTTACGTTTTCTTTGATGCAGGTAATTCATATGCTGAATTTAATGACTTCGATCCATTTAACTTAAAGAGATCTGTTGGATTTGGAACGCGTTTATTTTTACCGGTACTTGGTCTTGTTGATTTAAGCTATGGTTACCGATTAGATGGAGTTGAGGGAACCAGTGTATTACCTGGTAATTGGGAATTCTTATTTAACATAGGAGCGCCATTTTAATGAAGAAAATAATTTTTCTATCAACCATTTTATTTAGTTCACTGTTTATTCAACAGGTTTTTAGTCAGGATCAAAAAATTGGTTATTTCGAATCTGAAGTTATTCTTGCACAAATTCCTGAGTACAATGGGATAGAACAAAGGCTTCAGTTGTTAAGTGATGGGTGGCAGCAGGAGTTAGATGAATTAGATGCTGAAATAGAAGCACTAGAAGAAGATTATAAAGCAAAAGAAATTTTATATACAGACGAAATTCGCGAGCAAAAAAGAAATGAAATAAGACAAAAGAAACAGGCTCGGGATACGTTCTTAAATCAGAAGTTTGGTCCGGAAGGAGAATATTTTCAAAATCAAAGGGATTTGTTGGAGCCAATTCAGAGGCAAATATTTACAGCGTTACGAACAGTAGCGCAAAAACAGGGATTTGATTTCGTGTTCGATCGCTCCGGCGACATTTATATGGTATATGCCCGTGGAGAATGGAACTTAAACGAGGCTATTTTATTAGAACTCGGAATTGAAGTAGAATAAGTAATTTAAACTAATAAGCGGTAATTTCCGCAAAACCAGAAAACACATGAAGAAGTATTACATTGCAGTATTAGCGGCTGTTTTTGTTAGCTTATCTGCCAATGCACAGATTAAAATCGGTTATATGAATCCGGGACAAGTGTTGGCTAATTTGGAAGAAGTAGCCATCATTGAGCAAGAGATTCAAAAGCTCGCAGAAACGAGAGATGCAGATCTGAGTGCTAAATTCAGCCAACTGCAGCAGGATCTTGCTACTTATGAAGAAGGTGTGGCAGTTCTCTCTGCGGAAGCACGTGCAGCTAAAGAGCAGGAATTGCTTGATCGTAATGATCAACTTGAACAAGAAAGGGAAACCTATCTAAATGAAATTCAGCAAAAGCGTCTACAAATGATGTCTCCTATTCTTGATAAAATGGATGAAGCAATCAAATCAATTGCAACAGAAATGGAATTGGATCTGGTTTTGAATGAAACAACCTCTTACGGGGACGCAATAATTTTTTACTCGAGCGAGGGAAGATTAAATATTACCCAACGGGTTATTGATATCCTTCAGGCGGAATAATGAAATTGAAAAAACACTACATGAATAAAAAAATGATACAACGAATAAATACACTTTTCATCACAGCTCTTATTCTTCTTGGAGTACAAGGCATAGCACAGGCTCAGAGCGAAGAATTAAAGATTGGATACGTTAGCCCGCAAGCTATTCTACAAAATATGCCGGAAATGAAGGCAGTGCAACAACGGCTACAGAATTTTACTGCTCGTAAACAACAAGAGTTAAATCAAAAGGAGCAGGCTTTTCAAGCAGAAGTTACTGCTTATCAACAAAAAGTTGGGGTGATTTCTGCTGAAGCTCAGGCACAGGAAGAACAGCGTTTGGGACAACTTCAAAATGATTTACTTCAGGCTCAACAAACTGCTGAGCAAGAACTTCAGGCAAAAAGAAATGAATTGTTGGGACCACTTCTCGAACAAATTGGTAATGCAATTGATACGGTAGCTGAAAGAATGGGGCTTGGTTATGTACTTAACACTACTACTAGTACTGGAGACTTAGTTATTCTTTATGCTTCAGATGACTTTCAATCTAAGTATGATATTACTCAGGCAGTAATGGATGAACTTGGA
This sequence comes from Balneolaceae bacterium, assembly GCA_017795005.1. Taxonomy (GTDB): domain Bacteria; phylum Bacteroidota; class Rhodothermia; order Balneolales; family Balneolaceae; genus RHLJ01. The sequence continues at coordinate 3,094,003 of CP051242.1, read as the reverse complement.
ATGTTCTAAATAGATTTAACTCTATTTTAAAGCCCATTCAATAATGTTTGGGCTTTTTTTTATCTCACATTTTTCTTTCTGTTCTGGATGTAATCTTCAAAAATATACCCTCCTAAGTCATCCAAAGATGCAAAATAAGCCTTTCCTTTATTTGCTTCAGTCATCTCCCGAACAAAACTTTGTAGATATGGATCGCTGGCAATCATAAAAGTAGTGATCGTGATTTTATCTCTTCGGCACTTTACTGCTTCGTCAAGTACTTTATTTACAATCTTTCGGTCCAGCCCAAAGCTATTCTTATACAATCTTCCATTTTCAATCATACACGATGGTTTCCCATCAGTAATCATAAAAATCTGTTTATTAGCATATTTACGTCGTTGAAGGATGTGTCGAGCTACTTCCAATCCTTGCTTTGTATTTGTATGATAGGGACCAACTTTCAGGTAAGGGAGATCTTCGACAGATATTTGCCAGGCTTCATTACCAAAGGCTACTATATCAAGAGAATCTTTAGCATAATTATTCATTATTAATTCCGAAAGTGCCATAGCCACTTTCTTAGCCGGAGTAATTCGGTCTTCTCCATATAGAATCATAGAATGACTTAGATCTATCAGTAAAACGGTGGCTACAGAGGTATAATGATCAGTTTCATAGACTTGAAGGTCATCTTCCTGTAACTCAAAACTATCCAATGAACTATGTCTTAACATGTTGAGCATAGTATTTACACTATCAATTTGCCCTACATCATCATTCTTATTCCACCTTCTGGTTTCGGGTTGCCGTTCTAAGCCTCTTCCTGAATGTTGAGTCTTATGATCTCCAACTCCGCCTTTTTCCAGATTCTTAAAGACTTCTTCCAGAGATTTTTTTCTAAGGTTTCGCTCCGCTTTTTTCGTCATCTCCAGTTGACCACTCTGACCTCCATCATCAATATATCCACGTTCTTTTAGCTCATTGATGAAATCACCAATCGAATAGTCATCATCAAACTGGTCAGTAATTTTGTATTCCTTATCAAGCTCGGTAAGCCAACGGATTGATTGTTGAACATCACCACTTGCAATTGTGAGTAGCTGCTGGAATAAGTCCCATAATGTATCGAATGAATTCTTCCCTTTTGAAGAATTATAACGTTCATCCCATTCGAAATACTTAAAATTCATAAGAAATTGGTTTCATAAAAGAATATAAGTTTTAACTAAACAGTTCCATTCTGAATAAAGGAAGTCCTATATTTTTTTATGGACAGATTGAAATATGAAAACCAGTTATGGAGCGAAGGATTTAACAGAATAATGGGGCTAGATGAAGTTGGTAGGGGTTGTCTTGCAGGTCCTGTAGTAGCTGCTGGTGTTATACTTAAACCAGGTTCTGGGATAGATGGAGTAAGAGATAGTAAAACTATTCCCGAAAAAGAAAGAGAAGAGCTTGCTGCTATAATAAAAGAAGAAGCTTTGTTTTGGACAGTTCAGGAAGGGAGCATTCAGGAAATCGACAAACTTAATATTCTTTGGGCCTCAATAGCTGCAATGCAAAAATGTGCTGAGACTGAAAATGCAAAACCAGATTATTTATTGGTCGATGGTAATAAATATTCAGCATCATTAATACCCTATACTTGTGTTACTAAAGGCGACGATAAGTCGTTAAGTATTGGAGCCGCTTCAATCTTGGCAAAGGTATACAGAGATAATTTGATGAAAGAATTAGCTGAGGAATTTCCTGAATTTGGCTGGGAAAGCAATGTGGGTTATCCAACCCCACATCATAAAAATGCATTAAACTCTTTCGGAATTACTGAACACCATCGATTAAGTTTTTCTTTGGGGACTATTAAGAAATACACAAAAAGCAGTTAGCGATAAATACTGAATTCTCGTTTATGAAAATCCATATTCAAACAAATTGCCAGCATAAGTGTATTTGTTAGAAATGCTGAACCTCCATAACTCACAAAGGGTAGAGGAATACCAATTACAGGAAGCAAAGCTGTTGCGCTTCCAACATTAATAAAAAAGTGTATAAAAAAGACTGCAACTACACTAACAGTTACTAACTGAGCGAAAGGATGCTTGTGGTTACCTGCCATATTAAGAAGTCGGATAAAAAGAAATCCAAAGGTGAAAATCACTAACCCAGCCCCTATAAATCCAAACTCTTCGCCGATAACACAGAAAACAAAATCTGTCCATTGTTCGGGCAGGAATCGTAGTTGTGTTTGTGTACCTTCTAGAAATCCTTTCCCCATAATACCACCTGATCCAATAGCAGTTTTGGCTTGAATCACATTCCAACCTGCTCCGGTAGGATCAAAAGATGGATTAGTAAATGCAGTTATTCTGGCAATTTGGTGTGGTTGCAATACCTGACTTAATGCAAGTTGAACTCCCACAACAGTTAAAATTCCGGTAACGAAAGAAGTAATTGTTAACCAGGTTCTTCGTTGTATGAAGAATATCAGTCCGGTTAAAACTAACGCAGATAAAAGGCCTAATTGCCAACCTAAAACAGTTAAATATAAAATGATTGCCGGAGATATAATAAATAATGAAACTCCATAAGGAAGTCCAGACCAGAATAGCATAACAGGAATGAGAGCGAGAAATATAATTGCTGTTCCAAAATCATTCTGAGCAATTACTAATCCTGTTGGAATCAGAATAATAATCACTGAAATAAGTGCATATCTTATATTCTCTGCTGAAATATTACGGCGACTTGTTAGGTAATTTGCAACAGCAAGAATAGTAGCGATTTTCATTAATTCACTACTCTGAATCCCAAATCCGGCTATGCTGAACCAGCTTTTAGCTCCATTAATTTCCGAACCGAAGAGGAGTGTAAGTATCATTAATATGATCCCAAAAAAGTAAAATACAAATGATAATTGAAGTAGTGATCTTGGAGAAATAAACTGAACACCGATCATTACTAAAAGACCAACTACAACAAACCCTAATTGTTTAAAAAAATTATTCTGGATATATCCAGGCAAAAATTCAGAAACTGGTCCTTGTGTAGCACTAAAAATTGCGAAAAGCCCAATAATGGTTAACAAAGACCAGGCAAAAGCTACCGACCAGTTAAAGTCTCTTACATTACTCATTCTGCTACCTCTTGTGAATTATCTTCTTTAGGTACCCAGTTTTTCACATAGTTATAGGTATAAGGGCGATTTATCTCGCGTGTAAGATATTTTTCAAGAACGAGTGAGGCTATGGGTGCAGCTGATGTAGAAGCAAACCCTGCATTTTCCAAAAATACGGTTACAACTATTTCAGGGTTATCATATGGGGCAAATGAAGTAAACCATCCGTGGCTGAATCCGTGAGGGTTTTCAGCGGTACCAGTTTTTCCTGCTAAATCGATAATCTCGGTTTTGGCGTAGAGCCTTCCACTTCCTTCCTGGACTACTCCTTTCATTCCGGATTTAACAACTTCAAGGTATTCATCTTTAACCCATGATATTTTCTCATGAACAGTTGGGGTATATCTTACTGTACCATCACTTTCCTGAGTGGAATGTACAAGATGAGGCTTAATTCTAAATCCTCCGTTTGCTATTGAACTTGTCATTTGAGCAACCTGAAGTGGAGAAACTGAAATTACTCCTTGCCCAATTCCAAGATTAATTAAGTCTCCAAGCCCCCATTGTCTTCTACCAAACCTTCTATCCATATAGGAACTATCAGGAATAATTCCTGTTGTTGAGCTAGGTAAATCTATGCCGTTCGGAACACCAAGTCCAAAATCCTTAACAAGGTTGCTCCAGTTGTTAAAATCGCCCTGTGTACTCATTCTATCCATTAGTGCATAGAAGTAAGTATTACTAGAGTAGGTAATCGCCTTTTCGAGATCATAGTCTCCAAGTGGTGCTATATCTCTGTATAAACGGCCTCTACGATAACCTCCGGTATTCTTTATTTCTGTTTCGGGAGTAACATAGCCTAAATGAAGTCCGATAATTCCCATGAGTGGTTTGAAGGTTGAACCGGGAGGTTGACGGCTTGAAATAGCTCTGTTGAAAAGAGGGCGGGTTGTGTCAGAATTAATTTGAACCCAGTAATCTCTGTCTAATCGGCCTGCTAACCGGGTTACATCATAATGAGGAGAACTTACCAAAGATAAAATTTCTCCGGTATTTGGATCCATAGCAACTACAGCACCAATTTTATCCTGCATTAAGTCTTCTACGAATGCCTGAAGTTCGGCATCTATCGTTGTAATAATATTGGCGCCTTGTACCGGATTCCTTCCAGAGCGTTCTCCTTCATAATTTCCAAGGGACTGACCGTATGCATTCACTTTTAAGAATTCCACTCCTAAATCTCCACGTAAAGAGTTTTCGTAGATCATCTCAAGACCGCTTTTTCCAATTTTGTCTCCAAGCCGCAAATCTTCAGATTTTTCATAATCCTGTCTGTCGGCTTCACGCAGATAACCAAAAATGTGAGAGGCAATCATGTCGGTAGGATAGTGTCTCTTACTTTCAATTTGATGACCAATTCCGGGTAATTGCCAGATATTTTCCTGAATCAATGAGAAAGTTTCAAAGTCTACATCTGTTAACAAAGGAGATGTACGATACCAGGAATACCTTTGTGCTTCATCTATTCTAATTCCTATTACACTGTCTGGTACTTGAAGTAAGCTTGCCAGTAAAGGTATTTTTCCTTCATCAAAATTGGAAGGTGTTACAGTTATGGAAAAAATAGGTTCATTATCGACTATTAGGGTTCCATATCTGTCATAAATCAACCCTCTTGCTGGACTTACAAATTCCTGACGGATGGAATTCTCTTCACCTAAACTAGCGTAAGTTTCATATTGAATAATCTGGAGATAAAAAACCCTACTGAGTACTACAAGGCATAATCCCACCATTATCACTTGTAGTGAACGAATGGAGGTTCTCGTCCTATTTGATTGGTTTTTATACAAGATTATTTAACTCTGAAAACAAAGATTAATGCTCCTACCACAGAAGTATATACCGCATTTCCAATCACAAATAAAACCGGATTATAATTCGTGGCATACGCATCAAAGAAACTGCTTAATCCAATAAAAATTATATTATGAATTAGTGCTGCAATTAGAATGAATAAGAAAATCTGCCAGAGAAGCAATTGGATTTCAGATCGACGCTTTACGAAGCTGTAGAACAAAAAAACCAGAAGAGTTTTAGAGAACATATACATTCCCCAAAAATCAAAAAAAGCATCCTGAAGCAGACCAAAAAGAGCTGCTAAGAATAGTAATTGAGGCCGGCTATATTTTGAGACTAACCATAATAAATAAAACGTAATTGGGTCAGCAGTCACACCAAAAATTGATAAGTGCTGAAAGAAAAGCACTTGTGCAACAACAAAGATCAATCCAAGTCCGATATCTTTAACTAAATCTCTGTTCATCTGAATAATTCGTTGTATCCTTCGTTAAGATTTTGAATAGCAGAGTCTGGTTGGAAGGTGATAACAAAGCCTTCTGCTACATCAAAGAGTGTTGCATATGGTTCCAGAAATATTCGTTGAGTATCTTTTCCCGGTTCTTCTTCTGTTCTAATCACTGTCCCAATTGGAATTCCTCCTGGAAATTGATTTCCAAATCCAGAGGTTTCGATTACAAATCCAGAATCTACGAGGACTGTTTTCGGTACAAAATCCATTACCAACTCGGACATATTCTCACCAGTCCAACTAACAATACCGGTAGATCTGGTTTCCAAAACGCGAGCACTTACCCTAAAAAAATTATTAAAGTAGGGCATTACTTGTGAATAATAACCGCTCGTAAGTACAACTTTACCAACAAGCCCATCAGATGTAACTACCGGCATTCCTGAACTAATCCCATCTCGGTATCCAGCGTCAATAGTAAAACTATTATTTTGTCCGGTAAGCTCTTTACTAACAAATGTAATAGGCTTAAGGTTAAATTCGCTTTGATCCTGAAAATCTAAGAGTTTGCGGAGCTCATTATTTTCTTGCTCAATTGCTCTTAAGCGGCTCAGTTCATCCTGCAACAGAATATTCTGACGTTGAAGATAAGTGTTAGTATTTAAAGCCTGTCTATAAACCCGAATATTTGACAAAGGTTCTTCAAGAAGACTTACAACAGTAATAGAAAATTGGCGAAGAGAATTTATTCCACCCTGATGACGGTTTATAGCAATAGAGAGTGCGCAAACAAGTAGAAGGGCAGTAATTATGTAATCTGTAGCATTTTCAACTTTAAATACTCTAAATCGCATTCAATATCAATCCATTAGGAATCAATCACAGGTCTGTAATACTCCAGATTCTCTAAAATAGCACCGGTACCTCTAACAACAGCTGTTAAAGGGTCTTCGGCAATATGAACCGGAAGATCTGTAGTTTCCATGATAAGTTTATCAAGATTTTTTAGAAGCGCACCACCGCCTGTTAACATGATCCCACGGTCAAGAATATCTGCAGATAGTTCAGGAGGAGTTTGCTCAAGTGATTTTGTGATAGATTCTACAATCGTATTCACTGATTCTGCCATTGCTTCTCTAGCGTCTTTGGATGTAATGTGTCTTGTTCTTGGTACTCCATTTACTAAATCACGCCCTTTGGTAATCATCTCAAGTTCTTCATCAAGAGGGGCAGCAGATCCAATCTCACATTTAATTTTCTCAGCAGTTCTCTCACCAATCAAAAGATTATGGTTTCTTCGGAAGTAATTTATGATGTCGTCGTTTAATTCATCTCCACCAAGTCGCACTGATTGAGCGTAAACAATACCAGAAAGTGCAATCACGGCTATTTCGGTGGTTCCTCCTCCGATATCTACAATCATATTTCCAACGGGTTCATGAACATCAAGTCCTATCCCAATAGCTGCTGCCATAGGTTCGTCAACCAAGTGCACTTCTTTGGCACCTGCATGTTCAGCACTATCGCGTACAGCTCTTCGCTCTACCTCGGTTATTCCGCTAGGTACACAAATTACCATTTGTCTTGTTTGGGCATACCATTTCATCTTCACTTTTTTGATCATCCCACGGATCATTTGTTCGGCTACCTCGAAGTCGGCAATTACACCATCTCTTAATGGTCGAACTGTTCTGATTTTACGGTGGGTTTTTTCATGCATCAACCGGGCTTCATGTCCTGTTGCAACGGGAGTATCCTGTTGGTTGAGAGCAACAATCGAAGGCTCATTTAAGACAATCCCTTCACCACGAGAGTAAATCAACGTGTTTGCCGTCCCTAAATCGATAGCAATATCAGTATACAGAAAATCGAAAAGACCCTTTTTAGGTGGTTTTTTTGCTGATTTTGGGGATGGAATACCAAACCGATCTGACATTTTAATTAGTTATAAGGTTGATGTTAGTGCTGATAAAATTTTGGATGGAAAATACAATATTGAGACTCTATTTGCGAATGATTAAATACACAATAAATTAGATGAAAACTTAGTGTTTAAAATGACGTTTTCCTGTAAAAATCATAGTCATATTAAACTCATTTGCCTTAGCTATTACTTCCTCATCACGAATACTGCCACCTGGTTGAATTACGGCTGTGACACCAGCTTCCGCTGCAGCTTCAACTCCATCAGAAAATGGGAAAAAAGCATCTGAAGCAATAGCAGATCCTTCTAAACTCAATCCTTCTTTCTTTGCTTTAGCAACAGCAATTTCGGATGAATCTACACGGCTTGTTTGTCCAGATCCAATACCAAGAGTTCTTCCATCTTTTGCATATACAATGGCATTAGATTTTACATGTCTTACTACTTTCCATGAAAACAATAAATCCTGCATTTCAGCTTTAGTAGGTTTTCGTGATGTTACTACCTTAAACTCCGATTCTACAAAAGGTTCCGTATCAGAATCCTGCTTTAGTAATCCACCGAAAATAGATCTGAAAGTAGTTTTAGAATCAGAATTAAGGGTTTCTTTAATTCTGATTAATCGTCTGTTTTTCTTTTGGATAAGTAATTCTTCGGCTTCTTTGGAGAAAGAAGGAGCAATAATAATCTCAGTAAATATTTTATCAATTGATTGCGCTGTTTCTAAATCAAGCTCTTGGTTTACGATTACAATTCCACCAAACGGTGATACGGTATCGGTACTAAATGCTTTTTCATAAGCCTGATTTAGGGTATCTCCAATTCCAACTCCGCATGGAATCGTATGTTTAATTATCGCGCAACCAGGCAGATCGTTTTTAAAATCGTATATAATATTAAGAGCGGCATCAACATCCAGATAATTATTATAGCTTAGTTGCTTACCATGAAAGCAATCGATTATTTCCTTTTGAGTCCCATAAACAGCTGCTTTTTGGTGTGGATTTTCACCATATCTCAACTCCTGTGACAAAGGAAGCGAAATGTTAAACTGAGTAGAAGGTTCCTGATTAGTGATACTATCGAAATAATTTGATATAGCCGAATCATAATCAGCGGTATGCATGAAAGCATCTTTTGCTAAATTTTTTCGGGTAAAAAAACTAATGCCATCACCAGAAGAAATCTCTTTAATAAAAGAATCATATTGATCAGGAGACGAAAGAATACAAACATGAGCAAAGTTTTTAGCTGCTGCTCTTATCATAGTTGGTCCGCCAATATCGATAAACTCGGTAGCGGTGGCCGGAGATGTGTCAGGCTCAGAAACTTTTTCTTTAAATGGATAAAGATTTACAACTACTAACTCAATTGGGTCAATCCCGAGCTCTTTTAACTCATCATTATCCGGAACATAGCTGGTTCTTGCTAATATTCCTCCATGGATGTTTGGGTGTAAAGTTTTGACTCTTCCATCTAAGCATTCAGGAAAACCGGTAACTTCAGAAGCATCTTTAACGGGTATTCCTGCATCAGCTATTGCTTTAGCGGTACCACCAGTTGAGATTATTTCTACTCCTGCACTATCAAGAGCGGTGGCTAACTCTATTAGCTTCTCTTTATTGGAAACAGAAAGTAGTGCGCGTTTAATTTTAAGGGGTGTTTCAGGAAGAGAAGTGAGTGGTTTTAATGCCATGTTAGTCAAGTGTTTTAAGATAATCTGAAATTACTTTTGGATATAAAATATGTTCCTTCTGCAGGACACGTGCGGCTAATTTTTCGGGTGTATCATCAGCAAGAACAGGAATTTTGGCTTGATCAAGAATCGGGCCTTCGTCATAATTCTCAGATACAATATGGATAGTACAACCTGTTTCTACATCACCCGCTTTAATAACTGCACGATGTACATTAATTCCATAAAAACCTTTTCCTCCATACTTAGGAAGAAGTGAAGGATGAATATTTAATATTCTGTTTTGATAGGCTCCGATTACGTTTGAGGGTATTTTACGAAGAAAACCGGCAAGTACCAGTAATTGAGCATCCCATTCTAAAAGTTGTGCAAGTAAAATTTCTGAATATTCTTCATAAGAACCGAAATCATTTTCAGAAAGTATTACCCATGGAATATTATGAGATGAGGCACGATCTAAAGCCTTGGTGCCTGGTTTATTTGAGATAAGTCCGGTAATACGGGCACTTAAATTTCCCGATTCAACTGCATCTATAATTGATTGGAAGTTTGAGCCTGAACCTGAGGCAAAAACAACGATATTCTTCAAAAGGACTTAATTTTGACTTTTCTGAAATGCCTTTAAAGATAGGAAAACTTTAACCTATACGCAGTTCGAGTTTTAAGGAATTTGAGGTGGATTCGGATGGGGTGGAGGAGCCTGGATTCTGAATACCTGATAATTGTTAAAGCTCCAGGAAACCTGATTAATAGTAATTTTAATGACCGTAGCTATAGGTATGGCAACAAGCATGCCGAGTAATCCAGCAGTTTCAGCACCGATCAAAATAATAAACAAGATAGCAACAGGGTGCATATCTGCTGACCTTGAAAACAAAAATGGCTGAAAGACAAGGTTATCAAGCATCTGAACAATGAAGATTGCAATTATACAAACTAATACCAGTGAAAAATCCCCCGTTTCAATAATTGAAACAATAATGGATAATAAATACCCAATAATTGGTCCGAAATAAGGGATAGTATTTGCAATTCCAACCGAAATTCCAACTGATAAAGAGTTGTCTAATCCTGCAATTGAAAGGGTAGACCACGAGGAAAACGCAACAAGAACACTCTGTAATAATACACTTCTGAAATATAATCCCAGTCTCTTCTCGATTTTATCAATCAGGGTAAGAGAAGTTTCAAAGTATTTATTGGGTACTAATGTAAGGAGGTCTCTTCTTATTTTGGTTCCGTCTTTTAGAAAGAAAAAAGCAGCAAAAGGAACCACAAGTACTGCTGAAAAAATATTTGTAAACACTCCAACAACATCACTTAATACGGTAGATAGTCTTCCAAAATCAAATAGTTCTATAATAACCCCTGATACTTTCTCTTCTAAAAAATTATCCGGAATAAACTCATATTCACTAGCTAATCGATTCTCAACCTGGCTGGCAATTCTTTGGATGTTCTCAATATTTAAAGAATTAGTGAGTTCAATCATTTCAGCTACAAAAATTGGTATTACATTCGTCGAGACATAGACTACAAACAAAATTACAGCTGACAGTGTAAGTGTAATTCCAAGAGTTCGGTTTAAACCCATCCTTTGAAGTCGGTTCACAACTGGGTCAAGTATGTAACTCAGTATCATTGCAAGAATCAGGTATGCAATAAGAGTACTGTAGTTGTATAAAATCAATCCAAGCACACCGAGAGCGGTTACTCCTATAGCAAATCGTACTACTCTTTCAAGGGTGATGTTTTTCATTCAGGGATTAATTCCAATAGTGTTGTCATTTCTTTTAGAATAGTATTTGAATCATAGCCCTTTCGCAATAGAAAATCGAAGATTTTCTTTTTTCTTTTAAATGGCTCAGCTCTTAAGAAGTTTCTCTTATTCTTGATAACCAATTTTTTGATTGATTCGATTTGATCAGAAATTGGTATTTCAGAAAGGGCAGTTTGGATATCTTTTTCTGGAATACTTTTTTTGATTAATTCAATTCTGATCTTATTTGCACCCCATTTATTAAACTTGAATTTGTCTCGAGCAAATTTTTTGGCAAAAGAAGCATTGTTTATATAGTTCTTTTGGGAAAGCTCATCCAGAACATTTTCAATTTCTGCCAATGAAAAACCTTTCTTCCGAGCTTTAACTTTTAATTCGTTTCGCGCATGATCCCTTCTTCCAAGTAACCGGATACAATATTCTTTAATTGCCCAATAGTTTTCTTTTTGAAGGATATCCTTCAGTAAATCAGATGTGATTGTGCTACCTATCCTAAGATTCAACTTGGAAAGAGTTGAATCAGAAACCCCAACCAAAAACTGGTTATCTACAAACAGGGAAAAGCGGGTAGAATTTTTCTTTTGAACCTTAATTTCAGAAATAGAAGAAGGAAGTAGTTTAGCTACTTCCTCTTCAAATTGAACTTTTTTCTCAGGTTTATGCAACCTCAGCTTCTTTTTCTTCAGCTTTCTCTTCTGCATTTTCCTGAGGAACAATACCTCTTAACCTGTCGCGGACAAGTTTTTCAATCTTATCACACAATTCTGAGTCTTCTTCCAGAAATTGCATTGCAGAATCAGCTCCCTGACCGATTGGCTCTCCATCATATCGGAACCAACTGCCTCGTTTTTGAATGATATCGTAATCAACTGCCAGATCCAGGATTTCAGCAATTCTTGAAATCCCTTTACCATACATAATATTGAATTCGACCACCTTGAATGGGGGAGCGACTTTATTTTTTGCCACTTTCACTTTAGTTCGGTTTCCAATGACTTCATCTGCTTTTTTGAGAGCGCCAATTCTGCGAATATCCAAACGTACGGAAGAATAGAATTTAAGTGCTCGTCCACCGGTAGTAGTTTCAGGATTACCAAACATTACGCCAATCTTTTCACGAACTTGATTGATGAAAATACAGGCAGTAGAAGTTTTATTAACAATACCGGTAATTTTTCTTAGTGCCTGGGACATTAACCTTGCCTGTAAACCCATATGTGAATCTCCCATTTCACCTTCCAGTTCGGCACGTGGCACAAGAGCGGCAACAGAATCCACAACAATAACATCTAATGCGCCTGAGCGTATTAATGTCTCCGTAATTTCCAGAGCTTGCTCACCACTATCTGGTTGCGAAACCAAAAGTTCTTCGGTGTTGATTCCAAGTGCTCGGGCGTATCGTGGATCAAAAGCATGTTCTGCATCAATAAAAGCAGCATAGCCTCCATTTTTTTGAGCCTGAGCAATTACCTGAAGAGCTAATGTAGTTTTACCACTCGCTTCAGGACCATAAATTTCTGTAATTCTACCTCTTGGTACACCCTGTACCCCAAGTGCATAATCTACCATTATAGAACCTGTGGATATCACTTCTACATCCTGATGAGCATCGTCGCCCAATTTCATAATGGTTCCTTTACCGTGTTGTTTTTCGATTTGTCCTACTGCAATGTCGAGTGCTTTTAATTTATTATTGTCAGCCATGATTGTTACCTGTTTTTAAAATTTATTTCCCAAAAGTTAAGCAGGGAGGGTGTCAACCTGTGTCACTCTAAAATCCAAAAAGAATATATGTTCGATATATGTAAATGCAAAATTGTTTTTTTTGAAAAAACAAATATCGAAACACAAAATTCAAACAAATTTCAAAACTTAAATATCAAGCGCTTTTAACCAATATTGAAGAGAGAATTTTTAAAAGTTGAGTTGATTCATTAATCAATCTTGCCCTTTCGTTAAGCAACATCGAATCTTCTTGAATATCCAAGAGCTCTAGCCAATATCTACTTTCTTTAGCTTCTTTCCGTGCAATTCGGATCCTCATCTTGAAATCTCGTTTTCCAATAGATTCATTCGCTTCAATGTAATTTGCACAAACCGAACCTGAAGATCGAATTAATTGCCTCGAATCCTCAGTATTGCCAAGTGTTTTTGGAATTTTCTTAATGAAACTTCGAACATCTTTAGCAAAAATTAAGGTTCTATTTTCAAGATCATAGGTCGGCATTTGTATTTTGTTTGGAATTTTTTTTTGGATTTTTGAGGTTTACATCTATGTGAGACCAGTATAATCCAAATTCCTTACAAAATATTTTTTATGGAGTGTTCAAGTTCTTCAACCACGGCTTCAATTTGGCTTTCTTTAATATAAGGAGCAGGCCCTAAGCGCAGGATTTCATTTCTGGCATCCGTAAAAATTCCCCTCGAAAGTAAATCAGCTCTTATTTCTCTGGATTTTGGTGAGGTAAGAGAAAGGAAACCGCCATTTCTTGAGAGTGGTTCATTGTGAGTGAGTTTGATTAGCTCAGGATTAAAATCCTTTTCCATAAAAAGTGACCGAAGTAAGGCGACCTGTGATTCATATTGTTTTCTAAGTACATCAGGTGTTAAGCCATGCTCCTGAAAAAACTCGACTACTTTAGCTGCGCGGAATTGAGAAGAGGGGTCATACGTTGCGCTGGCAAATCGCTGGTCAGATCTATCGTATTGAATAGGATCATTATTGCGGGGATGTTCAAGGGTGCTAAACGAAGCAAACCAGCCGGTTACAACAGGACGAAGTTCACAATCTTCGGGAAAACGAAGAAAACAATTTGCTTCGCCCCACTGCAGATATTTATATCCACCTATTAAAATAAAGCAGTCTTCGAGTCCTTGTTCTCTGATCGATAGTGGAACTACATTTGTGCCATGATAATCATCAATAATCACTGGAATTCCCTGAATTCTTGCAGCAGCAGCAATATCCGAAAGGTGGGTATTGATAAGACTTGTCTGGAAATATACCCGGGACAGCATAATTGCAGAGGTAATTTTATCAATTTCTTCAATGATACGCTGAGCAAAAGATTCATCCGGATCGGTAGGTACGCTTACTATTTCAAGCCCTTCTTCTTCCAATCTGCGAAGTTGACGATCCATCGAATGAAACTCACCATCTGTAGTAATAATTTTTGGTTTATTCTTTAAATCAAAACTACTTAGTAAGCTCACCATCAAAAAGTGGGTGCTTTCCTCTCTGCAATAATATCCATTAGGGTCATCATAATATTCCCGAAGGTAATTTCTTAGAATCTCAGTTTTCTCGAAAGACTTTTCCCACTTCGTATCTACATCCTGAGCACAAACATCGAAGTATTCGGTTTGACCTTCCCGGGCAACATCTGGCCATGCTTGATGAGAATGTCCCGTAAAGAGTAAGCGATTTGCTACATCAAAATGTGAATAATGAGGAATGAGTCGTTCTGCAAGCTGATTGATTTCTGACATGTATCAAATATGGGTTTATCATTTGATTTCGAAATCAAAATAGAACAGCTATCGTTCTTTGTCACATTAATTATTCAACAGGTTTAGCTTTATCATGAATCATAACCTTGTATATAAGGAAAGCGATAGCAATCGTAATGGTTAGATAGGTAATTATGGTAATTAAAATAAGCGTGGTGCTGAATTTTTGTTCTAATACAAATTCATTTAGATATCCAAACCCAAAAATAATCAGAACAGCGTAAGCTAGTAAAAGTATGAAACCGAGCAGAGAGGTCTTCTTATCAACTTCAACAGCATCTTTAGGATCATATATAATCAAGTAACGATATTCGATAGCTATTTTTGAAGCACCAATTACAATTATAGCTAATATTCCAATTGCGATTACTACATCTAAAAAAAAAGGGTGTTTCCCCCATTATTTGATCATAATTAAAATAGAAAGCCCAGATTAGAGTAATGGTAGTAAAATGAAAGAGAGAAAAGTAGATATAAAAAGGGGATTTAAACTCGGGCATCCCGAATTTTTTCTTTATTAATGATAAATGAATCTTTCAGTGTTACAGGAGTTTCCCCGCAGTTTGGACATTTCATTTTAATACCCAAATTAGTTAAAGCCTTATTTTAAAAAGCTTAAACTATATAAAAGAAAGGAAAAGTTAATAAATCAATATTAAAACTCTGATCTGATAGCCCATAAATCCGGGAAAATGGCATGATTTGTAGTTGTTTTCAGGTATTTCACCCCAGGAGATCCACCGGTACCTTTTTTTCTTCCAATAGTTCGTTCGACCATTTTAACATGACGATACCTCCATTCCTGCAAACCTTCATCAAAATCCACAAATAACTCGCAAACTAAAGCCAATTCGGGTTCCGTTTGCATAACTTCAATAAGCGTTTTTTGAATTTCATCCGATGGATTAAACATCAACCCAATTTCATTTTCTCGTTTGGGTTGTACAGAAAATCCTTTTTTGGATAGATACATTCCAAAACTTTCCCATAAAGTAGATTCTTGCATTCTGGTTTCAAGAATTTCTATATGTTTAGGATTGTCTTTATGTGCTTCAATCATCAGGGGGAGCCTTAGTCCACATATAATTTCTATCTCTCTGAATTGAAGCGACTGAAATCCACTCGATTGCCCTAAAAACGCCCTGAAGCTGTTGAATTCTAATGGGGTCATGGTTTCAAGAATATCCACTTGAGAAACCAATGTCTTCATAATCGTAAGAATCCGACGTAGCGTTTTTACAGAATTCCAGGTGTTACCGGATTCGAGTTCTCTTCGAAGCTTACTAAATTCATGTAGTATCTGCTTAAACCATAATTCATACGTTTGATGAATAATGATGAAGAGCATTTCATCATGTTCTGGGGGATTAGATTTTAAATCCTGAAGAGTAGTTAGTTCATCAATCTTCAGATAACTGGTATAAGTAAGCTTCATGCTCGCACAAAATCGGTTGAAAATTAATTTTTAAGCGCGCTTTCCAATAAGCATAATATGCATAATTCGAAATAAAAAAAGGGCTCTAGAGACTTGAAAGAAAGGTATTTGCAAACTTTGTAACCCAACAACATAAGTGAATAGAATTTAAATAAAAAATTTTACCCCATTATTTTAATAAAAAAGTATTGAGATGTAAAAATATCCGGTTTTTTTTCAAAAAATCGCTTTTCGTTTTCCAATGTAGCATATAATTTTATACTATGATAAACACAATCAAAGGCAGTGATCAGATTGCTTGATTAGACAACTTTATTCGGCAACTAAAGCAATAAAATATGGTCGTAAAAAAGCTACTATTTTTTCTTCTTCTCTTATTCTTCTCTAATACATTATTCGCCCAGACTGGAAAGATTGCCGGGTTTGTTACGGATTCTGAGGGGGAGCCTTTACCGGGAGTTACAATTATCATTCAGGGAACAACTAAAGGAAATGCTTCTGAACTAGATGGGTATTATCAAATTTTAAATGTTGAACCAGGTACCTACACCATTAGAGCTTCCTTTGTAGGTTTTAGTACAGTAGTAATTTCAAATGTCGAAGTTAATATTGATTTGACTACTAATGTTGATATTGTAATGAACGAAGAGGCAATTGAAGGTGAAGAAATTGTAGTAGTAGCAGAGCAGCCTGTAGTAAAAAAAGATGTTTCATCCAGTCAGGCACTAATAAGTAGGGAAGATATTGATGCATTACCCGTTGCAAGTGTTACTCAGGTAATTGGATTACAAGCTGGTGTAGAAGGACTGAGTATCAGAGGTAGTGGTTCTGACGAAGTAGCTTTTAATTTGAATGGTTTTACCTTACGATCCGGCAGGGATAACAGCGCATTTACAGGAATTAGTGTTACATCCATTCAATCTGTACAGGTTCAAACAGGTGGATTTAATGCCGAATATGGTAATCTCAGATCAGGTCTTATTAATGTTTCGAGTAAAGAAGGTAGTGCGGATGGATATTCTTTGGATGGATTAATAAGAGTTACCCCACCACAACCAAAAAATGTTGGACAGAGAATTAATGACCCAAACTCGTATTGGTTAAGACCTTATTTGGATGATGCAGTTGCCTGGACAGGAACCAATAATGGTGCCTGGGATCAGTACACCCAGGAAAGTTACCCTTCCTTTGAAGGTTGGAACGCTTATTCTCAGGGACTCCTGGCAGATAATGATCCAACGAATGATTTATCACCGGAAGCAGCACAACAAGCTTTTTTATGGCAGCACAGAAAAGATTTTGTGATTTCAGACCCGGATTATGAGATTGATTTAACTCTTGGAGGACCCGTTCCATTCTTAAGCGATAAGCTTGGTGACCTAAGATTTAGTAGTTCATTTCGGGAAACACAAACTATGTATATGGTACCTCTTTCCAGAGATCGATATAAGCAAACTACTTTTCAGACCAGATTAACCAGTAATGTTGGCCCTGGTATGAAGCTTTCTATTGATGGACTTTATAGTCGTGAAACAGGTACTGGGGCCAGTCAGGCTGGTAATCCCGGTTTTTTTGTGTCACCCGGAGGAATTGCAAGTGCAATGGATCGAGTTAGCTTTATTGATACCCGGATTTATGCCAGTGATTACTGGGCACCCACTGAAAGAGTAAGTTCAAATATTGGTGCAGAGTTTACTCATTCACTAACCGATAATACATTTTACGAAATTCAGATCAACAATTATTTTTCAAGGAATAGTACAAATCCGGGAGATTTCAGAGATACTTCTCCGGCAGTTACTATTGGAGGAGTAGATTTTGATGAGGCTCCTTTTGGTTTCTTTGAGTCAACTTCTTTTGGGGTTGCCTCAGGGATGAGAATGGGTATTGGGATGAGTACTTCCAGAGATAGTAGCGAAGTTTCAGATCTTACCATTCGGGGAAGTATCACAAGTCAGGTAGATAGAGTTAATCTGGTTAAAGCAGGTTTTGAGTTTGCTCGTACACGAAGCCGTGTTAATTACGGTTCATTTGATAGAAATCTTCAGGCAGGAAGAACCCGCTCGGTTTGGGACACTACTCCAATTCGTTTTTCTGCATATGTTCAGGATAAGCTGGAATTTCGTGGAATGATTGCTAACGTTGGTTTAAGATTTACTTATAGTGATCCAAATATAGAGTGGTATGACTATGAGCCTTACACTCAATTATTCGCACCCGGAAACGCATCCGCTCTTGATACTGCTGCAACCTCAGACGTAAAACCACAAGTTGTATTACTTCCCAGACTTGGAGTTTCATTTCCTATTACAGAAACAAGTAAATTCTTTTTTAATTACGGGCATTCTGTTCAGTTACCGGATCCTGAAAACTTATATTTAGTAAGAATAGAGCCTTTCACGAATACAGTTACTCGAATTGGTACTCCTCAGAATAAACTACCACGTGATGTTCAGTATGAATTAGGTTTTGAACAAAGTTTATTTGATCAATATTTGGTGCGAATAAGTGGATACTATAAAGACACCTCCAATGACCCTGCGTTGCAGACTTTTGTAGACCGTTCAGGAGCCAGTTACAGCATAAGTCGTCCGTTTGTATATCGTGACACTCGTGGGTTAGAACTTACCTTCAGAAAGCAAAGAGGGAAATTTTTCTGGGGTGAAATAAACTATACCTATAATATCCAGTCCAGAGGAATTTTTGGAACGCTCGAGCAATATCAAAACCCATTTGACCAACGCCAATATGAACGCCTAACTAGTGATAATGATATAGCAAGACCAACTCCAAGACCTTTTGCTCGATTACAACTTTTCTTCCAAACTCCATCTGATTTAGGACCTGAGTTTATGGGGGTGCACCCATTTGGCGGATGGCAAATTGTACCATTAGTTACTTGGAGAAGAGGATATTTGTTTACCTATACCGGTGGAGGTTCAATCCCTGGAATTGTAGATAACTTAAGGTATAAAGATTCTTGGGGGACGGATTTAAGATTTACTAGAAACTTTGAATTTGATAACCGATCTCGTGTTAGCTTCTTTGCAGATATATCTAACGTGTTAAATATCAGAAACTTTAATATTGAAAACTCAGGCTTGATTGATGGTACCGATTACCTGAACTATATGGCATCTCTGCACCTTCCTGCTGGAAAACTTGAAGAAATCGGGCTTGCAAACTCCCGTGTTCCAGGTAGTGATAAACCAGGAGATTATCGACCTGCAGATGTTGCATATGTACCTATTGAAGCAACATCTGATTTAAATACTATTACCGACCCAAATACGAGAGCGTTGTATTATGACACTCAAACCGGTGAGTATTTCCAGTATATGAACGGTAGTTATGTAGCAGCAGACCGGGGGTTCGTGAATAAAGTGCTGGATGATAAAGCATATATAGATATGCCTAATCAACAATTCTTTAACTTTCTTGACCCTCGCACAATCCGGTTTGGGTTTAGATTTTCATTTTAGTAAAAAGCTCGAAAAATAATTAAGTATGATAAATAAGAGTTTATATAAATCTTTATTTCTTTTAGTTCTGTCTATTGGGTTTGTAACAGATTCTTTTGCACAAGTTGAAAATAGATGGTTAGCAGCAGGATCTTTCCATAATTACTACGCTAGCATAGGTTCGGAAATTGAAAGTGGCTTTATAGATGCTCAACAAGGTGGATGGCAATGGCCTGCGATATATCTTGGTCAGGATGCTATGGCTATGAAAGGCTTTTGGCTTGGAGTGAGGGATTTTAACGATGGAAACACTACCTGGAGCAGGAGAGTAGTTCACGTAGGACCAAGGGTGACAGGACTTGGGGAATTTTACCCTGTAAGCATGGAAACAGTTAGTAAATTCGCTCCACCTCAGGTTTTTGTGGATGGACTCCAGTCTTTTGCTAAAGATGCTTCTAACGACAGAGTAGATCCGACAATCGATGCTGACCGAGAAATAAGAACCGTAGTAAACACTTTGATAGGTGTGACGGTAAAAAGAACGGTAAAACAGTTTTCTCAACAATACCATGATAATTATCATGTACTTGAATATACCTTTGTAAATACAGGTAATACGGATTCCGATTCAGATATTGAGCTGCCGGGTCAAAATTTGGAAGGTTTTATCCCATACTTTTTAAACAGAATGGCTCCTATTAGGGCTACTCGTTATACTATTGGTAACGCATCCGGATGGGGTATAAATACCATGAACGATCAGCGTGGGGATGGCTGGAGACCGGAAGAACCGGAGAATTTCAGAGCTTCTTTTGCATGGCATGGTTTCTGGCCGAACTCGGATGTGGATTATGATAACGTGGGAGCTCCTATTTTTGTTCCAAATACAACAGGAGGATTTTTGGCTCCCGAAGACACTACTGGTAGATTGGGTGCCTATCATTTTGTAGGCACTGTAACTCTTCAGGCACCAACTTCTGTTTCTAATACTGTTGATGATCCTAATCAGCCATTTACTATGTCATATGAACATAACGATGACCCACTTTACTTCAACAACGATCCCTTCGATGCAGTAAAAATGGAGCAAGAATATGAGATGATGAGTAAAGGGAGAATAACTCCCAGACATGCCTATGTTGTTGAGCCTAGTGGAGATGCAGGATTCTTTAATCCTTCCGGAGACCCTTCATTAGGACAAGGAGGGGGGCAGGCTTACACCTATGGATATGGACCATATGATTTAGCTTTTGGAGATAGTATTACTATTGTTATTGCTGAAGGTTCAAGTGGGATTTCCAGGGATTTAGCTGCTAGTACCGGCGCCGATTTCAAAAACGGAGTAATTTCTGCTGAGCAAAAAAATATGGTTGTTTTCCAGGGAAGAGATTCGCTTTTCCAAACGTTTGAACGAGCAATTGAAAACTATAGATCTGCGTATTCTATTCCTCACGCTCCTGAGCCACCAAGTATTTTTAATGTAAATTCCGCAGGCGATGGAGTCCAATTAGATTGGGAATATACAGGGGATATGAGCAACCTCGAAGGTTTTAGGATTTACAGAGCCGCAGGGAGAGTAGACAGCACATATCGTTTACTTTATGAAGCAGGTCCTGATGAATTTATGTTAAATGATGGAGATGCTGCGAGGGCCGAAAATCCAAGTGCTTATTTGTTAGATACTCCAATCAGGGGTAGGGATTACTTTTATTACATTGTTAGTGTTGGTGGGGTTAATGCAGACGGTACAGGCCTAACTCCAACGGGAAATAATCTAATAAGTAATCGTTATTACTCTCAAAGTTACGACCCTGCGAGGCTGCTACGTCAGGCAGGTGAGGCAATGGAAGAAATTAGAGTTGTTCCTAACCCTTATAACCCAAATATCAGCAATAATCTGCTTTTAGATCAAACTGGAAGAGATAGAATAGCTTTTTATGAAATTCCTGGTAGATGTACTATTGAAATATATACTGAAATTGGTGAACTGATTAGAACTATTGAACATACAAACGGTAGTGGGGATGAGTATTGGGATTTAAGAACAAATTCCCGCCAGCGTGTTGTAAGTGGAATTTATATAGCCAGAATTATTAATGAAGATCCAACGGATGAAGAATTCGGAAGAGAAGCATTAAGAAAAATCGTAATCATATTATAGGTGTTGAAGTGAAATTCAATAAAGCAATAATATTATTTCTTTTAAGCTTTCTAATTGTAGACACTGGGTTTGCTCAAAAGAAACGTGCACAAACGAGTATGAAATTTCTTTCTGTTTCTCCTTCAGCAAGAGCAATGGGTATGGCTGATGCTGTTACCTCCGTAGAAATGGGAGGATATTCCGCTTTATATAACCCGGCTACAATGGCAAATATCAATGGTAGTTATACTGCTACAGCAGGAGTTGTTCAGTGGATTGCTGATATAAATCATAATTCAGCATCTTTTGTATACAAACCGTTTGATGGAAAATTTGGGGTGATTGGCTTCAACGCAATATCAGTAGATTATGGTGATATAATCGCAACAGTGGTAGATGAGACTAACGAACGCGGATATTCTGATGTAGGAACAATTAACCCAACAGCTTTTGCTGTTGGAATATCCTACGCAAATGCAGTTACAGATCAATTTTCTGTTGGAGCAAATTTCAGATATAGCAGACAAGATCTGGGCTCTGTTGCAGTTGGGTTGGATGGATCAGGAGGTTATGATTTTCAATCTTATATGGCATCAACTGGCTTACTTGATTTTGGAGTTTTGTATAAAACAGGTTTTGAAAGTTTACAATTTGGAATGGCGCTAAGGAATTTCTCTCCTGAAATTGAGTATGACGAAGAGTCTTCAGAATTACCACTTACTTTTAAGATCGGTATATCGATGGATGTGCTGGATCTTACTGACTTAGATAAAGATACTCATTCACTACTGGTAAGTATCGACGCAAATCGTCCAAGAGATTTTGACGAGCAACTCCTATTTGGTTTAGAATATGCTTTTATGGAAAGATTTCAAATCAGAGGGGGGTATGGATTCCCAACAGATGAAGAAAGCTTCAACTTTGGATTTGGCTTGAAGCAACCAGTAGGTGGGCTAACGCTAAGCATTGATTATTCATATACAAAGTTTGGAGTATTTGGAGAAGTTAACCGTTTTGGAGCGCAAATAGGATTTTAAGAATGTCGATAATGAAATCTATGAACATATCTTTTTCTCAAATAGTAATAATTACTGCTGTGCTAATTTTATCGTGTAAAGATAGTATTAGCGTATATAATCCTGACTACGAATCATCCCGTCCACAACCGGCAATCTCTTCAATTTCTCCTGCAAATGGATATTTGGCAGGGGTGGATTCTGTAATTATTTCAGGTACTAATTTTGCAACTCAATCAGATAGTTTAACAGTAAATTTTGGTGGATCTCCCGGAGTGGTATTAAGCGCCTCTAAAACTGAACTTGTTGTTAGACCTGGAACAACTTGGGGAGATGATTTAGATGTTCGAGTTTCTGTAAGAGGAGCTGAGTTTTTTAGCGATGCCTTCCAGTATGATTTATTTCAACCGTTTGGAGTATATCCTGGTTTAACTGTGGACGATGCTCCCACTTCTCCGGTAGCAATTGATGGCCAAAATAACATCTATTCAATTATTACCACTAATAATGTAACCAGATATAGAAGAATATCTCCTGATGGAACAGTTACTACAGATACGGTACGTGCACCCGGTGATGGAGCTCCAACAAATGTTACCATGAGGTTTGAGGCTTATTCGGATATTGAAGTTGGTCCGGGAGGTATCCTGCTTATGAGTCAGCAAAATATTCGGGCTATTTTTCAAAAAACATTTGGCGATGGACTTCGAGAGACCGTTTGGGTAGCATCATCGGCCGCTTCTTTTAAAATTCGGGATATGGTTTTTGATAATAACGGATTTTTATGGGTTGTAGGTTTTGATAGTGATAATATTCACCGATTCAATGCAGCTAGTCCTGGCGGGTCAGAAACTATATTCCCATTTGCAGGGCAACTTTCTTCTGTGGCTTTTCATAGCGCCACAAATGAACTTTTTGTTGGCGGCTCAATTGATGGGAGTCAGGAAATTTGGAAATTTACTATTGATGGTAGTGGGAATATTGGAGCAGGTGAGTTATACTTTGATTTTGGTTCGAACTATAATGGAACTGTTTCATCAATGGTATTAGCTTCAAATGGAGAGTTGTTAATTACAACCGGTCCGGAAGTTTCCGGAGTTGAAAAACCTAACATTGTACGTGTTTTCCCAAATGGAAACCATCAGGAATTATACCCCGGCATGTTAAAGCCTGGAGCTTACAGCATTACTTGGCGAGATGATAGATACGCAGTCGTAGCGATACAAGGAGATGAAACGAGTATTAATTTTCTGGATATGTATGATCGAACAAGATCAGGTATATTCGGATTTTAAAAAACACAAATAATCAACAATAAACTGATAATCTATAGATAAACAGATACAATAAGGAGAAATACTTATGAAGATTAATAAATTAATAGCCATTCTAGGACTATTACTTATCCCTGCTATGGCAAGCGCACAATGGGTACACGATGATACCTGGGTAGCATTTGGAACAGATGCGATTGCAGAAATTCATGGTGTAGCCGTGGATGGGGAAGGAAAAGTTTGGATGCAACCATTTGG
The DNA here is from genome assembly GCA_017795005.1 of Balneolaceae bacterium. GTDB lineage: Bacteria > Bacteroidota > Rhodothermia > Balneolales > Balneolaceae > RHLJ01. The sequence goes on along the minus strand of CP051242.1, from coordinate 3,070,101 downwards.
TTCAACTGAAACAATTATAATGAATAGAGATTTGGGAGATGATGGTATACCTGATACACTATCAACTCGTGCAATCTATGTGTACAACGCTGATGGTACTCCTGCATCTTTCTCACCACTTCTTGTATTAGAATGGGCAGATGGCACTACTCCAAACGATACATTAGGTAGATTCTGGGATCCAAGTTTAAATGATGGAGCTGGTGGCTATGATACTCGTTCTGGTCGTGGTATTGAAACTGATCATGAAGGAAATATCATTATTTCTCAATGGAATACAGTTTTCAAAGTAAACCATGTTACCGGACAGGCTATGGCTAAAGTAGCTCCGGATATTGGATCTTTAACTGAAGCAACTGTTGATGCAGCAGGTAATGTATATGTGAGTGCTGTAGTAGCTACTGATGCTCCAATAGTAAAATATGACTCAAATCTTGAAAACCCGGAAACAGTGTTAACAATGACTGGAAGTTTCTCAAGAGATTTTCAGGTGTCAGCTGATGGTAATACCATTTGGTGGGCAGGATATACAAATGGCGTAGTATTAAAGTATACTCGTCCTGATGAGTTCAGTGGATTCAACGCCACTCCTGATACCGTATTAAGAGGCATTCGTTCAGAAAGCTTTGATGTACATCCTACAACTGGTTATCTATGGGTAGGTTCAGGGTCGTTGAATGATGTTCCAAGTGAACCTTATAATCCTCAAACATGGTACGCTTTTGACCCGGCTGATCTTGGTACTGAAAACGAAGCTCCGTTAGACAGTATCAGATGGGTAGCTGGAGCAGATGTTGCCGCAGGATTCGATAATGCTCGTCCTCGTGGTATGGATTTCTCTGCAGATGGTTCTGTTGCCTATGTTGCTGTATTTAGTGGAGCTGAAACTGTAGTTGATGTTCAGAAGTTCTCAAATCCTAATCTTATCTCTAATGAAGAAGAAAGATTGAGTGGAACTCCGGAAGGATTTAGATTGGATCAGAACTATCCAAACCCATTCAACCCAACTACTAATATCGCATTCGAGATTAATGAGCCTGGTCAGGTTTCATTGAAAGTTTATGATTTAACTGGTAGAGAGGTTGCTTCTCTTGTAAACTCAAGAATGAGTGCAGGTGAGCATACAGTTACTTTTGATGCATCTAATTTATCATCAGGTGTGTATGTTTACATACTTCAAACTAACAACGTACGTTTAACTAACCGTATGACGTTAATTAAATAATATTTTATTTAACCGTTCAAAAAGGCAGCTTTATGCTGCCTTTTTGGTTTTAACTAACAAATATTTTTTATGTGGTTCAGGAAATTACCGATTCTTACTCTGTTAGCTCTTCTTTCAATTAGCTTGAGTGCACAGGAATCAGATCCTCCTAAAAATGAATTCAGAGCAACCTGGATGGCAACAGTAATAAACCTTGATTGGCCAGCCTCGGGCGGACTTCAGGTCCGATTTCAAAAATCAAGTTTACAGGATAGATTAGACGATATGAAAGAAGCTGGTATCAATGCACTATTCTTTCAGATTCGAACAGAAGGGGATGCTTTATATGATTCCGACATTGAACCTTGGTCAAGATATGTAACCGGACAAGAAGGAAAAGCGCCAGACCCTTATTGGGATCCATTAGCATTTGTGATTGAAGAGGCGCATAAAAGAGGTATGGAGTTACATGCATGGCTGAATCCTTACAGAGCAATGAGAACCATACCAGGTGATTTTACTCAAAAAATAAATTCACAAATTTCCGGAGTTGAATACGAAAGTTTAGAACCCTTTTTGAAGAGATATGAAAATGAAACCATACTTGAAAAATCTTCTGGTACTTCAGAAAGAGATTCGCTCCATGTGGCCAATAAAAATCCGGAATGGTTACTGGTATTAAATGATGCAATCGCAATTATGAATCCGGGGTTACCTGAAGTAATAGACTATAATGTTCAGGTAGTTATGGATGTTGTGAACCGGTATGATGTAGATGGGATTCATTTTGATGATTATTTTTATCCTTATCCTCCAAACCAGATGGCGAGCAATAATAATGAATCGTTAGATGATGAAACTTTTGCGATGTATCCGAGAGGTTTTGAAAATAAAGGTGATTGGAGAAGGAATAACATAGATATTTTTGTAGAAGCATTATACGATTCAATCCAACAAGTAAAACCATGGGTCAAATTTGGAATAAGTCCTTTTGGTATTTGGAAAAATGGTACTCCTTCCGGAATAAGTGGAATGGATGCTTATAGCGTAATTTATGGAGATGCCATTGCCTGGTTAGAAACTAAAACAATCGACTACATTACCCCCCAACTATACTGGGCATTCAGCAGATTTGGAACCGGACAAGATTATGGTGCATTAGCTGATTGGTGGGCAGATCAGGCATATGAAAACGACCTTCATACTTACCCCGGACATGGCTTATATCGGTCAAGCAGTAGCACTTTTACAGGCACTTTGTTTGGTGAAAATGAAATCCCACGACAAGTTCGACATAACAGAAATAATGAAAAAATTTCGGGAAGTGTATTTTTCAGATCAAGCAACGTTACTACTTATAGCTCAAAAGGCTTTGCTGATTCCTTAAAAAATAACTTTTATCGGTACCCTGCATTACAGCCTGTAATGGCATGGAAAGATACAACGGCACCTTCTTCACCAGAAAATCTAATTGTTCAAAGGGATTCTGAAACGGAATATATATTTAATTTATCCTGGGACAGACCTTCTGATGAGGTGATTGCTAAAATAAGTAGCTCCGGTCATGTTGATACACTCTTAAAGTATGCTATCTATAGGGTAGACTCGTCTGTAAATCCTGATGAGAGTTCTGAAATGGAGATTATCAGCAACCTTGTCGGAATTACCGGAGAAACCTCTTTTACAGATATTGCACCTCCTTCCGATAATAGTCATTGGTATTTTGTTACTGCAGTTTCAAGAAATAATATTGAAAGCGAGCCGACTATTGCTGTAGAAGGTGGAATAGTTGTAAGTACTGAATTTAGTGAAGATCGTCCTTCCCAACTAAGTCTTGAACAGAATTTTCCAAATCCGTTTAATCCGAGTACAAATATAACATTTACTCTTACTGAATCAGGTTTTACAGAACTTAAAGTATTTGATTTATTAGGAAGAGAAGTGGCTACATTGGTACAGGAAAATAGAAATGCCGGAGATCATACCATCCGGTTTGATGCCTCAGATCTATCTTCTGGTATATATATATATAGGTTGAACACTTCTTCAGGTTCATTGCATCGTGTAATGACATTAATAAAATGAAAACAGGAAGAAGAGGTTTTCTTAAAAATCTTGGTTTAGGCTCTTTTGGTCTTGGAACTATTCTTTCAAGTAGTAAGGAATCGAATGAAGAACATTTCAGTATAGTACATCTTACTGATAGCCATGTAACATCTAAAAGACAAGGAGCAAAAGGGTATCAGAAATGTATTGAGTCTATTAATAACCTTTCTATAAAACCCGAATTAGTTTTAATGGGTGGAGATATGGTATTTGATGGTCTATATACCGAAATGGAAGATTACGAAGAACAAATATCTCTTTTCAGAGAAATAAGTTCAGAACTTAATATGCCCTACTATCCCTGCCTGGGTAATCACGACGTTCTTGGACTTTCGTCGAGGCGTAAAGTTCCTTCAAATCATTCCGGAATTGGTAAAAAATTTATAATGGATGCTTTGGGGATGGATGCTGATTATTATTCATTCAATCATAAGGGGTGGCATTTTGTTGTGCTCAATTCTATTCATGAAATCGAAGCTGAACACGGGCCTGCTTACGAACAGAGAATTGGAGAGGAGCAACTTGATTGGTTAAGACATGATCTCGGAAAGCATAAAGGAATACCCACTATAGTTGTTTCTCATTATGCAGCATTTAACCATATGGGGCAAATAAATGCTGATCAAGAGCTCAAATCTATGAACCATTTAGTTCTAAAGGATAACAGAGATTTACGTTTTATACTTGAACGGCATGGTGTTAAAGCTCTTCTTCAGGGTCATACACATATGAGCGAAGATTTTAGGTTTAATAATGTTTGGTACATTACTTCTCAGTCAGCTTCTGCTGCATGGTGGGGTGGGAATTGGCTGGGTTTTGAACCCGGATATACTGTACTTACTCTTGGTGAAAAAGATATTATCAGTTGGGAAGCTGTCGTCTATGATTGGGAACACAAATTAGACCCAAATGATACCTTAGAAGAACAAAGAATTCTTGAGAGAAAAGAATTTGAGCAGGTACAGGATAGCCTATACAAGGCAGAAATTAATTTTGATAATAAAAAGAAAAATTAATCTTAGATATTCTTTTAAACCTTAATAATAAGATTCCGCTTTTTCATCCAATGTGCTAATCCCCAGAAAAGTATAATCCATACTATTGCATAAAGGATGGAGGCATTAATTGGTGAGTTTATAAGATTAAATACATTATTGAATAGCCAGGTTTTTAAAGCAACGGACTCCCCATCGATATTGAATCTGATCAGAATAACCAGTCTTCCTATAATACCACTAAGGAAAAAGACTGTGATAGCGTTTATGCCAAATGCGACCCCCCAATCTGTAAATTTGGTTCCTTCTTTTACATCAATGAACCAATAGCATAATGCAAAAATACACATTGCTTGTCCACCGGTAAGTAAGGTATAGGAACTCGTCCAGATATTTTTATTTATAGGAAATACCCAACTCCAGCAGTAACCAATAATTATTAAGATAAAACCCCACTTAAAAAACTCGAGTGTTCTGCTTTCTTCCGAAGAATGATCAGCGACTAACATTCTACCCGTCCAAATACCCAATAAAGTGGTTCCAATAGCAGGAATTGTACTTAGAAGTCCTTCAGGATCCCATGTTTCTTTCCACATATGTGATCCCAGAATCATCTGATCTATGAATGCTGCTAAATTAGAATCAGGATTGTCAATTGCTCCGGCACCATGTCCCGGAACAGGTATCAATTCCATGATTACCCAATACCCAATTAAAAGTGATCCTAGGGTAATCATTTGAGTTTTAGGTCTGGTATACAGAAACAGCACTGCTCCTATCGCATAACAAATAGCAATCCGTTGTAAGACTCCAGGAATACGGATATCCAACAAATTTGAATGAATGCCTAATTCCGGACTAAAAATGAGGTATGGAAAAGCCGCAAGAGCAAGACCTAATCCAAAAATTTTTAATGCCCGGATTAATGTCTTGTTTAAAAGATCTTTATCAGAAGCACCTTTAGCTTTTGCCTTTGTAAATGCGAGTACAATTGAAACTCCTACAATAAACAGGAAGAATGGAAAAATGAGATCTGTTGGTGTCCATCCATGCCATTCAGCATGTTTTAGAGGACCATAAATATGAGACCATGATCCCGGGTTATTCACCAAAATCATTGCTGCTACTGTTGCTCCTCTGAAAAAGTCTAAAGAGATGAGTCTTTTGCCGGAAGAAATGCCACTAATTGAAGTCATGATCATAAAATTTATTCAAGGAATGTAATTAAAAAAGCATCCAAGTTGGTAATGAAATAATGGGTTAACTATCTTTGAAAAAAGAAAAAATTTGTATGAATATTCTTATTGCAGACAGCGGGTCAACCAAGACAGAATGGGTCCTTATAAATAAATCCGGAGAGCAAAAGTTCTGTACCAGTGATGGTTTAAATCCCTATTTCAGAACATTTGGTCAATTATCAGAAGCTATAAGAGAAGGGGTAAAGAAACAATTAGGAGAAACTCGTATTGATGAGATTTACTTTTACGGATCTGGTAGCGGAAATGAATCCAGAAAAGCGATACTTGCAAATGCCATAAGAGAGAATTTTAAAGAGGCTGATATATTTATAGAAAGCGATTTGTTAGGGGCTGCAATTGCTTGTTTTGGTGAAACTAAGGGTGTAGCCTGCATATTGGGAACCGGTTCAAACGCATGTGTTTTTGATGGAGTAAAGATCGAAAAAGGTATTCCTTCATTGGGATTTGTATTAGGTGATGAGGGTAGTGGTGGTTATTTCGGGAAAAGAATATTAAACGGGTACTACTACAAAACCATGCCATCTGACCTTAGGAAAGCATTAGAAGAAACTTCTGATATGAACCTGGAAGGAATACTACATAAAGTATATGAAGAACCCCAGGCGAATAGATTCGTTGCTTCCTACTCCAGGATTATAGGAACGTATAAAGAACATCCATATATCCAGCAAATGGTTAAAAAAGGTTTTGAAGCCTTTGCTGATAAACAATTAGCCTATTTTGAAGAAAGCAAAACGTTGGGAATTGGATTTGTAGGGTCTATTGCTTCTGTCTATCAAATTATACTGGAAGAAGTATTAAAGGAAAGAGGGATGACACTATCAGTAGTCATTAGAAAGCCATTAGAGAGACTAGTAGAGAACCATCTCAAAAAACTTAACTAATCCAATTTTTCTTTAGGTTCAGTATTCTTTGCACCGATTCATCTATTCTTGATTCAGGAATCTTCTTAAGTGCTATCAACTCTTCTACAGCAGAAATAGCTTCATCTAAACTTACTTGCTCTAAAAGTAAATTATTTCCGAAGCAGAACATATCAAGACCGGCATTTAAACCAAGTTTAAGTGACTCTGCAAGTTTATAATGGTCACTTATAGCCCTCATTTGCATATCATCCGAAATTACAACTCCTTCAAATCCAATTTTATCTCTAAGTAAACCTGTAATCGTTTTCTCTGATAATGTTGAAGGAAGGTCTTCGTCGAAGTTCTTATTGAAGATATGGGAAGTCATAATTACCGGGCAAAGATTTTCACTAATAAGTGCGGTATAAGGTTTTAATTCATCTATTGTCCATGTTTCGGTAACATCTACAAAACCGGCATGGGTATCACCTTTCGCACTACCATGCCCCGGAAAATGTTTACATGCTGTAAGAATCTTTTTTTGATGATGTCCACTAATGTACTCTCTGGCGTGTTTAATAACCTGATCAGAATTTTCTCCAAAACACCGCTCTCTTTTTGCGATTATTGAACTTTCCTTTTCAATAGCTAAATCGACACATGGGGCAAAATTAATATTAATACCACATTCTGAAAGAATAGAAGCAATATGTTTTCCTTCATTAAAAGTAGTTTCTTTATTATCAATTTCTCCAAGTTTTTGGTGAGATCTTGTCTCAGGAAAACCATAATCAGTTTTTAATCGATTAATTAATCCTCCTTCCTGATCTACTCCAATTAATAATGGGATTTTTGTGGCATTTTGTAAACTTTCAGTGAGCTTCGTTACCTGCTCAGGAGATTTTATGTTGTGAACAGGCTGATGATTTACCATGTCTTTATCAAAAAGAATAACACCTCCCGGCTTAAACTTCTGAATCATATTCCAAACTTCAGAACCTTTGGAAACTATATTTCCGTGGAAACCAATGAGAAATAATTGAGCTATTTTTTCTCTCAAGCTAAGGTCATAAAAGTCATAATTCTTTAGTGGCATAAGTAGTCTTAATTCCTTTTTATAATTACTTACAAATAGTAAAAATCAGATAGTTTAAATTGCAATTATACTCAATCTAATAAAATCACTCATGACAAAAAGTTCGGGTTTAATAATTTTACTTTTGCTTATCGGATTTTCCTTTGAAGCTTGTGCACAGGAAAAAATCTCACAAACCAGAGTGAAAACTGGAATAGATGTATTAGTTGAAAATGATTTCTCAGAGCTAAAAGGAAAGAGAGTAGGACTAATTACCAATGCGACAGGGCTAAGCTATAATCTGAAGCCTACTATTGATATTTTATTTGAAGCGGATGAGGTAGAATTGGTGGCTCTATATGGCCCTGAACATGGTGCAAGAGGGGAAATCGCTGCCGGTGATAAAGTTGATGACTATACAGATGAGGTGACAGGAGTGCCTGTTTATTCTTTATATGGAAGAACGAGAAAACCTACTAAAGAAATGCTCAGTGGTGTGGATGTTTTAGTTTACGATATCCAGGATATAGGTGTTCGATCTTATACTTATATAAGTACTATGGGACTGGCGATGGAAGCTGCAGCCGAAGAAGGAATAGAGTTTGTGGTTTTAGATCGTCCTAATCCACTTGGAGGTAATAAAATTGAAGGTAATCTAGCAGAGGAAGGCTATTTTTCTTTCGTAAGTCAATACCCTGTTCCATATGTGTATGGACTTACTCCTGGAGAAGTAGCAAAAATGATTAATAATGAAGGTTGGTTGGGAAATGGTAAAAAAGTATCTCTTTCAGTAGTTGAAATGGAAGGATGGGATCGTTCTATGACATTTGAGGAAACCGGGCTTCACTGGATTCCAACCTCTCCACATATACCTAATGCAAACTCTGCCTATTTTTATGTAGCTACTGGAATAATGGGAGAATTGGGTGTTTTTTCGGAAGGAGTGGGGTACACTCTCCCTTTTCAGTTATTTGGAGCAGAATGGATTGAGGAAAGGGCTTTAGCAGAAAAAATGAACGCCCTGGAGATACCTGGTGTGGAATTCAGACCAATAGTATTCAAACCGTTTTATGGAAGAGATCAGGGGAAAACCTTGCATGGGGTACAGATTCATTTTAACGACTATACTAAAGCTGAGCTTATGCTTTTACAGTATTACTTTATGCAAGTCCATAAAGAGCTTTACCCCGATACAGATATTTTCAAACTAGGAGAAAACCGTTGGTCAATGTTTGATAAGGTATCAGGCTCAAATGAAGTAAGGAAACGTTTTATGGAATCTTATAAAGTGGATGATATTCGGGATTATTTAAACAAAGACGTGGAATCATTCAGAAAAAAATCACAACAATATTATCTATACGATTAACAATTATGAAGAAATTTGGGGTACTTTTTTTAAGCCTGTTATTTATAAACTCAGGAGCAATTGCTCAACAAAACAGCTTTACTACAGATTCGTTATATCTTAATATTGTAATTCCTGAAGAAGATACCGTTATGTATTCTTTTTCAAGATACAGAGTAGCGGCGAATACACACCCGGAAGCAAAAGCCTTTGTAAATGGCAATGAAGTTAAAGTTTATTCAAGTGGAGCTTTTATCGACATGATTCAACATGAAGAAGACACCACACTGATTGAATTCAGAGTTGAGAGGAGTGGAGAATCTCTGTCAAAAACAATGTACCTGATACGTCCGGTTGAAGAGAGAGTCGAATATACAAAAAAAGCCATTTCGGACTATAAAATGGAACCGGAAGGTGATTTATGGCTCGAGAATGGGGAGACCCTTACGGTTCAATTTCGGGGTAAACCTGGACAACAGGCATACTTCAGTGTGAATGGTGTTACTGGAAATATAAAGATGAAGGAACTTGATGAGGACTTAAGTGATGGCCTCAAAGGTATTTATCGTGGAACCTACATTGTAAAACCAAATGATTTTGGAAAAGATCTAAAGATAGTTGTTAAAATTAAGAAAGGGCTTTTTGGGTACCATAAGAAAGTAGTTCCTGGCAAAGTAAGTTTTTTGAAAACCCCTATTGTAGGAGAAGTAGTAGCCGACAAAGCATATCTGAATGTAGGCTTAGGTACCGACCGCTTAGGTGGGGCAAGACATGGATATCTAGAAGAAGGTGTTAAATTAAATATTGTTGGAAAACAGAATAACGCCTACAAGGTTCGGTTATCTGAGAGTTTGGATGCATGGATTCCAACCAGATTTGTAGAACTTCTTGATGAAAATATTCCAGTCGCATCTTCCTTAACAGGTACTATTCGAATTTCCGGAAACGAAGACTCTGATTTAATCCGGCTCACTCTTTCTGAGAAACTGCCATATATTTCTTATCAGGAGCTAGATCCTAACAAAATTATTGTAGACATATTTGGTGCTACATCGAATACTAATTGGAGGATTAAGTATCTCACTTCTCATGGGATAAAAAATGTGGATTGGCGACAAGTTGAAAATGATCGTTTTAGATTAATTATTGAGCTCGAACACAGCCAAAATTGGGGCTATGGTCTTTCGTACGGATTGGGTTCGAATTTAGAAATAAAGATAAGAAGACCTCCTGTTATTAAAGATGTTACCAGACCTCTTTCGGGGAGAGTTATAGCTGTTGATGCCGGACACGGAGGTTCAAATTTGGGTGCTTTAGGAGCCGCAGGAACAATGGAAAAAGTGATAAATCTTCAGATATCGGAACTTTTTAAGTCAATGTTGGAAGAGCAAGGTGCTACCGTTGTAATGACCAGAGACGATGACCAATATGTATATATGGCTGAAAGATGGGATAAAGTAATGGATACTGAAGCAGATGTTTTGATAAGTATTCATGCTAATTCTATAGGATATGGAAGCGACCCATTAAGGATAAAAGGGGCTGGAATTCTATATAAGCATATAGCTTTTAAGTCAATTTCAGAAATTATGTACGCCCGTTTTATGAGTTTAGGGCTTGATGATTATGGATTAATCGGGAATTTTAATTTCACTCTTAATCAGCCCACAGAATTCCCAAGTGTACTTGTTGAAACTGCTTTCCTTTCAAATCCTGATGAGGAAATTCTATTAAATAATAAAGATTTTCAAGTTAGTGTTGCGGAAGAAATGGTAAAAGGTTTGGAACAATTTTATCTGGAATACGGATATCTAGAAACTATTTCTGATCAACCCGATAAATAAAAAAAGGCGCTATAAAGCGCTTTTAAGTTTTAATATTTATTTAAGGAGAGTCATTTTTTTTGTGATAGCCCCGGTATTAGTATTTAGGCGATAAATATATACTCCACTTGCCAGTGCAGATGCATCAAATGTAATGCTGTGATAACCTTGTTTTTTAACCCCATCAAATAACACAGCCACTTCTCTGCCAAGCATGTCATATATTTTAAGGCTGACATCACCATTTTCCGGCAATCCAAAGTTTATACTGGTTGTTGGATTAAAAGGGTTGGGATAGTTTTGCGAAAGCTCAACCCGAACAGGTAAATTTGAATCTATTTCTTCTGTTGAAGTTGGAAGTCCTTTGTCCACTACACGGAAGTCATCAAAGATTAAGGTTCCGGTTACAGCTCCACCTTTTTTATATGTTAATTGGTAGCTATCGACATAGCTATTTCCGTTAATTGATCCGTTTCCGTTAACCCAGGCAATTACGCTATCTTGCGCTAAATCCCAGGTCACCAATTTCCAACCAATCCAATCGATAGTTTGCCAGCTACTCCCTTCAAGTTGATTACTTCCATCTCTAATCATAAATCTGAAAAGATTCTCGCTTCCATCGCCAAATATATAAGACTGAACAAATCTCTGGTTTCCAAATCTGGGGAGTCCAACACTTCTGTATTCACGAATAAGGTTTTCAGCTGAAGTAGTATCCCAACCATAATTTAGTTGCATAGCCTGAGAACTTTCAGTGAGGAGATTTAGGGTTTTATCCGTTACCGAAATGATTGTTTCTTCGGCTAAATAACCAGTTGTGCTACCACTTTGTGAAGGTTGCCACCAGGAATTAATTCCTCCTTCAAAATCGTCGACTTCAGTCGCATTAACATACTCAAAGTTAGGAGTTTGAAATGTACGTAAAACATTTTTCCCCAAGCTATTACCTGCAGTATCACTAATACTACCATCAAATTGCAGTTTATAAAATTTGTTTGGCTCAAGGCGCTCGGATGGAAAAAAGTTTAGCACACTTTTTTCATCTACAGTGTAATATTTTACAACGCCGGGAACTGAGTACGTACCTATTCTAATCTGTACAGTAGAATTATCAATTTTAGTAGTATCAAGATGTTCATCAAATGAAATGCTGGCAATTGGCCAAAGTCCGTCAGGTCTGACCCCATCCGGATAGATACTTGTAATAACGGGAGCATTTATATCTTCCTGACCAGTTTCAAAATCGAGAACGAAATCACCATTGCTTTCACCATTACCATTTCCATCCAATGAATGTTCATAAATTGAATTGTCGGAAGCAGTTGAGTCGATGGTAAGAGTGTAATTACTAATAAATTCTAAACTGGTTGTATTAATGCTGAGTTCAGTTCCATTACTATTCCAACTTGAGGAATATTCCACTTCCGGAAAGAAACTCAGGGCTTCATCTACAGATTGAGTGTTCATAGAACGACTGAATTGTAGAACCAAATCTTCTCCTGGATTGATAAGGCTGTCATTTCCAACAGAATTTGACAAAATAAATGGGGGTACACTTGAAATTAGAGCAACATCAGTAAAAGTAAAATCTGTCGAATCGATGTTAATTTCCACCGTATCTGAATAGAATCCATCTGCTGTGGCGATCAGCTCAGCTTGACCTGGTTGCAATCCGGTTATATAGTAGAATCCGTTTCTAAGAGCATTTGGTAATGCTGAGTATTGATCAAATAAAGATTCATCTGTATCGGTAGTATACGTTGAATCTCCGATAGAAATGGTTGCCCCATTTATAGGTAAATCATTATCAGCATCCGTAATTAAACCCGCTCCAATACCAACTGTTGGTCTTTCAACATCAAGATATTCAAGCATAACCCAGAAGAAAGACATTGCTTCCATATGCTTCCATTCAGTATTCAGGTTTTTCTGTTGTTGGGTGGGATTAGTATGAAAGCCAGATTCACTCAAGACTGAAGCCATATTGGTTTCTCTGTTTACATGTAAATAGGGCCATTGATTGGTGTGACTTGTCGGGAATCCCTGGTAAAAAGTTCTGTCAGCATAATTACCAATAGTAGGAATCCTCATTGCTGCGGTATGAACTATTTCCATAATATCTCCCATATCCTTTCCACCCGCTGGATTTTTCTCAACTGTTTGACCATCTTTTCTCCATCCGCCATGTAAGAATAGTGTATTATTTGTTGAGGCAGAACCAGCATTACTGTGAATAGAATGGAAAAAATCAGGGGCAAGAAAATTGGCAAGGTCTGTTCGTTGTGAAAGAGAAACTTGCTGGAGGTCGTTAGTACGGCTTATATAAACTGTATCGATATCTGTATAAGTAAGAAGTAATCTCCTGAGTTCTAAACCTACGCGTAGAACCTTTTCCGCTTCAGAATAATTATAAAGCCCCTCATTTTCAGTTTGACTGTGACCGGGATCAAGAAAAAGGCTGAAACCGTCAAGCCCTGTAATTTCTTGTGCTTTTACAGCATTAAGGATCGTAAGTGAGGCAGTTAAAATTAATATGAGATAAGTTTTCATAGACAACATATACACTGAAAATTAGGCAGATTTAAAATTAGTACTCAATTGAAAGTACATAGATGTTGCCATCTCTTGGGTTATCAAAAGCAATTCGGTTACCAGTAGGAGACCATGAAGGATTTATAGCTACTATGTCTGAAGATTGTGTCATATTAATTTTTTGGGTTCCATCAATACTAAATACAACAAGATCAGATTTTGTATATTCATGTCCATCGTCATCAGCAACCATAGCAATTACGTACCGGCTATCCGGAGACCATTTTGCTCTATTTGCTTTACCAAGATCTACAAGTCCGGTCCCATCAATATTCATTACAAATAAGTTTCCTCCATAGATTTCGAAGGAAAGTTTTTGACCATCAGGGGATACCTCAAGATTAAGATATTGAGCGTCATCAAAAGGGGAGATGTCTTCGGTGCTATTTGTTGGAATCATACCAGCAGCCAATTTATTTGATTTCAGAACATAGAATAGCTTGTTAGTAGTCATTTTCTCTCTGGTTCCAATTTCTTTACCGGTATCAAATGCTTCAACTGATTCATCGGTGATCAAGACTACTTGCCGGTCAAAATCAGCCCATTGAGGAGTAGCAGGCATATCATTTCGAAATTCTGTTAGCAACTGCTGGGCTTTATTTTCTATTGAAAAAATACTTATGGCATGTTTTTGTCTTCTATTCTCATATTCTGAAACTCTTGTTAGTAAAGACTTCCCATCGGCAGACCAGGAGAAACCGTATCCTGCATTCTTATCGGTTATTTGCTGCATATTATCTCCGGAAGCTTCGGCAACCCAGATTCCCTGATGCCGGGTAGAGGTAAATGCCAGAGAAGAACCATCAGGAGACCAAAGTGGCTTCATGAAAATAGTTTCATCTGAAGAAATAAGTACTTCAGGTTCACCTACCACTCTTGGCTGTCCCTGAACCAGGAAAGGAGTTAAAACCGATAACAAAAGAAGTGTTGAAGAAGTGAAAATCTTTGAATTCATAGTTTTGATATTCTATTAGATACGATTGTGTATTTCAATCTAAGACCTTGTGATTGTACTTAAACGATTAATTTAAGGGATTAATATTTTGATTCTTAATACGATGATAGATTATTCTTCCACGGCTTTCTTTTTACCAAAGTCCGCTTCAATCTTTACAAAAGGAGTAATAATGAAAATTGGGATTGAAGAAATAAGAACCCAGATAAAGAATTGTTCATAACCAACCGATTCCTGAATAAAACCACTTACAGCACCTGAAAGAGACATACCTAAAGCCATTAAAGCTGTTCCGAAAGCATAGTGTGCAGTTTTGTAAGAACCTCTTGCAATATAAATCAGATACATAAGGAATGCAGCAAAGCCGAACCCATATCCGAATTTCTCAATGGCTACAAGTGAACTTATTAGTAAATATGATTCAGGTTGTGTAGCTGCTAAATACCAATAAGCTGCATTAGGAAGGTTCATTATTATGATCATTGGCCATAGCCATTTTTTTAATCCATGTCTTGAAATAACAATCCCTCCCAGAATTCCACCAAGTGTTAACGCTATTAATCCAAAAGTTCCATTTATAATACCTACATCAGTTACAGAAAGTCCCAGACCGCCAGCATCTCTCACATCTAATAAGAAAGGAGCTGCTAATTTTACTAATTGCCCTTCTCCAAGTCGATATAATAATACAAATAAGATCGCCAGCACTATTTGTTCTTTCTTGAAAAAATCAACGAAAGTCTTCCAAACAGCATTAAATGGTGATTCTCCTTCGTTCTTAACTGCTATATCTTCAGCAGGTTCGGGAAGTATAAATTTGTGATAAAATGACATTAAGAACATCAATATTGCAACAATCCCAAGTATGGATATCCATGAAAAAGATGAGCTACCTGTTCTGGTAGCAATAATACCCGCGAGTACGACAAATAAACCCTCTCCGCTAATCATTGCTAATCTGAAAAAAGTGGATCTGATACCTACAAAGAAGGACTGTTTATCGTCTGATAGAGCTAACATGTAGAACCCATCAGCAGCAATATCATGTGTAGAAGAACAGAATGCTGCTACAAAAAGAAAGAAAAGTGAAGCTTCAAAAAAGTAGGGAGTGCTAAGAGTCAATGCAGCACCTGCAAATGTTATTCCGATGATACCTTGCATAAAGTAGGTCCACCACTTTTTAGTTTTATAAATATCTATAAATGGACTCCATGCAGGCTTGAAAGCCCAGGGAAGAGAAAGCAAACTGGTAAAGAAAGCAATCTCGGAATTAGAAACTCCAAGGTCTTTGTACATTATTACAGAAACAGTAACAATCAATACATAGGGAATACCTTGTGTATAATATAATGTTGGTATCCAGGACCAGGGATTTTTTTTGAATTCTGTAAGAGATGCCATAAGCCTGATCCTTTATTTTATTAAAGTCATTTTTTGAGTCTGACTGAAATGATTAGATGGAGTTTGAAAATCAATTTTCACAAAATAAATACCGCTGGAAATGTTTGATGCATTCCAGGTTAGATTATGGTTGCCTTGTTGCTGATTCCCGGTGTATAGTGTTTGGATATGTTGCCCATTAATATTGAATACCTCAACCGTAACATTACCGTGAACCGGCAGTTGATAACTAATATTGGTGCTGGGATTAAAAGGATTAGGATAAGTGGGATCTAACCGAAACATGCTTGCAATATCTTCTTCTTCATTAGAATTGATTATTTCTTCTATTCCTACAAATCGAACTGCATCTGCAACTACGTAATTATTAGTGTCTCCACCTGTATTTGATACTACAACCTTATCTGAAGCAGTTCCAGAAAAACGAAACTCTCCAAGTTTTATCCATTGAGAGTTGTCTGTGCTTTGATCAGCAAAGACAGTATCAATTCCCTCTTCATGATGAACGATATAAGCAGTTTTCTTACTCCGATTGAATGATGAAACCCACCATCCATACAGCTCATATAGATTAGATTCCGGTAAATCAGGAGTAAAGCTTACTGTATTAGAACCATCTCCACCTAAAGTAATAATAGAAGGTGTATCGCCATAATAACCTGCATTAGCTGATTGTATCCAGCCATCACTTATTTCAACACTGGAGGTATCACCGGTATCTATAATTTGTTCGTAACCAACAGCAGGTATGGTAGGGATTGAATCGGCATCAACTATGGCAAGAAAGGTCGCAACTGGTCGCTGGATGAAACTTCCGCTTGGTCGGTTTACTAATGAGTCTCCAATTACCATTTGGCTGGAACCACCTCCATCCAGATTAATTGCTTCTGTAGCTCCCAGATCAATCATGATATTTGCCAGCTCTGTTAAACTTACTCCTGTAGAAACAGAACCTTGCCTTCCATCAATTACCATTAATATAGCTTTTCCTTCGGAGGTGTATCCTGCAGCAGTTCTTGGGTCTGAGTTATCTAAGCCAACACCAGAACCCCAAAATATTTCCTGATCATAGGTAACCATGGAAGTGTCTCCTTTTACCAAAACAGGACCTCCACCTACACCCAGATAAGCATCTTCGTACAGTTCTCCATCTTCTTTTACTGGTGCGGGGAGTGGAGCATTATTGGAAGAAGTATACTCCATGGGTAAATCAAATCTGAAAAGGTTTTCGAAACCTCCACCAAAATGGTAAATCCAATCAACTGCCATACTACGATTTTTCTTAATTCCAAACATGCTTCGAATAACAGGATAAGAACTTGAATTTCGGGTTACAGAAGGTACATTTTGTGCCGGAATCAAACCTGGTTGTACTAAAGTAGAATAACTAACTCCTCCTCCAAAGTAACCTCCGTTTATAGCTGCAAATACATTTTTACGGGCTGCAAAATTTGAGATGGTTTCTGTCCCACCTTCAGCAACGTAAGGAACCAAAGCGATGTTTGAGTTATTCATATCCACTTCAAAATACCACCCTTTGAAAGCTGGATTTGCTCTTATTCCTTCAAAAAAACGCACACCTTCGGGAAGTGAAACGGATTCCGTTTTTTCGGTCCAGGTAATTTCCTGAGCTTCCAAATAGAAAGCCGTAGGAATTAAATATAAAAATAGTATAAGAGTTACTTTGGTTTTCATAAGATTCAGATGTAATTAGATACCTGAATCAGTGCTTTAAATCAAGAAGCATAAAGATCATAAGTATACATAAAATGTAAAAAAAATTTTCGCACAGTTAAGAAATTGGAAAACGTAGAATGGAGTAAGATAGCTACCTGAAAACAGCTGTAAAATAATCACTTAGTTGAAGAATTTTTTTTATAAAAAACAGTTGATTTCAAGACAGACAGGTCTCATACTATCAGCGGATTGGAATAAATTAAAATCGTATAAAATTAATAATGATCAATAAAGACGATACCGATAAACACCTGTACGAAATGATCACAGAAGATCTTATTGATAAGATTGTAAATAACCATTTTGGAAGAAGCGGACGTCTTCCAAATTTTCTACAGCTTACTGAGATGTACAATGTTAGTATGTCAACAATTAAGAAAACAATGCAGCTTCTTAACGAAAAAGGGTATTTGGTGAGTAGGGTTGGAAAAGGAACATTTGTGAATAAAAACCATTTGGATTTCGAAAAAAATAAAAAAATACCTAGCAATAAAATTGTTTTTGCTCTAATAAATTATAACGACGCTAACTTCTTCGACATACTTACTGAGGTTAAAACGCTTACTGAAAAGTTGGGCAAAGAACTTGTGATGCATGTTTCTAAAAACATAAATGACCATGAAGAATTAATATCAAAATTACTCACAAATAACGAAGTGGATGGTTTGATATTAGGTACATCAAGAAAAACTGTATATGGCGTAAAGCTTTATAAAAGAATTTTAGATCAAGTCCCTGCGTTTTTTTGTCATGATATATATGACTCTGAAATACCAATAATAACCATTGATAATTATAAAGTAGGCAGAATGGCTGCGAAAGAACTATTAAAGAAGTCCAGAAAAAAAGTTTGTGTTGTTCTGGATGAGAATGGGTATAAATCAGATGATCTGAAATTAGAAGGTTTTTTACATGAGCTAAAAAAACAAGATGCCGAAGGAAGGTGTATTGTGATAAGAAATTCTTTTAAAAACCAAGGTTCAACTTATGAGGATGGTTTCAATATCGGAGCAATACTTGATCTCTCAAATTCAGAAGTTGATGCAGTCTTTGCTTCAAATGACGAGGTTGCACGTGGTTTTAAAAATGCTCTAATCAAAAAAGGGTATGCAATCCCAAAAGAAATATCAATTTTGGGTTTTGGTAATGTTAAAGAAAGTCAGCTAAAAGATGGTTCACTAAGTACAATAGGAATTGATTCAAAGAATTTTGGTGAAGTCTTATTTAATAATTTTAGGAAAGTATTCAATGAATCAGAATATAAAGTACAGTCTAGGATATTAATTGAACCGAAGTTGATTATTAAATAACATTATTGATAGTAATCCAGCTCTTTCCACCGTACAAAAGCTTCCATTGCTTCATACTCGGCTAAACCTAAATCATCATATATTTTAGCAGTAAGCTGGGTTCGGTCGTCCGCACGCTGCCAGAATTCTCTTTTATCAGTACCAGGAAATAAAGGTCTGTCTTTTTGAGATTGGTGCTTAAAAATGGCTTTTCGTTTACGGTCGGTTTCCTCAGGACTTAATGGGACAGCCATTTCAATATCTTCGATATCCCATTCCTGCCATGCTCCACGATAAAGCCAGGTCCAGCAATCTTTCATCCATGGTTCGTTCTTTAATTCTCTCAATGCCTCAAAAATGGCATCAAGACAAACTCTATGAGTTCCATGAGGATCAGAAAGATCTCCGGCAGCGTAAATCTGATGAGGTTTTATTTTCCGAATGATTTCTTTCGTAATCTCGATGTCTTCTGGTCCGATTGGCTTTTTTCTTACTTTACCTGTTTCATAAAAGGGTAAATCAAGGAAATGTATATTTTCATCAGGTATTCCAACATATCTGCAAGCAGCTTTTGCTTCTCCTCTTCTGATCATCCCTTTGATCGTTTTTACTTCGTCTGAGTCAACTTCGCCCGGAGTCTTATTTAAAATTGATTTTCTAACTTTTTCAAATAAATCTGCCGACTCTTTATCTTTAAGTCCAAATTTTTGATGATAGTCAGATACAAAATCTGCAAACCTGATTGCTTCATCATCGAAGACTGCGATATTCCCAGATGTCTGGTATGCTACGTGCACCTCATGTCCCTGATCTACAAGTCGTATAAAAGTACCACCCATTGAAATTACATCATCATCCGGATGTGGACTGAAAATAATTACCTTTTTTGGGTGAGGAGACTTACGCTCAGGTCGGTTTGAGTCATCTGCATTTGGTTTTCCACCAGGCCATCCTGTAATGGTATGTTGGATTTCATTAAAAATTCGAATATTTACGTTATAAGCTCGTCCGATATCAGTAAGAATATCGTTCATTCCATGTTCGCTATAATCCTCATCTGTTAACTTGAGTATAGGTTTATTCAACTCAGTACTTAACCAAACAACAGCTTTTTTCAGCTTTTGGCTATCCCACTCAATTGGACCTAATAACCATGGAGTTTTACTACGGGTCAATTCTGCTGAAGAGGCCTCATCTAAAAGAAACTCGGCATTAGGATGCTCCTGTAGGAATGTGGCTGGAATCTGAGAAGTTACCTTGTCCTCAATTGCTTTTTTAACAATACTTGCCTTGCCTTCTCCCCAAGCCATTAAAAGCACTCTTTTAGCTTTCATTATGGTACCGACGCCCATTGTTATTGCCCTTCGAGGTACGTTTTCAACACCAAAAAAACCACTAGCAGCATCCAGGATTGTTAGACTATCCAACGCAATTAACCGTGTTTTAGAGGTTATTGATGAACCAGGTTCGTTAAACCCAACATGACCAGTTCTTCCAATACCTAAAACCTGAATATCCAAACCTCCAAAGGACTCTATTTTTTTCTCATACTGCTCACAAAAATCATACACATCTTCTCTGGCTAACGTACCATCAGGAATATGAATATTCTCCTTTTTAACATCTATATGATCAAATAAATACTCGTTCATAAAATGAACATAACTATGAATGGATTCCGGCTCCATTGGGAAGTATTCATCAAGATTAAAAGTGATCACATTTTTAAAACTAAGTCCGTCGTCTTTATGCATTCTTACTAGCTCATCATACATCTGGGTCGGGGTTGAGCCGGTCGCAAGTCCTAAAACTGTAGGCTTTGCTTCTGCATCATTTTTACGGATTAAATCAGCAATCTCATTTGCTGCATAAACAGAAGCAGATTTAGCAGTTTCAAATACTTTAGTAGGGACTTTTTCATACTTTTCAAATTCAGGAAGAATATGAGGAGTAGTTGACATACAGGTGTTAGTTAGGTTAAACTTATACTTTGGTGGAGTAGGAAAAATAAAAGTAATAGTGGACAAATACATATTATGACGGTCATAATGCAGCCAAAAATAATTTCTTAACATAATGCAGGAGAAAAAGTTAGGTGAGACAGTATGATTGATACCCATTCACATATTTATTTATCTCAGTTTGATGAAGACAGAGCGGAAGTTATGGCTCGGGCAGCCGAAGTTGGGATAGAATCAATTTTTATGCCTGCTATCGATTTTGGCTCAATCATAGAAATGGAAAAGCTTAGTTATCCGGGAATAACTTTTTATAAAATGGCTGGCATTCATCCGTGTGATGTGGAAGGAAATGTCGGCGAAAACTTTGCAGAGGAACTTTATAATTTATGTGTGAAGGATGATTGTTATGGTGTAGGAGAAACAGGGTTGGATTATTATTGGAGTACTGATTTTGTAGAACTGCAAAAGAAAAGCTTGAGAATTCATTGCAGAGTTGCAAAACAAGTACAAAACCCAATCATTTTGCATAACAGAGAGAGTACTTCCGATTTATTGAATCTTATTGAAAAAGAACAGGATGGTAGATTAACAGGAATCTGGCATTGTTTTAACGGAACGGTGGATGAAGGCAAACGAGCAATAGATATGGGACTTCATCTTGGGATTGGGGGAGTGGTTACTTTTAAAAATGGGGGAGTAGATAAAACCGTAGCTCAACTTCCTCTGGATAAAATGGTTCTTGAGACGGATGCTCCCTATTTATCACCAACACCAAAAAGAGGTAAGCGTAACGAACCCGCCTTCATGAAATTTACGGTAAAGAAACTCGCCGATATTTTCGAGATGAGTTTAGAAGAAGTAGTGGAGAAGACGAGTGTGGTTGCCAGGGAATTGTTCGGAGTTTAGTTTTTTGTTTTCCACCAATTAAATATCTCTTTGGTAAATTTGATAGAATCTTTTGGGCTTATATCCAAACCATAAGTAACAATTAATTTGCTGTTCAAAACCCTTTCTATTTTATCCTGATCAGCATTTTGATATAGATGACCAACGAGTTTGAGGCTAGAGATTCAAACTCACCTTTATTAGCCCACGCAATCAAATTCCAGGAACGAATAATTTTATCAAGTTCTTCGATCTCATATTTTACTGACTTAAGTAATTTCTTTCTCTTACTCATTTGAGTTAATTTAAACAAAGAGTTTAAAAGAATCCGACATTAGAATGGTGAGCGGAATATTCCACGACCCGAAGTGAGAATAAATCCGTTCCGATGATTTTCTTTAATTTGGCAAGTAAGAACTGTCTCCCGCTGGAGGGAGACAGAGTCCAAACTTGTTTGGGCTCAGAGGGAGGACGGTGGTGGCACTAATTCAGGAACCAGTGCTGTCCCCTCCCTGATTCATACGCAAGCGCATGAATCTGTCCCTCTCCAAAGAGGGACAGATTTTTTCTCGTAAAAAAGAGATTAGATACTTTTTACCCCCAGTTTCTTCAACTCTTCAAAGCCATTCAAAAACTCTTCATCAAGTTTTATAAACCCATATTCATACCGATAAGGACGATCGGTTCTGAGTTTGGCAAACAACGTGGTTTTATCCGGGCGATGAGCTAAGTCTCTGAGTGCAGCATCGTATTCTTTAATGGGATGCAGTTTCAGGAGCCAATCAGTGAGCGAATATTTCAAATGCGCGGGATTGAGTTCTTTAACGGAATACAATCCTTCTGTGGGAGGGAAGGTCAATCCAAAAAAAGAGCACAATTTTTCACAAATCATTTTGCTGGCATTTAACTTGGATTGCTCTGAGTGTCCTGCATTATGAGGAGTAGCGATAAAAGCAAGTGAAGCTAGATTCGGATTAAAGTCAGGTTCATTATCCCAAACATCAATAATCACATCTTTAACAGAACCGGATTTCATCGCAGAATAAACAGCTGCTTCATCAATGATACCACCTCGTGCAGCATTGATAATCAGTTCAAAATTTCTTCCAGACAATTTCTCCTTATCCAGCCAATATCTTGTAGCGGATTCTCCTGATTCTAAATACGGTGTATGAAAAGTAAGAACATCGCAATTTAGAACATCTTTTATTGAAGCGGAGACAAAGTCTGGGTTTCGCTTTGCTCTTGGAGGATCATATAGCACTGTTTTTAACCCAAAATCATGTAGAATATTTGCTACCGCTGATCCCGCATGTCCAACTCCAATTACACCATACGTAAGTTCCTCCAGTTTCTTTCCTTTTTCTTCTCTCCAAATGAGCAATGCGGTCATCACATATTCAGCAACTGCTCTTGAGTTATTACCCAATGCATCAGCAAATTGGATATTGTGTGATTTAAGGTATTCTTTATCCACATGATCACTTCCTGAGGATGCGGTTCCGACAAATGTTAGCGATGAGGGAAGTTTTGGAAAAGTTTCCGGATTAAGTTTAGAAACTGTTCTGATAAGCAATGCCTGATAACCTGAAGTATCCGGTAGTCCTTCTGCCGGATCATAGGTTGTTAAGTCAACCTCATCAGGAAGAAATTCTTTCAATCTGTACAGATTTTGATCGGCAATTACTTTGATCAAAGAAAATCAGGTTAAAGTGAGAAAATAATGCTGAATTGACCTATACTTGGTCTATGAGTTCCAAGTATAACATAGTTTCACTTATTCGCAAAAAACGAGACGGAGAAAGTCTTACGAGTGATGAGATTCATTATCTCATTAAAGCGTACACAAATCATGAGATTGAAGACTACCAGATCAGTGCTTTTTTGATGGCTGGATTTCTGAATGGAATGAATATGGAGGAAGCAACTGCGCTTACTGATTCTATGCTACATTCAGGAATCGTGGTAGATTTATCTGGTATCCCCGGAAAAAAAGTGGATAAACATTCAACTGGAGGTGTAGGTGATAAACTATCATTGATTCTTGCGCCTGTGGTTGCTTCGGTTGGGGTTCCGGTTCCGATGATTTCCGGTCGTGGACTTGGACACACCGGAGGAACCTTAGATAAACTCGAGTCTATACCGGGTTTTTATACCGATATGAATCTTGATCGATATATTGAGATAATTTCTAAACATAATTTGGTATTGGCAGGTCAGACAAAGGAAATCGCACCGGCAGATAAGAAATTATATGCACTTAGGGATGTCACAGCTACAGTAGAGTTTATCCCCTATATCGCAGGAAGCATCATGAGTAAAAAGCTGGCGGAGGGAATAGATGCTTTGGTCCTTGATGTAAAATACGGTTCCGGCGCTTTTATGAAAACTGTGGAAGATGCAACTGAGTTAGCTGAAGAGTTGGTAGAAATTGGTGAAAGATTTGGAAAGAAAACTATTGCATACCTCACTAATATGAATCAACCTTTAGGATTTAATATCGGAAACTGGCTCGAGGTAGAAGAGTGTGTTAATGCACTTCGTGGAGAGGGTCCTGATGATATTATGAAACTTTCAAATTTACTCTCGGGAACTATGATTTATTTAGGAGGAAAGGCCGGAAGCGTGGAAGAAGGAATTAAAAAAAGTGAAGAAACAATAAGTAATGGAAAAGCCTTTCAGAAGTGGATAGATATTGTTGAGGAACAGGGAGGAGATTCATCTGTGATTAAGAATCCCGGTCAATATCCAAAAGCCAGATACGAATTTGAGCTGAAAAGTGAAGAGGAAGGTTTTATCAAGTCCATGAATTCTTATGAAATAGGAATGGGATCTTTAGAGCTGGGTGCTGGAAGAAAAAGTATAGAGGATATCATCGATCCGACAGCAGGTATATCATTAAAAAAGAAAGTTGGCGACAAAATTTTGAAAGGTGAAACAATTTTGACCGGATACACGAACAAGCCAGCCACGATCGAAACCGTGACGAAACAATTATACGGAGCAGTTAAGATCAGCGTTGAGCAACCGGAACCGGAACTTCTGGTAACTCATGTTTGCGACAGCGAAGGCACAAGGGCATTTGAGCTTTAGCATGTTGAATTACGATAATAATCAGTTAACTTAGTTCCTGATATAAAAGGGCATAAAATTTACGGTAAAAACCATGTTTAAAAGATTTATTCGCGCACTCAAATCAATGTTCGGTGGAGTAATAAGCTCCATGGAGAACCCAAAATTAATTTTAGAGCAAAATATTCGCGAACTGAATGATCAGATTCCTCAGATGAATGAGAATATTGCTACTGTGAAAGCAAACCTGATTATGCTCCAGAAAGAGGTTAAGCGCAATGAAAAACAAATTGTTGATCTTACATCAAAAATTAAATCTGCGATTAAAGCTGGAAGAGATGATATAGCAGAAGGTTATGCTCTTCAGCTTGAAAAAGCTAAAGAAACGATTGTTCACTCTAAAGATCAGTTACAATTTGCAGAACGTGCTTATGAAAAAGCACTGAAGGTGAAAAAAGTCTTTATGCGTGAAAAAGACAGAAAAATTCAGGAAGCTAAAGAAGCACTACGCGCAAGCGAACGTGCAGAATGGCAAGCTAAAATTGCTGATACACTTGAACAGTTTGAAGTAGGTGGCATAGATCAGACTCATGATGAAATGATCTCCAGACTTAATGAAGAATCTGCAAAAAATGAAGCTCGTATGGAGATTGCCTTAGACAGCATTGATACTCAAACTATGGAGATTGAAGCAAATGCAGAGAAAATTCGAGCTCATGAGCTTGTAGAGCAATTCAAGCTTGAGATGGGAGAGTCATCAGGATCAATTTCTATCGATGAAGAACCAGCCAAAGAAGAAGCTGCTCCTACGAAATCAGTTGGCAACAAAGAGAAAAGCTAACAGGTTGCCACAATGAGTACCCGAAGTGAACAAGAACGCGAACGCCTTAAGGAAGAATACAAGGATCATTACCGACGTATTAAAGAGGCTAAGGAACGTTTAAAACAGACTGAACAAAAAGGTAAGATTGCACAGGCATTGAATAACATGAATGCCGACAATCTTCTGGAATCAGTAGATGAGTTTTTGGGTAAAGTAAAAGACAAAGTTACCAATGTAGAAGCTCGTTTGGATGTGGCAATGGACAGTCTGGATGAAGACGATACTTCGACAGCAGCAGGGAAATTAAAGCAAGAAGAGCTTGATTCTGAAATGAAAAAGCAAAAAGCCAAACAAACCTTGCAACAAGTAAAAGCTGAAATGGGTATGCTGTATTCGGAAATTGAAAAACATGCCGAAGAAATTCACGCAGAAAAAACAATTGGAACTAAAAAAGAGGATGCTTCGGATAACGAAGATTCCTCAGATAAAAGTTAATGTCGACAGACGAATTAAATATTAATTATACAAGGGAAGCATTCCTGAATCCCATAAATCTTGGGGTACTTTTAGCTTCCACGTTAGGGGCACTTTTTTTTAGTAGTATGAGTGTTGATATTTCGAATATTCTACTCTCTACTGTATTCGGGGTTGAGCTTATGTATCTGGGAGTTGTTCCAAAACTTCCCCGATTCAGAAAAAAAGTGGAACTTAAAAAAATTAAAGAACGCCACGCTTCAAGTAATGAAAAAGATTTATTTCAGTCACTTGATTCAGCCAGCCAAAAAAGGTTTTTAGTACTTAAACATCTTGCCCAGTTAGTTCAGGAGAATTTTGAAAAACTACCTTACAGTTCACAAGGCTTGTTGGATAATATTGGTAAGAAAATCGATGAACTTCTTGGAAATTATTTAACGCTTTTAGATTTGATTAAGCGATATGAGGTTTATCTGAACACCTCTTTGGAAACCAATTTGAAAGAAGAGGTAGTACGACAGATTGAAGAAATCAAAAGCATTGAATCTGAAAAGCTAAAGCGAACTAAATCCCGACGTGTTGCTATCATGCAGAAGCGTCTCCAGAAATTTAAGATCGCTAAAGAAAAATATTTAGTATGTGAAACTCATCTCGAAACTATTGAAGATGCTGTCAGATATATTTACGAGCAGTCTATGACAATGAGTAATCCAGAAGAGATTGGTTTCCAGTTAGATAATCTTCTAACCGAAGTTGATGAAACTTCACAACTTATCGATGACCTGGATCAGGATATACTTCCCGAATATACTACCGAATGGGAGACCGAACTGGATTTTGATTCTATTTTGGATGAACTTTCTGATGACCTAACTTCAGAAACAGATCAAAAGAAAAGAGTCAGGGAATAATACATGAGTTCAGATTTTGAAATGCTAATTCTGGAAGTAGAAGATTCCAGAATCGCTACTATATCCATCAATCGTCCTAAACAATTAAATGCACTAAATAATCAGGTTTTTGAAGAACTTGATTCTGCTCTGGATCAAATTGAAAAAGATGAATCTATTCGAGCACTCATTATTACAGGTTCAGGAGAAAAAGCCTTTGTTGCTGGCGCCGATATCAAAGAATTTGCAGATTTTGATAAAGAGCAAGCCACTAAACTTTCCAAAAGAGGACATAAAGTATTTCAAAAAATAGAAGATTTGTCTATTCCGGTACTTGCAGCTATAAATGGGTATGCGTTAGGAGGAGGGTTTGAGTTGGCACTTTCATGTCATTTCAGAGTTGCTTCCAAAGCAGCAGTCTTAGGATTACCCGAAGTAAGTCTGGGATTAATTCCTGGTTACGGTGGTACTCAAAGATTAACAAAACTTGTCGGTTACTCAAAAGCATTAGAGTTAATCATGTCTGGTCGCTTTGTAAAGGCCGAAGAAGCATTTCAATTAGGGTTGATAAATAGTATAGCGGAAGGAGACATTTCAGAAGCATCAAAAAAAATGCTTTCGGGAATGATAAAACAGGCACCTCTGGCTTTAAAAAATGCTATATTAGCCGTGAAAGAAGCAGGAAATGATTCAGGTTATGAAATGGAAGCAAATCTATTTGGAGATTTGTTCAACACTGCTGATTTTAAGGAAGGAACTTCGGCATTTATGGAGAAACGTAAGCCGAATTTCTCCGGTAAATAGGAACTAATTTTTCGTTAATGAGCGACGAGCCTCCATCGGGTAGCATATCAAATCATAAAAAAACAGGAGCCAAATAATTATGGAATGGCTCCTAATCGTTGCAACCATATTCTTAAGTGGTTTTTTTTCAGGGTCTGAAATAGCCTTTGTAACGGCTAATAAGCTTAAGCTTGAGGTTGCATCCCGGAAAAATAACTTCATTGCAAATTCTCTTGAGTTCTTTAAGAGTAATCCCGAGACTTTTATAACTACAACTCTTGTAGGGAATAATATCATAAATGTTCTCTATGCTACCTTAATGGCTATTTTTTTGGTAAATCCAATAATAGGCTATTCTGAAGCATGGTTTAGTCATACACCAACAGATTTTCAGATTTTACTGGTTCAGACAATAATAGCTTCTGTGCTGATTATGATTTTTGGTGAGATTTTGCCAAAGGCGATTTTCCGTGCTCAGGCTGATGTGATGGTTAGTATCATAGCTATCCCACTGAGATTTTGCTATTATTTGCTTCGCCCGCTCATTGCGGTGGCAAACAGTTCTTCTAATGTTCTTATTAAATGGTTAGTAGCAGACGCTGAAGAAGCAGTTTCACTTTATCGTCGGCAGGATGTAGAGCTAATTTTCAAAGAACTGAGAGAAAGTGGAGGAAGTGAAGATATCGATCAGGATGATTCAGAAATTCTGCACAACGTGTTAGAACTCTCTACGAAAAGAGTTAAGGACTCGATGATCCCAAGGATTGAAATTGAAGCGGTTGATAAGAAGACTTCTTTGGATGAGGTATTGGATTTATTCATTAAATCAGGACACTCCAAACTTCCCGTTTACCAGGATTCCATTGATGATGTGATTGGAGTTGTGTTTGCATACGATCTCTTCAATAAGCCAAAAACTCTGAATGAGATTATACGACCTGTTAAACTTGTTCCATACAGTAAAAAATCAAAGGATTTGCTCACTGAATTCCGCCAATCTAATATGTCTGTTGCAATTGTTCTAGATGAATATGGTGGAACTGCCGGTATGGTTACGATTGAAGATTTACTTGAAGAGGTAGTAGGAGATATTCAGGACGAACATGATGTAGACAGTGAAATCATGAAAAAACTTTCTACTAATACTTTTGTGATTTCAGGAAACGTGGAAATTGTTGAGTTGGTAGCTAAGTTTGAGGAAATTACACTTCCTGTGGAACCTTCGGAGTACGATACCGTAGCGGGCTACATAATAAATTATTTGGGGCGCATTCCTACCGTGAACGAAGAGGTGCTAATTGAGGATAAAAAATTCATTATTAGTAAAGCGACTCAAAGCAGAATTGAAACGGTAAAGCTGATTCTTATTGAGTAAGAATTAGAAATTCCAAAACCCAAATTCCATAATTCAAACAATTAACAAATTTCAATACCATTCTTTAATATTGGAACTTGTTTGTAATTTGTTGATTGTAATTTGGAATTTATTACGAAGTAAATACGATGTTTGATAATTATCCAGTCTGGTCGCAGGAATTTGCAAGAAAATACTTAAGTCGTACCATCAACACTTTTTTGTTACATGGTAATGTGCACGATTTAGTGCCTTTGAAAAACGATGAAGGAACTGAATTTAATCGACTTAAAACATTTTTATCAGATGAGTTTTTTGGCGCTCGTGATTATGTGATTTTTTATGACCGGGCATCAGGAATATATTTTAGAGATAAAGATTCGCAGGCAGATTTTAATCAGGCAGTAGCAGGAAGAGACAGTTTAGTTGGAACCGATTATGCTAATAAGATGCCGAAGGATCCTGTACGTGTTTTCTCTTTATTAGAACAATATTTCCGTCTAAGGTTAGATCAGAAAAAAAGCGTAGCTCTGATTATTGATTATGCTGAGACAATCATCCCCATGAGTGATACAGGCTCGACCGGAAATGAAGATCGTACTTCTCTTGTATACCTTTCCCGCTGGGCACATGATCCTATGTTTCTTGCCTCTGATTTTACAACGGTATTAATCACGGAGAATCTTGCTGATCTCAATAAAACACTGGTTCAAAATCCTTATACAACGGATATCAAGATTACTATTCCAGGGGAGAAAGACCGATTAGACTTCATAAAGTTTGAAACTCGCAATGATGATTTCAAAAGTATTTCGGCCGTAAAACCTGAGATAATTGCCCAGCAAACAGCAGGTTTAAATTATGTGAATGTCAGAAGTGTGCTTTCAAATGCACGAGAAAATAAAGAGAAAATTACTTTCGAAGGCTTAGCTGAGAATAAGAAAGAACTTATAGAAGCGGAAGCATATGGATTACTTGAATTCATTGAAACTCCATATTCGCTTGATAATGTAGCCGGACATAAACACGTTAAAGAGCACCTTCGAAAAGCAGTAAAAGCCTTGAAAGAAGGTCGACAGGACGTAATGCCAATGGGATATTTAGTTTGCGGTCCTGTTGGAACGGGTAAAACGTTTCTGGTGACCTGTTTTGCTACCGAAGTAGGTATCCCGATGGTAAAACTCAAAAACTTCAGAAGTCAGTGGCAAGGGGTTACCGAAGGAAATCTGGAAAAGATTTTATCAATTCTAAAGGCAATGTCGCCGGTTGCTGTGATGATTGATGAAGCGGACGCTTATTTAGGAGATCGTAGTTCGAGCGGAGATAGTGGAGTTTCCAGCCGTGTTTTCTCTCAGATCGCTACCTTTATGAGTGATACCAGTAACAGAGGTCGGATTGTCTGGTTCCTGATGACAGCACGCCCTGATCTTATGCCTATCGATTTAAAGCGACAGGGTAGAGCGGAAGAACATCTGGCATTATTCCCACCTCATACCAATGAAGAACGAGTGGAGTTATTTAACGCCATGAAAAAGAAAACCGGACTTCAGATGACGGAAGAGTATATTCCTGCAATTATTGAAGAAGGTTTCAAAACCTTTTCCGGTGCAGATATGGAAGCAGCATTGACCAGGGCTAAATTCCGGGCGGCTGCTGAAGGAAAAAAGAAAGTCACTCCTGAAATACTCGATGAAGCACTATCCGATTTCATTCCACCTACTTATCCGGAAGAAGTGGAGCTTCAAACACTGAATGCAGTAATTGAATGTACTTCAAAAGCATTACTACCGGAACGCTACCGCGAAATGGACCGAAACGAAATCCTGATAAAAATAGAGGAATTGAAGTTTCGGGTGGGTTAAGAATATTGAACACCGAATAAAGAACTTCGAATGTAGAGTAATAGCTTTTTCAGGTCATCCTGAGGATACTTCCGAAGGATCTAATTGGATAATTTCGTTCCTAACTTTTTGCTTCTCTTAAGCTGTAATGAATATCTGCTATTCCTCCATAACGCCAATGCCGGATTAATTCTGTTAAGAATTCGCCTCATCAATGGCTTTTACAAGCTCAGGATTGTCTTTGTTATGGCTCTTGATGTTCTCTCTGATTTCGGGAGTTCTGTTCTGATTCATCCTGAAGCAACCGAACCATTCTTTTACCTCAATTTGAAATCCAATAATTCGTTTTAGCATTTGGTCCAGATCGTTTTTCGGATATGAAGTTAGATCCATTTTTTTTGGTTGATTAAGCTCCATAGTACTGGTCAGTGTATGCATAAATGATCTTAATTCATCGTCAGACAATACCTTCAGTTCTCCATGAGCGTGAACCAATTGATAATCCCACGTAGGTAGTAAGCTCATTTTTTCGGGGTCTTTGGCATACGAAGAAATATATCCATGTGCTCCCTGAAAAATAGCGAGCACTTTCATGCCGTTTTGGAAGGCTTTTGTATGCTTATTAGCTTTAGCCAGATGCCCTGAAAGTGTATACCCTGAATCAGTTTTATGAATTAATAATGGAGTATGGGAAGCTAATGGATATGATACTGTTGATGATATAATTGTAGCAAAGCTATTTTTCTTGACAAAGGCTTCAATAAAATCCGGATCATCTATTTTAAAAGGGGAAGGAGCGTACATTTTTGGTTTATTATTTTTTTGACATTGTAACTTATATAATTAATTGCCGACAGTAGTAAAGATTTTTGGTCATCCTGAACTCGTTTTAGGATCTTACGAATACACATTGGGTTATTATTTATTCGCTTGTTCTTTTGAACCGCCAAAAGAACCAAAAGCTCCCGGCCAGGATTATTTTTTATCCTCATACAACTTAATTGTTGTCATGTTGAACTTGATTCAGCATCTGTAGGGAGAGATACGTTGATCTAACTTATTGTATTCAATAAGTAATCTTATGTGGGTTGAAAATAAATATCTTATACTTAATAATTAGAATCATTCTCATTGTCAATCATATCATACCCCAAAAAATAGTTTTCTATAAAGTCCCATCTCTGGGTTGTATCAAACTCATTTAAAAAGAAATGCTCCATAATTTTCATAGAGCTTTCATGACGATTTTGAATGTCTTTGATTAACGTATTGGAATACTCATTAGTTAATAAGTATTCAATTTTATTTGGGTCATTAATTCTTATAAATAGCTGAGGATTTCTTCCTCCATCAAATTCAAAAGTTCCTAAATTAAAGCTTTCAATTAAATATGCAATATTGTGATAGATTTTTGATTTGATTGGATCAATAATAATGTAGTCTTCGTATTCACGATCGTTATCCATTAAAAACATCTTTGTAAACTGTCTTTCAATTCTCTCCTTAATATTTGAATACTGAGTACTGAAAATCCTGTATTTCAATTCATGGCCATCTCTTTTCTTTTGTAAGAAACACAGGTCATCCTTTATAGCATTTCTTCCATGTAAAGCTCTATTTGAACTAAAAATTGCTGTTAATAAATCTGCAAATCTATCACGTAAACTTTTATCTTCTATCATGACCTTTAGAGAAGAAGAAAGCTCGCGTTTGGTAAAAAAACTTGATCCAAGATCTAAAAAGGATTGCTCAAGAGCTTTAAAATAATCTTTCATTAGCCTCATAGTCTCTTTAGGTGATTGGTTAAGATTTATTTGAATCCGGAATTGTGGAAATATTCCTTTATTCAATTCACCAAATAGATCTTGCTCGAAAAAGTCTCTCTTAATTTTTGGAAAACTTTCGTCTGAGAATTGATCTTCCCAAAGCCGATCTAATTTAAAACTGAAAATCGTTCGTTTATCCCTTCTTTTTACTTCCGCGCCCCTCAGGAACACAGTTTTCTCTCTTCGGTCTAACTTAACTTCATTGGCATATTTACCATATTTGGAAACAAAATCACTTTTAACTTCTCTTTTAACTAGGACATATACTGTAGAGAAAAGGGACTTAGGACGAACAATAATAACATTATACTGGTACTTAGCAATCAGATCTCTTTCGATCAAAAGTAGACTGCTTTTAACTTTTTGCTCAATTGCATCATCACTCATTTGATCGCTAAAGATGTGCTTAAAGTCTTCTACTGATATTAGGAAGTTTCGATTCTTTTTTAATCTATACACCCTAAAAAGTTTTTCAAGAACACCATATACATGCCATTGACGAATAGCTGACAGTCCATAAAGGATTTTAGTATATTTTAAATCCTTGGAAGAAAAATCAACTTTGGCAAGTCCATTAATTTCATCTTTCCTTGCAACCCTTCCTATTTCCTGAACATAATCAGAAAGATTTCCTGAGGGAGCATGATGATATACAACTTCTATATCACTGATATCAACTCCCATTCCAAAAGCTTTTGTGGCTAAAACAACTTTTAGATCACCATCCCGAAAACCCTCCAATACTTCTGCTCTTTCTTCTTTACTAACATTCCCATAATACATTTTAACTTTATGGCGATGCTCTTCAGGAAGTGATATCTGAATTTCACGAATTTGATTTGTCCATGGAAAATAAACTATAGCTTTCGTCCCGTTTTCGATAAAATGAACAATTTGATCAATGGTTTTTTGCTTACGTTCTATTTCATAGGAAGACTTGTAGTCAACTTGATTGACTTCAAAACTTATATCCTTTCTTCGAATATTACCTATAAACAATCTCCTCATTTGCATATTTAGACTTTCAACGGTCTCAAATACAAGATCATCTGGGCCTCCATACACTGCTGTTGCAGTTACAGCAAGTACAGGGAATTTCGAATCGTGATACTTTCTTAATTTCTTTATGTAATTCCCTAAAAACCAGTAATCAACCCTGAAGTCTCTCCCCCATGTGGTAACAAGGTGGGCTTCATCAACTACAAGTAATCCAAGCTTTCTATTGCTAATAAAATGGTTTAAGTAGTATGAAAGTAATAACTCGGGAGAAAGATAGAGTATAGAGATTTTACCTTCTCGTATTTCTTCGATTATACTATTTCTTTCGACAAGCGAAATATCTGAATTAATATAAGCTACATTATAAATCCCTCGAGATTTTAAACCCTCAATTTGATCTTTCATTAAGGCTTTCAATGGTGAAACTACAATTGTAACCGCATTGAATTTTTCAGCTAAGTATATTGCTGGTATTTGAAACAGAACAGATTTTCCGGCACCTGTTGGAGCAGTAAGAAAAATGTCTTTAAAGACACCTCCTTGATGAGCCAACTCAGATTGTGATACAATCTCCTCAATTACAGCTCCTTGGCTTACATTATGCACTCTATTTCCTGAAGACGGGTTCTTGTAGAAGTTTATATCCCTAAATGACTTTGATCCCCAGTGAATATTCAATATTTCAGAAAAATCATCCCTAAAAACTAAATCTTCATCAGTTTGATCAATCTCAATCTTTAAAGTATTGGGCGAATGTTCAAATAAATGAACTAAAGCAGCAATCTCATCTTTTTTAGCTCCATCAAATGAATCAGGTTCTCCATCAAGTACAAGAATCAAATCTGACTCAAATTCGCCCCAAAATATTTCATCCCTTAGTTTATCATAAGTAGAATCAGATGATCGGAATACCACTTTTATATCATCTGCAGATTCAACTCCGTCGTAATCAGAAAGGCTAATATCTTTATAATCAAAATTGTCAGTTAAACTTCTCTTTTCAATAATGCCAGATAATTTTTCTGGTAAATCTGGATATTCTACAAGGAATAAGTTACTTCTGGATACTGAATTAGCATAAAACTGATTAAATAATCTCTGATCTTCATCATCAGTTATTTTTAACTCACTCTCAAGATCAGAGAGGTTTATTTGGACTGTTTTTGGAAATTGCTGAAATAGAGTATTAGTAATTACAACAATCTTACGTTTAAGTATACTCAGGTCAATTGCATTGGAGACCGGAAAGCAAATCTCATGGGGTAATACAAGTACTCCTTCTTTTGATCCCAATAATTTTGATAGCAGGTCATTTATTTCTGACTCAACTTTCTCTGGTATAATCATAAGGGCATTATCATACCAACTTGAAATCATATCCCAGGAATTAAATTCCTCGGATAATTTCTTTACAAATAAAGGAGGAAACCCTTTATAAACAATTAATGATTCATTAGAAAATTCTCTTTTTAACTTTTTAATATGGGAGTCAATAATGTTCTGAAACACTGATGCGCCTGTTTAATTATCCTTTTACTTTTCCGATTAACTGACTGGTTAGAAGTAGATGATTGGGAAAGAACCAGTTGATAAGGTTATTCATTTAACTTTAGCACCCAATC
The DNA here is from genome assembly GCA_017795005.1 of Balneolaceae bacterium. Taxonomy (GTDB): domain Bacteria; phylum Bacteroidota; class Rhodothermia; order Balneolales; family Balneolaceae; genus RHLJ01. Next base: position 3,034,942 of record CP051242.1, on the reverse strand, counting down.
CTCCCTCCACCTCACCGTTTTACTTCATACCCCAGCTTTTCACTCGCCCAGGGAATGAAGTATTGATAATTGGGTTGGTCTGTATGTCCTCCAATATGTTGTCGCCAGGCGAGTTCACCATCCATTAAGTTGGTTTGGGGTTCAGGCATCACTTCATTCATATAATCGTTAGATTTTCCAAGTCCTTCTGCACCCAACAAGATAAAGGCGGGTTGTGCCGCAATGCTTGCCTGGTAACTACCAACCTGATCCAGCCAGAGCGCATCGCCTTCTTCGGGGATTCCATAACTAATGAAGGTGAGTCGTGGTGCAGCCATTGCAATCAGTTGATGAGAATCCACCGGAATATCACAGCCTGTCATTTTTCCGAATTCGGATTGTTCAGCTCCATATTTCAGATAATTTCCGGCCATCCAGTGATACTCACCGGAACCGGTAATATTTTCCACTGCTTCGCCAAATACACGTCTGTGTAAGGTAGCCCCACCTTTTCCGGAGGAACCAATCAATCCTACAGCAAAACGATCCTCAAACGCCAAGGTAACCAAAGCCGCTTTTCCATATCGGGAAACTCCTTCAATTCCTACTTTGGTTGCATCTACATCTTCATCGGTTTCAAGATAGTCAAGTCCGCGGGCGGCACCCCAAGCCCACGCACGAAGAGATCCCCATTGTTCCGGAGTTCGGGGTTGTCCTTTATTGGTCAATCCGATAATCCCTCTCGTTAATCCGGCGCCATTGTCGGCCTGGATGCTTGCAGGACTGATGGTTGCATACCCCCAGCCGTTTGCTAAAAGTTGTTCACTTCCCGGAGAATCACCATTTGGAGCAGGAGCCCACCAGTTTGGACCGCTTTGTCCGGCTTGAATGGGTTGATAAGCGGGATATTTTTCAAACATTTCTTTCATTGCAGGATCATTTTTGATCATGGCTGCTTTGAATGATTCATTGATGGTTTCCAGGTCATCGCGGTTAGGCTGAGCTGGTGCCGGAAAGCGAGGATTGCCGAACATCATTAACACCGGAACGGGACCTTCTACATTAGAAGGTGTTACAACCATCATTTCGATTTCCACATCGATTAATGGGTATGCACTATTATCAACGTAACCTGTAACTTTTTTTGCAACTACCGGAATTCTTCCGATCCACTCGTTGTCAACAATTTCCACTTTCCAGTCTACATCTGGTACATTTTCCGGAATTCTGCCATATACCTCTTTCTCAAAGCCCTCAATTAATTCTGGTCGGCGTTGATTCCACCAGATTGCCGGACTAGTTACTTTTTTCCCATCGTCAGTAACCATTAAAGCAGGCAGTTCAGGACAAGGATCTGCGATGGAAGGATCATAATTGGCAGCATTTGGTGCGGAAGGATTGCCACTAGGTCCCGGACGAAGCTCAGTTATTCCCAATTGTTCCATCATGTTTGCGTGATCTTCCTGGGTAGTGAAGGTTCTAAGGGTTGGATAAGCTGTATCGTCAACATCATTTTGTGCAGAAACAATAAAAGGGAATAAAGCAAAGATGAGGAGGGATATGTAATTCTTCATAAATCGGTTGGTTAGTGACATGAATTTGCTTAAGAAACCGAATTCGGAAGAAGTTTCAAAGTGAAGGTGTTGCGGCAGATGAATTTATCTAGCGGAGTAACTTTTTTTTACCTACACTCCGACAATCACTTATTAAAATTGGAGTCATGCGAAAATTTATTCTTTCTTTTTTAACAGTAGTACTATTTGTACCGGCATTAGCCATTGCCCAACCACAATTCAGAGCGTTGTTATTTACTGAAACAGGTGGGTGGCATCATCAATCTATTAGTGTTGGAGTAGATGCATTAAAAGAGCTGGCTCAACGCCATCAGTTTCAACTGGATTGGCAGGGAAATTCAGGGGTATTCAACAACCAACAACGATTGATGAGTTATGATGTAATCATCTTCCTGAGTACAACAGGAAATGTTTTAAGTGATGAAGAACAGGCGAATATGGAAGCTTTTATTCAGTCTGGAAAAGGATATGTAGGTATTCATGCCGCCTCAGATACCGAATACCGATGGGAATGGTATACACAGCTTGTGGGAAGAATGTTTGCCCATCACCCTGCCAATCAAACAACGAGAGTTACAGTATTGGATGATTCATTTCCCGGATTGGAACGAGTACCAGAGTCCTATCTATGGACTGATGAATGGTATGCGTTTGGCGAAGAAAAAGTAGAAGGATTGAACTATCTGCTATCCATCGATGAAAGCATGTATGAAATTCAGCCACACTGGGATCAAAATCCAAAAGAAGGAATGGGGGATTTCCATCCGGTAGCATGGTATCACGAATTTGACGGAGGAAGATCTTACTACAATGCGATGGGACATATGCCGGAAACCTTTTCCGATATGATGTTCATGGAAATGTTGTATGGTGGGATTTACTGGGCAGCGACCGGGAAGGGAATAAAATAGGTTCTGAAGTTTATTTCAGAACCTAAGATTAGTTTTGCTAGTTTGATTTTTGAAAAATCTCTGAAATATGATTAACAATAGCAGTCCACCCTGAAAGTTTATATTCACCACCTAAAGTTGCATCAAAAATCGTTTTAGTACCCAATACCGGAATTGCTACAGTAATAATAATATGCATTGAAATATGAGTCCCGGAATCGGCGTAATTAGAAATCTTAACTACTACTTTCGGGTCTTCATTTACTGTATGATCTCCATTTCCGGATATCGGTACAGGTCCGCCACTAACTTTGCCATCTTTTACTCCCGAGTACGAAGCGACATAAGTGATTCCAAAATTACCCGTTGATATCTCAACCAGGTTTAAGGTTGTTTTTACTTTTTCGGTTACAGGCCAAAACCCAAAATTATGTTCTTGTGTTTTTGAATCAATTACTGAATTACTCATTTCAATCCTCATTTTTAGTTATAAGCATTATGCATCCCAAAAGTTAATTGATTAAGAATTGAAGTCAACTAAATTTATATAAAACAGTAATTAATACCTTATATCGGTATCGAATTATACACAAAGTAGGTATTGACTTTTAAGTAGAGTAAGACCTTCGATTACAATTCTTCGGGAGATGTGCGGGCAGGTGGTTTCTGTATTAGTTTATAGACAATTAAGCCCCCAAAGAGTAAACTGAAATCAATCAACATTCGGTTAATCATCCTGGAAAGGCTGAAATTAGTATTCGAGAAAAAAGCGATATGATCCATGATTAATAAGGATCCCACGACAAAAAGCAGAATTCTTAATTGGCGCTCTTTGCTAATGAATACGGTGAGAATACCCGTAGCTAACCCCGAAGCAATACTTATCAGGTAATTCATATTGGTCTTTGATGTAAGTTCATACAAACCAATCGAATATCCCAACCTGACAAATACTTCAACAACAAAATAACCGCCGAGTATACCAACCAGGAAACCAAGTCCCATTCTGGATTTATTTTTCGCTTCTTCTCCGGCTGTCATACTTAATCTCTGTTTCCTTTTGCATTTTTATATCTGCCACTGCTAATCACTTTTAGATTATCGTAGTTCCAATTGTATAAATAGCAGGATGCCTTTACCGAACTCTCTTTCATAGTAACAGGAATTACTTTCCGAACATACTCATTGGGTTGTTCAAATTGATTACCTACTCCCTCAAAATGATCCAGAAACTCGACCAATTCCGTTTCGTTTTTATCGATCCTATAAACTTCACCAAATACTTTTGATTCAGATTCAGGTTTAAATAGAGCACCAGGATAAGAACCGATATCAATCAATGTACCGGGAAACCATCCTTCATCTACTAGAGTGCAATTTTTACGAATGAATTTAGCTGGTTCATTATCATACATTGATTTCAGGAGTCCATAAACGAAGATGTAGGTTGATTCCATAGTTAGGGAAAATTAGAGAAATGATTTTTTAGGGTTTCAAAATCTATAATGGTTAACTAGATTCTTTTCTTTTTAGTTTGAATAAATGCGTCGCTTAGCAGCAATTATGTTTACGGATATTGTGGGGTATTCTGCATTAATGCAGAAAGATGAAAAAGCTGCGGTTGAAATCAGAGCGAAACATCGAAAAGTTTTTAAAGAACAGCATCAGACTTTTAATGGAACCATTGTTCAGTATTTCGGAGATGGTACACTAAGTTTTTTTGACAGTGCTATTGATGCGGTTTCTTGTGCAGTTGAGTTACAAAAGGATTTTCGAAAAGGAGAAATAACGGTACCTGTAAGAATCGGGCTCCATCTTGGAGATATCTTTTACGATGGCACCGAGATTTTTGGGGATGGGGTAAATGTTGCTGCAAGAGTAGAATCTATAAGCAAGGGAGGTGCGGTACTGATTTCCGAAAACATAAATAAAGAACTCAAAAACAAGACTCAGTTTAATACGACTTCTCTTGGGAGCTTTCAGTTCAAAAACATTACGGATGCATTGGAAGTGTTTGCCATTTCTGGTGATGATCTTGTAGTTCCCACTTCTGAAGGGCTTCCTGATCGAATTTCTAATACCAAGTCCGTTGCGGTACTTCCTTTCGAAAACCTGAGCGCATCTTCCGAAAATGAATATTTAAGTGATGGTATCACCGAAGAGGTTATTAACGCGTTAACCAAAATCAAAGAGCTGAAGGTTACTTCTCGTACTTCATCATTCCACTTTAAAAACAAAAAGCTAAGCCTGAAAGAAATCGGAGATCAGCTTAAGGTTTCAACGATTGTTGTTGGTAGTATACGTCTGGGAGGAACTCAGATGAGGATTTCCACTCAGTTAATTGATGTGCAGGATGATTATAGTTTCTGGTCGGAGACTTTTGACCGAACCCTTGAAAACCTATTTGCTTTGCAGGATGAAATAAGCCTGATTATCGCGGAAAGATTGCGGGAGCACCTCGGAGATCTGCAAATTGATCAACAACTTGTGGAACAGAAGGATGTAACGGTAGAGGGTTATAAGAATTATCTGAAAAGCCGTTTTCATTTATTGAAGATGAATTCAAAAAACATAGAAGAAGGAATTTCTATTCTTCAGAATGTGATCACAGAGTACCCCGGTTATGTGTATGGCTGGCTAGGTATGCATATGGCATTTATATTAAAAGGTACGCTGGGAATAATTCCAGCAGGGCAGGCTTTCGCAGAAGGACAACAGTATTTAGGTAAAGCTATTGAATTGGATCACGGTTTACCGGAATGTCAGCTCCAGCTGGCGTGGATGAGTTTTCTTCAGGATTGGGACTTAAAGGCTACGTACGAACATCTTCAAAAAGTACATCAGGAACGCCCGATTGTTGATTACTATCAAACTATGACCTCAGTTATTATCACAGAAAAGAAGTTTGAGGCGGCTGAACAATATATAGATACCGCTTTGAAACTGGATCCTTTTTCTGATATCACGCACCATTTAAAAGCGTATGTCTATTATGTTCAGGAAGACTATGAACGAGCGATTGTTCATTACAAAAGAAGTATAGAATTAAAGCCTGGATCGGAAGTTTCGTATATGGAAATGGGTCAATCCCTGATATTAATGGGTAATGCTGAAGGAGCACTCAGATATTTTAAAGAGTTACCTGACGAAGCTTCAGAACTTGTTAAAACCGGTGGAATAGCTTTGGCTGAAGCAGCTCTTGGGAATACGGATGTAGTTCAGGAAGGAAGAATAGAACTTCAGCAGGCACTACAGTCCGATCAGATGGAACGGGCACTAAGTTTTTTGATTCTGATCGAAACAATTTCCGGGAATATTGATCAGGCTATCGATTATGTGGAACACGCGGTTTCTTACCGACTTCCTTTGCTTTTGTATCTGAATCTGGATCCATTGATTAAGCCCCTGGCAGATAATAAAAGGTTTCAGGAGCTTATGAAGCCGCTACCTGAACATGTAGGCGGAGAATCTGTGAAAGAGTATCAGTATGCAAAATCATTGATTTCAGATGAAGATCTCCAACAATACCGTAAGCAACTTTCTCATATTATGAAGGATGAACGATTATTTTTGAATCCTTATCTAACCTTAAATGATCTGGCTAAAACGCTTGGAATTCCCTCGAACCATTTATCTCAGTTATTAAATAAAGGCTTTGATCAGAACTTCTCTGAATTCGTGAATAACTATCGATTAAATCACTTTAAAGAGGAAATCAAGAAGCCCGAAAAGCAGAACTTTACTCTTCTTGCTTTGGCTTTTGAAAGTGGTTTTAATTCAAAAACAGTATTCAACAGTTTCTTTAAAAAGGCTACAGGTACTACCCCAAGTGCCTATTTGAAATCAGTACGATAAGAACAGGTTCGGATTTATAAACCCGAACGTTTCCTTTTTGTGGCAGTGATAAGTTGGTGTAAGAAATTAACATCAACAAAAAATTACGTGTTATGACTACCACAATGAACGCAACAATAACAACAGGATATGGATCAGCCGATGTTTTTACATTTGGAGTGGCTAAAAAACCTATTCCAGGACCAAATGAAATACTTGTAAAAATTCATGCTACCTCAGTAACGAAAGCGCATACTATGATGCGTACCGGTTACCCTTTATTTGGAAGGTTATTCATGGGATTATTAAAGCCAAAGAATCCGATATCGGGTACTGATTTCTCTGGTGAAATTGTGTCTGTAGGAACCGATGTAAAGAAATTCAACATTGGTGAACGAGTTTTTGGGTCAACAGATATTGATGGAGGCACGTATGCTGAATATGTTAAAGTTTCTCAGGATGGTGTGATTTTACCAATTCCCGAAAACCTAAGCTACAATCAGGCTACTGCAATTATCGATGGCGCAACCACAGCGATGCCTTTTTTAAAAGAACATGCAGGGATAAAGAAAGGTCAGAAAATACTGATTAACGGAGCTTCAGGTAGTATCGGTACAGCTGCAGTACAACTTGCTAAGTACTTTGGAGCTGAGGTAACTGGGGTTTGCAGTACTTCGAATGTTGATATGGTAAAATCTTTAGGAGTGGATAATGTGATCGATTATACCAAAGACAATTTCACAAAAGGAGAGGAAAAGTATCATGTGATCTTTGATACAGTAGGGAAGTCAAGTTTCAAAGATTCCAAAAACGTGCTTACGGACGATGGAATTTATATGAGTCCGGTACTAGGCATGGGGTTGATGTTTGATATGCTTAAAACATCAAGATCTGCTGGAAAGAAGGCTGTTTTCGCAGCGACCGGTTTGAGAGATAATGAAGCCAAACTCGAGGATTTCAAGTTATTGAAGGAGCTTTTGGAAAATGGAGAGATTATCTCTGTAATAGACCGTGTATACCATTTACCTCAAGTAGCTGAAGCTCATCGCTATGTGGAAAAGGGTCACAAAAAAGGGAACGTGGTAGTTAATGTAACAGGAGAAGAAAATGACTGAATATAGCAAACAAAAACGATACGGAAGGATAGCAGGCTTCCTTTACCTGATAATTATTGTAAGCGGAATTTTTAGTGAAGGTTATGTCCGATCGACATTAATAACTCCAGGTGATGCTCTGCTTACAGTAGAAAACATTCGTAACTCAGAACTTTTATTTCGATTAGGTTTTACCAGCGACCTTGTAATGGTAATTGCAGATATCGGAATAGCTTTAGTGTTCTTTTGGATGCTTAAACCCGTTCATAAATCATTGTCTTTGACAGCTATGATTTTCAGATTGGCACAGGCTATAATCATTGCTGTAAATTTATTAAATCACTTCGCTGTTGTTCTGGTACTGAATTCCAGTGAGTTGAACGTTTCACTTAATAGCGGTGAGTTGGAGGAAATAGTGATGTTTTTTATGGAAGTACACTCATATGGGTACTTGTTAAGCGGCGTTTTCTTTGGATTAAGCTGTATTATTCTTGGGTATCTTATTCGAAACTCAATCTGGTTACCCTCTATCTTCGGACCTTTAATAGGGATTGCCGGAGGATTCTATGTAATAGATAGCTTTACTCAGTTTTTATTTCCTCAGTTTTCGGAAATCACCGAATATTTGGTAATTGCAGCGGCATTAATTGCTGAAGTAAGTTTTGCGATCTGGCTTACATTAAAAGGGGCAAAGAAACCTGAAACAAAAAAAAGCCACTGACTAAAAATCAGTGGCTTCTAAATAAGTAAGTAGAGTTATTCTACTATCAATTTACCTTTCATAAGAGCGTAATGCCCGGGGAAAGTACAAATGAAGTCATATTCTCCGGCTGCAGGTGCAGTAAACTCAATTGTTGTTTCTTCGCCACCACCAACTAGTGCAGTGTACGCAAGAACTTGCTCAGTTCCTTTCGGTATGTATTCATTATCTCTTGCTTTTAAAGCTTCCATTGCAAAAGTTTTAACATCTGTTCCTGAAGCAAGTAATACCCAATTATGCCCCATAGCTGCTTTAGGAAGTTTCCCTGTATGCTTTAGAGTAAGGGTTACCGTTTCTCCCGCTTTCACGTTAATCTCGGAAAGATTGAATTTCATCTGATCTGTCCCCTCGATTACAATCTCAGTTTTTTGAGTATCAATTTCTGGAGTAACTTCAGATGTGTTAAATGGGTTACTAATAAAAAGCACCATTAACATTGAAATGAAAAAGTTCATAATACCTCTATAATTTTTGATGAATATTATATTCAACAAAGTTGCGAATTGAATATGAAGATAATATGAATTTAGGAGACCTATACATCTAATATCGAATTAAAAATTTTTTAGAAAAAAATGAACCTTTTGTTTTTATCGACGACTTTAAAGAAGTCATGGGAAAAGAAAAGGAACATATTTTAAATGACTATCTGGTAGCTAAATATCAGAATGGAGACCAAAAAGCATTAAAGCTTTTAATTAAACAGTTCCATCCTCGAATTGAGCAGCAAATATTTGCTCAAACCAGAGATAAGACATCATTGGATGACTTGGTTCAGGAAAGTTGGTATGCCATAATCGGAGGTCTTGCTTCGGTGAACCTTAGGATAAGTTTTGAAGTCTGGGCTTTAAGTATTGCCCGAAGAAAAGCCATCGATTGGATTCGGGAGCAACAAAGAGCCAGAAAAAGAGCTCAAATGATAGCTCAGGAAGAAAAGACAGAAAACCCTTCAGAAGAGGATTTTCTCGATATAATTCTTGAAAGGAAAGCACGATTGAAAGTAGCTATTTCCGGACTTCCTCATTCTCAGCGAATAGTGCTCACTATGTTTTACCTGGAGAATTACTCGGTTAAGGAAATATCAGAAGTATTGAGAATTTCCGGAGGTACGGTGAAGTCAAGGCTATTTAATGCCAGGGAACACTTAAAGGAAATTTTAAACTAAACAGTTAGGTGATATCATGAAAAAAGAAGAAATCGATAAATTGATTGAAGAATCCCTTAGTAAAGAAGATGCCCAGTTTTATCATGATCTGGACGAGCAGGGAATGCTAAAGCAATGGGGCGGCCTTTATAGCGGAAAACTCGGTAAATGGGCAGTAGTAGTTACAACTTTTCAAATTGCGATAACACTGTTGGCTTTCTGGTTCGGCTACAAATTCTTCACCGTCGAAGATACCATACTGATGGCCAAATATGGTGTGGGGCTTTTGATTGGAGTGATTATGAATGGCTTACTCAAGCAATGGCACTGGATGCAAATGGACAAAAACTCAATCTTGCTGGAAGTTAAACGCCTTGAATTTCAGATAGCTGTACTAACAGAAAAGTTATCTGATAAATAATCATTCAATTTCATCTCAATCTTACTACATTCAGCACTCACACTCACTTTTGTTGAATTTTTTGTTATGAAGAAAGAATTAGAGTCGATACGAAAAAGACTCGATGACATAGATCGTTCAATTATTAAAGCGCTGGCAGAGCGACAGGGGCTGGTAAAAGAAGTTTCTTCTTTTAAGCTGGAAACCAATACCGGTATCCGGGATTTAGAACGAGAAGAAAAACTGCTTAATAAAATCCGTGATATAGCCGCGGAAGTAGGTCTGGACAGATATTATGCAGAACATCTTTTTCGAGAAATCATAACGAATTCGGTTCGGTTTCAAACTCATTCATTAGTTGATCATCAAAATAAAAATGATGCAAACTCAATCAGAGTAAGTTACCAGGGGACGGATGGAGCATATAGTCATCTTGCTGCTGTTCGCCACTTCAGTGAACGCTTTGAGCATGTTGACTGCTACGGGTACGATACTTTTGAAGAAGCTGCAAAAGCTGTAAAGGAAGAGCATGTGGACTATGCTGTTCTCCCCATTGAAAACACAACGGCAGGTTCTATTAACGATACTTATGATATTCTGGGAAAGTCGGATTTGCATATAGTAGGTGAGGAAATAATCAAGGTAGTTCATTGTCTGCTTGCAGTAGAGCAGGTTGAAGTTTCTCAGATCAGAAGAATTCTGTCTCACCCAAAAGCGATTGAACAATGCACTCATTTTCTTGCAAAACTTCCACGCTGTACAGTGGAATCTTATCTGGACACCGCTATTTCAGCAAAAAAAGTGCTTGAAGACGGCGATTTGTCTCAGGCTGCAATTGCGGGTGCGCACGCTGCCGATCATTACGGTTTACATGTAATTGCACACGACATTGCCAATCAAAAAGAAAATTTTACCCGCTTTGTAGTGGTTTCGCCAACCTCAGTACAGGTTGATTTACAGATTCCCTGCAAAACTTCATTAATGATGGTTACTTCGCATAATGAAGGATCTCTGGTTGATTGTTTGAACGTTCTTCATAAACATGGAATAAATATCTGTAAGCTGGAATCCAGACCTATTATTCACGAGCCATTCAGGTATGCCTTCTATATAGATATCGAATCAAACTGGAATGATCCGGATGTATCTAATGCCTTGGAAGAATTATCAAAAGAAGCCGAAGAAGTGAAAGTCTTTGGCTCGTATGCGAAGCAGCTAACTTAGAGAGAGTATGTTAATCGGATAAACAAATTCCGGTTTGTTGAATTAATGGGATCTCTGAAATCTCTGATTCTGAAACGGGCATCAAAGTTTAGATTATCCAGAATAAAGAAGCGGTATCTGAATTCCACTTCATCTGTATTTAAACCATAAACATTTGCCAATAACCAATCCCGGTCTGATTTAGCAAACTCAACCATGAACTCGTGTTTATCCGCAACGTTGTTCACACCAAATGAAGCAACAACAATAGTTCCTTTGTCAAAACTCGTATTAAGGTTTTGACCTAATTCCCCGGCAATTCTGATGGATCCTCCATTTAACACTTCTTTCTGAGGGAAATCCAATGCAATTCTGCTGGTAACCGCAGCATAATGAGTATACTCCCCATTTTTGTTAAAGCTATTAGGAGCAAAGAATATCCCGAACCCTTTTTGGATGATGTTTAAATCATCACGAGTACGGTTTTCAACGGCCAGATATGTGGTCACATTATGTTTATTATTACCGAAATCAAGATTGCCACGGTATTGATAGGTAGTATGATTTCGAGGTTGATATTCCCCAATGAATTCAGTGGACCAATTTTTTTGAAGATTTCGTTTAAGATAAATTCCATCACTCCAATGAATACTAAGGTTATTACTTTGAAAGCGAAGGATACTTCGTTTGGCGTTAGTCAGTGCAGGTATTGAATGTTGAAACCTTCCCAGTTTCAAATCCAAATCAGTGGATTTATATCGATAGTAAAATTCATCAAAAGAAAAGGAGCCAAAGTTTAATCCACCTCCATCCGCTGTAATAGTAAAACGTAAAGGTTCAAATTCCTCAGTAATCGTACCTGCAAAACGCACACGCAATGAATGAGTTGAACTTAATGTATATAAAGTTCCAATACGAGATTTCAGTCCTATAAACCCATTATCCAAATCCAATTCCTGGCCTGAATTATTATAACTGAGGCGAAAATCACCATCAATAGAAAAGTTTTCAGAATCCTGTGCAGTTACAGAAATTGAGTTTAGCGATAAAAATAAAATTGTGAATAGTTTCTTCATTCTTAAGAATACACTTCGATTAATACTTATTATTTCAAAGATAGTTTAGAATCTTTCCATTCCAGATCGAGAGGAGCTTTTCTGTTAAAATTTGTTGCAGTTCGAATCCATTTATCACCTTGCCACACACGAACGAATCCTTTTTCCAAAGGTCCATTGGGATCTTGTTTATCCAGCCGGTGTTGGAGTTCTGCAAGTTTTCGTAGCCTGTTTTTTTGTAGTGATTCGGTTTGATATGTTAATCGATCAGTAAGTCTTTGGATTTCTGAAGCGGCTTGATTCATTTTTTGTTGAACAGCTAACAAAGCATGCGATTTTGCCAGTCCCGAAACTCTGTCTTTATAATATTGGATAGCACCTTTGGTATTCAGTTCAACACGTCTGAGTAAGTCCTCAACCTGCATTCTTACTTCATTTATGTCCGGTGTTGCTATTACTGCAGCCTGGGTTGGTGTAGCTGCCCGTGTATCAGCCACAAAATCTGAAATAGAGAAATCGACTTCATGACCTACAGCACTAATGACCGGAATTTCACAGGCAAATACAGCTCTTGCCACAGCTTCTTCATTAAAAGGCCAGAGGTCTTCTAAAGATCCACCTCCTCGACTAATAATGACTACATCCACATTTTTTTGGGATGAGAAATATTCGATTCCCTGAACAATTTCAGGAGCAGCATTAACGCCCTGAACACTGGCATGAAAAAGTTTGATTTCGGCTAATGGCCATCTTTTTTCCAGAGTAGAACGAATATCCTGAAAAGCTGCTGTTGTCTTGGAAGTGACTACTCCAATTCGACTTGGGAATTTAGGGAGTGCCTTCTTATGAATATCTTCAAATAGCCCTTCGGCTTTAAGTTTAGCTTTCAGCTCCTCGAAAGCCTGTTGAAGTTTCCCAATTCCAGCCTGTTGAACCAGACTTACTATCAATTGATATCTTCCATGTGGTGCATATACCTGGACATCACCACCGACAACAATTTGTTGGCCATCGGTTAAATTAATTCCTGCACGTTGAACAGTACTTCTCCAGATAACACATGGAAGTTGAGCTCCAGAATCTTTAAGAGTAAAATAAATATGACCATTTGCACTTTGTTTAACATTACTAGCCTCGCCTTCAACCAGTATATCATTGAAATTCTGCTCAAGGATATTTTTGATTTTTCCGGTTAGTTCGGTGACAGAGGGGATATCAAAAAGAAAAGGAATTTGGTCAGACATAAACTACTTGGATTTCAATCAATGATACATATAATTTAGTCCCGATTCAGAATCAATAATTGATATGACCAAAGAAGAAGCGCAGAATTATTTACATACCAATATCCCGATTACCAAATCAATGGGACTTAAAGTTGAAGAATTATCCAGAGAGAAAGTTCAGTTATCAGCACCACTTGATAATAATAGGAATCATGTAGGTTCTGTTTTTGGTGGTAGTATTGATAGTTTATTTTTTACAACCGGATGGGCTTTTTTAAAATTGTTAATTGAAGAATTTAATCCGGAGCCAAAAATCATTGGAAGCAAAGGAGAAGTTGAATTTTACAAACCCGTAAAAGAGGAATTTTATACCAACTTAATAATCCCTGAGAACTCACAAATAGAATCTTTTCTGGAATGCTATAAAGCAAACTTAAAGGCTAAAATAACTCTCACGGCTGTAATTGAGAAACAGGGAATTACATACGCATCCTTTCAGGGTACGTATGTAATTATTGGGGAAGGTAGATCTGATTTCAGGAAACCACAGGGCGAACCATAATCTCAAAGTAATTCAACAAAGGACAAGTTTTCGCCATGAATATGGCATCATCCAGATCTTTCGCGGCAATAATGGTATATCCTAGAATGATTTCTTTGGCTTCTATAAATGCCCCGTCTGTTTCGACGGTATTATGGTTTATAATGTGAGCTCCGACATCTTCCAGTCGTTGTGAATCGATATGCTGATCTCCTAATTTTTCGATCCAGTTTACGTGCTGTTGAATGCGCTCCCGCAAGGCATCATCCGAGGTATCTACGCCTTCCTGACCCCGAAAAATCAACATGTATTTTTTCATGTAAAGGCTTTGTTTAAAAATGAATGTAGAGGCTGAACCGCTCTATAGTACCCCATGAGCGTTTCTGCCTGGTTAGATTCATTAATAAACTGAGAAGTTGGCAAAGTTGCCATAGCGTAAAACTGCTTGTTTAAAATGTAATTGGTTTGTTCAATTACAGGCTGAAATTCTGCATCAATACGCTTGTTTTGTTCTCCCTTTAGTTTTTCGAAGCGTTTTTTAAAATCAGCTCCACCAATAATTGAAAGAAACTCATCTGTATTTCCGGCAATTAATAGGCGAACTTTTTTGAGGGCGTTTTTATCCAATTGATACAGCCCGCCTCCCATATGAACGTTATCTGCTCCAATTCCTAAATAAAAACCAGGTAGTTCAGACTTCCTGCCTCCGGGTGAAAGTCCGGCCTTCATCATAACATTGTAGGGTGTTTTATCGGATGAGAAGCGAATATCCCTGTTTATTCTGAATAGTGATTTCTTAGCATCGGGAAGGATAGAGGGTTCAATTGCTAATAATCCGGGAATAATCGATTCTACCAATTCAATGAAGGGCGTTCTTACATGATCCTCGTATCGTTTTCTATTTTTATCGAACCATTCTTTGTTGTTATCAGCTTCAAGTTCTTCAAAAAAAGTGATGTATTTCTGAGTGATCATGCGTTTATCTCCTGTGCTTCTTTAGTTAGTGGTTTCCAGTGTATGTGTTCTGAATAAGGAACTTCAAACCATCCTGCAAGTGGACCTTTTTTCTTAAAAGGATTAAATGGTCGTATTTCAAAATCCTGCGATGTAGGATCAAAATCTTTTCCCAACCTGAAAACCATAAGATATTTTTTTGAAAGAAAGGCGAACACTTTTCCATTCTGAGTGATCGAGGGGGAACCCATCATATTTCCCGCTTCAATAGGTACATGGTCTTCAACCATCTCGGTTCTGATTTCTTTAAAAAAGGAGTTGTTCAGGTTTCATATCGTTTTTGATATAACAAATGGAGGAATAAAAAGGGGACAATAGAATACGGCATATGCCTTATTGAGTCAGAAATAAAACACTTTAGCTTTCCTATTGACTTAATTCTGGTTTTTATGATAAGACTCTTTCTTCTTACCGCCACTCTTTTATTTGTCTCAAATGATAGTCAGGCTCAGGTTTATTTTGGGTACAGTGCTAATACGGGAGATTTTGAAGGTGTGAATGAATCGATTGATTATTGGAATTCCAACTTTCAGTTAAATACAAAATTCGAAAACCTGGAGTATATCCACGGTTTCACACTAAAGTATGGAGAACATATTGCAGACTCTCCTCTTTATGGTTCTCTAGGGAATTCTTTTATGATTCAGAAGACCAGCTCTACCTGGACTTCAACCCAAACTAATGAGACCAATCAAGCTGATATACGATATATGCGGTATAGCTTTCAACTTGGTGCCGGGATCAGAATTCTTAATATCGATGCTTTGGAAATAACTCCTGGTTTAAATGTAGGAATGGATTTGGTGTATCTGGATTACCGTTTTGCTGATCAGGACGAATTAGAAAATGAACCCTGGAATAAAGGGATTCAGGAACTGTATGT
The DNA here is from genome assembly GCA_017795005.1 of Balneolaceae bacterium. Classification (GTDB taxonomy): domain Bacteria; phylum Bacteroidota; class Rhodothermia; order Balneolales; family Balneolaceae; genus RHLJ01. Next base: position 3,019,345 of record CP051242.1, on the reverse strand, counting down.
AAGTAAAGAACTATTTCTTCAGTTCGATTTCTCAAAAGTGATTTCTATATCTCCATATATGCTGTTTATGGGTGATCTGGATACTTCTGTAATTGATGAAGAATTGTTAACAGGCAAACAGAATGGCAGGAGCGGACAAAATCAGATTGGAATAAAATTCTTTCTTAGGATTTAAACCAGATAAATAAAAATAGGTACATGTAAAGTACGAAATTGAAAGTTTCGTACTTTTTTTGATTCTTCTTGAAGTAATCAGGAATGAGAATCATCTTAAATAAATGTACTTTAATAGTGATGGGTACAAGTCAGGAAAATATCACCGTACAGAAATTTATAGTTGGAATTGCGGTGATTCTTTTTACAATAAAAGTTGTTGCCTGGTACCTGACACAATCGGTAGCTATCCTTACCGATGCACTGGAAAGCATAGTAAATGTGGTAAGTGGGATAATTGGATTGATGAGCCTAAAAATTGCTGCGCGTCCCAGAGATCGGAGTCACCCATACGGACATGGCAAAATCGAATTTATTTCAGCTGGGATTGAAGGGACACTAATTACCGTTGCAGGACTATTTATTATTTATGAAGCTGGAATGAGTTTCATAGAACCTCCGGAACTAGGACAATTAAACTGGGGGATTGCCATCATCAGTTTTTCTGCGTTGGTTAACTATGGTTTCGGAACTTGGGCATACAGGACAGGAAAAAGGAATAATTCTCTGGCGTTGATGGCAAGTGGAAGACATTTGCAAACCGATACCTATACCACGCTGGGTATAATTATTGGGCTATTTCTGCTTTCAGTCACAGATGCACTTTGGCTGGATGGAGCAGTGGCAATTATTTTTGCATTGCTCATAATCAGAATGGGATATAAAATTCTCAGAAGAGCCATTGCAGGTATTATGGATGAATCAGACCAGCAGTTACTTAAAGAAATGGTGAGTTACTTACAGGAAAATCGTCACGTAAACTGGGTAGATCTGCATAATCTTCGGATTGTTAAATATGGAAGTGTGCTCCATATCGATTGTCATCTTACACTGCCATGGTATTTCAATATCAGGCAAGGTCATGACGAGACTGACCGTCTGGATGAACTAATTTCAGAACGATTTGGTAGTCGGATTGAGCTCAATATTCATACCGATTATTGCCAGGATTATTCCTGTTCTTTATGTGATATAAAAGAGTGTGAAGTCAGAAAATCACCGTTTAAACAAGAAATGGAATGGACAGTGGAAAAGGTGGTTTCGAGGGAGAAGCATAGGTTGTAGGGAATAAGGCTGGTTTTAATCATACTCATCGTTGCGAAGGATTGAATTTTTTTGCTTGTTTACTTGACCAGCGTATCGTTGCTTCAAAATCTTCAGGTACACCAGTGAAGGTCGTTAGACTCTCGGACTTAAGGATGAGTATTCATTTTTGAAATTAGTTTTGTAAGGAAAAGGGTTTTAGCAGGTCCTACACCTAGTTACGAAGGGTTGAAACCCTTCGCTTGTGAACTGGATTAAATCTTAGAACATGCCAAAGACCTTCAATTCTATTTGGGTACATATAGTATTTAGTACGAAAGATCGAATTCCATATTTAACCTGGAATATCAGAGGTGAAGTTTGTGAATGGATTAAGAAGCATGGAAATGAAGAGGGAATTCAAATTGATGTGGTAAATGGATTTGAAGATCATCTTCATCTTCTGATAAAACTCAAAACTTCACAAAGCGCAGCTGAGGTTGTCAAATGGATAAAAGGAAGTTCGTCCTTTTGGCTTAATCAAAAATATAATTGGGAAAAAGGGTTTGCCTGGCAGGAAGGGTATGGAGTTTTTTCGGTAAGTCAGAGTGATATCAATCAGGTGAGATCATATATCTTTAATCAGGAAAAGCATCATAAAACAAAAAGCTATACAATCGAGATTAAAGAATTAGTTAAAAGGAGTTCAATTCTACCTGTTGCGAAGGATTGAATTTCTTTGCTTGTTTACTTGACCAGCGTATCGTTGCTTCAAAATCTTCAGGTACACCAGCGAAGGGTTTCAACCCTTCGGTATTTAATGAGTAGAAAAAGTGGTTTCGAGGGAGAAGCTTAGGTTGTAAAAGCTTCCATTTCAATTCTTCAAAACCCCTATATTTGACCCGAATTAGAATTCTTAGCTAAAAATTATGCTCCTCAAAAACCTTCGACCAGTAAGCAAAACCCATAAAGGGGATGAAACCGTTGATCTTCGAATTGTGGATGGAATCATCAAAGAAATCGGAAGTGGATTAAAAGAAGAAAAAGGGGAAGAAAGTCATGATTTTGGTGGGGCGTATGTAAGTCCGGGCTGGATGGATATGCATATTCATTTACGTGAGCCTGGATATGAGCACAAAGAAACAATCAAAACCGGAACGGATGCAGCAGCTTTTGGAGGGTTCACGGCAGTTGCGTGTATGCCAAACACAAGTCCCGCTACTCATACCCGTGACGTAGTCGAGTTTATTATCAAAAAAGCAGAAAGTACTCCGGTTGATGTCCATCCAATAGGTTGTGTGACTAAAGAACGCAAAGGGAAATCCATCGCTGAAATGGCCGATATGAAAGATGGTGGAGCAGTTGCATTCAGCGACGATGGTGATCCGGTATATGATTCTCAGGTTATGCGTGTTGCTTTGGAATACTCATCTATGCTGGGTGTCCCCATTATTAACCATGAAGAAGATTTAGCGCTTTCACGCCCCGGACATATGAATGAAGGAAGAGTTTCTACCCGATTGGGACTGGATGGAACTCCTGGAATTGCAGAAGAAGTAATGATTGCTCGCGACATTTTACTGGCTGAATATACAGGAGGTCATGTTCATGTAGCGCACATCAGTACCAAAGAAGGAGTTGATTTAGTACGAAAAGGGAAAGCAAAAGGAATTAAGGTAACCACTGAGGTATGTCCACATCACTTTGATCTTACTGATGAGGAAATTGATCGCCAGAAATTTGATACCAATTTTAAAATGCATCCACCGCTAAGAACTCAGGAAGACGTAGATGCAATGATAGAAGGATTGGTAGATGGAACCATCGATGTGATTTGTACCGATCATGCCCCGCATTCTATAGAAGAGAAAGAAGTGGAATTTATTTATGCTCCCAATGGAATTATCGGATTGGAAACAGCCTGGTCGATTTCCAATATGAGGCTTTTCAAAACTAATAAGCTGGATTTGCAGCAATTGGTAGAAAAGCTGAGTTACAATCCCAGAGAGATCTTAAATCTGGAAGAACTCAAGCTGGAAGAAGGAGGAACCGCTAATCTGACCTTTTTCAATACCGATGAAGAATGGACCTTTGACAAAAATAACGTTCGCTCTAAATCTAAAAACTCGCCATACCTGGATAAGAAATTAACAGGACGTGTTGTTGGGATTTTTAATAAAGGGCAGTTGGTGATTAATCAACTTCGTTAACGAAATAAAGTCATTCTGAGAATACTTCCGAAGAATCTGCACAATGAAATCATTACTATTTTTTGTTTTGCAGATCCATCGTCTTCGCTCTGGATGACTTTGAAAAAATAAATAATCATTAAATGATCCTGGCCTACGAAACAGCTACTAATGTTTGTTCAGTCTCCTTTCAGGATAAAGATGGAGGGGTTACTGAGAAAAGAATACAAGGTCGGGGAGTACATTCCGATCATGTGTTTTTGTTTACTCAGGAACTAATGAATGAATATAATTTTAAGATCGCAGATCTGGATGCGGTATTGGTGAGTAACGGCCCGGGTTCATATACCGGACTAAGAATTGCGGCAAGTGCTATCAAGGGGATACTTTTTGGGACCGATGTTCCCCTTTATGCAGCGAATACTCTGGCTTCTTTTGCAATGGGAGTAGAAGAGAGGATTGGTATTATTCACTCCATCATAGATGCAAGGAGAACACATGTATACCATCAGGCTTTTTCAAGTAAAGATGGATTAATTTCAAAATCTGAACCTGATATTATTGAAATCTCAGAGTTTGAAGATTTTATTCAAGATGGGGATACCATTATTGGGACAGGTATCAATAGATTAGATAAGGAATCACTTTCAAAAGCAGAGTTATTCGATGAGACTTCTATATCTGCAAGCTCACTTATAAAACTCTATCAGGTTCCAAACTTTCTGGATTTTTGCGTTAAAACTTCTCCCGAAGAGTTAAATCCAAACTATATCAGCAGTGGGCAGGTAAATAATTCCAAATGATATGAAAACTATTTTTTTGTTTACCTTTTTGATCTGTGTTAGCATAACTGTTTCCGCACAAATACCTGATACACTTTTTCTATGGCCGGATGAGGTTCCCGGTTCTTCTTTGCCAAAGAATCCTCCGGTTCAAACTCCGGATACCAGTAGGGGAATTATCCGTCTAACGAATATCACCAACCCTCTTTTAGAAGTATTTGAGTCAGAAGCGTCCCATAAAAATGGAGGGGCGCTAATAATTGCACCCGGAGGAGCGTATCAGTATCTGGCATATAATTTTGAAGGAACTCCGATTGCGAAATGGCTGAATACACTCGGCTATACTGCATTTGTGTTGCAATACAGAACTCCTGATAAAGAACTCGAAGCATTATATGATATACAAAGAGCTATTCGGGTCGTTAGAGGGAATGCGGAAAAGTGGGGAATTGATACCGATAAAATCGGGGTAATTGGATTTTCCGCAGGTGGTAGTTTAAGCGCCAGGGCAAGTACTCGTTTTGAAGAAGATTTGTATGATCATATTGATGAGCTGGATAAAATTTCAGCCCGACCTGATTTTGCCATTTTGATTTACCCTGCTTATTTGGATCGAGGTAGGAATAAATCACTTACACCCGAAATAACGCTGGATGTGGATGTTCCACCAATATTTATATTTGCTACTGTCGATGATCCATATACAAGCAGCTCGTTAGTTTTTGCAAAGGCACTGTATGAAGAAGGATTAAAATATGAGCTTCATGTTTACCCGGAAGGAGGACATGGATTTGGTCTAAGAAAAGGAAATTCAGCTGCAGAAACATGGCCGGGATTGGTTGAACAATGGTTGAAAAACATTCTTAATTAAGCTCGATTATCTTTATTTTAAGCAAAATTTGAAAAATGGAGTCTATGTCCTGGTTTAAAAGAAAAGACGATAACATTCAAACTTCTGAAAAGAAGGAAATGCCCGAAGGAGTTTGGGTTAAAGTGCCTACTACTGGTGAAACCATACACCGGCGCGAATTAGAGGAGAACCTGTTTGTTGACCCGTTAAGTGGATATCATTTCAGAATTGGAAGTAAAGAGTATTTTGAGATCATCTTCGACGGGGGGAAATTTAAAGAGATTGCCCAGGATATTATCTCTACTGATCCACTAGAATTTACCGACCGTAAGAAATACACCGATCGCTTAGAAGAATCAAAAAAGAAAACCGGTCTTTCTGATGCAGCTCGTGTTGGTGTTGGAAAAATGAATGGTCTTGAACTCGTTGTAGGATGTATGGACTTTGGTTTTATCGGTGGAAGTATGGGTTCGGTTGTAGGTGAAAGGTTGGGAGTTGCTATCGATACTGCCAGAGAAAAGAAAGTCCCTTTGATTATTATTTCTCAAACGGGTGGTGCACGTATGATGGAAAGCGTTCTTAGTTTGATGCAGATGGCTAAAACATCCGCTAAACTGGCTCAGCTTGATGAAGAAGGAATCCCTTTTATTTCATATCTAACTAACCCAACTACCGGTGGAGTTACAGCAAGCTATGCAATGCTTGGTGATTTTAATATTGCTGAGCCGGGAGCATTAATTGCTTTTGCCGGTCCTCGTGTCGTTCGTCAAACAATTGGACGAGATTTACCGGAAGGTTTTCAAACTGCAGAATATTTGCTCGAACACGGTTTTCTGGATTTCATTGTAGACAGAACCGAAATGAAAGATAAGCTTACTCAGTTGCTTAAACTTATATTGCATAAGAAGTAAATACCAATACTTATGTAAACCAAAACTCATCATTCTTATTCGTTAATTGTTAATAGTAGAAACAATTAACGAATAACCATTCACGAATAACGAAATGAGATTCGCTGATTACGCTAAAATTTATGTAACTGCCGGAAGAGGAGGGGATGGTTCCGCTCATTTTCGCAGAGAAAAGTTTGTCCCAAAAGGTGGCCCTGATGGCGGTGATGGGGGAAAAGGCGGCGATATTGTTTTAAAGGGTAATAAGCAGTTAAATACTATTCTGGATTTACGCTACAAAAAATTTATCAAAGCAAAGGCCGGTGAACATGGTGCAAAAAGCAGGAAAACCGGAGCTAACGGAGAAGATATTATTCTGGAAGTTCCACTGGGTACGGTTGCTTTTGATGCAGATAGCAGAGAACGTTTAGGAGAAATTACTGAAGATGAACAATCGTTGGTTATTGCTGAAGGTGGTAGAGGAGGGTTAGGAAACTGGCATTTTCGAAGTGCCACTAATCAAACACCACAATTTGCTCAGGAAGGAAAACCTGGTGAAGAAAAGACGATAGAACTTGAACTTAAACTAATTGCTGATGTCGGGTTAGTTGGTTTTCCAAATGCAGGTAAAAGTACCTTACTATCAGCCCTTTCTGAAGCAAAACCTAAAATTGCGGATTATCCTTTTACAACGTTAGAACCAAATCTTGGAGTGGTAAAATTTGCTGATTACCGGAGTTTTGTGATGGCAGATATTCCCGGAATTATCGAAGAAGCACATCAGGGGAAAGGATTAGGGATTCAATTTCTAAGACATATTGAACGCAATAATGTGTTGCTTTTTATGGTGAGCGCTGAGACTAATATTGAGTACGAATACAATGCATTGCTTAATGAGTTAAGATCATACCGTCCCGATTTGCTTGACAAGCCAAGGGTGTTAGCTATCACTAAGATGGATTTAAAACAAGGATTTAAGCTTGAAGAAGAGTTTCATTTTGAGGATGAAATTCCCGTTATTCTTATTTCATCTGCTACCGGTCATGGAGTAGATGAGTTAAGAGAAACATTATGGGAGAGAATCCAGCATGCAAGAGAACTCGAATCAGAATCCGAATCTTAGAACTTTCCTTGCCCTTAGTCTCATTTCGGGACTGGGTTCCAAGCGTATCAAGTTTTTGGCAAAGGCTTTTGATGAGCCATCTACGATTTTCAATCTTTCCAAAACTGAACTTCGTAGTGTAGAAACTATTGGTGAAGCATCAGCACTATCTATTCTTTCTTTTGGTAAATGGGAAGAAGTAGATCAGATCATAAAAAATACCGAAAAGGTAAAAGCACGGATTATAACCATTGCTGATCCCGAGTATCCCGGTTTATTGAAGCAGATTTATGATCCCCCTGCTTTATTTTGGTTAAAGGGGGATCCTGAAGCTTTATCAAAACCTGGTGTTGGCGTAATCGGGACACGTAACGCAACAAATTATGGGAAGAAGATGGCGGAAAAATTTTCCAGTGAAATCGGAAATCAAGGATTATGCATTTTTAGTGGTCTGGCTCATGGTATTGATGCTTTTGCTCACAAAGCAGCACTGGATGTTGGAGCACCTACTGTGGCAGTATTAGGTTCAGGAATTGATAATCTATACCCCAGAGAGAACGCTGATTTAGCAAACAGGATTGTAAGGGAAGGGGGAGCTGTAATAACTGAATTTCCTTTAGGTACTATTCCGGATGCTGGTAATTTCCCGGTTCGAAACAGGATTGTAAGTGGGATGAGTTTGGGTGTTTTGGTTGTAGAATCGGGAATGCAGGGGGGGAGTATGATCACTGCCGATCTAGCACTGGATCAAAACCGGGAAGTGTTTGCTATACCTCATTCACTAGAAAATCTTTCCGGCTCGGGCTGCAATTACCTTATCAAAACAGGTGCGGCAAAATTGGTTCAAACTATTGATGATATACTGGACGAACTACCACTCGAAACCGGAAAAAAGAACTCATCAGAAAAGCAGATTATACCTAACCCAAAACTCTGGAAAGAAGAAGAGTTAGATGAATTAAGTCAGAAAGTTTGTGAATATCTTGAAAAGGGAGAAGCTCAAATAGACAGCATCGGGGATGATTTGGAAGTAAATACCAGCCAGCTGCTGGTTAGTCTGCTACAGCTTGAAATGAAGGATCTGGTTATTCAGAAAGCGGGGAAAATATTCAGCCTGAAATAAGAGAAAAGATTTTTTTATAAGATAAAATCGAATAAATCCAATCTACAGGTTATTACGTACGTTAAATAAGTTGTAAGAAGGTCAACTTTATATTGTATGTTGGAATAGGTTTAAAAAAGGAGTCATTTGAATAAAGACAAGGAATTTAAGCGTCTGGTTAACCTATCGGATTTTAATCTGGACTATGAGTCATTAGAGAGCGAGTTCATTAATTTAAATAAATTGGCTGCAAAGCTGGCAGGGACCGAGATTTCTCAACTTAATTTTATAGATAGCTCCTTCCAATGGTCCGTTTCTCAGATTGGAACCAAAGATTTAATCGTTCAAAGAGACGAAACGATTTGTTCCTATACTGTTGAGAGGGAAAAACCTATGGAAGTCTTTGATCTCAGCAAAGACGATAGATTTATGAATATCGAAAGTATTAAAGCAGCCGGTGCTAAATATTATTACGGAGTTCCATTAATTTCAAAAGAAGGATTTAGTGTCGGATCGTTTTGTGTTATCAGCCTTAGAGAATTAACACTTACAGATACAGAAAAGGAATTTATCAATATCCTAGCAGATGACATTGTATCACGATTAGAAAGTATACGAGTAAAGAATAAAATGAAGAAAGCTCTTAAAGATCAAAAAACAGCTAAAAGAGAGATAGCTCATGATTTAAGAGGGATGATAAATGGTTTAATTGGATTAGGAGAGTTAATCCAAATGGAATACGATGGGAATAGTGAGGAGATAAAAAAATACCTCACTTTACTTAAAAAAAGTGGAAAGGAGATGTTAAGCTATTCAGAAAATGTTTTATCTAATCAGCTTGAGGAAGAAGAAATAGAAGATGACACAATTTCAACTAAAGCTTTAGTTGAGAAAATAAAGCGGCTATATTTACCCTTATCTCTTAAAAAAGGAGTCTCACTTAATATTAGTCACTCTGGAGACTCTAACAGTTATTCCATTGATGATGGTAAAATACTTCAAATTGTTGGAAACCTGATTTCAAATGCTATTAAATTTACAGAGCCTAAAAAAAGTGTTGATGTACATTTTGAAATACTAAATTCTGACTCACAAAAGGATACTTTCAAGAATAAATCGTTAAAGATAACAGTAAAAGATAGTGGTGTTGGAATGAGTGAAAGTAAAGTATCTGAAATAATTGAAAATAAAGTTACTTCAACTAAGGGAACGAACGGTGAAGGTGGTTATGGATTGGGATTAAGTCTGGTTCAACATCACATTAAAGAACTTGATGGGAACTTGGAAACAACGTCAAAAGAGGGAATAGGTTCTGAGTTTAAAGTTGTCTTTTCTATTGATTGAGACCTGTTTTCTTTACAAAGATAGACAGTAATAAATGCTATTAGTTATACCGAATAAAGTACTTAAAGTACCTTATTCGGTATTAGATTTTGATTTATTTGATAAGCATCATTTTTCTTGAAATTGATCCTTGTTCGGTTACTATTCTATAAATATATATACCGGATGCATATTTAGAAGCATCGAATGTGACAGAATGTGAACCAGTAGTATAGTAACCGTTAGCCAGTTCGGCTACTTTTTGTCCGTTTGAACTGTATACCTGAAGTATAATATTACCCGGTTGCTGAAGAGAAAACTCAATATTGGTAGTTGGGTTAAATGGATTTGGATAATTCTGCGCAAGTGCAAATAACTGGATTTTTTCTTCTGACTCATTGGAAGTACTAATCATATCATCGTAAACAAAAAGAAAACTTCCCGGAATAATACCTGCATCAAAGCTGCCTTTTTCCTCACCTGAATTACTGTACATAAGAATCTCTCCTGTAGAGGAAAAATCTTTTGCATTGGCAAGATAAATTGATCCGCCTACCGATTCGTAGCCCATGGCATAGAAAAAGCCAGGAATTAAAGTATCAGCAGCCATTTCATTATTTGCCAGATTAAATACCCGAACTCCACCACTGTTTACATATAACGCTCCGTTCTGTTCATCCAATGCAATATCAGAATCAGCAGATGCTAACTCTTCAAATGCAATTTCAATTCCATTTTGAAGATTAATCCCATGAATACCACCATTTCGCGCGGTTCCCGGTATTAAATTCCATTCAGTATCGTAATCACCAGCATAACCTGTACAAACAACCCAAAGGTTATCTTGTGAATCTACAACCATACCCGCGGGTCCCCTGCTTACATAAAATGTATCTACCACGGCATTGGTTGATACATCAACTTTAAAAATAGTACTGTCACTGCCAAAACCATTATTCCCTACATAAGCATATCCATTATGTTCAATAATTCTATCTGGATTAATTCCTACCGAAATTGTATCAGTAGTTACTGAAAGATCATTCAGATTTACTGAATGAACAGCTGAACCATATAAGTCCGTAACATAGGCTTTTGAATCTGTTACTTGAACAATTTCCCGGGGACTTGCTCCTTCTCCAAAAGTGATCTGTCCTGTTTGGGTAAAATCGAGAGGATTTACAACCACAATTTTTTGTGAGTTATTAACCACAGCAAAGATTTTACCATCAATCCATGCTAGGCTTTGTACTACATCCCCAATGCTTACACCATTTGCAGACAGAAAAACTCCGTTTGTGGCGGTGGTAGTTTCCAATAAATAATTGGTTATGGTAGCATTCGAAGCCAAAAAATTTCCTTCGTTTCCTACTACTACGTTTACGAGTTCTTTGTTTTGCGCAAAAAGATTTGCTGAGGCAAAAAGCCCGGCAATTAAGAGGTAGTATCTGATTTTTTTCATAGTGTATTTAATTGAGTTTATAGTTGATCGTTAATTTGAGTTGATAATTTCTTCCGGGCATCGGGTAATCGAGAATTACGACATAGTCTTCATCAAACAGGTTTTGAACAGTGAATTGAGGGCTAATCCCGAAGTTGCCCTTTTTAATTTTGATAGAAGTACTCCATGTTGCCTCCTCATAGGACGGTAATGGGTCGAACGGACTTTGATGATCAGCCGAGCTGAATCTTTCTTCTGTAAAGTTGTAACTAAATACTGAAACCAGAGATTTCCACTTTAGAAATGCACTAGCTTTTAGCTGCCATTCTGGTGTATATCTTAGTTGTTTATCTTCTGCGCGGTCACCTTCGAAGCGGGGTTCTGTTAGTGTCGCTTTAGTGTGAAGGAGTGTCGTTTGCAGATCAAGATGAAAATCTCTGGACCAGAATTGTAGATTTTCTTTGATTTCAAACCCGAAAAGGCGAGCACTTTCCAGGTTTACAGGTCGGAAATCACTTCCGCCAATCGGAAGCCAGCGAATGCCTTCTTCAACAATGCCATCATACAAGGTGAGTTCAGTAGAATGGGCGAATCCGGAGAACATTTGATCTAGCAATAAACCGGTTTCATACTTTATGTTGGTTTCGGGATTCAAATCAGGATTACCGAGCCCCGGCCAGTACAGATCATTAAAAGTTGGGGCAACGAAATTTCTACTTATTTGCCCTTTTAGAAATAAATGATCAGTAAGAATTTCGATATTTGTTCCAAAGCTAGCGCTGTATGCCTCTTTAAAATCAGAATAGTAATCAAAACGAAGTCCCCCGTACAGATTTACCCGTTCAACAGGCTGCCAATGTGGATGAGTTTGAAGTGAAAACTGTGACCGATCAGCTTTTCCTGAGTAGTCAGAGGCGTTAACATAGGAATGTCCGATTTGTAGAGAAGAGACTAAATCCAGCGTTTGGTGGAGTTCGCTTAAGAGTTCAACATCACCAATAACCGAGTTGCTGGTACTACGACTATCAATATTACTGGCAGGATTGAAAAAATCCAATTTCTGTCTGTTAACATATAGTTTTGAAGTTAGTTTCTGCCCAAAAGTTGTTGTAGTAAAACGGCTCATCCATCGGAAATATGAATCTTCCTGACTAGCCTGGGGAGATGGACTTGAAATCCCACCCGGAATGTTATTAGAGGCGTCATACAGCCAAAAAGTAGAAATAAAATTTTTCTGGTGTTCTTTCCAGCCAATTGAAAGGATTCCTGTTTTGGAAGACACTTCGTTATTGGAACGTTGTTTCCTTACGGTGATAAATCCACCTGCTTCGTTATTGAATTCACGGGTTGAATAACCAAAATTATTGTCCGACTTTTCTAAACCAGTAACTAAGCTGAAACTCCATTTTCCAAGATGGACTCCCGCATAGGTTTCAGTAATAGACTTGTTAAAAGATCCAATGGTTTGAGAGACTCCCAGTTCATTTTCAGGCTCTTTCGTCTGAAGGGCAACAGTTCCACCTCCTTTTTCACCAAAAGAGGTATTTCCATTTCCGGACGCAACGGTAATTTGACCAACTGCAAATGCCGGTATCAAGGAAAGATCCGTTAACCCCAGCATGGAGTGATTGAGTTGAAAGCCATTCCACAATATCTGGGTCTGTGATGAAGAATACCCTCGCTGAGAAAGCGTACTAAGTCCACCCGGGCCGTTTGTTCGAACATACACCGGGGCGTGAGCATTAAGCACTTCCGAAATAGTACCTCCTGATAGTGCGTCGATTTTTATCGAATTGATAGTGGTAACAGAGATGGGTTGTTTAAGTAGAGGTTGATGAATGCGGGTCGCCTTAACCGTAATTTCTTTGAGAATTACAGTATCAGGTTGAGTCTGAGCAAAAGCACTGCTAAAGCTGATAAATACGGTTATAAATAAAAGAAGACGCATAGCATCGATATCAACAGCTCCTTTTACCCGAAGGAAATGCGATGGTTAAATGATGGCAGGTCTCCTGGCTTTTCTGCTGCAGCGCCTTCCCGCCCTCCAAATACTCAGGAGAACAGTGGCAAAGATGAGGCTGCGACTCCGCATAAACACGGACAGAATTACAGTTGCGGGAACAGCTCCCGATTTTCACGGGAATTCCCTTTTAACTCAAAGTTGGTACAAGTACCGTTTCAATGAGACCATCATTGGTTACATTTTAAGCTAAATACATAATTGGTTAAATGAAACCGATAATTTACGATTCGCAAAATGTCAATCTGGAAATACTATTCACAACTCGGGCAGATTTTTCTCAGCAGCGGATCAGTCGGACAGGCATCTTCACCAGCAGCCAAAACTTCTTCTACCCGTTCGTCACCAAATTTTGCGCGGGCTTCGAGAATAAGTGCTTCCTGTGATTCAGCTGTTTCCGTTGCTGCTGGCTGACCGAATCCCCGGCGGACTGAGGTTGGAGTGGAAGAAATGCTTTCCGCTGTAGTTTCTGATTCGTCAACCGAAACTTTGCTTGTTTCTTCTTTCTCAGAACCTCCGCCAAATCCGGAGCGGCTGCCTCGTTTATTTACTTTAGAAGTATATTTTTCACCTTTTACCACTTTGTCGATGAAGCAGTAGTAGGTAGATTTGAGCTTTTTCTTCCAGGCATAAAGATAAATTTCGGGCATGTCTCCACGTAACTGTTCGTCGATGTACAATGACTTGGATACTGCCTGGTCAATCGACTCCTGGAAGGCAGCAGCAATATCCACCTGTCGGTTTGGATGGATTTCATAGGCCGTTTTATAAATCTCTTTGTCGATCTTTCCTTCAAATTCATCAATAAGCTGCACTGAGCCGCTGTGTTGTTTGATAAGGGTAGCCATACGGTCATCCCAAAGCCCTTTTTCTTCAAGATCAAAGATCAATTGGCTGTTGATGACGATATGTTTCCCGGAAAGCGTATCCCTTGAATACAGGTTACTGAAGTAGCTGTCGATAGAAGAGGTAGTTCCGGAAATAATAGAAATAGTCGCAGTCGGAGCGATAGCAAGAAGTACAGCGTTTCGACGTGGAGAGTAGTCGTACTTGGCTTCTTTGTAATGGTTGAAGGCTCCGCGTTCCTGTGCCAGTTCTTCAGACTTCGCATAGCAGGTTTTTCGCATGAATTGTCCCAGCTTACGGGCCGCTATCACTGCCTCTTCGGAATCATATGAAATTTTAAGATCGACTAATGCTTCTGCGAATCCCATTAAACCAATCCCCAGTGGACGCAAATCCATGGTATTGCGTTTGGCTTCTTCTGAGGGATAGAAATTTTTATCGAGAATGTTATCCAGTGCCAGCACCATCGTTTCCAAGGTGTCCTGGATTTTGTCCCAATCGAAATCCGAGCCGTCAGATTTTACATGTTTAGAGAGGTTCAGCGAAGCCAGCGTACACACAGCGGTGGAATCGGGCCGGTTGGGGATGGAAATCTCTGTACACAAATTCGAGCTGTTGATTACACTGTAATCCGGGCAGGGATTCTTGCGATTATGCTCGTCTTTAAAGATCAGCCACGGATGACCAGTTTTTGCCAGCTTGAAGAGGTATTTCTTGTAGAAAGTTTCGCCTTCAATTTTTTTGAATTGTTGAATTTTTCCAGCCTCAGCTTCTTTAATGCGCTGATTATACTTTTCAGTGAAATCAGCACCGATGGCTTCCACCAGTTCAGGGCATTCACCCGGATCGAACAGATACACATCTTCTTTGTGCTCGATACGACGCATAATCTCGTCCGGCGTCCAGAGTTTGGTATTCAGAGAAGGTGTTCTGAAATACGCATTTCCGGTGGTTTCTTTTAAATCCAGAAAAGCCTCAATGTCGAGGTGCCAGGGCTGGATGGAGATCACCTGAGAGCTTCTTCGTCGGCCACCTTGTTGAATCGAGTTTACCAACGTATCAAATACTTTTATAAAAGGGATTACCCCGGAAGACTTCGCATTCAAGGAATTGATGAGGGAACCGGTAGCACGAACCCGGCTGACATCGGTGCCGACTCCCCCGGCATGTTTTGCAAGGAAGGCCGTTTCGGTAGCTTTTGCCATGATGGAATCAAGTGAGTCATCAACTACACTCACATAGCAGGAAGAATACTGAGACATCGGCGTGCCGGAATTGAACAAGGTTGGTGTAGAGTGCATGTATTCTAACTGCGAGAGTTTGTTGTACACTTTCACCACTTCTTCATTGGTATTGCCGATACCCATTGCTACCCGCATAAAAAACCATTGCGGTTTCTCAATGATATTTTGGGAACGGTCTTTCATCAAATATCTATCGCGGAGCGTAGTGAGACCGAAGTAGCCGAACAGTTCATCCCGACCGTAATCCATGGCAGATTGAAGGATGTCCAAATCAAATTCCAGAAGCTCTTCTTTTACCAGTTTCTCATTAATGGCGTGATCCAGGTATTCGGTGAAACTTACAAGTTGTCGGTCAATTTTTTTGTTGATTTGCTTGAGAAGCTGACGAGTGGCCAATGTGTCGAACATCGGGTGTTGGGGAATGAGCTGCTCGATGGCTTTCAGCAGAAGCTGATCCAATTCCTCCGTTTTAACAAGCTCCGGAACTTTCAGATCCAGTTCCTTCATAATGCGAAATACAATCTCGTAATTGTCCTCGATTTCGAGGCCAACTAAAATCTCAAAGATCGCATTAATGATTTTCTGGGTTTCAAATTTTTCCTGTGAGCCGTCTCGTTTAATTACTGTGCGCTGCATGTTGATATCTCCTTTATTAATAATTCGTGTATTCTGTAGATGAAACCTCAAAGAAGTTGATGAGCTTTTTCACATCTTCTTTCTGAAGGAATCTCAACGGATTTTCAGTAATGTTGAACTCAGGAGTAAATCCAAGTTCTTCCAGTCTTCGGTCGGTGATGTATTTGAGGTAGCGCTCCAGTTCTGAACTGGAAATCCCCAGAATGGTTTTGTTGTCGAATTTATGTTGAACATATTCGATTTCGAGGTAAGTGCCTTTCAGAATCACTTCTCTGATTTCTCTCACAAACTGAGCATCATCTACAATTTCCGGGGTTTCTTCCAGCATGATCAGAATGGCTTCAATTCCATTTTGGAGGTGCAATGATTCGTCAATTAAGATGAGTTCCACACCGGAAACCACATTTCTCATTTTTCCCATGTCTTTGAGTGCAAAGAAGTGCGCAAAGGAGGAATAGAAGAAGATACCTTCCATGATGATGTTGTTGATCAGAATAGCACGTAAAACATCCTTTCTGCCCTGCAAAGTATCCGGATCAATCTTACCATAGCTGATATTGTCGATTTCTTCCACAATCAAGTCCATCTTCTTTTTAAGGATGGGGTCGTCGAAAGCAACCTTATACATTTTTTCCCGGTCCATGTTAAAAGACTGGAGCACAATCTCAAAAAAGTCACTGTGGATGTTCTCCATAAACAACTGAGTGCTGAAACTCATTTTAGCGTGAGGGTCGCTCAGCATTGGGAAGAAGGAATTAACCAGCACATTTTGTACTAGTAATTCTGAAGAGCAGAAGTATCCAACGGCTGTGTCAAACAGATCTTTTTCATCGGGGGAAAGGGCATGGTAATCGAGGGCGTCCTGCTGAATATTTAGTTCTTCCGGAAACCAGATGGCCTTTTTTTGTTTCTCATACAATTCTCTGAAAATGGGATAGGAAGGTGTTTCACTAAGCTCGATGTTATCCCGCACCGAGGTTTTGCCAATTAATTGTTTCATAGCCTGTTTCTTAAAAATGATGAGGAGGGACAGGAGCGAGTATGATCATCCATACAATAATCCTATAAGAACATATTCGCTTCAACCTGGTTTTAATCCCGAAACCTCGTTTACTCGGCTAAGGCAGGTCTCCTGACTTACTGCTGAATTTTTTTCGCCTTCCCGTCTTGTTTGGGGCTGAGACAGTGGCTTGAGTGAAAAAACTAAAACAGCTTACAGTTGCGGGTACAGTTCCGGATTCCCTGCGAATACAGGCCACCGGATTCCCTTTTCATCCAACACAAAAACTTTCTATGCTGAACACCATTAGCACGTAATTAAGATGAGATATTAATAGAGTATTATCAAAATTACTTTCCCACAAAATGCCGAAGTTATCCACGAAGGAGAGTGAATGTGATTAAAATGCATTGTTGTGGAAACAATTTCCTCTCGTTCCGCACTCCCGGCGTCGGAACGAACAGGGTATGCGCTACGACGCGGAGCATCGTAGCTAGTTATGCGGTATAGATTGTTAGGAGGATTAAACCCCCAAATCCTTCAAAATAGCATCAATCACAAAATCAAGAGAAGCATCAGTTTCATAATACCTATCAGCGCTTTTAAGATCAGTATTTACACTACAGTAAAATTTAATTTTAGGTTCAGTGCCAGAAGGTCGGGCAGAAATGATACCTCCATCTTCCGTGATAAACTGAAGAACATTCGCTTCAGGTAAGTCAATTGAAGTCACTTCACCAGTCTCCAGATTTTTTTCCTGCTGACTTTTGTAATCTTTAAGAACTACCACTTTTGAGCCGCCAAGAGTTTTAGGAGTATTATTCCTGAAGTCTTTCATCATCTGTTGAATTTCTTCAGCTCCGGCTTTTCCTTTTTTGGTAACTGAGACGAGTCGTTCTTTAAAAAATCCATGCTCCACATACATTTCAACTAATGCTTCGAATAAGCTGCTACCCTGATCTTTATAATACGCAGCCATTTCTGCAATAATGACGGAGGAAACTACTGCGTCTTTATCCCGAACATGTTCTCCGACCAGGTACCCATAACTTTCCTCACCGCCCACAATAAATTCTTTTTTTCCTTCAAACCCCGTCATCAATTCACCGATATACTTGAACCCTGTAAGAGTATTGTAACACTCTACTCCATATGATTTTGCTATTCGGTCTATGAGGTAGGAGATAACAATTGTCTTTACGATATACTGGTTACCTGTTAATTTTCCGGCATTTTTCCATGCTGTAAGCATGTAATTAATAATAAGCGTACCAGTCATATTCCCGTTAAAAAGAATCCATTCCCCTTTATCATTTTTTACTGCAATACCAACACGATCTGCATCCGGATCTGTTGCCATAACCAGTTCGGCGTCAATTTCTTTTGCTTTGGTCATAGCCATACTTAAAGCATCCTGCTCTTCAGGATTCGGATATACAACTGTTGGGAAATTACCGTCCACAACCATTTGCTCTTTCACTAAAGTAACCTTTTCGAATCCATAAGCCTCCAGTGCGGGAGGAACGGAAACTCCGCCGGTTCCATGAATAGGAGAGAAAACTATGCTAATGTCCTTTTGTCGCCGTATAGCTTCTTTAGAAACAGAAAGCTTAACCAATTCTTCCAGGAAACGGTCGTCGATTTTTTTTCCAATGATTTCAATATTCTCATCAACACGATCGAAATTTATATCTTCTACATTTCTGATTTTTTGCACTTCTTCCATTACCATTTTGTCGTAAGGAGCCACGAATTGACCTCCATCGGATCCATAAGCTTTAAATCCGTTATACTCCTTTGGATTATGAGAAGCTGTTAGTACAACACCACTTTGACAGTTAAGCTCACGTATGGCGAATGATAGTTCAGGGGTAGGGCGAAGGGCTTCAAAGAAATAGACATAAATTCCATTCGCTGAAAATACATCAGCAACAACCTGTGCAAGAGAATCTGAATTATTACGACAATCATATGCGATCGCTACTTTAATTTTTTGGTCAGGGTAAATTTTTTTGAGAAAATTACTTAAGCCTTGAGTAGCAGCTCCGAACGTATATTTATTAACACGATTGGATCCAACTCCCATTATCCCTCTTAATCCACCTGTACCAAACTCTAAGTCTTTGTAGAAAGCATCAGTCAATTCAGTGAATTGCTCATTTTCTAACATGGTCCTAATTGTACTCTTTGTGCTTTCGTCGTAACCGCCGTTTAACCAGTTATTAATTTTTTCTTTTACGTAAGATTCCAAAGTACTCATAGCTTAAGATTAGAGTTCATGGTTGTGGGATTTCGAAGATAACGATTTATGGAGTATAAGTAGAAAAAGGTGTACTAATATTTGTCAAAATAGGGTTTAATTGACAAAATAAAGGACGTAAAAAAATATTGATCAAATGCTCAAATGTTGGTTTTTTTCAAAGATTGGGGTTATTATTAACGTCTTATTTAAAAAGAGAAAACAGATAAAAATTACAGAGCCGTGAAAGGTATAAAAGTAAAAATTTTCGTTTCATTTATTGGGAGCATTTTTTTGATAACAGGCATCAATGTTGATGCAAAAGCTCAATCATCAGAAGAAAAATCAAAAAAAGAACTGGAAGAGTTATTCTGGGCAAGAATCGATAGTTCCAGAATGAATTTTACACAAGCTGATGTGAAGTTTATGACTGATATGATTGGTCATCATGCTCAGGCATTAATTATGTCAGACCTTGCTCCTAAGAATAATGCAAGTCCAGCTATTCAGACACTTGCTGCCCGAATTATTAATGCTCAGAAAGATGAGATTGCTATAATGCAAACCTGGCTTAAAGATAGAAACCAACCTGTTCCGGAAGTTCATATTAATGGATTAATGCTCATGATTCATGGAATAGAAGGAGGACATCATGATCATATGAAAATGGAAGGTATGTTATCTCAGGATCAATTGGTCGAGCTTTCGGAAGCAAAAGGAAAAGAGTTTGACCGGCTATTTCTAACATACATGATTCAACATCATCAGGGAGCTGTAACTATGGTAAAAAAGTTAATTTCTACTGATGGTGCAGTTCAGGATGAAGGTGCTTTTCGACTGGCAACAGATATAAATGTAGATCAAATTACCGAAATTGAGCGAATGAAATTAATGCTTAGGAATATGGAACTTGATAGTTTCTAATCCGTCTTTTCGAATTTTAAACCAACAAACCTACTAATTAAGAATGAAAAACTATTCAATGAAAAACATATCAGTACTTACTCTACTTGCTGTAATTGTTACAGCATATGGATGTGCGCCTAAAGGCCCTGCTGTTCAGGCAGAATTCACTGCTCCGGAAGTAGCTCCCCTTAGTGAAGCTGTAATTCCAACACCTGATCCACGCCTCGGTTTAGGAGCAGGACTTTTTGATGCTGAAGAAGCAATTTGGAATATGGAACTGGTATCGACTACTACTCCACCAGAAGACTTTGTTGGAGTTACTAACTCCGATTTAGCATTTCAAGGTAAGTATGCATTTCAGGGAAATTATAATGGAGTGATTATCTGGGATATTTCTGATCCAAAAGAACCTGTATTGGTTAAAGATTATTTATGCCCTGCATCACAAAGTGATGTTTCCGTATACGATAATCTTATGTTTGTTTCTGGAGAAGGCTTTGGGGGACGTCTTGATTGTGGTACAGAAGGTGTTCAGGAAGCTGTAAGTGACGAACGATTACGTGGTATTAGAATTTTTGATATTACAGATATTGAAAATCCTGAGTACATTGCAAATGTTCAAACTTGTAGAGGTTCTCATACACATTCCGTATTAAAAGATCCTGAAGATGATGAAAACGTATATGTATATGTTTCAGGTTCTGCGCCTGTTCGTTCTGAAGAAGAACTTCCAGGATGTTCAACTGATGAAGAAGATCCAAATTCAGCACTTTTCAGAATCGAAGTTATTAAAGTACCTCTTGATAACCCAACTGAAGCCGCTATTGTTAGCTCTCCAAGAATCTTTGAAGATTTAACTAAAGCTCCTCAGCACGGATTAACCCCTGCTGAAAAGCAACAATACCAGGATTTATATGATCAAGGTCGTTTCCCATTCATTATTGAAACTATTGTTGGACCATTCCTGCAGGTTGGTAACGATAACTTTGTAAGAGCTCAATTAACCAGAATCGTTGAAGAGCGTGGCGGTGAAGGTGAGCCAACTGCCGAAGACAGTACTTACCTGAGAGAAAACATGCAGGCAATCGTAGATGAGCTTCGTGGTGTTACTGAAAGTGATGGTGATGAGCCAGGACCAGATCAGTGTCATGATATTACTTTATATCCTGAAATCGGATTAGCAGGCGGCGCATGCGAAGGCTATGGTTTACTACTCGACATTACTGACCCGGTAAACCCTGTAAGAATTGATGCTGTTGCTGACTCTAACTTTTCATATTGGCACTCAGCTACTTTTACTAATGATGGTAGTGCAATCTTATTTACCGACGAATGGGGCGGTGGCGGAGGAGCTAAATGCCAGGATACTGATCCAATGGAATGGGGAGCAAATGCATTATTCACAATTTCTGACGACAATCAGCTTGAATTCCAAAGTTACTATAAAATCCCCGCTGTTCAATCTGCTACTGAAAATTGTGTTGCCCACAACGGGAGTATGATTCCAATTCCGGGACGTGATATTATGGTACAATCATGGTATCAAGGTGGTATTTCAGTTTTTGATTGGACCGATAAATCTAACCCGGTTGAGATTGCTTTCCATGACAGAGGTCCTGTTTCTGCTGAAAGAATGCAATCTGGTGGTAGCTGGTCAGTTTACTGGTACAATGGTATGATTGTTAATTCTGAAATCGCACGTGGCTTGGATATTTTTGATCTGAAGCCAAGTCCATTCCTAACCATTAATGAGATTGAAGCTTCTAAGACTGTAAAGCTTGAGTATCTTAATGCTCAGGGTCATCCAATGTTCAAGTGGCCATCTACACCAGCTTTAGCAAAAGCCTATGTAGATCAACTTGATCGGGATAACGGTCTTGATGGAACCAGCATTACAGCGATCAGACAGGGTCTTGCAAACGCTGATGCAACTACCGGAAACGCTCAGTCTAAAATTCTTTCTCAGCTTGCAGAAGAAGTAGGAGAGATGGCAGGAAGTGCATCTGATTCTGAAAAAGTTCAAATGCTTGCAAATACATTAAAAGATCTAGCTTCAAAATAAGTAAGCAGAAAAAATTGAAAGCCGTTTACTAATAAGTAAACGGCTTTTTTTTTACACTATTTAAGCTGATTCAGCATTGTATGCAGTTAATTGATTTTGCAACTAGTAGAAAAAAAGCTAAACTCTTAACTCATAACGAATAGCACCAACGTTTTAAAAAAGACACAAACTAATTACCTAGGATATATGAAAAACTCTATAACAAAAAATTTGTCAGTGCTTACACTGCTCGCTGTTTTCGTAACAGCATACGGATGTTCGCCGAAAGCACCAGCTGTTCAGGCTCCTTTTTCAGCTCCTGAAGTTGCTTCAATGGATGAGGTAACTCCTCCATCACCTGACCCTCGCATTGGTCTTGGAGCAGGATTATTTGATGCTGAAGAAGCTATCTGGAATCTGGAACTGGTTTCACAAACACCACCTCCGGAAGATTTTGTAGGAAAAACTAACTCAGATTTAGCATTTAAAGATAATTTTGCTATTCAGGGTAATTATAATGGGGTTATCATTTGGGATATTTCAAATCCAAAAGAACCTGTATTAGTAAAAGACTACGTATGCCCTGCATCTCAGAGTGATGTATCGGTTTATGGAAACTTACTTTTCGTTTCCGGAGAGGGATATAGTGGTCGATTAGACTGTGGTACTGAGGGTGTCCAGGAATCGGTAAGTGAAGACAGACTAAGAGGTATTCGAATTTTCGATATTACCAATATTGAAGATCCGGAGTACATTGCCAATGTTCAAACTTGCCGTGGTTCACATACTCATTCAGTTTTAAAAGATCCTAAAGACGATGAAAATGTGTATGTATATGTGTCTGGTTCAGCAGGTGTTCGTCCGGAAGAAGAACTACCGGGATGTTCTAATTTTGCTCCTGAAGATGATCCAAACTCAGCATTATTCAGAATCGAAGTAATTAAAGTTCCTTTGGATTCACCAACAGATGCTGCAATTGTAACTTCTCCACGAATATTTGAAGACCTGACAGCTCCGCCAAGACACGGACTTGCACCAGCTGATTTAGAAGCTATGCGTATAGCGAAAGCTAATGGCGCATTTACTTATGTGAGAGGAGGACAGGAACGAGTATTATCATCTGGTTTTTCGGGACGTCTTTTACAAAATATAGCTCAGGAAAGAGCCGGAGAAGGAGCAACTCCTAATGCTGCAGATACCCTCTTTTTAAGAGAAAATGCTACCAACATGATTAATGAAATGTTTGGAAGTGGTGAAAGTAACCGTGGACCAAACCAATGTCATGATATCACTCTGTATCCTGAAATCGGATTAGCTGGTGGTGCCTGTGAAGGGTATGGTTTACTGCTTGATATTTCTGACCCTGAAAATCCAAAGCGTATCGATGCTGTAGCCGATTCTAACTTTTCTTACTGGCATTCCGCTACTTTTACCAATGATGGAAGCGCAGTACTATTTACTGATGAGTGGGGTGGTGGTGGCCAACCTAAGTGCCGTGAAAGTGATCCTTATGAGTGGGGAGCAAACGCCATCTTCACTATTGAAAATGGTAAATTAGTTTTTCAGAGCTATTATAAATTACCAGCTCCACAAACAGTACAGGAAAACTGCGTAGCTCATAATGGTTCAATGATTCCGGTTCCGGGCCGTGATATCATGGTACAATCCTGGTATCAGGGAGGAATTTCGGTATTCGACTGGACTGATAAAATGAATCCTGTAGAGATTGCTTTCCACGATCGTGGTCCTGTAAGAGCAGATCGAATGGGAAGTGGTGGAAGTTGGTCTGTTTACTGGTATAATGGAGTAATTGTAAACTCTGAGATTTCAAGAGGTATGGATATTTTTGAATTAAAACCTTCTCCATACTTAACTGAAAACGAAATAGCTGCTGCTAATACGGTTAAACTTGATTATTTGAATGCTCAGGGTAACCCAATGTTTGTGTGGCCATCTACTCCCGTATTAGCAAAAGCATATGTGGATCAGTTAGATCGCGACAATGGTTTAGATGCGGCAAGCATCACTGCGGTTCGTCAAGGGCTTGCCAATGCTGATGCTACTTCAGGTAAGGCAAAAACTAAAATTCTATCACAGCTTGCTGATGAAGTAAGTGAAATGGCAAGTATGGCAAGTGATTCAGATAAAGTTGGTAAACTTGCAAGTACGCTTAAAGACCTTGCTTCTATGTAGTCTTTTTTAATTTTTGATTAAAGCCGTTTACTGAAAAGTGAACGGCTTTTTTTATATCAAAATCTGGTTAACCTGTGAATTACTTCTTTATGCTCTGGAAAAGATTCTATCAATTCTTTTCTTTCAGCTAATTGAAAATCTGCAAAATCGAAACCGGGCGAAACTGTGCAACCTGCTAAACAATAGGTATTTGGATCTTCAACTTCAGATGCAAACCAGGTATTTTTAGGAACTGTGAACTGTGGTAGTTCATGGTTATTGAAATCCAACCCTAATCGTTGAAACGAATAGGTTCCTTTTTCATCAATCATATGAATGGTTAGAGAAGAACCTTCATAGAAATGCCACATTTCGTCTTGTTTAATCCTGTGAAAAGCGGAAAAGTTATCAGAGGTAAGAAGGAAGTAGATTCCTGTACTGTAGTTTCGATCTCCATCAAAATGTTCGGGAGTACTTCCTCTTTTAATGATTCCTTCGCTTCTATAGGTTTCTTTGTAGAAACCTCCTTCTACATGTTCCTGAAGATTAAGCTTTGATACTAATTCACTTACTCTGGAGTGCATAAATAATATTCTAGTGATTTTTTTGTAAAAGTCATCGCGGGCTTAGACCCGCGATCTTGAGTAAATATAAGAATCAAGATTCCGAGTCAAGCCCGGAATGACAAGGACTAATTACCCTCTTTAAAATCCTGGCTTATTAGAATAGGTTTTCCAAATCCAAGCGCTTCAAGACGATCCAATTGGGTCTTAGCGTCACCAACCACAAGATAGATCATCCTGTTTGGGTTGGCATATTGATCTGCTAATTCTGAAATCTCTTCAATTGTCATGTTCTTAACAATTTCCTCCCGGGTTTTTACGTAATCAGGAGACCAACCATAATCGCTGATATCTTCCAACATATTCAGCTTTGCACCCAAAGTTTCAAAGCGACGGGCGTTACTCTTAAGTAAGAAGCTTTTGGTGGTTTCCAGATCCTGTTCTGTAAAGGTATCCGGATAATTTTCCAGGATTTCTTTAACCAGGGCAGCCGATTCATAGGTAACATTTGTTCGTACTCCACTGCTAATAGTAAATGGTCCGGGAAGTTCAGATCCTTGAAATCCTGAACCAATTCCATAGGTGTATCCTTTACCTTCGCGTAGTTCCTGAGTAAATCTGGAAGCAAAACCGCCACCTCCTAAAATATAATTCATTACAGTGGCCGGGTAGTAATCTTCATCTGTTTCCGGCATAGCAAGATATCCGAAACGAATCACGGATTGCTTGGCATCAGGTACATCATAAAAATAAACGGTAGATTCATCAGGTTCTTCAGGGAAGCTAAGTTCAGGTAACTCCACATCTTTCACTTCCCAGTTTTGTTCGATACTTCTTAATGTATTTAGCACCTCGTTAGGAGAAACAGATCCAACCACCATAAAGCTGGCGAGATTTGGAGAAAAGTTGGTTTCATAATAACTCTTCAAGTCGTTTATAGTTATCGACTCGACACTTTCAGTTGTACCAATTGGATTGAATGACAAGATATTATCCTCACCATAGACCAACTTGTTATACGTATTGGTAGCGATATTATTTGGATTGGCGCTTTGTGCAGCAATCTGACTGGAAATACTCTGTTTTGCCAGTTCAAATTCAGTTTCATCCCATCTTGGTTCAAGTAGCATTTCTTCTACCAGTTTCATGGTTGCTGCAAAATTTCTGGACAATGCATTCCCTGTAATACTAATACTTTGTCTGCCAGAATTAATATTGATAGTAGCACCTAATTCATCAATTGCTTCTTCTAATTCTTCCGGAGTTTTATTTGCTGTTCCTCTGGTCATAAGTTCTGCAACAAGGTTAGCGACTCCTACTTTATCAGGAGTGTCCAGCAATAATCCTCCATCCATTTTCAATTCAAACTGAACAAGTGGTAACTCATTATTTTGAATGCCATATACTGTCATTTCATTATCTAAACTACGCTCCCATACATCTGGAACTTTCACATTTGGAGCTTCTCCATAAGGTGGTTCAACAGAACGATCGAAACTGGATACAGTGCGCTTATATTCCGTTTCTTCCGGTAAAGTAAATGACTCATCAGCTCCGCTTTCAGCGATTACTTCTTCAACAACTTCTGCTTTCACAGAACCGTATAGCGCAAGTTCTGCCTGTCCCTGCGGAACAAAACTGGTCGCGATGAATGCCTTCCCTTTTACGTATTGCTCATAAACGCGTAGTACATCTTCTTTGGTTACAGCGAGGGTTTTCTTAATATCTTCATTGATATATCCGGGATCGTTGGCAAAGATATTATACTGCGCAAGGTTAAAAGCTTTACCCAGAACGCTTGAAAGTCCGTTATAAAATTGCGTTTCAATTCCAGCTTTAATTCTATCCAGATCGGCTTCACTAAAACCTTCTGTTTCAAAACGCTGAAAAGCTTCTTCTACAGCAGATTGAACATCATTCAGGTCTGTATTAGGAAAGGCACGCGTAATTAAGGCAACCTCACCCGCAATTTCTGAGTTGTTACTAAAAAAGAAGACATTTGACGTAAGTTCTTTTTCATCGATAAGAACTTTATTCAATGGCGCTTTTTTCCCCGAAGCCAATAACTCTGCTAAAATATCCAGAGCATATGTATCTTCGTGATAGAGATATACTCCCGGCCAGTACATTCTGAGTTCAGGAAGTCTGGCAAAGTTATCTTCATAATACAGTTTTTTAGTTTCCGATAAAGATACGGGTCGATCCTCCAGAGGTGTTATTTCTTCTCCACGGGGAATCTCATCAAAGTATTTATGTGCCCATTCTTTTGCCTGATCTACATCAAAATCACCTGCAATTACTAATGTTGCATTATTTGGTACATACCATTTGTTATAAAATTCCTTTACATCTGCTAAGGTTGCGTTTTGAAGGTCTTCCAGAGAACCAATAACCTGCCAATTATAAGGGTGGTCGGCGGGATACATATTTTTTCCAATCACATAATTAGCATGTCCATAAGGTTGATTATCAATTCCCTGCCTTTTTTCATTTTTTACAACCTGCTTTTCTTTAGCAACAACAGCTTCGGTTACTGTATTAATAAAGTAGCCTAACTTATCTGCTTCAGCCCATATCATTTTTTCAAGAGCATTGTTTGGCACCGTTTGGAAATAATTGGTTCTGTCTCTGCTGGTCGACCCATTTGCGCCGGAACCACCAATTCTGCTACTCATTTTATCCAGTCCACCTTTACCAAGGTTTTCAGATTCAAGAAAAAGTAAATGCTCAAATAAATGAGCAAATCCTGTTCGTCCTTCTTTTTCACGTGCTGATCCTACATGAAAAGTTAAAGCTACAGCTGTTACAGGATCAGAATCGTCTTGATGAAAAATAACTTCAAGACCATTGTCGAGAACCATTTTTTCGTATTCAACAGAGAATTCCTGATCTCCCGATCTGGAACAGGAAGTAATAAAAAAAGTGAGTAAAATGACTAAAAGAGAGGAGGATAAAATCTTTTTCATAATCAGAGTTTATTTGTAATGACCCGCTATTGACGAAAGATAGTAGGTGGAAGTTTCCGGAAATGTTAAAGAATGCATCAATAAAAAAATAAAGAGATGTAGCCTAATGGCACGATGTTTGTATATTGCACATATGATTAAAGTTGGGGATACCATATTAGCTGATGATATAGCCACAGCAAAGTTCGCATGCGACCTTCCAAGATGCAAAGGGGCTTGTTGTGTTGTTGGTGATGCCGGAGCTCCGGTAGTTAAAGATGAAATACCTATTCTTCATAAAGCTTACAGAGAATTAAAGAACGAGTTAAGTCCAAAAGCAGTGGAAGTAGCAGAGAGAGAAGGAGTGGTTATTGGGAGCGAGAAAGAAGGTTACGAGCTGGCTTGTGTGGATGAAGCAGAATGTATTTTTGTAAAATATGATGAGAATGAAGTCGCATATTGTGCTATACAAAAAGCATATTTCGAAGGTAGATTCAATTGGGAAAAACCCTTGAGTTGTCATTTGTTTCCAGTCCGATTGAAAAAAATAGCTGGTTTTGATTATGCTAATTTTGAATATGTACCAAAAATATGTTCCGCTGCTTGTGAAAAAGCAGAAAAAGAAAATACTTATTTGGCCGAATTTTTAGAGCGACCTTTAGTCAGGAGATACGGTCAGGAATGGTATGATGAGTTTTTAGCGGCTTGCGAATATGTGAGGTCAAACGAGGGATAAGAAGTGCTTAGAAATCAGCAAAGCCAGAATATCAGCCAGAAGCTTCAGCAAGGCTTGCAACAAAAACTGTCGCCACAGCAGTTACAGTATATTAAGTTGCTTCAGCTCCCAACTATTGCCCTTGAACAGAGAATAAAAGAGGAAATTGAAATGAATCCAGTTCTGGAAGAGCAGGATTTTATGGAACAGAGACAGGAGCGATTAGAAACGGAGGATATCAAAGAAGAGAAAGAAGAGGCACTTGAAAGTCTGGAAGAACATGAAGTAGACTGGGACGAATTTGATGAAAACACAGAATATGATGGAGAAACATATTCAGCTCCTAGAAACCCGGATATTGAAGAATGGAAAGACCTTCCTAACCCATACAATGAATCATTACTTGAGGAACTTGAAAATCAGGTAGCGTTGCTGGATCTGTCTGAAGAGGAAGAATTAATTGCCGATCAAATTCTGGGATCTTTAGACGAAGACGGGTATTTCCGAAGAGATTTAATTGCGGTAGCTGATAATATTGCCTTTAATCATGGGATATATCTGGAAGTAGAAGATGTAGATCGGGTGAGAAAGCAAATTCAGTTACTCGATCCAATAGGAATAGCTTCGACCAGTTTACAGGATTGTTTACTTGTTCAACTTCAGGAATCGGATAAAAATCTTCCAGGCAGAAGGCTGGCAATTAAAATAATCGAAGCTGCATGGACGGCTTTTGAGAAAAAACACTTTGATAAACTTCTTCAAAAGTTTGGTATTGATGAAGAGGAGCTTAAAGAAGCTTTTGAAGCAATAAGGCATATGGATCCCCGACCTGGTGCTGTATCAAGCGGCTTAGAGGAAACTCAAAATTATATCGAACCTGATTTCGAAGTATACTGGCGGGGAGCGGAACAAAATGAACATGGAAAAGGGGAATTTGTTATTCACCTTAATCAACGGAATGCACCCTCTTTACGAATATCCCCTGAGTACAAGCAAATGTGGGATGAAATTAAGGAAAAGAAGCAAAAAGCGGATGAACAGACTCAGCGCTTTATGAAAGGTAAGATTGATTCCGCAAATTGGTTTATTGAATCCATAAAGCAACGTCAGAATACGTTGATGAATACCATGAAAACAATGGTGGCTCTTCAGGAAGATTTTTTCAAGTTCGGAGATGGATTGAAACCTATGATTCTGAAAGATGTAGCAGAGCGAATAGGGATGGATATTTCTACAGTTTCCAGAGTTGTAAACGGGAAATATGTTCAGACAAATTTCGGAGTATATGAGCTTAAATACTTTTTTAACGAAGGATTAGAAACTGAAAGTGGGGAAGAAGTTTCTAACAGAGAAGTGAAGAATATACTTCAGACAATAATTGATAACGAAGACAAAAGAAATCCTCTTAGTGATCAGGCACTCGCCGATGCCTTAAATGAAAAAGGCTATAAAGTAGCCCGAAGAACGGTAAGCAAATACAGAGAGCAGCTTAATGAGCCAGTTGCTCGTTTAAGGAAACAGATTATTTGAGTTAAATCACAAAGATTAACTCCAGCACATCTATCAGGAAGTTATTACTAAGTATAAATACCAGTACTACAATATTTACTATGGTATGTAAACCAAAGGTGTAAAGTATATAGCTTACTCTCTTTTGGATGAGATATTTGGAACTGTCGAAAGAGGTAATTAAGAACGCAGCAAGCCAATTGATTACAAATAAAACTCCCAGAATCAGTATTAATGTGCCACTTCCATCGGATAGTAAAAGAATGAGCATAATACTTACCAAAATGAAATCGATATGGAAAATCCAGGTGTATAAATTAAGGGCTTGACTGAAATGAGTCATCGACTTACTTGGGAAGTAAAGCCAGAAAAGACCAATAAGTTGTACTAAAATTGAGATCAGTACTCCAATAATAAATAGAGAAAAGTAGTTTTGTCCAAAAATTGCTGCTTGCGGTAGAAATCCAAAAAATGCGATAAGTCCTTTTTCAGAAATAAGAAGAGAACTTAATATATAAGTAACCAGTCCTGTAAAAACAGCGTGCTGGAAAAACAAAAAAGTACCACTTAAAAAAGACCGTTCCCTGTAACGCATTACATCATCTACAAAGAATCGGTGGCCTGTAAAAAATCTGAAAATAAGAGGTTTGTAAGTTTGGGAAATGAATATGTGTATTCCCATACTTATCCAAATAAGTACGAATACAAGCACATACCAATTAAATTCAGCACTGAATGCAGTTTTTTGAGGCAAAGGAAGGATAAAATTTTCACCGGAATTGAATTCGGTTAGTGATTCATGTAGAGGAGTATAGTCGTTCAAAGCTTCATCAAGCCATGTACCTTCAATAAATAAAACATCAGGTTTTTGACTCATTAGCTTGTAGAAAAGATGAATATCATTTCTCTCATAATCCTTACTTAATAAAAGAATTGAAGACTGTTCGGGAATATACTCATCCCCAATCTGTGTGATAGAAAAATCAAGACTATTATAAGGACCAGTGGAAATTTCATAGAAATCTCTATTTGTCATAGATTTTAACTGTTCTGAGATTCCATTTATCTCCTCAATAAATTCTGAGTTAAAAGACTGACTAAAAGAGAAGAGTCCGTAAGCAATCACGTTTTCATATTCTGAATACTCCAGAATTAGTTTTTGATAATCCTCGATATACTCGTCCCTGTGTTGTTTTATTTCTTCAGTAATAAGGAACTCTTTTTCGAAGCGGATTAATACACGAAAAGGATAATTTGCAAGGGAGTCTAAAACAAAGTTCTCAACAGGGTGAGTAAGTTCAAGAAATGAGATTCCCAATTGCTCATAATCCGATAATTTTGAAGAAATTTCAGATGCGGGTGGATTTGATTCCCAAACCACACCAAGATTAGTTTTAGTGGTTTCCTGAGCGGTAGAAAGTCCTGAAGCAATGCCTGTAATCAGGACTAAAAATAAGGTAAAGTAAGTTGGATATGTTTTTCCTCTTCTCACTTATGCTTCTACAGCAGCTCCATAAAACTCAGAAATCGTAGTTTTTCTGATTGGTTTTGCAATTAAGGTAGCTGAAGTGCAATCTGTTACTTCTACTTCAACATAGTCGCCTTTTTGGAAATCCCGACGATCGAAAACGGCAATTTTATTGGTATCAGTTCTGCCACTTACCTGATCTTCAGATTTTTTACTTGTTCCTTCTACCAATACCAGATGGTGAGTTCCGATTTCTGTAAGATTTCGTTCTTTCTGGATTTCCATTTGCTGAGAAATAATCTCGGATAATCTTCGCTTTTTGATTTCCTCAGGAACATCATCTTCAAATTTTCTGTAAGCCAGGGTTCTTTCCCGTTCTGAATAAGCAAACATATACGCAAGGTCATAACCGACTTCTTTCATAAGCGTCATTGTGCCATTATGCTCTTCTTCAGTTTCACCACAGAAACCAGCAATAATATCCGTAGATAACGAAACACCGGGTATAATTTCCCTCATCTTCTCAGTAAGCGACAGGTATTGCTTTCTGGTATAAGGTCTTCTCATACGTTCCAGCATGGAATCACTTCCCGCCTGAGCAGGAATATGAATATAATTACAAAGATTTGGACGTTCAGCAATCAGGTATAATAAATCATCCGGGAAATCTTTAGGATGAGGAGACGAAAAACGGAAACGAACTTCAGGATTTATCAGACTTGCAGCATCCATCAACGTGGTGAATGTGTTTTCTCCATCTTTATACGAGTTTACATTCTGTCCTAGCAGGGTAACTTCTTTATATCCCTCATCACTCAGTTGTTGAATTTCTTTTAAAATACTTTCCAGAGGTCGGCTACGCTCTCTTCCTCTTGTGAATGGAACCACACAAAAGGAGCACATATTATCACATCCTCGCATAATAGAAACAAAAGAAGAAACGCCATTCCCGGTAGTTCGAACAGGCGCAATATCAGCGTATGTTTCTTCAAGTGATAGAAGCACATTTACTGCTTTTCGTCCATCGTCTACTTCGGCTAGAAGTCGGGGAATATCACGGTAAGCATCTGGTCCAACAACGATATCAACTAAATTTTCTTCTTCAATAATCCGGTCTTTAATACGCTCTGCCATACATCCGAGTACACCAACGGTAAGATCAGAGTTAGTCTTTTTGATGGTTTTGAGTTCTTTAAGTCGATTCCAAACCTTAGTCTCTGCATTTTCACGGATAGAACATGTGTTAACCAAAATGACATCAGCTGACTCCGGATCTGGTGCTACGGTCATACCGTCTTCAATCAGGATTGAATTCACGATCTCTGAGTCTGCGAAATTCATTTGGCAGCCATAGGTTTCAATAAAGAATTTTTTATTACTCACAATCTTTTCTTTCAGTCTTTATTTTAATTTGGCCAAATGTCAGGATGATTTCTCCAGTTTGAGAGGTGTTCAAGATCATCACTAGTTACAAAGCCTTTTTCCACCGCAACATCAACTAAAGTGGTGTAGTCGGTAAGGTTAAATACCGGGACATTTACTTTTTTGAAATTTTCAACAGATTTATCGAATCCATAATTAAAAATTGAAATTATAGCCTGAACATCTGCACCTACAAATTGTAATGCATTGATTACTGAAATTGCTGATCCACCAGTTGAAATAAGATCTTCAATAACTACGGTGGATTGATTTTTGGCTACACCGCCCTCAATTTGATTTCCCATTCCGTAAGCCTTGGCTTTAGCTCTAACATAAGCCATTGGTTTATTCAAAAGATCAGCAACCCATGCAGCATGAGGGATTCCTGCAGTTGCCGTACCTGTAATTACTTCAGTTTTTGGAAACTCATTAGTGATAATATCAGCTAATTTAGAGGCAATTTTCTTTCTTATCTCAGGATGCTGAAGGGTAAGTCTGTTATCACAATAAATAGGAGAATTCCAACCCGATGCCCATGTAAAAGGCTCATTAGGTCGAAGGATCACTGCATTTATATCCAATAAATGAGCGGCCAACTCGCGTGCAAATGCGGTATCAATAATCATGCGTTCTGTAAATCTTTTATCTGACAGTGTATTATTCGCTGTTTATGCGAACCCAAAAAATTCAGGGAAGGCAAAAATAACACTTTTTAAGCAGATAAACGCATAAAAACCGGCAAGCAAGTCATCCAATAAAATACCGCTGCCTCCACCAATTTTTTGGACCCTGTTAATCCCAAGAGGCTTCCAGATATCAAAAATCCGAAATAGAATAAAGCCGAGACCAAGAATCAGGATATCTTTTTGTAAATCCCCTGAAAATGAAATAGTGATAAAAACCAGAGCTTGTCCTGCAAACTCATCCATTACTAGTTTTCCGGGATCTTCTCCCCATTCCTGTTCACAGGTTTTGCTTACGGCAAGGGTAAGAATGCTGGCTAATACAACTACAATTGGAGTTCCAATTAATTCACCCCCGGATATCACAAAAAACATAAAGACAGTTGCAACCAGGCTTCCTGCAGTTCCGGGAGCTACCGGGAAATAGCCTGAACCAAAACCTGAACCAATGAAAAGCTCTAACCTCTTCATCACTTTTCAGGCTTGAATACCATTCTGTTTACAACAATGTATTCAACTCCTGAGTAGAGAGTTACCGAAGTAACAAAAATCATAAGGTAAAGGAGTATATCAGTCTGAAGAATTAAACGAACCCATTCCCCTGCAAAGAAATCGACATTCTGAAATAAGCCTACTACCAAACCGATATAAAGAAAAACCATCTGAATGGTTGTTTTCGCTTTAGCTGTAAAACGGGTAACCATTGGCTGTTCTTTCCTGTTGGTATAAATTCTGAATATGGTAATTACAATATCCCGGAAAATAATAAGTCCGATTGCCCACCAAGGAAATTGTTCAGGATCTATAAAGGGAAGTACAATGAAGCCGCTGAAGGTCAGGAATTTATCTGCTAGTGGATCCAGAAATACACCAAGTTTACTTTCAACCGCAAATTTCCGGGCATAGTACCCATCAAAATAATCAGTTACAGCAGCGATAATATAGACTACCAATCCCAATAGTTTCAGGAGAAACTCTTCCTGAAACCAAAGAACCAGAAAAATGGGAGAAAGTATGATCCGTACTGAACTGAGGATATTCGGAATTCGATGCATCGCCGAAGATAGGAATTATTTAGGAAGTGGTTATTCAAAAAAAATGTCATCCTCAAAGAATGAGGATGACTTGGATAAATTAATTCGCGTAACCTATTTTATAAGCGTCATTTTCTGTGTAATTATCTTATCCCCGATTTCTAATTGATACAAATAAATACCACTGGCAAGGTTTGAAGCATTAAAATTAGCATTATGATTCCCGGCTTTTAGTTCCCCGTTTACCAGTTCAGCGACTTCACGACCAATTAAATCAAACACTCTCAGTTTTACAAAAGCTTGTTCCGGTAATATAAAACTGATTTGTGTTGTAGGATTGAAAGGGTTTGGGAAATTGGAAACAGAAACTTCTTTGTTACTATCCTCTGATTCTAACTCTGCTAGATCAAAACCATAAGATTTCGAAATTTCTCTGGCGCTTTCTGCCATA
The DNA here is from genome assembly GCA_017795005.1 of Balneolaceae bacterium. GTDB lineage: Bacteria > Bacteroidota > Rhodothermia > Balneolales > Balneolaceae > RHLJ01. The sequence continues at coordinate 2,984,536 of CP051242.1, read as the reverse complement.
GACGATTCCGGATAAAGTGATTGGAGTTCTTCAAAGAAGGAAAGCCCTGTTTTTTGTTCTTCCTTTGCAATGCTATAAACATATCCCAAACCAAATAAAGCGTGTTGATGAAGCATGGGATCATGGTCAAAATTACTTCTCAAGGTTTGGTAGTTTGCAATAGCTTCATCATACTTACCTTCATCCATTAAGAAGAGGTTTTCTAACTCAAGAAGAAGTGGCATACAGTTTACTGGAGGTAGAAAGACCAGTGCGGACTTCTTCCTGCAAGTGTTCAATAAAACCATCTATGCCCATAGACCTATAACATCCAGCCTTGGTTGTTAAGAGAGCTCTCTTAGTTTCTTCATCAGTTCTTTCTGAAAGCAAGGCACTAACTTCATTGTATTTCTCGGTGCAATTCACATCCTCGAAAGGATTGTCAACCAATGTTGGGTTTGATACTTTATGATATTCCGGGACGTATGCTGTGGGTGACTGAGAGTAATAAATATTTGCTCCATTAGTAGAATAATAATAACTGGAAGATGGGTAGCCACCCCAGTAATTATTATATGCAAATACTAATGCGTTATAATTAGCCCGAACTAGATAAGTAGTACCTGCAACCCACGTATCATTATATTGTAATTGAACGGTAACCGGGCTTTCTACATGAAACGTGGTTCCACTTGAAACTACTAAATTACGAGTAGCATTTTGAACAGCACTATTGTTTAATAATTGAAGCCCATAATTCGAACTATTAAATCGGTTACGATAAAAACTAGCGGTAGAACCTAAACCAAAAAAGTAATTACCATTAAAATAGTTATAGTTTATTGTAGGAGAGGAGTAATAACTTGCAATTCCATATCCTGAGTTTGTAGAAAGAGCATTATTTATAATTTGTGCCCCACTTCCAACTCCACTATTAATCCAAATTCCGTGAGCATTATCTTCAATGATATTTCCTTCAATTAAAGGAGTAGCCGAGCCATTTAGTTCTATCCCGCGATTGGCATTTGTAATGGTACTGTTTTTTATTTCTCCATCTGAACCACTTTTGAATACAATGCCTTTACCATCAAGTTCGATGTTACTTGGAAGGAGTTCTCCTCCGCTTTCCATTACTATTTCTACATCGTTCAAAACAGTGCCTTCTTCAATGATTACTTTTCCGTAGGAAGTTATTTTAGAGTTTGTACCACCGTTAACAGTACCTCTTAAAACCATGACTTGACCAGAAGGAATTGTAACGGTAACTGAATTTCCAATATTGGTGGTTCCGTACATATGGGCCGAATTAGAAAGTGAAGTTGAGGAGGTAAAATTTTGGCTTGAATATTGAGAGGGAAGTGCTTCCCGAACTGCTTTATAAGCATTTACCCTCCCATAACCCATATTCACATTGAAACCATTTGTATAGGTATATGGACCTACTTTGTCAGCAGTGTATTGGATTCGGTTTTGAATCTGACTTAAGGTAAGGTTTGGGTTTATTGAAAGCATTAGTGCTACTGTCCCACTTACCTGAGGTGCAGCAGCAGATGTACCACCATCATGAGATGTATAACCTGTGTTTGGAGTAGGCAGCCCACCATGGGTAGACCATTGATACTCACTAAAACAATCAAGTGGGGCAATATCATGATCTCCAGGATTCCATCCACTTGCCCCTTCTCGATCTAAAGTCCATACAGTGCCATCTAAACTGTATTCAAAACGGAAATCAGAAAATCCACAATTAACTACGCTTACGGTACCAACTTCACCACTTGGAGCAACTAAATCTAACGAAGATCCAGTGTTGCTATAGTTAAAAGCAGTATTAGAACTATTAATGGCACCAATTGCAATTACACTATTTAAAAAAGCTGGATAAGTAACATCTTGACCGTTATTACCTGAAGCAAAAATGATAACAGTGCCCAAGCCACCGCGCCCATTCTGACTTGCATTATTTATTACAGTGGTTAGTCCCGGATTTGCATCAGTGGTCACACTATTCCCATTGTTATCACTGTATCCCCAACTGTTGCTGATAATGTCAGCACCGTTCGTAATTGCGTGAGTCATTGCATATGTAATTTCATTATTGGTGGAACCGTTACCTCGTTCATTAAAAATACGAACAGGCATAATCCTAACGTTGGGGGCTAAACCAGCTATCCCATCGGTATTATGATTGGCCGCTATGATACCTACACTGGCCATTCCATGCGCTTCGTTTCCACCTGGAGCTCCGCCGGTTTGCCCGAAAGCATCATATCCGTTTACTAATTGCCCGGCAGGAAGGTCTTCGTGGGCTTCCACTCCTTGGTCAACAACCGCTACCGTAATATCCTGATCGGATAAGCTAATATTCCATGCCTTATCTGCTGATATCATATCCATATAAAACTGGTAGGGATAGTAAGGGTCATTAGTGTGAAGCACGGTCTTCATTTTAAAATCGGGAGCCGACCATTCTAATTCCAAGCGTTCAAAGTAAGTCCGAGCTAATTCAACAAGCTGGTGTTCGGAATTGTCCGGTACGCGAAGGGTAATCATAGTAGGAATTAATGTATTCCTGCTTATTAACTCTACTCCGTACTCATTATTTAACTGTTCGAGTTTTTGAAATACAGATTCGTCTTTAAGGTTAACTACAAACACATCGTACACAATAGCCGGGTTTCCCTCAATCAAGTACACAGGATTCACCTTGCTCCAAGTGTTTTTGGACTTTTGCTCATCCAGCTCTGATTGTAATGCTTGTGTGGTAAAAAGACCGGAATCAAACTTGATCTCATAAAAATCATTAATTCCTGTAATAGTTTCTGCCCGTGCATTTGTAAATGTTGGACCTAATAACTCTTCTGCCTGCTTGGCAGTTACTGGTGAGGCTGGTTTAACAACAAACCGGTTTTCCATTATTTCCATATACACTTTTTTTCCGTTGGTTGAATAGAAGTATTCTTGTTGCCCATAGCATATATATGGCAGTAACAAGGTGATTACTAAAATCACATGTTGTTTAAGTGACGGTTGTACTCTCATGACGTTTCTCCTTTTTGAGTTTATTTTAATGAAGGTGGCTTTGGGGCCAGGTACATCCCTTGTATGCTTTGTGTTTGTACATTGTTTTCTATGTATTCATGCTCCGAAACAATTTTACGGGTTTTCAAATCCACAACGATAAACTTAGACAGCCAGTTATTGACCACCGCGTAACGCTCTTTGGGGGTCAGGTAAATCACATCAGTAACGCTTCCAACATTGATAGGCGCTTTCATCTCATTCTTCTCCGGATCATAGACAAAGATCTTACCCTTGGAGTATGGCTCCCGTAAATATCCTCCTGGGTCTGTAATATAGACTTCAATATTGTCTTTTCGGGTGGCTGCAGAACCTAGTCTCCATACGGGTATAGTACCCACTATTTTCTCATGGTTTACGTCCAGAACCGGTCCCCCAGGAATAAACAATGAATCTCCGTATCCAGATAAAGTGATGCGTGCCAAGGAAGAAAAGGCGAGTTCTGGGAATAAAAAGTCTATCTCTTGAGAATTATAATTATACTGATATAGGTTTCCAGGCCAACCATCTACTGCAAATACCAGTGGTTTGTAGGGGTGAATTTCAATCAATCTATCATCATACCATGCCCCCCAGTCAACGTCAATGCTATCGATCTCAGTAATTTCTTCGGTAGATGGATTAATTTCACCAAACACTCTTTTTGAAAGGGGACGAGTAATACCTTTTGTTATAAAAAATATGCCACCATTTCGGTTTTCTATCAGATGAGCAGCTTGGTTATAGACAATTTCATACTCCCAACTTGTAGTATTTACCTCGTAAATTTCTCCCTCATAGGTATCTCCCGAGCCGGATACCCGAAACGTACTTACATAGATGAGGGAGCCGTCTTGGGTAGCCGCTACAGATTGAATACCTTTGAAGTCATCTATATGTCGATAGATTTCGCCGGTCACCAAGTCAATAACGGCAAAGGAATCGCCATCCGGGGCATAAGCATAAATTATAAAGTCATCCAGATCTTCTTTTTGCCAAACAATTGTTGAATCCTGCTCATTCTCAAACAACCCACAACTAGTTAGAAGAATAGTTCCAAGGACTAAGAAAAGTGTGTACTTAATAAAATATTCAGGCATTATTTCTCTCTTACTTTCATTAAAGATGTAGTATTTTATTTTTTGTTACAAATTAATTTTTAGTGATTTAGGTATATGAATTATTGGAGGAATTTTGTGTGCAAGACCAAGTCTTTAGATATTATTTTCTAAAGAAGGAGTGGAATTTAGTATGTGTAATGTAGAATTTTAGAGTCTATGAAAGCACAACTTATTTCGATTGGAAACGAGCTTCTTATTGGTGACACAATTAATACCAATGCTTCCTGGATGGGACAGTTTTTAAATGAATTGGGAATTGAAGTCACCCGTGTCCACACAATTTCTGATGAAAAAGACCTGATTAAAATAACAGTTCAGAAAAGTATGGAAGAATCGGATTTGGTAATCACTACTGGTGGTTTAGGTCCAACCCATGATGACATTACTAAAACATGTATTGCCGAGTTATTTAATGCAAAACTGGTAAAGGATGAATCGGTTGACAACTATGTTCGGGACTTATTCAAGAGCAGGAATATTCCTTTTTCGGAATCAAACAGCTGGCAGGCGATGGTTCCCGGGAACTGTGAAGTACTTTTCAATAAAGCCGGTACTGCTCCCGGGATGTGGTTCCATGAGAACGATTGTTATCTGGCTGTTCTACCGGGTGTGCCCTATGAGATGAAATATTTGATGAAAAGAAGGGTAGCTTCAAAACTTAGGGAAGTTTGGGAGTCTGTGGGCTACATTCATACAGAATATCTCAAAATTGCCGGAATAGGAGAGAGCACCCTTAGCGATCAGGTTCTTGGCGACCTGACTTCTTTTTTAAATGAACATGTATCTTTAGCGTTTCTTCCTTCATTTGGTCAGGTAACCTTACGAGTAACAGGGAAAGGGGAAACCAAAGAACAGGCTACGAACCGGTCACAAAAGCTGGTTGATTTTATTAAACTAAAAGCAGGACCATTTATTTATGGCAGTTCAAAAGAAACTACATTGAGTGAGGCTGTTGGGGAGATACTGAAATCAAAAAATCTGACAATAGCTACAGCAGAAAGTTGTACGGGTGGATTGATAGCAACACAAATTACTGATATTCCCGGAAGCAGTGAATATATGCTCGGTGGGATTGTTTCGTATGCTAATGAAGTAAAAGTGAATCAGCTTGGCGTTAAAAAGGAAGATTTAGAACAAGTTGGTGCTGTGAGTAAAGAAGTTGCTCTTCAAATGGCAAAAGGAGTATCAGAGAAACTGGGAAGCAACGTCGGTATATCAACAACGGGAGTAGCCGGACCTGGTGGAGGAACAAAGGAAAAACCGGTTGGAACTGTTTGGATTGGAATTTTCGGGCTCGGGCAACATTTTGCTGTTAAAGCGTTTTTCACTAAAGACCGTATTGCAAACAGAGAACGAACCTCTGTAGTAGCTCTGGAAATAATAAGGCGTTTACTTTCCGGTATGGATGAGCTCCCTTATGCACTAAAAAAAGAATTCGCTTGATAAGATCAGCACTTTTATTGGTTTTTGTTCTCCTGACAGGAAGCATATCTCAAATCCTGGCTCAGGTGACTCCTGACTCTCTTCAGTCTGATTCAGTTACTGTAGCTATTTCTGAACCAGATTCAACAAACGTACCTGAAATCAGTGAGCCTGAGCGGGAAGTTCCAAAAGGACCTGAAAAAATTATTCCATGGCAACAATTTAAATCCGCCGGAGCGGGTGAGGTAGCAGATGATAGTTTACTAAGATGGCAAATCTGGCCTAACTGGGGAGATTATTATGCATACAGAAAGGATGTTATTTCATTCAGGCAGGGGACTATAGGAAGATTTGATGCTTTTCAGATTTCGGGCTACAATCCCTATGAGCAAACACTTAATCTGGAAGGAATCGATCTTTCCAATCCAATAACCGGGTTAGTAAACTATAATTACGTCCCTCATCATAAAATAGGTAGTCTTCATGACCAAAAATCTTCTGGTTATCATGCTGATGTAGAACTTAAGAAGTATTATATCTTAGAGCCGGTAAGTTATATGAATTACGATGAAGCAAAGTATAATTACCGGAACCTGGAATTTATGGTTACCCAGAATTTAACGGAGAGGATAAATATCGAACTTTCGTTCTGGGACAGGAGAGATGGAGATAATTATCCAAGAAACGAGGTATTGGGAAATCAAATTCTGGCTCGTGCCTATCATTATCTGAACCAAAATGTACAGCTTCGTACCATATATCTTCGAAATCAATTTGAGCTTGATGAGTCATTCGGTTATCAAGTCACTAATCCATTAGCTTTTTCATTTGATCGTTTTGTATCCAGTCCTAAAGTAAGTGGAGCTTCCTCAGAAACATCCCGGCGCGACTGGCTCACAGGTATCTATTTCCGTCCGGATAGTAACTCAGTTGAAAATACTGGATTTGAAATCACCCTCACAAAAAATGAGTTCGATTTACCTTCTGCATCCAGAGATACCTTAGAATGGGATTTAAGAAATTATTCAGGAAAAGCGTTTAGGGTAATAGGTTCAGACTTATTTTCCTTGAAACTGGATGTGCAAGGAAGCTACCATACCTTCAAAAAAAACAGGAATATTAACAAGGAAGATTGGTCAGACATCCAGGTTGGGGGAGAAATTGAAAGCAAACTGGATCAAAATCTTCAGGTTTTCGGAAAGGGAAGATTTTTACAAAGAAGTGATGGATTCACAGATACAGAAATCGGAGGAGGAGCTAAGCTGAAAATTAACTCTATTGATGTACTGGTTAGTGGGACATTCTTCAGCAGGATGCCTTCAATTCAGGAATTATACTGGAGCGGCAAAAATTTTACAAGTAATTCCAATCTAAGGAATGAAGAAGGTATTTCGGTATATACAGAAGTAACTATGGGTTTAGGTGACCTGATTCAGATTGGTGCTTCGGGACGAATTAAACAGTCTAATAATGACGCATTTTTAGGGAATGATTCCACATTTGTAAATAGCGGAGATATCTCATTGATCTCAGGAACAGTGTATGGCAGTTTCGAAAATCATTTATTTGAAGTTGAAAGCTCAGCAACCATCGATGCATTTAATGAAGTGAGTCCTCAAAATTCTGGTACACCCCTCGATTATGATGAGCAAAAGCTGTGGATAAGAAATAATGCATTTATAAAAGGCTATGCATTCGATCGTGCTACCTATGTTAAACTTGGCGTTAGAACAACACTGTCTCCGCTTTCTTATGGGAGTAAGTTTTATAATACTGAACTACAGTATTGGCAGGCAAATAGCGCTGAGGTAGACATACCTGCTTTTTTTCGGTTAGATGCAGAACTTTCAGCCCGGGTTCGTGCTATGATGATAGTAATGAGATGGGAAAATGCACTTGATGGAGTTGGTCAGTTAGGCTACTTTGAGGCGGCTTCATTTCCTATGAGCGGCAGAAGATTTATAGTTGGTATAAGAGCCAAATTCAGAAATTAATATGAGCTTTAAATATATAATTAAAGAAGGTTTTGCAGGAATCCGGCGCGCCAAGCTAGCCGCAACAACTTCTATTTTTTCCTTATTCGTCGCGATTCTTTTACTCGGTATACTCTCAAGAGTAGGGTACAATGTGTACGTTCAGGCAATGTCTATCAAAGATTTGATTGAAGTAGAAGTGTTCCTGTTTGATGTGGATGAACGAACAAAAGAAGACATCGAGCAAAGATTGAATAGTGAAGAAATTGTACTTGAGGCTGTTTATATCTCAAAAGACAGTGCTTCGGCAATTATGAGAAATGAATTTGGTCCGGGAGTAGAAGAGTTGGTGGAGTTAAACTTTTTACCGGCTTCCTTTAAACTAAAAGTAGATTCAGAAGCAGGACTTTCTCAGATCGAATCATTGGTGTCGGGTATTCAGAATTTAAGAGGGGTGGATGAAGTACAATACAATGAGGGTTTGCTCAGAATTATGGAGTCGAACCTAAATATGTTCTCTTTAGTAGGTGGGGGAATCGGACTATTGATACTACTCGCTTCTGTAATCCTGGTGTATAACACCATTCGACTTACTATTTATGCAAAGCGCGAACTCATTCGGGCAATGAAACTGGTAGGAGCTACCAACAGTTTTATCCGAAGCCCTTTTATTATTGAAGGGGTACTTCAGGGTGTACTAGCAGGGTTAATGGCAGTTACCTGTGTATTTTTCATTTTTGAATTTGTAATTCCATTATATCTCCCGGAAATGGGCTTACTTTCATGGCCATTTGGTCGATGGTATTTCTTAACCGGAGCTATGTTCGGATTAGCTGTATTGATGGGTTGGTGGGGAAGTCGACTCGCCGCCAGAAAGTTTATCGAAGAGACGTATATTTCGGGTTAATTATTCGTTAATGGTTGGTGATTCATAAAAAGGACAAGATCACCAACAGTATTAACTTTATCGAAATATGGATTTTTTGATTTGCTAGTTAAATCTCTTCCAATACGTTTTGCGATCCTTATTCCAATATCATTTATATCTTCTGAATCAATGCGGTAAAATTCTTCAATATGGTCTGATTCTCTAATCGGAAACTCTCCATATTCTTTTCCTTTCAAATAGTCTTGAAGCTCTTGCCAAACTGCTCTTATAATCCATGGATCAATTTCTTTTCTGTCAAAAGAACGTGCAAATTCACAAATAGTTTCTCCTTTTCGTGATTCAGCAGTTCTAGCTAATCTTTTATTTTCTTTTGGACTCCAATAGATAACCCAGAGGAAAAGAAGAGACAATATGGTCAGGGCTAAAACTGTATAGTAGTATATCCAAGTAATCAAGAGTGAAATAGTTATTCCAATAGCTAAAAAAGAAACTATTTTCTGATGAAGTGTTTCCTCATCGGGAATATATTCGAGTATATTTCTGGAAAAAGGTCTCATATTCTATTTAACGAATAACAAATAACCATTAACAAATAAACAACAACTAATTAACCAAACTGCCTTTCTTCAAGCCTTCCTTTCTCTTATCACATGCTTCAACATTCTCACAAGTTCCATAAAAATGAAGAGAATGGGATTCTATATTCATCCCGTGGATTTTGCCCAGCATGTCTTGGATTTCTCCGATACGGGGATCACAAAACTCGAGTACATGTCCGCATTCGTTGCAAATGATATGATCGTGCTGCTGGTACGCATATGCTCTCTCGTAGTAATACTGACTTTTACCAAACTGCTGTTTTTGTACTAATCCACATTCAACTAATAGATCCAGCGTGTTATAAACGGTAGCCCGACTTACACGTGTGCCACCTTCCTGCATACGGAAAAAGATGTCATCTGCATCAAAGTGTCCATCGGCACGATATATTTCTTCAAGTACCATGAAACGTTCAGGGGTTTGTCTCTGGTTACCTTCTTTGAGGTAAGAGCGGAAAATCTCTTTTACAAGTTGAATAGTATCTTCGTGTGCCGGATGTGCCATGTAATCAAATTTGTTTGGCTAAATATAAGACTTGTTTAGGTGCTTTTGAAACTCGTGCTTTTGATCAGAAGAATATTATATTCAGTCGGAATAAAACGGAATAAATTTTTAGCTCATGCCAATTATAGTGCCCTTTGAGACCATTAGTGATCTCTTTACAAATCTGAAAAAGAAATACGTTGGTAATAACAAAGCAGCTTTCCATCATAAATTAGATCCAAACGGTAGTTATGAACCGGTTTATTGGGATCAGGTGGCGGAAGATGTGCATGCAATGGCTGCTTATATGTTTGAAAAAGGTATTGAGCATGGCGACCGTGTAGCCATCTTAAGTGAAAACCGATATGAATGGGTTGTGGTAGATTTAGCCATTCAGATTTTAGGTGCGATAAACGTTTCGTTATATACAACACTTCCACCAAGTCAATGTGAGTATATTCTACAGGATTCCGAGTCGAAGTTATTTTTTGTTTCTACCGGTATTCAGCTAAAAAAAGCTGTTGAGGTATTTGACAACTGTGAGCATCTCAAACAGGTTGTTGCCTTCGATGTTCCAAAAGTTGAAAAGTTTATGGACCCTGATCACGTTACTCTTTTTGAAGATGTACTTGAGGAAGGAGCGAAACTTTATCCAAAGCATAAAGAAGCGATTGAAAAAAGAGCTGGTAAAGTTAAACCAGAAGATATTTCGACCCTTATTTATACTTCCGGAACAACAGGAAAACCAAAAGGAGCGATGCTTACTCATAATAACATTGTGAGTAATGTTAAAGCAGCAACTCAGCATATTTACTGGGACGACAAAGACAGGCTACTTTCCTTCTTACCTCTTTGTCATTCTTTTGAGAGAACAGGAGGATATTATGCGATTATTTCTTGTGGCGCAGAGATTTACTACGCTGAAAGCGTGGATACCGTATCCAAAAATATGCCTGAGGTGAAACCAACGGTGATGATCAGTGTTCCACGTCTGTTTGAGAAGATTTATAATCTGATTGTTAAAAGCGTTGAGGATGGAAGTGATACCAAGAAAAAGATTTTTAACTGGGCAGTTGAAGTAGGGCGAAAATATTCAGATGGAAAACGAGGCTTCGTTTCTGTTCAGAAGGTTATTGCTGATAAGTTGGTTTTCGACAAACTTAAACAAAGAACAGGTGGCGAAATCAGATTATTTGTTGCTGGCGGTGCAGCACTCCCTCCGGATATCGACATGTTCTTCCGCTGTGCCGGACTTACCATTCTTCAGGGATATGGTTTAACTGAAACATCTCCGGTAATGGCCGCAAATAAACCCGGAAAAGAAGTTGTGGGTGTTGTTGGTCAGGTGATTCCCGGAGTAACAGTTGGAATTCAGGATTTGAATACGGGTAAAATCGTAGCTGAAATCAGCGGCGAAGATTACCCTACAGAACTTACGTCAGAGGCAGGTGAAATTCTTTGTAAAGGTCCGAATGTAATGAAAGGATATTGGAAGAATGAAGAAGCAACCAAAGAAATGATCGATGATGATGGATGGCTTCATACGGGTGATGTGGGCAGATTTGTAGATGGTAACCTTCAAATAACGGATCGTATCAAACATATGATTGTGAATGCAGGTGGAAAGAATATCTACCCAGGTCCGATTGAAGATATGTTCAAATCCAGTAAATGGATTGATCAGCTTGTGGTGGTAGGAGAAGCTCAGAATTTCATGGCCGCATTAATTGTACCAGACTTCGATGCAATTAAAAAATATGCTCGAGATAATGGCATAGAAAATGGTACTATCGAAAACCTTATTCAGCAAGAAGAGATTTTGAATCTCTATAAAAAGGAGATGAGATCTTTTTCGAAGGACTTAGCTTCACATGAGAAAATCAGAGACTTCAGGCTATTGCCTAATGAATTTACTGTAGAGACGGGAGAAATTACTCCGACGCTTAAAGTTAAACGCCGGGTAATTGCTGAAAAATATGCCGATCAGATTGCCGATATATTTAAAGACGATAAGGGCTAAACGAATCCGTTTTTACGGGCTTCTCTGAATGATTGTACTGCTCGTACTATAAAAATCACACACATTAGAAACATTGCAACCTGAGCGTAAATAGCTAAAGGGCGGGCAACTTCTGCTCCCTGAATGATATCAATTATGCCGGGAATACCTCTTGCTGAACCAAGTGCTCCAAGTAATGCCAGACCTGCAGCGCCATGCATAGCATGTTTTCTGTAATTTTCATTTTTTGCTACCAAGCCAAGGATTACAAATACAATCCCAAAAAACATTGGAATTAATGCAGTAATACTTTCTTGTCCGGTTCCGAAGTAGGAAGCAAGTCCAAGGATAGATAATAAGATTCCAAGTGAAAGTGTTAGATTTTGCATAAGACTAATTTGAAAGATGTTTCTTTGTTTGATTGATAATTCTTTTGACCCGAATTCCATTTACAAATATATCCCAGTGACCTTCCCGGCTGGCACTTCTGATAAATAAAACAGATTTAGCATCCTGTTTTTGGATCAAAATTGACACATCATCCCGATATCCGAAAATGGGAATTTTAAAAACAGCATCAATTTTATTTTGATCTGAGTGTATGTTGATTTCTTCTGCTCCCAGTTTTTCCAGTGCAGCTTTAGCTGCGTCAAAAGTTTGAGATGAATCTGATTCAAGGAAAACAGTTTTTCTCACACAATTAGGAGTAGAAGGGCATTCCGGTAATAGGTTGCTAATTTCAGGCATGTTAGATGGTGTATCGGAGCTACAGCTTAAAGCAATAAGCCCTACAAGAATAATTATGATTGCTGTTATCTTAAGATTCAAACCGTATTCAGCGCTCCAGCATTTCAAGACATTCCTCAACAGATTCAACAACAGAAAATAATGCGATACTTTTCTCTCTTATAAAATCCTCTTCAAAGGCCTGACTCACAAACTGTAGTAATCCATCGAAGTAACCATCAATATTAACCAGAAATATTGGTTTTGAATGTATTCCTAGTTGTCGCCAAGTCAGGATTTCAAAAAATTCATCCAGTGTGCCGAAACCACCCGGAAGAACCACAAAAGAATCAGAAAGACTTTCCATAAGTGCTTTTCTGGTATGCATATCCTGTGTTTCATGAAGTTTAGTTAAACCGGGGTGTGCAACTTCCGCTTTTTTAAGATGAGTTGGAATAACTCCGATTACTTCACCACCTTTTTGTAAAGCCGCATCTGCAACAATACCCATCATCCCAATCTTTCCACCACCATAAACGACGGTCCAGTTTCTGGATGCAATTCCCTGACCTAAATCCTTAGCTTGATCACTGATTTTTTGGTTCAATGGTTTTCTTGAACCACAATACACACAGATGTTTTTCATTGAACCAGATTAAACATTCTGCTTAATACAGCATCAAGTTTTTCAACAAAATAGTGGACATCTTCTACTGTGTTTTTCTTTCCGAAACTAACCCTTATGCTGGATTTAGCAGCAGTTTCTTCTACTCCTAACCCCATTAATACATGAGAAGGTTCAACTGCTCCGGAAGTGCAAGCGGAACCATTTGAAACACAAATGCCCTCAATATCAAGATTTAATAAAAGCATTTCGCCATCTACACCATGCCCTTGGTCATCTGTAAATGACAGGTTAATGATATGCGGTACTTTGTTTTTATTTCCTCCATTTACTGAATAGCTACAACTTGTGAGTTTTTCATCCAGCGAATAAAGTAATGTATTACGCAGATGATTGAATTTTGCAGTGTTTTCTTCCATTTCAGAAACCGCAAGCTCAAGCGCTTTAGCAAACCCTACTACACCTGGTACATTAATGGTTCCGCCTCTTCGTCTTCTTTCCTGAGAACCTCCGGTCATCCAGGGAATCCATCGTGAACCATTTTTCACATACATAATCCCAATTCCTTTAGGACCATATATTTTATGAGCACTGCCGCTTAGAAAATCCAATCCAAGCTCTTTTACATCAATGGGTATTTTACCAAGACTTTGAACCGTATCTGAATGGAAAGGGATATTGTTTCCAGAACAAAGTTGTGCAATTTCTTTTACTTCATTGATACAACCGATCTCATTATTAACGTGCATCAGACTTACTAATGCAGTCTGGTCCGAGATTACCTCATTGACATTTCTTGCAGAAATTCGACCACATTCTTCAGACTTAACAAAAACAGGTTTGAATCCTGTCATCTTCGACATTTCAATTGGGTGAAGTACGGCGTGATGTTCCAGGTGTGAAGTGATAACTTCTTTTTTAGTTCCCGAAACTGCTAAAACACCTTTAATAACTGCATTATCACTTTCGGTTCCGCCACTTGTAAATATGACTTCCGAAGGTTCTGCATTGATTAACTGAGCTACTTTTTCACGAGCGTCTTCAACTACTACTTTGGCTTGCTGTCCTAGATGATGTGCAGAATTTGCATTCCCATAGTTTTCTTTTAAATAAGGAAGCATTGCTTCCAATACCCTTTCATCTAATGGGGTAGTTGCGGCGTGATCCAGATAAAGAGTTTTCATTCACTGACTTTTTAATTAGTGGTCAAAAATACTGAAAGACGACCTGAAAGTCAGGAAGAATAACTTCATTTTATATTCATTCAGATACCCAACTTTATGTGAAATAAAGACAATTTTTTATAGCTTAAGGCTAACCAATTTTTAGTATGAGAAATATCAAGAGATCTACTCTATTTATTTTTTTGATTGTAGGCTTTTCAGAATTGCTTCAGGCACAGGTTGGGATTACAGCGGTACCTTTCTAGAGATCAATAACAATGCAAGAAGTATGGGCATGGGAGGAGCTACAGTAGCATTAAATCATAGTTCCGGTGGGTTGCATTTAAATCCGGCTACTTTTGGGACAAAAAATAGAATTAAAATATCTTCTCCATTTTATTTTAATTCAGGCAATGGATTTTTTGTTACTCCTTGGCTTCCAAATTTTAATGTCGATGATTTATACCTCAAAAATCCTAATGTAATAGTTGGATTCGATGATTTTACCTTGGGATACCAATTCACCTATCTGAATTTGGGTAAGCAGAGTCGTTTTGATGAAAATAACGTACTTATTAATACTTTTAATTCTTATGAATATGCTCATACCTTATCAGGTTCATTTTCACTCAATAAAAATATTTATGTAGGATTAGGAGCCAACTTTATTAAATCTGGTCTTGCATCTAGAACAGTTATTAATGGAGATAGAGTATACTCTGCAAATCAGGTTACTTTTGATGTCGGGCTCTACGCAGATTATACCTATCAGTATCAAGATTTATTGATAACACCTTCTGTTGGTTGGTCACTTACAGACTTTGGTTACCCAATAAGTTATACTGCTTCTGGACCGGAAGACCCTATGCCCATAATTATGCGAGGTGGCTTTGGTATCAGGCTTGAAAGCGAAGAACAATTTAGAGGGAATCCAGCTTTCTCTTTTGGGATATATGCATCTTTAAGTAAAGTAATGGCACGGAAAGAACTAAAGATTACGGATACGGAAGGGGTTTCTGATACCTCTTATGTAGCTTTAGGACCTTGGGAAGCACTTTTTAATTCCTGGGATTCATTTTACCGGTTTAATGGTCAGGAGTATATAGAATTGAAGCCCAAAGACCAGTTTAGAACACACAGGGGTTTGGAAGTTATCTTATTGGGTCTTTTTAGTTTTAGATACGGGTACTATTATGAACATCCCAATAATGGAGCGCGGGTATATGATACGTTTGGCTTAGGATTCCATTACAAATATTTTTCGTTCGACTATGCTAAAATGGATGTTCCAGAAAGGGGAAACCCGCTTAGAGGAACGGAATTTTATCAATTTTCTGTGAATATACCTTTGGATTTAGTAGGCAGAATAGTTTCCAAATAAAAAAAAAGCCTCATATAACTATGAGGCTTTTTATTAAGGTTATATAGATTTACTTAAGGAGAACAAATTTTCGTGTTTGTGTAAATCCACCGGCTTCCATTCGGTAAATATAAACTCCACTAGCAAGGTCACTGGCATTCCAATTTATGAGGTGTGATCCTGCGGGATACAACTCATTTACAATCGTAGCTACTTTTTGACCAAGAATAGAGTAGACACTTATCTCGACTCTGGAAGCTTCCCTTAACTCGAATGGGATATTAGTTGATGGGTTAAATGGATTCGGATAATTTTGAGCCAGACTAAATCTATCCGGAGTGCCAGGTTCTTCATCATTTGAAACAATTACAGTTGAGTAAAGAACGTCTCCTGTTTCAGCATCAAGGAATACGGTTAGCGAATCTTCATGAAATTCCTCCGTTTCTTCATCAAAAGCCCAGGCATAATATTCAGCTCTCCAGGTAATTGGAGCAGTAGAAGTTGGATTTGGAGGGAAATCCCAATATTGATGCATTAACTGTAGATCTGATTCCCAATACCAGTCAAGTTCTGATTCCTGCATTGCTGTTCTGAATGCTAAAGCACCCTCAGCATCTATTAAAGCGGCTGCAGAATCGCTATCGATATGAGTGAATGGTAAAGGCATCATATCACTGAATACAACTTCTTCCTCAACATCATCACTTCCCATTGCTCCATCAACATAAGCATCGAACTCAGTAACATTAATGATATATACTGTATCTACATCACTGTCATATACAAAAACCTGCCAACTAAATGCGTGTCCATCAGGTTGAACTGTACCAGCTGGTGTTGGACCATGATCATCCATTGCACTCACAACTTTTGATTTAACGGATTCAGGAACTTTACTTTTGGCTCCTTTGAAAAGGATTTCAACATTTGTGTAATGTGTTAATCCACCCATGATATCAACTTCATTTGGGAAATCGTTTATTACCGAATCAGCGATAGAAACTGCTTCATTAAAAGTGATATGAGAAGTAAATGATTCGCCATGAATCTCAGAGTCTGAGTAGATGATCTCTCCATTCTCAAAACTGATGTACATCACAAAATAGCCCTCAATAAATTCATTTGTAAATGGATCAAAACCGAATCCATAATACTCTGCTCTCCAGGTTACAGGAGGATCTATAATGAGAGTGTCTTCATTTAGTTCCCAGAAATTATCTACCGCTTCCAGTTCCATTTCCCAGAAACTATATTCTCCGCTAAATAAACTTCTGAATTCAAAGCCCCCATTATATTCAACAAGCATAGCAACTGAATCACTATCAAGGAAGAATTCAGGGAGTGGTTGTATATCTGAGAAGCTTACAGAATCTGGCAACTCAGCATCTTCTTCTCCAATATAGCCTCCAAACTCAACAGCAAATTCGGAAACTGTAAGAATGAAAGCGGAATCTTTAACTGAGTCGTATCCATACACATCCCATTGAATTTGGAGTCCGTTAGGCTCGCTTAAAAATGGGAATGATAAGTCATCGTCGTCATCATGTCCATCATGATCGTCATGTTCAGCAATCAATCTATTAATCGACTCTGAGAATTTTACATTTGATCCGCTTGGTTCCGGATCACTAAAATCATCTTCAAACAGACCGGCAGATGCCCAAATAGTACCACCACCGATTATAACCGGATCATTGTCCATTTCCTCTACAAATGGTTGAGCCAGTTCAACTGCCTCTGAAAGTGTGATAAGAGATTCCTCACCAAAACCACCTATAAAAGAATCAGTATATAAGACTTCGCCTGTTTCCATATCCAGATAGACAACCAGATATCCTTCTTCATATTCATTTGTAAAAGGATCATAGATAAAACCATCGTAATATCCTGACCACATTACAGGCAAATTTTCTATAAGTGAATCTTCACGAACATCCCAAAAGTTATTAAGTGCCTGGAGCTGTAAATTCCATCCACCAAATTCTTCATCACCGAAATATTCCCGAAACTCCCATCCTCCGTTTTCTTCGATAATAGTGGCTGCAGAATCACTATCGATATAGGTAACAGGAAGTGGTTCTATATCTGAAAAACTTACCGTATCAGGAAGTTCAGCCTCTTCTTCACCAATATATCCCGCAAACTCACTAAAGAAAGGAGATACAAGTATTGAAAAGGCGGAATCTTTAACAGAATCGTATCCATATAAAGTCCACTGGAGTTGAAACCCAGATGGATCGGTAAGAATGTCAATAAACTCATCTTCTGATCCATGATCATCAGCTTCTGCAAATATTGAAGGTCGGGCAAGTGCAGACATTCCTTTCATTTTTACAGGCTTGAATGCGGTGCTATCCTCATGTTCCTCCTCTTCATCAATAAATGAAAGGGAACCATAAAAGGTAGCACCCCCAACGAGAACAGGACTGTTTGGAAGTTCTGATAAAATAGTTTCTGCACGCTCTACTGCTTGCGAAAATGTAATCGGAATAATTTCAAAAGCTCTTAAATCTATCCCTGAAAGGGTGTCACTTGGCGCTGAAGTAGAATTCACTGAGATAGAATCAGGAAAAAAGTCGTCATTGGGATCATAGAAATAAAGTTCAGGGACGAAGAATTCTCCTTCTTCGTCATCATCTAAACCTTCCCCAAAGAAATTGAATGCGATTGGGTAATATGTTCCTTCACGTACACCGGAAATACTGAATTCACCGGTTTCTTTATTAACAAAAGTAACATAAAGGGTTTCTAATCCATCATCTTCACATTCTTCATCAACACAGTCATCATCTTCTGAGCCGAAATCTATTGGATTGGAGTTAAGTGTTACAATGATATCTTCATACGTGTGATCTGTTAGAATTTTTTCCAGCATAGGTTCCGGAAGGCTGCCTTCTACAGTAAACTGTCCTGCAGAAGAGGCGGTTGTAAAACGAAAAATCACAGGATCTTCGAGATAGAAACCATTTTTGCTTACAGCTTCTACAATGAACCCGGTGTAATCGGTGTTCTCTGAAAGCTCAATATAGTAGGTGATAGATAAACTATCTTCACTAAGCGCAAAATTAGTGTATACTACTGAATCCTCAGGAGAGAGGAAGAAAAACACACCTGCACCGCTGCTGTCACCAGCAAAAAAACCAGGATCAAACTTCTGATCAAAGGTAATAACCACTGAATCAGTATCTACTCCGAAAGCACCGTCGGCGGGATAGGTGCTGACTACATTTAAACTTTGTGCAAAAGCTGCACCACCTAAAAAGCTCATTGAGCATAACAGTATCAAAAACTTCATAATACCATGCCTTAAATAAGTTAATATTGGTAAGCCTTTTTAATGTGCAAAAAAATGCATAAAAAAGCATCAAAAGACTGGGCTACAAAACTATACATCAAGTTATAAAGATTGTACCTTCAGACAAATAAGACCGATTTAAAACATAATCCTTACAAAAAAATGGCAAAACTTACTCTCAACGATATCGATGTTAAAGGAAAAAAAGTACTTATGCGCGTAGATTTTAACGTGCCAATAATTAATGGTGAAATAACAGACGATAACAGGGTAATACAGGCACTTCCTTCGATTAATCATGTAATTGAAGAAGGAGGCTTGTTGATTTTAACCAGTCATTTAGGTCGACCAAAAGGTGAACCTGATTCGGAATTTTCTTTAAAACCTGTTGCAGAACATTTAGCCGGTTTAGTAGACACTAAAGTTCACTTTGCAGAAGATTGTGTTGGGGAGAAAGCTACTTCAGTAATTGAAGGAGCAGATTTTGGTGAAATAGTAGTACTCGAAAACGTTCGGTTTCATAAAGAAGAAACTGAAAATGATGAAATCTTCGCCGGAAGGTTAGCCAGTCACGCTGACGTATTTGTTAATGATGCCTTCGGTAGTAGCCATCGGGCACATGCATCTGTAGCAGGGGTTACGAAATACCTTCAACCAGCGGCATCCGGATATTTGCTGGAAAAAGAAATTAAGTATCTGAGCGATAGTGTTAATGATCCTGTTCGACCGTTTGTGGCTATTCTTGGAGGAGCTAAAGTTTCAGATAAAATTCCAGTGATCGAAGCATTACTTAATAAAGTAGATACTATCATTATTGGTGGAGGTATGGCCTATACCTTTTTGGTAGCGAATGGTAAGTCTGTTGGGAAATCACTATTACAAGAAGAAATGATTCCGACTGCAAAAGAACTCATGGAAAAAGCAAAAGAGAAGGGGGTAAATCTCTTGCTTCCTTTTGACTTTGTGATTGCAGATGACTTCAGTAACGATGCAAATCAGGAGGTAGTGGATGAAGATAACATCAAAGATGACTGGGAAGCACTTGATATAGGACCACAATCTGCCATTGCATTTGGGAATACCATTAAGGCTGCAAAAACAGTAGTTTGGAATGGTCCAATGGGTGTTTTTGAAATGCCTAGTTTTGCGGAAGGTACCAATGCAGTTGCTCAGGCACTTGTTGAAGCTACCGGGTATGGAGCTACTACAATTATTGGTGGTGGTGATTCAGCTTCTGCTATAAAAAATGCCGGGTTGAGCGATCAGGTTTCACATGTATCTACAGGCGGTGGAGCGAGTCTTGAATATCTGGAAGGGAAAGAGTTACCGGGTGTAACTTCATTAACAGATAAGTAACAAACAATTTTATGCAAACTTCATCACTATTTCTGAAACTGTTTATAACTCTTCTGTTAAGTTTTACAGTTTGTTTTTTGCTACAGGCACAACCCAAGAAGATTGGTGAAGTTGGCATAGAAGATTTTTCAGCCTACAATTCTAAATATGATTCAACTATGCCAGCTGTGGTTCTGTTCGACTATGGTGAGGTAAGGTTTGATATGAGTATGCATATTTATTTTACAAGGCACCGAAGAATTAAAGTATTAAATGATGAGGGCATAGAATATTCGAACGTTAGAATTCCTCTTTTCAAAAGCATTGATCAGAAGGTTTCTGATATTGAAGCTGCTTCTTATAATATTTTAGATAATGGAGAAATTCAGATATCTGAAATGGGAGAGAATGCCATTTTCTCTACAAATCAGAGTGAAGGGGTGGATGTGGTTTCTTATGCAGTACCAAATGTCAAAAAAGGATCCATTATTGATTATACCTTCACAAAAAGAATGGGACAATATTTTCAGGTTCCTAACTGGAGGTTTCACGATTATATACCAGTAATGTGGAGTGAAATTATGTACACCATTCCACACCGGATGCAATTTCGAGTTGTATTGAAAGGGAACAATGACTCACTGGCAATAAATGAAGTTAACCAAGGCGGATATTATGGGAGTCAATCCACAAGATATCACCTAGCAAAAGAGAATTTATACCCGGTAGAAGACCTTCCTTATCTGATTAATCGTGAAGATTATATCACAGAAGTGATTACCCAGTACTTAGGTGATCAGTATGTTTCAGTTTTAAGTCCATTGGACTCATGGTCAGACATTGCCAAGCTTTTGAATAATCATGAAGATTTTGGTGGACAAAGACTTAAAGGTTCAATGAAAGATAAAGTTGATGAACTTATAGAAGGAATAGAAGATCCACTCGAGAAGATTGAAAAAATTTATAATTACATCGTCTTTAATTATGAGTGGGATGGAGACCTGGCCGTTCTTACAGATAGGGGAATCAGAGACGCCTTTGATGAAAAAGAAGGTAGTACAGCAGATTTGAATATGATGCTTGTAGAAATGCTCAAACATGCCGGCATTAAGGCAAGTCCGGCGTTAATAAGTACCCGGGAAAATGGAAAAGTTGTGGATGGAAACCCATTGGCACAACAGTTCAATATGATGGTAGCAGTAGTAGAGATTGATGAAAGTGCAATTATGCTGGATGCAAGCTCAGGAAAAAGAAGTTACACTTCGCCTCATACAAGTACTTTATACGTAAATGCATTTGTTATAAGAGACGATCACAGTCACGGATGGATATTTACATATCCATTGGAAGATACCTTTGAACGGATAAGTTTAAACTTATCACTCTCTGATTCCTCTTTGGTTCACGGAACTATGAGTGGTAGTTCCAGAGGTGTATTTGCCCAGGATTATAGAAGTGATTTAGAGGATCAAACTCCGGAGGAGTATTGGAAAGATTTTATGGAAGATTACCAGGATGTCTCTATTGATTCGGCAGCATTTCTAAATCTGGATTCTTTATCTAAAGAAGTACAATATGATTTGAAATTCACTTTGAATCCTGGCTCTGAAGTAAGAAAACAAGGAGATTTTATATACCTAAATCCTTTTTTATTTCTAAAGCGGAACGAAAATCCTTTCAAAAGAGAAGAACGGGAATTGCCAGTCGAATTCAGATATCCTTATAAGTATACCATTGCTGTTGAGGTCGATATTCCTGAAGGGTATGTAGTAGAAGAACTTCCGCAAAATGCAATGATTCGATCTCCTGAACAGGTAGGTTTTTACAGATTTATTTCAAATTCAGGTTATGGGAAAATTCAGCTTGCAGCACAGTTATCTATTACCAATATGCTTTACTATCCTTCAGAATATGCTCAG
The DNA here is from genome assembly GCA_017795005.1 of Balneolaceae bacterium. Lineage (GTDB taxonomy): Bacteria > Bacteroidota > Rhodothermia > Balneolales > Balneolaceae > RHLJ01. The sequence goes on along the minus strand of CP051242.1, from coordinate 2,962,587 downwards.
CTCAAAGCTATGTTTCAAAGTATTGTTGATACCCAAAACACGACTGTTGTGCTAAAAAAAGAAAGCTCAGAATGAAATCCTGAGCTTTTAATCTACAAAGTAAGAGAAACTCTTACATAGCCTGATACTCTCCAAGTGCTTCATTCATCTGAAAAGTATGTCGCTGGCTATGCGCAGAAATAACCAGCATCAGTTGAACCATATCAACTTGTCCGAAGGGAAGTTCCGCTTTATACATTCTGAGATCCGAATCAGAGTTCTTAATGAATTCAATTAATTTATTTCTGGATTCTTCCAGAGCAGTAAGCATTTCTTCTTTGGTATCCCAACGACCAGAAGGTTCGAACTGAGGAGCAGTTGTGACCTTAGTTCCACGGTTTGCCATCATCCCAATTAACATTCCGTCAGCGCCTGATAAATCTTCTTTAGATGGTTCAGACTGTGCGACTGTTCCCATTGCCATGCCGGTAAATGTTTCTTCAGTAATTAAGATATGTTCTACACAGTTTGCCGCAGACCAACCTCCAGCTTCAGGAGTATAATTCCATGCTTTATCAGATAAATTTGTAGCTACATCTACAATATTCTGATGCGTTGCCATTAAATATTTGATAGCAAATTCTTTGTCTGCTTCTGTAGTTTGAGCAAAAGCAGAAACTATTAAAAAGCTAAGTGCAAAAAGTAAGGATGTTTTCTTCATTGTTCCCTGATTGATTAATTTGATATGTACTTTAGTAACAAATTGAACACAAAGAAGGAGACAAGTTTGTGTTATGATTTATACCAATAAATGCTAACTTCTAAGAAAAACAGGAGAATATACGCCCAAACAGCTACCGTCTTTTAACAAAATAAGAGTCATGAGAATAGCTTTTACGGTATGTGGCGTATTTTTATTTTTTAGTTCAGCAAATGCTCAATTAGGCTTATCAAGTATTCCGATTTCAATTTCCAATCCAAATTATAAGAGTGCGACGCTGGGAAATGCCGTTGTTTCTCTGGATGAAAGCTATGGAGATTTTCATATAAATCCTGCAGGGGTTGGGATATTGGATATAGCTTCATTCTCTTTTGACTGGCAAAATCCTGGAGAGAATTATGACAGATTATTTATTGACACAAGCTATAAAATTAAAAAATCGGGAGTAAGTTTTTCCTATCTCAGATATCGGTGGGGAAATCCTTTAAACAGAGCTGGAGGTCCAAAACTGATAGGAAGATTTAATTCTGACGAACATTTTTGGAATGCTTCTTACAGTTATACTTTTAGTGAGAACCTTAGTACAGGGGTGGGAGTAAATTTTGTACATGTTAAGGGAGGGGCAGGGTCAATTTTTATATTCCAACCAGTAGACGATCTCAAGTTTTTTACATTTAATGCGGGGTTAATATATAGAGGAAAGTCTTATACCAACGCTCTGGGAAGCGTTACTCCTCATACCGGTTTTTCAATTACTAATCTTGGGAGTGCACAGGAGTATTATTCTCAAATCAAAAAAGAGCCATTACCAAGCAGACTAAGAGCAGGAGGAGGAATTACGTTTGTCTCTGATCATCGATTAAAAGGGAAAGAATTTATACAGCTGTTAATGATCGTGAATGCATCAAAAATGACGGGCAGGGTTGATTCACAAACTAATGAACCTGAACCAGCATTAACATCCCTTTTTACTTCTTGGGGTACATTCGAATGGTTTGATAGTCAAAGAATGCAATCGTATTCACTTAGTGAACAGGTCTGGCTACATACTGGATTGGAGATTAAATTTTTAGAAACATTCTCTGTTAGGTTAGGGAGAGAAAAAGCGGCAAAAGCTGAAGATTGGCTTTCTTATAAGGCGCTGGGTTTTGGCATTGATTTACACTATTTGAGCTTAGACTACTCCTATATAAAATTGGATTACCCGAATTACGGTTATTACAATTATTACAGGGGCGTAAGCTGGCAGCTTACAGGGCGCATTCCTTTAAATGGAAAGTAGTAAAGCACTGTATTGACTTTATAATAAAAAAAGAGGCGCTGAACAACGCCTCTTTCCACCTACGTATTATTTTTGGTCAGTCAACCATGTCTAAGCGAAACTAGTTAGTGGGAAACCATATATAATCCCCGGATTTATTGATGTATCCATATTGTTCTTCTATCTCTTCTTCCACAGTAATATATATTGTGACTCTGGCGAGCCCATTATAAAAGGGCTCTACTTCATCAAATTTCGGATCTGTGATTTGATTCCCATCCGTATCGATAAAGGTCCATTTCCCATTTATAAATACTGGAGCTCGTTCTTCGTTAAAAGGGCGAACCTGTTCAAATTGTTCAGGGATGACGAAATCTCCGTTTTTATTAATAAAGCCAAATTGATTGCTATTTTTTCGTGCAGGAGCCAATCCGTTTCCAAATTTACCAGCGCTTATAAACTGAGGGGAAATTTCAACCTCTCCATTAGAATCTATAAATCCCCACCGATCACTCACTCTTACGGCAGCAAGTCTGTTTGAAAAGGGAAGAGCTTCAGAATATTTAAGGTCTACAATAGTATTACCCGAGCGATCGATATACCCAAATAAATCGTCATCCCGAACTAATGCTCTGCCATCAGCAAACTGATTCTCATCAATTCGGTCTAAATCATCAGGCATATTTACTGATTCAATCTCGTTGCCATTTTCATCTATATATAGATATTCCGAGTAATCAATACTACGAACAAAAGCACGGCCATCCGAATAGGGATGAGCTTCTCTGAATCTGGGGTTTACAATAAAATTCCCTTTTTTATTGATGTATCCCCAACGACCATCAAGACGAACAGCAGCTTTACCATTTGAAAAACTTCTTATCTCCTGAAAATCCTCTTCAATTACAAATTCCCCACTTTTGTCTATGTATTTCCATCCCCAGCTTTCCCTAACACGAGCTAAGCCATCAGAAAACTCGTAGGCATTTTGTAATTCCGGCTCAATAACGATTGCTCCCTGAGCATTAATATAACCCCATTCTCCGTTTACAAGGACGGGATAAAGTTTTACGGTTTCATTTTCATCTCCATTTCCGGTTATGTCGTTTACAACATCACAAGATGAGAGAGAAACAAAAAGTATAAAAGAAAGAAGTATAAGCGAGCGTTTCATAATTCTGTAGTTATCTAGTTGGATACCAAACATATTCACCGGATTTATCAACATATCCGAATCGTGGGTTTTCATCATCGCCGATTTGAACTCTGGCAATGCCATCATTAAAGCTTTCTGCATCAAAAAAACCATCTTTGATTACAATGAGACCAGAGCTTCGGTTGATAAAAAACCAATCGCCACTTACCCGAACGGCACTCATGTTTTCAGAGAATGATTTTACTTCCGCAAATTGATAAGGAATATCCAAATCCCCGGATTTATTGATGAAACCTATGTAATCGTCATCACGAACCCAGGCCAAGCCCTGAGAAAAAATTCCAGCCTCTTCAAAATTAGGAGTGATTACAGGATTTCCGGTTTTATCAATGTATCCCCAGCCTTCTGTAGTTTGAATAGGAGCGAGTCCATCGGAAAACTCTCCGGCTGCTGTGATCTGAAAATTAGGGTTTATTTGTTCAGCACCTGATTTGTCGATGTACACCCATCCCTCAAAGGTTTCAACTGCAGCTACATCCTCTGAAAATGGTTGAGCATCGCTAAAAGAAAGTGAAATCGAGATAGTACCATCAATCGAAACGTAGCCCCAAAGGCCATCACTTCTTACAGCAGCCAAGCCTTCAGAAAAAGCTCCGGCGAAATCAAATTCAGGTTCAATAACAAAATCACCACTTTTATTAATAAACCCGTATGATTGTCCGGGAAGTTGGGCTGGGGCTAGTTCTCCTGAGAAATCTCCCGCTACACTGAAGGAAACCGGAATCGCTAAGTTTTTACTTTCTTCAGAAACATATCCCCAGTTGGTTCCAATGCGTACAGCTGCATACCCATCTGAAAATGCTCTGGCTTCATCAAAATCAGACTCAATTACCATATTACCGGAGCTATTGATATAACCCCATTTCCCATTTAACAATACCGGGTGAAGGGTTTCTGAGGTTTCTTCATCATTTCCGTTTAACCCTTCTACAACAGAACACCCTGATAATGCAAATAAGCTTAACAGGGATACGATAAGGGCAATGGTTTGTAGCTTTTTATTCATGTTTTATAGTGTTAAAGCTATCAGTGTTCAGCTCTCAGCTTTTGGAATAATTCAAAAGCTGAGAGCTGCATGCTGAATGCTGAATGCTTATTTATTTAATTAATGTCATTTTCTTGGTTTCGCTTCCGGAAGGTGTTTCCAGTTGATAGAGATATACTCCGCTTGGAAAAGCCGAAGCATCAAAATTAAAAGTGTGTTCACCGGCAGGTAATGTTCTGTTTGTAATTGTTTGAATCAATCTTCCTTTTACATCATATACTTTGAGGGAAACTGATCCGGTAGCAGGAAGTACAAACGAAATATTCGTACTGGGATTAAAAGGGTTGGGATAATTTTGATGAAGCGTAAATTTTTGAGGTTTACCTCCAATTTCAGAACCAACCGGAAGAGGATCTACAAAGCCTAAATCCTGAAATTCACCCTGGAGTACCGTTTCAGTATCCGAAACTTCCAATCCGAACCAGTTATTTAAAATGGAAGTGTAAATAGATCTGTAATCGGTGCTGAAAACAGGATCTCCTGAATTATCTAAATCCGTTAGATTTGCATGATCACCGTAAAGTCCACCATTTACAGGTCCGAATAACATAACAGGTGCTGATGAACCATGGTCTGTTCCCATCGATGAGTTTTCGTCCAATGTTCTTCCAAACTCAGAAAAGGTCATCGTCAAGGCTCTTTCCTGTTGGCCATCCTGTTCAAGATCTGCATAAAATGCATTTACAGAATCAGCGATATCGGCTAGAAGGTTTGCATGTCCGCCTTCTGTGCTTCCTTGATTATTATGAGTATCAAAGCCCCCTTTAGAAACCAAAAATACTTTAGTTTTTAGTCCTCCCCGAATCAACCGTGCTACAACAGAAAGACTTCTTGAAAGTCCTGAGTTGGGATATTCTCCTAAATTGACAGACGAATCTGCCGCACTTTGAATTGCTTCTAAATATTTGAAAGAAGAATTGGCAATTTTTCGGGCAAAAGAGAGTGACCGACCAAACTCGTTTTCAGGAACATTTTCTTCACTGTAAAAACCACCTTGTTCAAGGAATTGTGCAAACTGAGAAGCACCACCAAAAGTCACACCCAGATTACCAAACTCACTTTGAAATAAGTTTGCTGATCCACCAATTCTAACTCCTAAAGGAAACTCGGGTGGATTTGCAATAAAATCAGGATTGTCCTCAACCAGAAAACGTCCTGCCCATCCTGTTCCAAGGTTTACATTTTCGTCACTGGCAGACGTCCATATATCTGTAGCTCTGGCATGAGAACGGTTTGGGTTATCATACCCTACATTATGAATTACCGACATATTTCCATTTCCCCACAGCGGTTCAAGCGAACCCATTGCAGGGTGCATACCAATATCATCGCTCAACAAAATAGAATCTTCTTTACTAATTGCGATAGTAGGGCGTTTTTGATAATAGACATCATTCTCTACTGGCACGATAGTATTTAAGCCGTCATTTCCACCACCAAGCTGAATCAATATGAGTACTCTGTCATTGTCAGCTCCAATAAGACGATTCAGAAATTTAGTCCTTGCCATAGCATTTACAGAAAGCCCACTAAGCATGAAGCCAGAACCTAATGCTCCAATTCCAAGAGTGCTTAAGAAACTTTTTCGGGTCCAGTTCTGATGATCATGTTCATGAGCCTGACCATGTTCCAGGCTACTTCCATGACGATTGTGATTCAGATTTTCTTTTTTATGATTATGATGATTACACATGATGTTCTCCCTTAAATAAGTTGATATGCTGGCAGCTGAATGAGGTAGGAAATGTATTGCCGTAAATTTTCGGCAAATGTTTCCTGATAGTATAGATTGTCGTCTGAATCAGTGTTAGCTGTCCATTCATACCAGGGAGTATTCCCAAGGAGTATTTTTGCCAGATTTATCTTGTAATCCGGAAAATTGGAAACATCAGGAGCAAGATCAGGGTTACCAGCAAAATCTTCTTCAACTTCACGAATTCCAACCTGATCTAATGGTAGGGAAATCATGTGTTCAGCAATGTCTTCTGCCAAACTAAATGGATTTGAAGGGTCTGAAACTTTTTCTGCGATCCGAATTGGATCATATTGACTTCCAGCTCCATCGTATCCATAAATCATATCGGTTAAATTATCCCAACGTGAAGGCATAAGATTTGTATTTAACCAGGTATAATGACCGGGAGTACCATCCGAATCTGGAGGGTTATACCCCGACCATCCAAATACCGTTTCGGGACGAAGCAGCTCTTCGTTTAATCCCTGCATTTGAACTCTGATAAACTCTTTGATTTCGGAATTAGGAGTAATTTCGAGCTGACGGAGGAAACTTATGAATACTTCAATGGGACTTTTAATTCGTGCCCCCATAAATCGCTCTTCATAAAAGTGGGCACTGCTTAGTAGATTTTTTAATACATCGGCGATATTGAAATTTACACTGATACAATAATCTGCGAGTTGCTGAATTGCGGAATTATTTGGTTCAGCACTCACAAAAAACACGTACAGTTTATTGCAAATAAACCATGCAACCTCATTTGGTTTTTGATCAAATATTAAATCAACAACCCCATCGAGATCAAAAGTATCAGTTTGACCTAAAATTGTTTTAGAACCGGCGTCATGTCGCTCTGAATCAAAATAACCGGAAAGGGTAGTATTATTCACCCGCCATCCTGTAACTGCTCTTGCTACTTCAGCTACGTCATTTTCAGTGTAATTGTCAGTACCGTTCTTATCTTTCGGGCCGAGTGCAAACAATTCCAGAAGTTCTCTTGCAAAGTCTTCATTGGCTTGTCCGGCACTATTATTATAGTTATTCAGATAATAGACCATTGCTGAGTTTTTACTCATATCTCTGATCAACTCTTTGAAATCACCAAACCCTTTTTGCTGAATAAGTTTCATGTATTTATACATGTGACTTGCATAGCTATTTGGAGCCTTACCGGGTAAATCATTCATATTCTGGTATGAAACAGCGAAATGATTACTCCAGAAGAGCATCATTCTTTCCATCAAACCTCCATTATACATTCTGTCCATCCATCGAAACTGGATATCGTACATATCAAGGATGTCACCTGAATTTCCCGAATTGTACCAGGATGGATCATCCGGAAGAATAGCTGAAGCGGCTTCATCAACTATAGTATTTACTGCGTTAACTGCAGATCCAGAAGCTCTTAGGCGGTTAAGGTCGCTTATCTTATTTCCGAAGTGAGTTCGCCGGGTTAAGTGGGCTGCTTGTGCTTTTCCCCATGTTCCCTGATAACTATCTAAACTTGATGAAATTTGTTGGTCTAAGAGAGTAGTCGAATTCATAAAACTGCTCAAAAATTTAGAATTCTAAGTTTAACTATATGCTATTAAGAGTGGCTTAACCTAACATCTGTTACAGTTAAGATTTGAAAGCATCTAATTTCAGGCTCGCAAAAAAGTTCCCGGTTTTTCTCTAAGTTTTTGATTTCTTTTTTTTGATTTATAGAAGGCACGATTATTTTAAGCGCAAATTCAACTTTCAGATTTAATATGAAGTTTGCTCTAATAATTTTATTTGTATTCATTTCTTTTAATGCGTCTGCTCAATCACTTGAATTCGGTGATATCCCTCAACAACAGCTTGAGATGGAGGTTTATGAAAAAGATTCCACTGCTGAAGCTGTAGTCTTGTTTGATGTAGGTGAAACAGTAGTGGATTATTACTCGGGAAGTTTTAGGGTTAGTTTTAAACGACACAGGAGGGTGAAAATCCTAACAGATGAGGGACTTGATTATGCGGATGTCCAGCTAAATTACAGGACTAGTGGAATAGAGCAGGAGTTAAGTGATATCAAAGCAGAATCCTATACTTTAACTGAGAATGGGAAGGTAGAGAAAGAATCGGTTGGAAGAAGAGATCGGTTTACGGAGAAGCTTTCCGATAATCAATCTGCTGTAAAATTTACCATTCCTGGTGCTCGGAAAGGAAGTGTTATAGAATTCAGCTATGAATTAACAACAGAAGATCCATTTAGTTTTCCAGATTGGTATTTCCAAAGTTCTATCCCTGTGATCTGGAGTCAGTACACCGCTAAAATTCCGGAGTGGTTTTATTACCTCACATTTAAAAAAGGATACCAGGAATATTATGTGTATGAGCAAAACAGGTATACCGATCGTGTTAGATTTGGATATGGGACTAATACTTCAAATCTCGATTACAGAGGCATCGAATATGTTATGGCAATGAAAGATGTTCCAGCCATCAAAGAAGAGCTCTTTATGAAAGCCAGTATCGATTATCTGGCACACACTGAGTTTCAACTTTCAAGAATTCAAATGCCTGGCAGAGAAGCAGAGCATTATATAGAGTCATGGGCAGATCAAGTAGATTTCCTGGTTAATGATGTAGATTTTGGAGAGAGATTAACCAGCAGTTCGAGATTAATTTCTGAAGTTTCCACTGCAATCGAAGGCAGTGAATCAGGTCTTGATAAAATGATAAATATCTATAATCATCTTTCGGGAGTAATGGAATGGGATGAAACTTATGGTATTTATGCGTTCGAAGAATTAGATGACATTTTTGATGAAGGAACCGGTGATGGGGCGGAAATAAATTTACTGCTGGTACAAATGCTTAGAGAAGCAGGTTTAGATGCATATCCATTGGTTTTAAGTACCAGAGAACATGGGGAAATAATAAAAGATTACCCAATTTTGAATCAGTTTAATCATACTATTGCCTATGTTAAAATAGATGACCAAACATTTTTGCTAGACGCAAAAAATCAACGAAGGCCATATAACCTGCTGCCAATTTCAGCACTAAATGGTGAGGGGTTATTAGTAAAGGCTGATACAGTTCAATGGGTGTCTCTTAAAAATAATGTAAACCATAATGTGATTAAGTCCATTGAAATTGAGTTAGATTCGGCCGGGTTTAGTGGAACTATGGAGGCAAAAAACTTCGGCTATTATGCATACCAGCTTAGGGATGATTTAGACTTTACGGATTTGAATAACTCATTTAAAGAACTCGAGTTCGATATTGAAGAGGGGCTTGAAGTAGATAGTGTACAAATTACCAATGACAAACTGGATGAATCTTTTGATTACAAGGCATATTTCAGAATCAATAAGCAGGATACTGATATCCATTACTTCAACCCAATGATTACAGAGTATTTTGAAAGTAATCCGTTTAAGTTGGATGATAGAACTTTCCCGGTTGACTACAGCTATACATTCGATGAAATGGTAATTCTGAATTTAACTATTCCAGAAGGATGGACTTTTGATGAGATTCCACAATCGGTACTTCACAGATTGCCAAGAAGAGCGGGAGAATTCAGAAGAATTATTCAGCAAGATGGAAACAAACTTACTCTTAATTATAGGTTAAGAATCACTAAAGAAAGGTTTAATCCTAACGAATATGGTGTGTTAAAAGAATTGTATCAAAAGGTGGTAGATTCTGTTTCTGAACAAATTGTTATTAAGAAAGGTGGGTAATTATGCGATATCTATTTTTATTATCAGTCTCTTTACTACTTATTACTTGTTCAAGTACAAATAGTGCAATTTATTTAGGAGATGTTGATTACTCTGAAAGAAATATACTTCTTGAACTTGGAGCCAATTCAACAATACGGGCAAGTGAAACAACATTGGAAGTGTATAACCCATCTAAAGCAGTTTATGTTGTAAAAGAAGCAATGACAATCTATGACAAAGAGGATAAAGATCTTGCAACTATCGTACTTGATTATGGGGATTTCAAAACTGTTGACTATCTCAAAGCTAATATCTTTGATAAAGATGGACGATATATTCGTTCATTTTCACTCGATGATGCCGGTGATTATAGTACTTCCTGGGGTTCTACTTTTTATTCAGATGTTAGGCTAAAAATGTTAGAGCTTCCATATAGTTCTTTCCCTTATACAATTGAATTTGAATATCAACAAACCTATTCAGGTCTCCTGAATTTACCGGATTGGAGACCGCAGCAATTTGGACAAAGCGTAGAGTCAGCTTCGTTTACACTCATTGATCGTACTGGAAATGGTGTAAGATATTACAATAAGAACCTGGATGAAGGACCTGTAGAATCTAATTTAGATACTTACAAGAAATATACCTGGGATATTAATATGCTTATGCCTGTGGAAAGTGAAATGTTAGGATATAGCTCATCCGAAATATTACCACATGTGTTAGTTGCTCCTGTAGAATTTAAAATGGAGAATTCAATTGGAAATGCTTCCAATTGGAGTGATTTCGGTCTTTGGTATTATGAGCTTGGAAAAGATACCCGAATACTTCCTGAAGCGGCGAAGAGAGAAGTGGATGTACTTATTCAGGGTATTACTTCAGAAGAGGAAAAGGTTCGTGTTTTATTTAATTACCTCCAGGATAAAGCAAGATATGTAAGTATTCAGTTGGGTATTGGGGGATGGAAACCTTTTTCTGCAGAATATGTCTTCAATAACAGTTATGGAGACTGCAAAGCACTAACAAATTATATGCATGCGGTATTAGACTATGCGGGCATAAAAGCCGAATCAGTACTTATTTATAATGGAGTTAGACAACCAGGAATGGAAGTCGAATTCCCAAGTAATCAGTTTAATCACGTCATCCTTAGAGTGACTCTCGAAAATGGAGACGTAATTTGGCTTGAGTGTACGAGTAAGTATTTACCCCCCAATCATATTGGAGCCGGTAATGCAGGAAAATTTGCTCTTTTAATAACTCCCGAAGGTGGTGAAGTTATTAAAACACCTGAGATGAATTTTAATGATAATAAAAGTGATCGTTACTGGAGATTAAGTATTGATAGCGAAGGAAATACCAATTTGCATGCAGAGGTGACCAGTAAAGGGCTTCTGCAGGATGATTTACTGTACGATATACTTCCAGTTTCTGAAAAAGAGCGCCTTGAGTGGCTGGAAAACTCACTTGATGTAGACCAAATAAAAGTGGAAGAGTACGACTTTAGCAAAGTATTAAATCTGGATGGTAATGCATCTTACAGCTTCATTGCGAAACTCGATAATTATACCAGAACTTCCAATAAAAGATTTTTTATCCCAGTAAATAAGCTAAACAGATGGAGGTTTTCAATATCTGATGATGACAAACGAAAACAGCCAGTATCTCTTCCTTATACTTTTGCAGAAGAAGATTCTATTCTAATTCAGACTCCTTTTGATTATGAAATAGAATCAGCTCCTAAAGATATCGAATATGTATATCCTTTCGGTGAATTCAGAGCTTCATTTATAATTACTGAAAATCAGGAGATTCTTTATAAGCGCTACTTTTCGGTAAAAGAGAAGGAAATATCCTCTGACAAGTATCCCGAATTAAAAGAGTTTTTTGATAAAGTAAGATTTGCTGATCAACAGCAGATAGTAATGGTAAAAAAAGAAGATAGTTGATCAAAATTGAAACAATTAACGGTTTAGCAACTAAGAATTTGATACAATAAGTATTGAACAAAGCCAATATATGTATACCAAAGATTACCCAATTGCAGTTCGCTATCTGATCAGAATAATGCTCATTTTTGCTGTAGTAACAGTTCTGAGTATTACAAAGCAATTATTAGTACCTCTTTTCTTTAGTATTTTTCTGGCCTACCTGCTTTACCCACTCGCGCGTTGGTTCGAGACTAAAGGCTTGCCAAGAATTGCAACCAATTTTATAGTCATTCTAAGTTTTATGGCCGTCATATTAGGAGCGATCCTTCTTGGAGTTCAACTGTTTGGGAGTTTTAGTAATGACCTGCCGGAATTAAGGGAACAACTAACCCGTAATTTAAAATCCCTTCAGGGATGGATATCAGCAGTCATAGGAATTTCGGTCGAGCAACAGAATAATATTATTACTACTGCGGGCTTAACCGGAGATTATTTTGGATCAATTATTGAAGCCGGAAAAAATACAATAATCGCACTCGCACTGATTCCGGTTTATACATTTCTACTTCTTTTTTACAGGGATAAATTCCGTGATTTTATTTACATGATGGTTAAGGATGAAAATCAGGATACAGCCCAAGATATCATCAATAAAGCAGCAGATGTGGTTCCTAAATATTTGAAAGGGTTATTTGTAGTTTGTGTAATTCTTATCGGATTAAATTCAGCAGGCTTTTATATAATTGGAGTTGAATACCCGTTATTATTTGGGCTCATAGCTGCAATTTTTAATCTCATTCCTTATCTGGGTACAGTACTTGGATATGGAATAGTAGCCATATTTGTTTTGGGGGTTCAATCACCAGCTGTAGCTGGAGCTGTTGTAATACAATTTTTTATCATTCAATTCATCGAAAATAATATTCTCACTCCCAATATTACGGGTTCTTATGTTCGCATAAATCCATTGGTAATTATTTTTTCTTTAATTGCAGGTGGATTGATTTGGAACCTTCCGGGCATGTTTTTAGTGATACCAACACTAGGTATGCTTAAAATCTTTTTCGAAAATATAGAAGAGTATAAGCCTTATGCATTTCTACTTGGAACTCAGGGCACAGAAAAACATTCTATCACGTTAAAATCTGTCAGAAAAAGGTTCGGTTAGGGAGATGAGTAACTCTCTAAAAAAAATCATTAAGTAATACTTAATGAAATGTAGTCTAAAATTTTTTTTGTAAGGATTTATGTTGAGGATAGTCTTACCTTGCAAAACAAACACTAATTAGACAGCAGGATACGTAATGAGTTCACTAAATAAAGTAATGCTAATTGGACGTCTGGGTCAGGACCCGGAAGTTCGCTACACACAATCAAACACAGCAGTTGCAACACTTAATATTGCTACAAGCGAGCGATATAAAGATGGCAATGGAGAATATCAGGAAAAAACCGAATGGCACAGAGTAGTTGCCTGGGGCAGACTCGCTGAAATCTGTCAGCAATATCTGAACAAAGGCTCTTTGGTATATATCGAAGGCCCGCTTCAAACCCGGCAGTGGGAAGACAATCAAGGTCAGAAACGCTACACTACTGAAGTGAAGGCTCTTCAAATGACCATGCTTGATAGCAAAGGAAGTGGTGGTGGAAATAAAGGTGGAGGAACTCCTACTCAGGGAGGAAATTCAAATACCCAAAATAAACCAATGTCCAGCAATGTTGAGCTGGGAAGTAATTTTGATGATATGGACGACGATTTACCGTTCTAACCATTAAATAGTTATATTTCAAAGCGGTGAGAACTATGTTCTCATCGCTTTTTTTATTTTGTAGCTTGATAACACCTCTGTAAATTCAACCAACTTCAGAAAACGAACCTTGGGATCTATTAGCGAACCTGATTTTATAATCGAACAAACTACCGCCTATGTTGGTCTGGTATCTACATCAGGAGAACTGGATTTCTTTGTTATTGGAATTCAGCTCATCATTATGATTCTGGGACTCATTTTTTCCGCTGTATTCTCTGGTTCAGAAGTGGCCTTCTTTTCTTTAAGTAATCGTCTTGAGGACTTAAAACAAGATGAAAATCCACATACAGCTGACGACAGAATTTTATTAATGCTGGATAAACCACGTCGTTTGTTAGCTACTATTTTGATAGGGAATACCTTTACGAATATTCTGGCTTCAGTTATGGCTGCTGTTATAACCGGAAGTTTGCTTACTATCATCTCTCTTTCAGAAGTTTTAGTATATGCGATAGAGGTTGTTGTTTTAACCTTCATGATTTTAATTCTAAGTGAAATAACTCCAAAAATTATATCGATAAATAATCCGCTTCAGGTTTCCAGGAGAGTAAGTGGATTTATTTATGTGCTTTTTATTTTACTTAAACCCATTGCTAAAGTATTGGCAGAAAGTGCAATTAGCCTGGAACGTTATCTCCCAAAGCCAACTAATAAAATGACTACAGATGACATTAAAACGATGGCTGAAGTGAGCGAGAAAGAAGGTTCAATTAAGGAAGACGAGCGGGAGATTATTGAAAATGTAATCGAGTTCGGCACAATCACAGTACGTGAGATTATGACATCGAGAGTAAATGTGGTTGGTGTCTCTATCACAGATTCTCTTAAAGACGTTCTTGGTTTAATTAAAGATCAAAGTTGTTCCAGAATGCCGCTATATGAAAATGACCTCGATACTATTATAGGTGTAATTTACGCTAAGGATGTACTTCCTTACCTGAATATAGATGACGAAGACCCATCATTGAACTGGAAAACGATATCCAGGAAAGCACTTTTTATCCCTGCTACAAAAAAACTGGACGATCTTCTTCGTGATTTTCAAAAGGAGAAAACGCACATGGCAATCGTGGTGGATGAATATGGAGGGACAGAAGGTCTGGTAACGATGGATGATATCCTTGAAGAAATTGTGGGCGATATTGTAGATGATGAAGGAGAGGAGTTGAGTTTATACACTCGTTTTAAAAGCGGGATTTATATCTTCGATGCACAAATCGACCTCGATGACATGGAAGATATCCTTGAATGTACGTTAACTACTGAGGACGATGAATATGAGACACTGGGCGGACTTATTTATCACTTAACAGAAAGTCTTCCAACCGTTGGAGTAAGAGTGCAATTCAAGAATCTGGAACTCACCGTTCATTCCGTCCAGAATAATCGAATTAAAAAAGTAAGAGTAAAAGTAGACGGGCTGATAGAATCTGTATCTGAGAAAGAGGCAGAATAATGATCTCTATTCAAGAGAATGTGAATTTGTCGCCCTATACCACAATGGGTGTTTCTGCATCATCAAAATTCTTTGCAGAGATTCAGTCGCTGGAAGAGTTAAGTAAAGCACTGAAGTTTTCAAGAGAAAAAGACACTCCTTTTTTAGTCCTGGGTGGAGGGAGTAACGTTCTGTTTGTTGAAGACTATGAGGGTTTAATTATTTTAAACCGAATCAAAGGAATTGATGTAATATCAGAGGACGAAAATAAAATTCTCCTGAAATGTGGAGCAGGCGAAAACTGGCATCGACTCGTGTTAAATTGTGTTGAAAAGGGCTACGGCGGAATTGAAAACTTATCTCTGATTCCGGGAACAGTTGGAGCTGCTCCAATTCAAAATATCGGAGCCTATGGGGTAGAACTGAAGGATGTATTCGTAAGTTTAGAGGCTTTTGATATTGAAGAAGAAAAGCTCAAGATATTTAGCAAAGAAGAGTGTGCTTTTGGGTATCGCGACAGTATCTTCAAAAGAGAGTTAAAAGGAAAAGTTATTATCACTTCTGTAACACTAAGACTTTTAAAAAAACCGGAATTAAATTTCAGTTACTCAAGTCTTAAGGAAAAACTGGAAGAAAAAAAGATTGTTAGCCCCACTATCAAAGATATAAGTGAAGTAGTTATCGAAGTGCGACAAAGTAAACTTCCGGATCCTGAAGAAATTGGGAATACGGGTAGTTTCTTCAAGAATCCGGTTATCTCAGTCTTTCAGTTTGATGAACTCAAAGTAAAATATCCAAACCTTCCAAGTTATCCGGTTTCAGAACGTCAAGTAAAAGTTCCGGCGGGTTGGCTGATTGAACACGCAGGGTGGAAAGGTAAGAGAGAAGGAGATGCAGGAGTGCATGATAAACAAGCATTGGTATTAGTGAATCATGGAAAAGCGTCAGGAAAGGAAATTTGGAATCTCGCCAATCAAATAATGAACTCAGTGTATCAACAGTTTGAAATCCGTTTAACACCGGAAGTGAATATTTTAGCATGAAGTATTAGCTTTTGGAACCGTTAAGCTAGGAATTTGATTTATATAATTAGTTTTTAATTCCCAATAAAATAGTATGAAACTCACAAAATCCATCTATCTCTTAATTGCAGCAATAATTTTAAACGCTGCATGTGTATCACTTCAGGTAAGTCCGGTCTCTGGCAATAAACGTGTTTACGGATATTCGTGGGAACAAGAAAAACAAATAGGTAAAGAAGCAGATAGTGAAATTATTGCTCAGTATGGGTTATATGACGATGAGGAACTTGCTGAGTATGTAAACCAACTTGGGCAGGAGTTATTGGAAGTCAGTCACTTTAACAGAGAAGATACTCCCTCAGAATATCGCGGTACGGAATTTACTTTCAGAGTTTTAAATAGTCCGGTTGTAAATGCTTTTGCTTTGCCTGGAGGTTATGTATATGTAACAAGGGGATTATTGGGGCATTTAGATAACGAAGCACAGCTCATGGTTGTACTGGGTCATGAAATTGGTCATGTAGCAGCACGTCACGCTTCTCAAAGAGCTGCGGAGCAACAATTTGGGCAACTCGCAATTATCGGAGGTGCGGTGTTAGGACAATCTTTTGGTTTAGATGGAGGAAGTATTTTACAGCTTAGCAGTCAAACCGCCCAGTTATTGTTTTTAAGTTACAGCAGAGATGATGAGCGTGAGTCAGATCGATTAGGGGTAGAGTATTCTGCAATGGAAGGGTATGAAGCTGCGGAAGGAGGAGAATTCTTTACTTCTTTAAAACGTATTTCAGAAAAAGCAGGATATAATATTCCCTCACATTTATCCTCACATCCTGATCCGGGCGAGAGGGAAGAAAATATTCCAAGATTAGCTGCTGAATGGGAAGAAAAAGGATATGAGCAATCAATAGTTAATAAAGAGAAGTTTCTGGAGATGATCGATGGATTAATGTATGGTGAAAACCCAAGGGAAGGCTTTGAAAAAGATGGAGTGTTTTATCACCCCGACTTAGCCTTCAGATTTTCAGTTCCGAACGGTTTCGAAGTTTATAATCAACCAACTGCGGTTATTCTGGTGAATGAAGCTCAGGACGCAATCGTACAGTTTTCAATCAGTTCTGGAAGCGAAACTCCTGAATCTGCAGTAAAAGCTTTTCTTGATCAGGAGGGAATAACTACTGTTGAACAGGAGGTAATGAATGTAAACGGTTATCCTGGTTATAACGCAGAAGCAACCGCTCAAACAGAAGATGGTACTTCATTAACAATCGATTTGACAGCAGTGGATTATGATGGGAATATCTATCAATTTTTAAGCTATACAACAACTTCTCAGTTTACTGAGTATGAGGATAAATTTAAAAGCGTTGCAAATGGTTTTCAGGAGCTAAATGATCCTGATATTCTTAATGTACAACCGGTAAAGTTAGATTTGGTTAGAGCAGAAAGAACAGCTGTTTTCTCAGAATTACTTCCATCTGTTCTTCCAATGAATATAGAGCCTTTGGATGTTGCAATTATTAATCAGGTACAACTTGATGATATTATTCAGAGAGGTACAGTACTAAAGATTCCTGTTCAATAAATAAAAAAGAGAGCACCTTTCAGGATACTCTCTTTGAGTCAGTTAAAAGTAGATCAAACGATTCTACATGGAAATTTCCTTAAAATGATAATCCCACAAGAACAAAAAATTGTTCTGAATCAGGGTTAAACACAACCGCACCACTAACAGGTACCGTAAAAGTATCTGTAATTACGATATCTTTGCTGGTACCGATTCCGATATTAACAAGTGCGAAATCACCAGTAGTGGAATGCCATCCATCTCCGGCGCCAACAAATATATCGGCCTGGTCAAGAGAATATCCTAGCTCAAAGTACATGTCTCCACCTGCTGATCCAGCATTAGTGGCTTCGTTTACAATGAAATTACCTGCTACAGAAAAAGCATCTTGCTCAAAACCAGCATTAATTTCAAAAGCATGGCTATCACCATCTAGATATTGACTTCCTGGATAGTAGTAATCAGTTACTCCAAGATATAATCCAAAGTCAAAGCTGTATCCTGCATAAAGATCCATTTCCTGGAATCCTGTATAACCCTGAGAACCCCATGCGCCAATAGCGAAACTACCGGAAGAAACTTCTACGGCTGGTTGCCATGATGGTCCGTCATAAGCTACACCACGAAATACATACGTACTGTAGAGGTCTACCCCGGTACTTACTTCCACATCCTGGGCTTTGGTTGCTTCACTTGCAGTAAGCATAAGTACTGCTGCAAGTACAAATAAAGAAGATATTTTATTAAACGTTTTCATTGTATTTAATCCTTAGTTGAGTGAGTGTTAGGCTGTTCTAAAATTTAGTACAGTCGTTTGTGTGAGAGAGATTCTGTGCCCGGAGAGAAATCACTTCTCCCCGGTAATCAGAATTTGATGATAGTTTGGTTGAGCTAAAGAATTAAGCAATTACTTTAGGCTCGAATTCCGGATAAGCTTCGGCGTCATGCTCGTGAAGGTCAAGCCCCATCTCTTCAAGGTGACCGTTAACGCGAAGTGGAAGTACCATATCAATTCCTTTGAAAACAAGGTAACTAACAGGGAACGTCCATAGGAATGCAGCAGCGATTCCAATTAGTTGAACACCGATAATGCTCATGTTAAACATGTCACCAGTATTGAAAAGTCCGGCAGCTAATGTTCCCCATGCTCCACAAACACCATGAACTGATACTGCACCAACAGCGTCATCTACTTTTTTATCTAGAAGAATCATAGAGTAGTGAACAATAATACCTGAAATACCACCTGCAAGAATTGCAAATCCAGGAGTAAGGTTTGCACAGCCTGCTGTAATACCAACAAGACCGGCAAGTACACCATTAAGTGTAACAGCACCATCAGGCTTACCACCTGAAATCCAGGAAATAACCATTGCAGCAGTAGCACCTGCACCAGCTGCTAAAAAGGTGTTTAGTGCAATTAAAGCAATTGAAGTATCGCCTGTAGTAGTTGAGCCGGCATTAAAACCAAACCAACCTAACCAAAGAATAAATACACCAAGTGCTGCTAAAGGTAAACTGTGACCTTTAATTACCTGAGGTTTTCCATCAATATATTTGCCAACACGTGGTCCTACAACAATGGCACCAGCAAGAGCAGCCCAGCCCCCAACAGAGTGAACAACAGTAGAACCGGCAAAGTCAATAAATCCGAGTCCTTCTAACCAGCCACTTCCATTAAATAAGCTACCCCATGCCCATGAGCCGAAAACAGGATAAATGAAAGCTGTAATGAGGATTGAAAAGATCAAATAAGCATTAAAAGCAGTACGTTCTGCAACAGCTCCGGAAACAATGGTAGCGGCAGTTGCAGCAAACACAGCCTGGAAGAAAAAGAAAGTGTAAGACCATTCAACAGAGTAGTCTCCGATTTCCATAAGAAGGAAGCCATCGGTACCGATCCAGCCACCAGCTGAAGTACCGAACATAATACCAAATCCTACCAGGAAGAAAGCTAAACTTCCTGCTCCAACATCCATAACATTTTTCATGATGATGTTGATAGCATTTTTAGCTCGTGTAAATCCGGTTTCAACTAGTGCAAAACCGGCTTGCATAAAGAAGACAAGACAAGCAGCAATTATAGTCCATACATAATTAAGATTATCCTGTACAATGTCAGCTGTTAGATCCTGAGCCTGAACTGAATGTGCGGCTAAGAGAGCTAATACTGTTAAAATTAGTTTTTTTAGAAACTTCATTTTTTACATGGTTAGTTAGTGATGAGTGTAGTGAGTGAATTCCACACGGCTCTAACATAATTAGGTGAACAATAACTTCAAATAAAAAAATTTACATTTATTTAACTTTTATCATAAATAATTATAGTAAAAGCGCTTTTTTAAATAAAGTTGGGAATTGAAAGCGGTTCCCTGAAAAGCTCAATTTTTTTTGCAAATGCTTTTAAATGACCTGTATAAGGGGGTTGTGTAAAAGCTTTTTATGAAATACATGTTCTCATATGTCTTATCTTTGTGCGCGAACTAACTCACTTCAAGAAAAAGACAACTATGATTTCAAGATATGCTAGACAAGAAATGTCCAATATTTGGACGGAACAAAATCAATTCCAGGCATGGCTTGAAGTTGAGCTAGCTGCTTGCTGGGCATGGGCTAAACTCGGTACTATACCAATGGAGGATGTAGATAAGTTATACGATAATGCCTCTTTTGATTTAGCCAGAATTAAAGAGATTGAAGAAAAGACAAGGCATGATGTAGTGGCTTTTACAAGAGCTGTTTCAGAAACCTTAGGTGAAGAAAAAAAATGGATTCATTACGGATTAACATCTACAGATGTAGTAGATACTGCATGGGGAGTTCGTCTGAAACAAGCCAATAAATTACTTTTGGTTGATTTAGAAAGAATCATTTCTGTGTTAAAAGAAAAAGCAAAAAAGCACAAATACACTGTAATGATGGGGCGCACGCACGGTATCCATGCCGAGCCTACGACCTTTGGATTAAAATGTGCACTCTGGTATGCAGAAATGAATAGGAATCTGGAGCGTTTTAAAAAAGCAGCTGCGGATGTTGAATTTGGAAAACTATCCGGCTCTGTTGGGACTTTTGCTAATATTCCTCCTGAAGTGGAAGAATATACATGTGAAAAATTGGGATTAACACCAGCGCCAATTTCTACCCAAACATTACAGCGGGATCGACATGCAAGCTATGTATCTACTCTGGCATTGATTGGGTCAACGCTTGAGAAGATGGCTGTAGAAATTCGACATCTTCAGCGAAGTGAAGTTCGGGAAGCTGAAGAAGCATTTAGAAAAGGACAGAAAGGATCTTCATCCATGCCTCATAAGAGAAACCCAATCAGTTCTGAAAATATTTCCGGTTGTGCTCGAGTATTAAGAGGATATATGGTCACTGCTTTTGAAAATATTCCGCTATGGCATGAGAGGGATATATCTCATTCTTCCGCTGAAAGAATTATTCTTCCCGATGCTACTATTCTTCTTGATTATATGTTGAACCGGTTTGCAAATGTAATGGAAAACCTTGTGGTGTTTGAAAATAACATGGAGTCAAACATCTGGAAAACTCATGGTTTGGTATTCTCTCAAAGGGTACTTAATAAATTGATTGAAAAAGGGATTGTTAGGGAAGAGGCTTATGACGCCGTTCAACCTTTGGCAATGCAATCCTGGGAAAATCAGATTCCATTTAAACCCCTTATAGAAGGAGATGAGTATATATCTTCAAAGCTTACACAGGATGAGATTGATGATGCCTTTGATTTAAACCATCATACCAGAAATGTAGATGTTATTTTTGAAAGGGTTGGATTATAGATACTTGATAAATTGATTTGGTGCATAAAAGGCATTACAAAATTTCTTAAGTAGTTCATTTTGTTTAGCAGATAGGATTTGAGTATCAATTAGTCCTTGATGTATTGCATAACCAATTGCCCAACTTAAATCCTTAGAAGTTGAATAGTCAAATTCTGTTCTCGATATATTAGGTATTAGATTTTCATTAAAAGCATTTATTCTGATTTCACTAAAGTTGAATAAATCTGGTCGAATGATCCGACTGGATTTAAATTTTTCAACTAATACATTTCTAAGGAAAAAATGAATTTTACTTTCTCCCCAAGAAAAATTCAATTCAAATGGGGTTTCATCATATGGTATAGTATAGTCTGAATCATTACTTGAATAAATCTTCATTTCATCTACTGAAATAAATCGACACTTATAATTTGGAAAACTATCGGTTATAAAATTTGTTGGGTCAAAACCGAAATCCATAAATGGATGAATATTATAGTCTTGAAAAGGGCGATAAAACCAGAATGTACTTTTGGTGTTGAAATATTGATGGTAATTGCGGTCTAAAAATACGAAACCAAAATCAGTTGGCTCTTTTCTTTCAGTTGCTTCTTCAATGTCATCAATCACTTCATATAATTTTTCTAAATCATCATTATCATAAAAATCATAAAGACCTAATTCTAAATAGACTATCTTCCCATTAGCAATCAACCTACTTAATGGATAATCATCTGTAGCTTTTATTACTTTGTTGTTGGCGATTATATAAGCATCTTCTCGGTGTATTTTCAAAAAGTTAGTAAGTGAAGAAATATTGTTAATTAGGTTTGGTATTGACTTAATTCGAGCTAGTCCATCAATATTATTCAAGTAAGGACTAAGGTCAATTAAGATACCTTCATCTCGGAATTCACTCAATGTTGTGTTTATTTTCTCAATTTTTTTCTGCGCCTTATTAATTATTTCAAAGTCAATTAAATCAAAAATAAAATATCTTTTTATAAATGTTTTTAGGTTATCGATGCTCTCAAAACATTCCATAAAGCTATCATAGTCAATTTCAATTCTTGTTCCTATAAATTTGTTCTCATCAACTTCAGTGTAAGAGACATATTCGCTGTTTTTTTTTATGTCAATTTTATAAGCTTTTTTACTAGTAATATTTCTAGTGAATATTCTTGCATTATTCGATAGCATAAAACATGCTAGAAACCCAATTCCAAAGTTTCCGATTGGCGCATAATTAAGATCTTGAAGTAAAAAATCATCAGATTTGTAATAAGATTTACCTACACTTAAAAAATAATTCCTAATCATATAATCAGTCATACCAATGCCATTATCAATGATTGAAACCATATTTGATTGAGAGTCAATTACCAGTTTTATTTTGCCTTGATATTGTTCATCCTCAAGATTTTTATTTTCTGCTTCGATTTCTTTTCGCACATTACATGCGTCTATTGAATTTTGAATAATTTCTCTTAATCCTAGCTTTCTCTCACCATAAATTTTTTCTCCCATCAAAAGATTTGTAATGGCTTGGAAATCGATTTCAAGCTTTAGTGAAGAAAGTGTATAACCTTTTGGGGTAATTTTATTTTCTACTCTACTTCTTATATAAAAACGATGCTTTTCTTGAAAATCACGAGATAAACTTAGTGCATGATCAATTTCTTTATTTATGTATTCAATATAGCTTAATAGTTTTCTATGGATTTCAACACTACTACATTCGCCGTGCAAATAGACAGCTTTTTCATCTGTTTGTCTGTCTAGGCGTACTTTTTGAACATTTGTAATAGAATAATGCTTTTGCCATTCCTGTTCACTAAAACCAGTTGGCTGAATGAGTTTAAAAAGAATAGTAGGTGTCCGTTTCCCATCTATATCAAGAATATCTCCAATTCGAAGTAAAGAAAGTATGTATTGTAGATTAAATGAATAATCTCCTTTTAGATCTTCAGAACTTAATTCACTTCTAATCCAAGAGAAATCTCGAGTATGCCCTATACAAATACTGGTGAGTTCATCTATAAAATCTACATTCGACATTTCAGGGAAGGTGAGATACTCCGAGTAATATTTCTTTATTAGAATCGAAGAAATGTCCGAATGATAGTTTCTTATTAAATACCGCAATGCTTCTTCTTCATCGCCATTAAATTTATTTAGCAGTGCTTCGTATTTAATATTTGAGAAAGTGAGTTCTCCAGATTTTAGATTATTTATTATTTCTTTGTCAGGGCCCATCCCAATATCATGTAGAAAAGCAGAATAAATTATTAAGGTAATTTCGAATTCATTTAGCACATCAATATTCTCAATAAGATTTTCAATATGCTTAAGAATTCTTATAGAATGTTCAATGTCGTGCAGTGTATAGGCTGGAAAAACAGCAGGAATTCTTGTAGCTAGATGATTGGATACAATATTAAATACTACTTCTAGATTACTTAGAAACTTACTATTTCGTTTTATTAGAAGTTGAATAAAAGGGATTTCAGAGAATTGAGTAGGCAAAACAACTCGTTTAGTTAATAAGGTGCGTATAAGTAAATAATTTTAATTACAAAAACTAAACTAGTCCGAAAACATCTTCCTAAAAATCCACACTACAAATACAAGGTTTAATAAACTGAAGATTCCGGATAGAATAATCAGCCATTCAGGTAAACCATAACCAAGTATAATTAATCCTGTGACACCTGCAGGAATGGTCAATAGCCTGAATATTTCCAGTCCAATGATTTTCTTATTTCTGGTCTCGAAGAGGCTACCAAACATAACTGCAGAATAAACAATCCAGGCTACAAAAAGTCCCTTAGTAATACCGTCAAATTCTGCATTGTTAAAAAGGAAATAGGAAACGACCAACAACATCACTATAAACTGAATAAAGATATATACCTTTGCCCAGATGAAAGAAATGTCGGCGTTATACTTTTGGAATTCGCCGCTAACCTCCTTTGGAGTTTGAACCCCGCCTAGGTATTCCGGTAGCCAGCCCGGTTGCTTAAACAACATATTTTTAGTGTCGCTCCACGATTTGGACTGCTTAACGTAGTGAAAGAGATCTATATAATGAGCGAAGTTTGCATATACAGGATTCCAGCTATTTACAGGTTTTGTGATTCCATAAGTTGGCCGTTCTTCTTCCTCTTTAAACGTTCCGAACATCTTATCCCAAATAATGAAGACCCCAGCATAATTTTTGTCTATATATTTTGGATCACGTCCATGGTGAACCCTGTGATGAGATGGGGTATTAAGAATATGTTCCAGCCATCCTATTTTTTTTACATGTTCGGTATGAATCCAGAATTGATACAGAAGATTAAATGCTCCTACCGTTACAAATTGGAGTGGATCAAATCCGATCAATGCTAATGGGATATAAAACGGAAAACTCCAGATGAAAGCAGTGGAACTCTGACGAAGAGCAACAGTCAGGTTAAAGTCTTCACTTTGATGATGAACAACATGTCCACCCCAAAATAAACTTACCTGGTGAGCAAGTCGATGCGACCAATAAAAACATAAATCATATAGTAGAAAGAGAATTATAAAGGTAAGCCAATTTGCAGGAAGGGTTGTAAAGGCAAAAAGCTCAAAAATAACAGTATATATCCCAATATTTATAATTTTTGAGAAGATGCCGGTGATTTGATTAAGAGTTCCAAGGTTAATATTGGTAATGGCATCATTTAATCGGTATGTCCGTTTTTTGGTGATGGCTTCATATACCAATTCTATGCTCATCAATGCAAAGAAAATGGGAATAGACAGAATTACCGGGTTTAAATTCAATGTTTGTAGCTTTTCTTGGGAAGTTAAGAAAGCCTCAGAATTAAGAGAAGATTAATTAGCTTTATCCTAAAGTTTTGAGAATCTCAGTTCTTTTAACCTTTCCAGTAGCAGTTCGTGGAATTTCATCAATAATTTTCAATTCTTTTGGTAGCTTGAAGTCAACCAAATCGTTTTTAAGCTGATCCCTTACTTCCTCAAGATTTGGGGTTTTCCCATTTGATAAGGTTATAAAGGCGGTAACTTTTTGCCCCCATTCTTCATCAGGTACACCAACTACCACTGCTTCTTTAATGTGAGG
This sequence comes from Balneolaceae bacterium, assembly GCA_017795005.1. Classification (GTDB taxonomy): domain Bacteria; phylum Bacteroidota; class Rhodothermia; order Balneolales; family Balneolaceae; genus RHLJ01. The sequence goes on along the minus strand of CP051242.1, from coordinate 2,937,267 downwards.
TAATTTTTCAATGGCTTGCTCTACTTCTACAGGATTCACATTCTCACCACCCGTTATAATGAGGTCCGTCCTTCGGGATTCGATAAATACCATATCAAAGGTATTTTTGTGCCCATAATCTCCGGTATTAAACCAGCCTTTATTATCAAAGCGGTTCTTATTGTCTTCTTTATGATAATACCCATCAAAAACTTGTGGACCTTTTAGCCAAATAGTACCGGATTGATTTCTTCCAAGTACTTTTCTATTATCATCACGAATCTGAAGCTCGTTCGGTGGAAATGGTTTCCCTACACTTTTCATTGGAATGTAAGCTCCGGATGGTGCGAGAGTAGGGTTTGCTGCAATCTGTGCACATGTTTCCGTCATTCCATAAGAAGAGACTACAGGAATGCCTCTTTCTACCGCTTTTTTAAGAAGAGGTGCAGTAGTAGGACCTCCTCCTAAAAGGATAGCTTTAAAATTGCGGTGTGTTTTAAATAAAGGGTCGTTAAGTAACCTCTTAAGCATTGTAGGTACTAAAGAAGCGGCCTGAAACCTGGTGTTTTCACCCAAAAACTCTTTTATCATCTCTTCATGAAACACATCCATACGATAGATGGCAGTTCGGTAAATAAGCGACCTAAGGATTATGGAGATTCCACCAATATGATTTAATGGAAGACAGAGTAACCAAAAATGATTTAAGTCAGGTTTAAAATTTTTGGCGGAAGATTTTGCAGCAGCAAAGATTTGTTTCCTTTTCAGAGGGACGATCTTTGGTTTAGAGGAAGTACCAGAAGTGAAGAAATACCCAAAAATACTTGAGTCTTTAATTTTGCCTTCATCAGGCAACTTCATTTCTCTGATATCGAAGGTGAATGCATTCAGAAAAAAGTTTTCATCCATCAGAATCACATCATCGCCCTGAAGTCTTCTTTTATTTTTTGAATCACAAAAGATCAAACTTGGACTAAGCTCAAGAATTTGTGCTTCCAGTTCCTTCTGAGGCAACTTTGGATTTAATGGAATGAAAGGAATTCCAAGCTTCCAACACGCTGCAATCGAAAAAACCAACATATCAGATGATTCTGAAAGAAAAGCTACAGGCCACTTATTCGAATCAGACTTTTGTTCTACAATATCCTGAAAAAAAGCGGTGAAACGGTCTAGGTCACTGTAAGTAAACATCCCATGTTGGGAAGTCAGAAAAACCAACTCAGGATCTGATTTTTTAAACTCAAAAATATGTAAGCGCGATTTAAACAATTATACTTCTTTTAAAAAAGTTAAATCTATGGGTGTTCCAATACCCGCTGTCTTTGGGATTTGATAGGAGCCATTCGTAATTAATTCTTTATCTGTTCCCTGCTCATTAAGTAAAGAACCAGTCGCCAATCCATGAGCATACTTTTTAGTACCTAACCCGGATGCTAAAATTGCCGAAGTTATCCTTCCAATGATCCCGTCCAAACTTGTAGTAAATACAACTTCTATATTATGAGTTTCGGCGAGCTCTTTTGTTACGGAAATGTTATCAAAAAGTCCCAATAAAGCAGGTTTTAAAATAATTAGATCACAATAATTCTGCTCTATTAGTGCTTTTGCTCTACTTTTGTTCCCAAGAGATTCATCTGCTGCAATTTTTATTGTAGTACGATTCTTAACCCACATTAAGTCTTCTATGTTTGATGCTAATACAGGCTGTTCACAATATTCGATATCCAGGTATTCTAATGAATTGAGATACTTGGCTGCTATTTCTTTATCCCAGGCCTGATTTGCATCAACCCTTAACTTAATATTTGGATATGTTTTTCTGATGAATTCAAGAACAGATTTTTCAGTATTAATATCTTTCCCAACTTTAAGTTTAAAGGTATTAAATCCTTCTTTTTTCTTTCTATCTATAAGAGAAACAATTTCTTTTTCAGATTGAATTCCAACTGCAGAATTACAAACAACTGAGCCTTCTTTTAAATCAAAAAGGTATTCGGATAGTGATTGATTTACCTTCTTTGACATTAAATCATGCCATAAAGTATCCAAACCAAAGCTTAATGACGGGAACTGATGAATCTGATCAAGAACATTAATAATCTGCTTTGCATCACCTGCTGAAAAAGCTTCCTTCAGATATTCCTTATTCTGAGTAAGTACAGATTCAATCTGTTCAAGTGATTCTGTGGAAAATCCCGGTAGAGGTGCGACTTCTCCAAAAGCCTGGATTTGATCTTTCTCAAAGAGAAGTATAATTCCTTCTCTGTTATTAAATATACCTTTAGATGTAATAAATGGCTTAGCAAATGGGAAGCTATATTTGAAAAACCTCAGCATCAGTTTAGTATGATTCCAACTGCAAAAAGAATTCCAAAAAGAGCCATGAATCGAGCAGTACGTTCCAGAAGTCCGTTTAATTTTTTCTTATCAGTTTCAGTCCAAACTTTATTTGTTTGCAAAATTGCAATAGGAAGTAAAACAAAAGGGAGGAAAACCCATATTTCATATTCTAATCTGAAATAGAAGTGAGGAGGGATAGCATAAGCAATTGCAAGCATGATAGTATATTCCCATTTCAATGCTCTTTCACCAATTAGTACACCAAGGGTTTTCTTTCCAGCCTTTGCATCCTGCTCCACATCTCGCAAGTTATTTATCACTAAAATATTGGTGCACAAAGCTCCAATTGCCAATGAAGCCCAAAATGTTGCCTCAGACCATTCCAGAGCATTAACATAGTAGGTGGTCATGACGGCAACAATCCCAAAAAAAATAAAAACAAAAACATCACCAAGACCATTATATCCTAATGGAAAAGGTCCGCCTGTATAAAGGACTCCAAACAATAAAGAGAGTAATCCTATAACTAAAACAATCCATCCTCCAATCCACACCAGATACAATCCAAATAAGAAAGCCAGCGACATACTGATAATAGTCGCATTTAACATTGATTTTGGAGAAATAAGACCTGAAGCGGTTGCTCTTTGAAAACCTATCCGTTCTTCTGTATCTGCTCCTTTAATAAAATCATAATAGTCGTTAGCAAAATTTGTCCCGATTTGTATTAGGAAAGCACACAGTAAAGCGATCATTGTGGCATCAAAAGAAAGTAACTGATCATTCCATGCAATTGATGCTCCCACAAGTACCGGAGTAAACGCGGCAGCAAGTGTTTTTGGGCGAGCTGCTTCTACCCAGATTTTGAATTTATTTTGAGACAAATCCGAAAGTTTTTTTGTGCAAGTATGTGGATAAATCCAGAACAAAGATAAGGCATTTGAGTTCCCCTGAAAATGCTAAGTCTGACAAAAAAAGAACTTAATTTTATTAAGTGAGGATGAATTATTAGCTAAGCGGAAAAAATTTTTTAAAGTGTAAGCGCTTTTTTGCCTACAAATTTTAAATGTGGATAATTTTTAATCTTATTTAATTGAGTGTTAATAAAAAAGTGCTTTATATTATCACTCAAATTTTTTTAGTAAACCTAACAACCAAACTAAATAACATGCCGAAGTCTAAACTAGAATACATTTGGCTTGACGGATACAAACCTACTCAAAGCCTAAGAAGTAAAACTAAAATTGTTTCAGATTTTTCAGGAAAATTAGAGGATTGCCCGGAGTGGTCTTTTGATGGAAGTTCTACTGAACAAGCAGAAGGAGGTAGCTCAGATTGCTTACTTAAGCCGGTTGCAATTTATCCAGATCCGGAAGTAAAAAATGGATATCTGGTAATGACCGAAGTTTTGAATGCTGATGGAACCCCTCATGAGAGTAACGGTAGAGCAACTATTGACGATCAGGATGATGATTTCTGGTTCGGATTTGAGCAGGAATATTTTTTAATGGATTTGGAAACAAGGTTGCCACTTGGTTTCCCTGTTAACGGATACCCAGGTCCACAAGGCCCATACTACTGTGGTGTTGGTGGACAGAATGCTTACGGTCGAGCTTTTAAAGATGAGCATTTAGATATCTGTCTTGAAGCAGGTTTGAATGTTGAAGGAACAAACGGAGAAGTTGCTGCTGGTCAGTGGGAATGGCAGATTTTCGCAAAAGGTGCACAATCAGCCGGTGACCAAATCTGGGTTGCTCGTTACCTGATGGAAAGACTTTCCGAAAAATATGGTGTTTACATTGAATACCATCCAAAGCCACTTGGACAAACTGATTGGAACGGTTCCGGTATGCATGCAAACTTCTCAAATGAGTTTATCAGAACTGCTGGTTCTCAAGAGAAAATTGAGAAAGTGTGTGAAGCTTTCCGTGATGTGGTAGACGAACATATAGCTGTTTATGGTGCCCATAACGAAGAGCGTTTAACTGGTGCTCACGAAACAGCTGCTATCGATCAGTTCTCTTATGGAGTTTCTGACCGTGGTGCTTCTATTCGTATTCCTGTGTATACAGTAACTCATGGATGGAGCGGATATCTCGAAGACAGACGTCCTGCTTCAAATGCAGATCCATATAAGGTTGCAGCGAGAATTATAAAAACAGTTAAGACTGTAACAGGGTAAGTTCTCTTACTTCTCATCGAAGTATTGCAAACCCCGCTTTCAAAAGAAGGCGGGGTTTTTTATTGTTCAAAGAAAATGAAAGAAATAAGCTGGAATGAATTCGAACAAGTTGAGTTAAGGGTAGGCACAATTTTAGAAGTATTTGATTTTCCTGAAGCCAGGAAACCTGCTTATAAACTGAAAATCGATTTTGGAGAGGAAATAGGAATACGAAAATCTTCAGCTCAAATTACTCATCATTATAAAAAAGAAGAATTGGTGGGGATGCAAATAGTTGGGGTGGTGAACTTTCCACCGAAACAAATCGGGCCGTTTATCTCAGAATGTTTGGTTACGGGCTTCTATGATAATGATGGTCATGTAGTACTTGCAGTTCCGGAAAAGAAAATTACAAAAGGAGCAAAACTGGGTTAATAAAAAGAATTATTTTACACTTCTAAACGTTAGTTCTTTCGACAATTTGAAGAAACTTTTTATCAAATAGAGGGTAAGAGTTTCGGTTTATCAGTTAAAAGTACTTATGAAATTCAGTTTTATATTTTTATCGGTGATGTTTCTGTTAGTTGAAACAAAGGCTCAGGAACTTCCTGAGTATATAAATGATAATGTGACATCATTTACTCTAAAAGTACACGGATTCAGTAAAGCAGAAGGGGAGTTAAGAATTGCCATGTTTGATTCAAAAGATGCTTATACAAAAGAACCTGTATATGCAGTAGTTATTCCTGTTAGCGATTCTGAAGTAGAGTGGAAGGTTCCTGATTTACCCTTTGGCGAATATGCCATAGCGGTATATCACGATAAGAATACTAATGGAAAACTGGATACTAACTTTCTTGGTATACCTAAAGAAGATTATGGTTTTTCAAATGATGCCCGGGGAAAGTTTGGGCCTGCTTCTTGGGAAGATGCTAAATTCAGTGTTTCCGAAAATAATGCTACTCATCAAATTATTGTCAATTAGACTGTAACCCCATTCTTACGGTTTCGTAATCTGCCCAGAATTTTCAAAAAATAAATTATGGGCTATTTTCTTAAATCTATAGTTATTGCTCTGCAAAATATAAGAGCAAATCCACTTCATACTTTTCTTTCGACTCTTGGGATTATAATTGGTGTTGCAGCTATGGTAGGAATACTTGCTTTAGGTGACGGACTTGAACAAACTGGCAGAGAACAACTCCGAAACACAACTTCCCTGAATATTCTGAATATCTCTACTCAGCAATCGAAATTAATTGATGGAATCAGAGTAAGTGTAGATAACCCTCCTAAGTTCACATTTGAGCAAAGTGAATATCTGAGAGAGAGATATTCGAATAAAGCGTTAATTGAATTTGTTGTTACCGAAACGGGTCAGGTCCAATATCAGGACTCAACACGTGCCGTGTACATTCAGGGAAATCTGGAATTTGGATTAGAATTTGCTCTGGATTCGCTTTTCGATGGTAGATATATATCACGGGAAGATGTAATTGAGAAAAAAGAAATTGCAGTATTAACGTATCAGATTGCAGATCATCTTTCTTCAGGAACTCCCAATACAATGATTGGGAGTTCGGTTGAACTAAAAAATCAGGAGTTTGAAGTAGTTGGAATCCTAAGTAAGAAAGAGTTTGATGATTCAAGAATTTATGTGCCGGTAACCACACTTATGGAAATGACGGATAATTATCCTCGCTTTTCATTAAAAGTTACACAAGCAGAAGAGATCCCTGAATTGGAAAAAGAGATTAAAGTTTGGCTGGATGAAACTTATACAGCAGGAAATGAAGCGTTTAGTTTAGTTTCAAATAAGGCCAGAGTAGAACAATTTTCAAGGGGCATACTTCTTTTCAAATTGATAATGGGCGCAATTACAGGTATTTCAGTATTAGTTGGAGGTATTGGAGTAATGAATGTTCTTCTTATTTCAGTAACTGAGAGAACAAAGGAGATTGGAATACGAAAAGCCACTGGAGCTAAAAAGAAGGATATTGTACTTCAATTTATGGCCGAATCAGTGACTATTTCTTTTGTAGGTTGTATTGCAGGATGGGTTCTTGGAATTGTTGGTATATTCACCTTCGTACCCATTGTTAATTCCATTACAGGAGTTACTTTTCATGCAGCAGTTGGTTATAGTACGGTACTGGTCATTTTGATTATTGCTATGCTTATCGGGATTATATTCGGAACCTATCCGGCCTGGAGAGCATCGCAACTAGATCCAATTGATGCAATCAGGCATGAATAAATAAAAGTTAATTCTGATTTACTTTTACATCAGCATTACGGGTTTTAATAATCATTTTGCTGTCTCCATTTCCTACCTCGCCTGAAATAACCAGTTCATTGTCAGATTTAGATATTTGTTGGGAGTTAATGGATAGCGAAGAATCAAAAGTTCCATATCGCGTTTCAACATCAACAGAGCCTGAATATTTCTTTTTGAGGTTGAGGATTACATCACCATACTCAGATTCAATCATTACATATCTCAGGTCGTTTAAAGCGTCTACAGTAATATCATTCGATCTGTTTACAATCTGGATATTAGCTCCTTTGAAATTCTTAACCGTAACCGGCATATATTCTCCCTCAATGGTTAAATCTTCTCCTAAATCATCAATCCTGATTTCAGCTGATTTATTGTTTATCCGGGCCTGACCGCCAACTTTCTGAAGATTTATTTTCAAGTATTGTCCATCAATGAAGGTATCCTCTAAAATATTTTTCAAGGAAATAGTTGCTGATTTACCTGAAATTTCAACTCCCTTTACTCCGCTGATATTAGAAGCTTCAACATGGGTGTATTCTCCACTCATCGAAAATGAATGTGAGCCATCCAAAATGACATTCCCACTTTTATTACTCATCATAATATCTCCCTGAATATTAGTGAGTTCATATTTCATATAGGCACCTGATAAACGCATATCTCCAGTTATGTCGAAGGCATTTAAGGTACCACTTCTATTCGATATGTCTACTGTTCCTTCAATTTTAGAGATATTCATTTTTGAATATTCTGTACTCATGCTCACATTTCCGGAAATATCTCTTACATCTACATTTGCAGAACGGTTGGATACCATAATTTCGCCTTCTATTCCTATCAATACTACATCGCCATACTCATTATTAACGGATACCACTTGCTTAGAGTTTTCAATACTAACTTGTCCGCTTCTGTTTCTGATTGAAATTCCTTGTATGAAGTCAGAAGCCTTTACTTTCGAATATCGGGTTTGCAGCTCTACTACTACATCTTCCGGTAAAGACATCTGAATGGAATGAGTTTTAATTCTGTGATTTACACGTTTGCGGGATTGTTTAGGGAAATCAATAACCAGTCTTGCTTCTCCTCCATTGTTGCTAAGTTCAGGATCAAAATTCTCGAAGAAATGATTATAAGCTTCTTCATTTCCATCAAACTCATATTCATAAGAAAGGGATTCAGTGTTAGAACCGGTAAGAGTAATCTCCATTCCGGCATCAATCATTATAGATAGGTTTCTGACTCCATTAAGATTGAAGGTGCCTTTTTTAGAATTACTCTTTGAGTTGTTAAACAATTTGGGTAACTCAGAAAGTGAAGCTAGTTTTTTATCGTGAACAGTTTGCGAAAAGATGTTAAGTGAAAAGAGACTAACTGTTAGTAGGGTAATAAATTGACGTTTCATGATTGGGTGTCCTCGTTTAGTAAAAGTTCTTTGTAAAAATCCAGTTTGGTAGCATATAGTCGTTTCAGGTTATTTCTCTTTACCGGGGTTTCTCCATTAATGAGCATGTCTTCTTTTATTTCATCAATCAGCCGATCTATTTCTTCGATAGCTAAAGCAGTTGATTCCAGTGAAGATTTATTGGGCTCTGAAGCCTGATCAATTAATAATGGAGGAAGTTCCCGAAGCTTATCAGTCGCGGTGTTAAGCGTTTCATAGACTTGTTCATCGGAGTTATTTTGTCTGGATGATGAATCCCAAAATTCGTTTGACATGCTGAATACCCCGATTAATGCAAATGCCACAATAACAGCTGCTGCATTTCCAATCCAGAAACTACGCCAGTGCAAATTTATAATTTTAGGTTCCTTTTTATGTTCAAGTGAACTTGAAATATTATTCCACATGGCCTTCTTTTCAAAAGACGAGGGATGGTCGGAGGGATTGTAAAATGAATTATCCATGATTAACCTTTTGTCTAAGTTCTTTTTTTGCACGGTGTAAAATTATTCTGGAGGTGCCTTCCTGGATGGAAAGTATCTCTCCAATTTCCTGATGACTATAACCCTCAGCAACATGAAGAAGGAGGATCATCCTTTTATCAGGAGTTAGAGTTCGAATAGCATCTTTAGCAATAATCCAATTATCAAACTCAGCTTCTTCTGCATCAGGTTGAGTAAATTCAGATTCACTGAAGGTTTCAGGAAACTCAATAAACTCAGGTCCGGACCTTCTGTCTGATCGCATTTCATTAAGTCCGATTGTAAAAAGCCAGGTTTTAAACCGGGACTCCAGCTTAAATGAATTAAGCTTGGAAAATGCTTTTATAAATGCACGTTGGGTCCAGTCTTGTACTTCTTGTCTATTCTTACTGAATTGATGTAAAAAGCGGAATAGTTGATCAACATGATGGTTATATAGCTGATTAAATGCGTTTTGATTTCCTTTCAAAGCATTTTTTATGAGCTGTATTTCTTCCGTTTGTGATATCAATATGTTCAGTTTTACTCCTTTGATGCAGAATACCTAAAGAATGTTACACGAACCCGAATTTTTTATTTACCCCCTGCTAACATCAAGATGTGAGAAAGTAAGAGCACTTTTCTTCGTTAATTAGTCAACGAGTTCACAAAAAGGAGGAACTATGAAACGACTAATAATAATTACATTCATCACACTATTTATATCAGCTAATTCTCAAGCTCAGCGAAACCGTGTTCACAAAACGAGCTATCCGGCAGGAGAGTATAAAAGTGAACTTAGAGAGATTCAAAAATTTGATCGGCAGTCTGATACATTTTCTTATGCGTTAATGACGGGCGATCGTTGGTCAGCAAGAAAAAATAAGGCTAAAATACTCCGAACTATGGAAGCTGAAATATGGGATACCCGGCAGAAGCTAAATGAAATTTCCTACTATGGAAATAAATATTCCAAAAGAAGTGGAAATGAATACTACCGAGGTCGAAAGGGTGGTGTTTATTCGAAACAAAACGGCAGAAAAGTGTCAAGATATGAGCAGCAACTTCTGATCAATAAATTGGAAAAGCAAATACGAATCAAGAACAGATTCGAAAATACTGAACTGATAGGAAACAGAAGGGGCCGAATTATAAATGAGAGAGAGCATCGGAAACTAATGTACCGATTCAGAGACACAATGATAGAGGGATTAGAAAACGAGAGAGGACAAAGACAGAGGAGAGGGTAGGAGTAACCCCGCACATCGCCAGGTGTGCGGGGTTTTTATTTATTCTGTAAAAACAGCTGTTCCACTTACGGAAACCATTAACATGCTTCCATTCGCTCCAATAGTTTCATAGTCGATATCAATTCCTATAATCGCATTTGCTCCTACTCTGTTCGCTTTTTCTTCTAGTTCTGAAAAAGCAATTCTGCGTGCTTCCTGAAGTTCTCTTTCATAGGAAGCAGAACGACCACCTACTATGTCACGAATACCAGCAAAAATATCCTTAAAGATATTTGCTCCAAGAATTGCTTCACCGGTTACTACCCCTAAATACTTTTTTACTTCTCTGCTTTCTAGGTTATTGGTTGTAGTCATTACCATATTTTGAGCCCTTATATTTAAATTCATCATTAATACTATAAAGTTGGTACAAAAGTCTCTTACTGATGTATTCTAAAAATGTTACTTGAAAATTGAGGTATAAAAAAAGCCTTCCAGTATCTGAAAGGCTTTAAAATGAAAAATCCTTATGGATTAATAACGGTTTCCACCGCCTCCACCACCACGGAAGTTATTTCTTCTCGGTCTTTCTTCACGTGGACGAGCTTCGTTAACTTTAACTGCACGGCCATCAATTTCTGCACCATCTAATTGCTCGATTGCAGCATTAGCTTCAGCATCATTGTCCATTTCAACAAATCCGAAACCTTTTGAACGGCCGGAATATTTGTCTGTGATTACTTTTGCAGAACTTACTTCGCCGTAAGCCTCAAAAACTTCTCGTAAATTATCGTCGTTAACCCCATAGCTAAGGTTACCTACATAAATGTTCATGTCTTATTAATCTGGTTAAAAAAAATATCGGAGAGAATAAGAACCCAGAGCTATAGGTCGAAAAAGTGAGTCTTTAGTCTGTTCATCGTTACCAATCCAGTCCAAAAGTACGTTAATTAAATGGTATAGCCAATTATTTCTTAAAAGGCTTTTTTATTCGTTTTTTCTGACGAATGTAATACTGTAGGCTGGAGCAAATTCATTTCCCTCTCTGTTAAAATAAGTCCAGCGGTATTTATCCTCTTCAATAAACTCCAATGTTTCCAATTGAGGCTGTCCGTTTATATGTCCCCCATACCCTATAAAAGTATTCACCATTTTATAGGGAGTTTCAAAAACAGTGGTATAATCAAAGAAATCCATAGCCATTTCAATGGAAGTACCGTACCCTCTGATCTTTTCTTCTCCCGGATGCCAAAACCAGGTTATCTCTCCAACAAGTTTTAAAGAATCTGCATTCGTGAAGTATAACTTTGAAACCACAGATTTTTGTCCAATCCCCCATTCAAAGGTTTGTCGGGTTCTGTCTGCTTCCCAAACGCCTCCAATAAGATGCTCAAAGTATTCAAGTGGTTTTAATGTAGAGTCCTGAACACTCTCTTGAGCAAAAGAAGGATTAACTGGTAGAGCGGTTAATAAAAAAATTAACGGATAGAAAAATTTAAACAGTCTTAAGCTCAATTCAGGTTCTCCGTTTTTTTACGGGATTCAGCAGCCATTCCAACATGATATTCTTTTAATTGTATGGCAATGCCTTTGTCTCCCATCCCCAGCATTCTTAAAGCTAATAGCCCGGCATTTTGAGCTTTTCCAATGGCTACTGTCGCAACCGGAATTCCGTTTGGCATTTGTACGATAGAATATAAACTGTCTACACCTCCAAGAGCAGAAGTTTGAATAGGAACTCCAATAACCGGTAAGGTTGTGTGACTGGCTAGCATACCCGGAAGATGAGCAGCTCCACCGGCACCTGCTATTATAATTTTTATTCCTCTGTCACGAGCTTCTTTGCCATATTCAGCCATATCGTCCGGGGTACGATGAGCCGAGACAACCCGCTTTTCAAATGGGATACCAAATTGTTCAAGGATTTCAGCTGCTTGTTTCATGGTAGGCCAGTCGCTATCACTGCCCATTACCACGCCAACAATTGGAGACTTACTCATGAATGATACTTTAGATTAAAAGTTGGCTAAAGGTACAAAATCTATTTGAGCAAAATCATTTTACCAGACTTAGAACCAAATCTTGAAGAAATTTTATACAAATACATACCGGAACTCAGATTTTCTGCATCAAAGGTAAAAGAGTGAACACCAGCACTTTGTTTACTAATCGATGTATTAAAAATCAGTGATCCATTTATTGAAAATACTTCAAAAATAATATCGGAGTCTCCCGGAAGTTCGTAGGCTATATTGGTAGACGGATTAAACGGATTAGGATAGTTTTGATGGACTCTGAAGCTACTTGGTAGCAAGTATTCATTTTCTTTGTTATTAGAAATAGAATATTCTACCGATAAGAATAACGAATTATTAAAGTCCGAAGGTTTTACCGTATAACTTGAAAAGGTGGGAGAAAGAATAGAGACTGAAGGCTGGTTATTTATACCTTCTATTGAAAGGCTAATATGCTCTGGAAGATTAACTTTCTTAGTTACCGACATAATTAATTCATCGGATGCTGTACTTTTCCCAATAATCAGGGGAATAGAAAGTTTATCGGTAAGTTTTTTTGGAAGTGAAAACTGACTTTGAAGAACTGGGTTATTGTCTAGTTGGCCTTTCCCTGCAATACTTACAAACTCTGAAGAGAGGGAAGGTAGATCAATCAGATCCATTTTATCCCAATTAATTGAGCCATTTTCAGAAAAAGTTAGAACCAATTGATCTCCGACATTACTTTCAGAATCATATAATTCAAGAACGATATAGCTTGACGAGTTAATTTGAGGTTTGTAAAAGTCAGCATTATCAATTTTTGAAGAAGTTGGAATAGTTATACTAGAGGCAGTCGAATCTTTAATGAATATCCCTTGCCATGCTGAAACGGAGTCCCCGATAGAGGTAGTGGTGATATAATTACTAATTGATGGGTCATATACATACCCCACATTACTTACTAGTTCTCCGCCATTAACTACTATTTCAGAAAAGTCTATGGCAGAATCAAAAGGGTTTCCAATGAGATTCCATTTGTCACCTGAAGTATGAAGATCAATAGTTACATCCGAAGTTGGTACAGTCCCCGTAGCTCTAAGCTGGATAGGGAGCTCATTACTTTCTGCACTTAAATTGTCATAGAAATAAAAAATAAATCCATTCCCATTCTGAAGACTGTCATTAAGAGAACCAGGAGCGACCCATGAACTACCGTTATAATTGGTATAGAAATTTTTTACATGTCCATCATTAAAACCCTGAATGGGACTGAATGTTTTTAGATCAGAAATAGGCATTTTTGCAGTTGGACTGGACATCATTCTCCATCCTGCATCCCCTTCAACAGTAATAAATGGAAGAAATGGATCCCCGTTTATTTTTGTGCCCGGTGAGAAAAGAGAATTGTCATCCGTATCTGCTGAGGAATGAGAAACCAGACTATCACCCGTAATATCAGGATTTAAAGTAATAGAAACGCCACTTTCATCACCCGGATATTCCAGGTAAGTAATAATATCATTTGCGGGTGTTTTTATGAAGAGTTTGTCTCCAGAGTTATTCAGGCTCAAAGTATTTGTCGAAGCCGCCTGAACTGTTGCACCTCCGAATACCCCTGAAAAGGAGGCCTGTCCAAAAAGTAGTAAAGCTTGACCGGGTAAAATATTAGTACCTGACTCCACCACATGTCGATCAGAAGAGTTGTCTGCGATTATCCAACTATCTAATGAAATAGTAGTATTCGCTGTATTAATAATTTCCAAAAACTCATCTGAAACACTTCCCACACTTCCGTTATTATTTGCATCTCCATTATTTGCATCCGGATTAAAGTGAATTTCATTTATGGTAAGGGAAGGGTAATCAGGAAAAGTAACATTGGACGAACTTCGGGTGATTAAATCGCCAAATGATTCAATAAGAGAAATATGTCCTTCCAAAGATATCCGGATATTTTTCGTCTGCTCTACATGGAAAAAGAATCCGGTATTACTAACGGGTTGATCATCTGCAGGGTTAGTGGATCCATTTATATATCTTCCCTGAACATTTGTAGTACCTGCAAGCGTACATGCAGAACCATCTCCGGTCATGGCGGCATCAACGCCATTTGAAATAAGACTGTCTCTAACCGTTTGGAGTGATGGTTTTGGATCATCGCTTCTTCCATTGGAAAGGAACACATCTTCACAGCTTGACCGGGCATGCCCATGAAGGTTAATCGCATATACATTGTCTGAAAGCTCTTTCATTGACTCGTGCGCAATCTGGAAAGCGGTGCTATCATTATGCGCCATATCAGAAACCTTGTAGTCTTCGGAGGTATCAGTATCATTACAGACTGTAGTGGTACCATCACTTATTACGGCTTCATCATTTGCGCAACGATGAGTGCCAGCCATTACTAATAGCCTTCCTCCCAAATATCGAAACAGATTTACCCCTTCTTGCGGAGTATATGAATCAAAAATTGGATGCGGAACTGCAATAAGTACATCCCGTTGATAATCCGGGTCTGAGACAAACAAGCCCCATCCAAGGGTAACGGGACTTTTCTCTCTGATTAAATAATATTCTCTGTTCATAAAGGAAGTGTCAGTAAGTAAAACCATTTCATAATTGGAGAAATGGGTGGTTAAACTATCTTCAGCAAGGGAGTAGGATTCTGCAACAAACAAATCCATCATTCGCTTCCATTGGTTAAGCTGAGTTGTATCGGGAACAACAAATCCTTCAGAGTCTTCATCAGGCATAAGATTTTGTTCATAATTAATGAACTCACCCATTAGATTTCCATTCTCAGAAATAATCTGAGCCCGGACGGGTGTAAAAACCATAAAAAGAATTACAACCAATAAACCTAAAAATTTTTTCATTAAGGAGGATATGAATAAGATTAAAATATAATTAGTAGGATGTTTTAATTGAAAATGTCCTGCTCTTTAAATAATCTTTATCTCATCTAAAGTTTATTGGCTTCAATCAATAAATCAGCGATTTGATTTACTTTTTCAAAAGATCTGCCAGACCCAATGTTTGAAAGGCAAATAATGGAAATCTTTTGATCAGGAAAATGAGCTAATTCGGTGCTAAAGCCCCAGTCTCCGCCGTCCCATGAAATTTTTTTCCGATCTTTATAATTCGAAAAATAAAGTCCAAATGCCTGGTTATTTCTATCGTGATCAAAAGAAGGGGTATTAAGCATTATTTCATAAAATTCTTTTGGAAAGGTTTTTTTCTGAATAAGATCGATAGACCAAAGTGCTAAATCATTCACTGAAGAGTAAACCCCACTTCCTCCGTAATGAGGTGAGTTTCGGTGTTGTTGAATGAGATTGCCTTTACTACTGACCTTAATTCCATATCGTAAATAACCAGCTACATTTTCATTAGTTCGATAATTATAACCAAGAGCTTTGTTCGGAATAATTTGAGTTATATCACTATGAACAATAGTTTGATTCATTTTAAGCTTTGAAAAAAGCTTTTGATCAGCAAACTCAGAAAGACTTAGTCCACTAATCTCTTCAATAATTTTAGCAATGAGCATAAAGTTTACATTTACATATGCCCATTCAGAGCCTGGAGTAAAACCAAGTTCATTTTCAGTAAGACTTGTTTCAATTGCTTCATCAATTGTAAAATAGTGGAACGGACTCCATGGCAACCCATTTTTGCGCGGGAGATGATAGTAATCAGTTAAGCCACTTGTGTTGTAAATAAGATGTTTTACTAAGATTTCTTCCTCATATTTTTCTATTTCAGGAATGAATTTGGAAACAGGATCATCGAGGTCAATCTTTCCATCAAGAATTAGCAGAGCAAGACACGCACCTGTGAATTGTTTAGATACAGATGCAAGGTTGAAAGCTGTTTCTGAGTTATTTGGCTGATTAGATTCAAAATTAGCCATACCATAACCTTTGGAAAAAACGAGTTGATTGTTAATAACAATTCCGATCGAATATCCTGGACTTGTTTCATCAAATTCAGAGAAAAGCCGATCTATTTTTTGTTCAGTCTCCTTTGACAACTGAGCGAATGAATCATGAGAATAAAAACTCATTATAAGGATCAAGAAGAAAATTTTTTTCATCAGGGAGGTTATGAATAAGATTTCTTGGAGTCTAAAAAGATTAATGGATAAGTGGATAAGTGGATAAGTGGATAAGTGGATAAGTGGAAGAAGATTAAATATCCAAAAATTATTCAGCGCACTTAGTGGTTTTTTCTTCATACACATACATAAAAATTAATCGGTCGTCAGGGGTGAAAACCGGGTATGCTAATTTTGCATATGTCCCTTCAATAAAATCATAATCATCTACTATATCGAATTCTGATAAATCATCAAATGTGATTGAATCTACTAAAGACTCTGAATTAGTATCGTAAATGAAAATTTTCTCTTGGTTTTTATTACTACTCGAATTTCCACTAAGTCTCAGAGCTATTAAATGATTATTAGAAGGATACCCATATATAATACTGTTCGTGCCATGGAAACGTGAATTAAGATCAATAAGCTTTCCTGTTTCAAAGTTATAATATTGGTTACTGGAATTTCCAAATACCGCAGTACCATTAAGATTTGATTGATTTGGAAGGCGCTCATTTAATTCATTAGAAAATAAATAATTCAATTTTTTGTCTTGATCTAGTAAATATACATCGTTATCAAGACCAACCAGTAATCCGGCTTTAGTAGAAGTAAATTTTAGTTGTTTATTCTGATTGCCCGAGGAGTAGATAGTACTAACAAGTGTATCAATTTTATTTTCAAAGTTAGTTTTTAATAAATAAGAACCAGTAATATTCCAATTGCTATTAAAATTTCCGTTATCAGTTTCGAAAGTTACCGTAAAGTTATCAATCAACAATATGGGACTCCCGTCAATTGCATAAGCGATGTCTCGGATGCTATTAACTTTATAGGTCTTTGAATTCACGAATTCGTGTTGAGTGAAAAAGATAGTGTCAATTGATGATGGAGTTGAATACTCAAAGGCCAAATCTACCTCAATAAAGATAGAATCTGATTTATCAGGAACAGAACTTTGCATGAAGTAAGTATCTTTTGAAAGATAGGTACCTCTTTTGTTATCGTAGTCATCAAGGAAATCAAAACCCGTATCCGAAAATTGTGTATTTAAATTTAAGCTCTGATTAAATAAGCTTGTATCTGATCCGTAATTAAGAACTCCTTCATCTAAAACAATATATTTACCATCTAAGGTATATTCGAAAGCGGGTATACCCAATACATTAAAATCATTATCTGATCCGTATGTTGAATTTCTTAAAAGGGATATATTTTTGAAATCTTGATCAGTGATGAATTCTTTAACAAATATTTTATTCACGGTAACTTCATCTTCTCCAGAACAGAATGCTCCAAGAAAAGGATCACAAGAGAGGTTAGAGAAAACCAGAATGGAAAGAAGGCAATATATCCGGGTGTGTTTCATGTGACTATTTATTGGCTCAAATAAATAATAATCAGAAATCTAAGCAAAATTAAATCTCAATATCTTTAGTAAGAGATTTCGCTTTTTGGAAGGTTTCTTCGAGATTTTCGCCCAAGAGAGTATAGTGCGCCATTTTACGTCCTATTTTACTCTGAACTTTTCCATATACATGAAGATGTCCGTTTTCAGCTGCCAGTCCTTCAGAAATGTAATCAGTTTGAGCAGGTCTGTTATGCGTTCCCAAAAGATTGATCATCACAGCAACCGGTTTATTCATTTTAGCGGAACCCAATGGTAATCCAAGTACCGATCGAACATGATTTTCAAATTGTGATGCAATACAGCCTTCAATAGTATAATGCCCGGAGTTATGAGGACGGGGAGCCGATTCGTTTAATAATACTTCTCCGTTTTCAGTAAGGAAAAACTCAAAGGCAAAAATTCCCTTTCCATCGATTGCTTCCATTGCCCGAATGGCTAATTCCTGAGCTCTTTTCTGAAACTTTTCTTCTATTGGGGCAGGAGAAACTACCGCTACATTGATATGGTTTTCCTGAACCGTTTCACAACAAGGATATACAACAGTTCCCGTTTCATTACGAGCTACCTGTACAGCTAGTTCTTTGGTAAATGGTACAAAAGCTTCAGCGAGGATGTCATGACCGGCTAATCCCCCTAACTTTTCAAAACCCTGTTTGGCTGTTTCTAAATCTTTAGCAATCGCATTTCCATAGCCATCATATCCACCTTTTGATGATTTGAGCATAAAAGGCCATCCAAATTCGTCTCCAAATTCAACCATATCCTGCTCAGTGCGGACTAGTTTATAAGGAGTAACAGGTATACCTGCGGCTTCAAAAGTTTGCTTTTCAATTAGTTTATTTTCAATCAAAGCAAAACTCTCCGGGGATGGGAATATGGGCGTTCCACTTTGTTCTTGTACCTGTTTTAGTATGTCAGAGGCTATGAATTCATTTTCGAGAGTAACAACATCACAAGTTTTAGCAAATGCGACCATGTCTTCTACAGATTCAAAAGATCCGGAGTATGAGAAAGGGGTCATAAACTGAACCGGTTCATCTTCCGGACGGTCAGAGAAAACAGCAACCTGAATTCCAAAACGAAATGCCTGTAGTGCACTCATTCTTGCAAGTTGTCCGGCACCGAGAAAGCCAATTTTAGTATTTGCTGGGAGAGAAGTTCGCGACATTGATTTTCTTTCTAAAATACGAATATGAAATTAGGAATTACGAATAAGGATAGAATTCGGAAAAAAATCCTTATTCCTAATTTTATATTCTTAATTTAAGGTTTAATTGATTCAAAGATTCAGTACTAAGTAACTCATGGATATCGAAGAAAAGTTAAAACAGATAAAATCCCGTTTTCAGGAAGTAAATACTGCAATGAGTGATCCTTCCGTATTCGACGATCCGGATAAGTATACCCAGCTTACTAAAGAAAGGAGCGAACTTGAAGAACTTGTAGAAGACTATGATAAATGGGCGGATCTAAAAAACAGGTTGGATGGAAATAAAGAACTTATAGAAGCTAACGAAGATCCGGAAATAACCGAAATGGCCCGGGATGAAAATAAAGAGATTGTAATAGATCTGGAGGAGCTGGAAGAGGAAATTAAGATTAAATTAGTTCCTAAAGATCCGGAAGATTCGAAGAATGCCATTGTTGAAATCCGGGCGGGAACAGGAGGAGATGAAGCCGCTATTTTTGCAGGGGATTTATTTGATATGTACAACCGTTATGCATCTAATGAAGGATGGAAGTTAAGCCTGATGAGTATCAATGAATCAGAAAAGGGTGGATATAAGGAAATTGTTTTTTCTCTGGAAGGAGATGAGGTTTTTGGGAAAATGAAATATGAATCTGGTGTGCATCGGGTGCAAAGAGTTCCTGCTACAGAAAGTCAGGGTCGTGTTCATACTTCCGCTTCTACGGTAGCAGTTTTGCCTGAAGTTGAGGATGTAGATATTCATATCAATACAAGTGATTTACGTATTGATACTTTCAGAGCCAGTGGAGCTGGTGGTCAGCACGTGAATAAAACCGATTCAGCCATTCGAATCACTCATGAACCTACGGGTATTGTAGTTGAGTGCCAGGAGGAGCGTTCACAGCATCAGAATAAAGAAAAGGCAATGACCATGCTCCGGGCTAAAATGTATGATATTGAGCTGGAGCAAAAGCAAAAGGAGAGAGCAGCCGAACGAAAGAGTCAGGTTTCTACCGGCGATCGTTCAGCAAAAATAAGGACCTACAATTTCCCGCAAGGTAGATGTACCGACCATAGAATTAACTTAACGCTCTATAATTTGGATGCGATTATGAAGGGAGAGATTGGAGATGTAATTAAAGCATTAAGAGTTCAGGATAATCTCGAAAAAATGCAGGAACTCGCGGAAGGATAACTATCTATTAATTTAAAATGTGCATCTTATTTTGTTACTTGTCTGACCAACTATTAAAGTTATAAGATGCCTATCAAATTTAAGCTCCTTATGTTATTTATTGCTTATTCATACCTCAGTCTTGCTCAGGAAATGGAAGTAGTAAATGTCAACTACTTAGAAGGAGGTTATGGGAGCTCCATTACAGGCCTTGAAGAGACTAAAAATAAAATGTTCATCATTGGGAAACTTGGTGGGGCTGATGGGAGTGTTCGGCTTAATAATCAGGTAATCAGGAGAGGAAGTTCTTTTGTTGTTGCTACATCTAAAACGGGAGATTTCCTTTGGAAAAGAATCTTATATGGTGCTACCCCTTCGTTTATCAAGGCGAATGAAGATCATGGAATTTTTATATCAGGTAGAGTAGGAGGAAGAGGGTTTGCAGTTGACGAAGATTCAAAGTTTGAAAAAAAGGATATTGGAGATAATTCTCTTTTTCTGGTGAAGTTATCTCTATCAGGGGAAGTACTATGGACTAAATTTTTTGGGGGACCGGCGAGTACGAATGCCCGAAAAATGAATGTTGATGGAGATGGAAATATCTATTTAAGCGGAGATTACAGAGACGTTTTTAAGATTGATGGAAAAGAATATTCCGATAAAAAAATCAAATTTGGGAATGGATATATAGGGTCATTTTTAATAAAAATTAATCGGTCAGGTGAATTGGAATGGGCGGGTAATGATTTTCCAGTTCAGGATTTTAAAATAACTCCAAATAAAGAAATCCTGCTTGCAGCCAGTTTCACGGATTCTATAACTATTAATGGAACTCTCTTAAATGGCGAGGAGTATCCATTAGGCTTTGTTGTAAAAATGGACAGTTCAGGAAAAGTTATATGGTATCATGAATTAAGTTCTAAGGGAAAAGTTCAGGTTCGAAGTTTATCTAGTAATCATGAAAAGGTATTTTTAGTTGGAGAAGTCTTAAGTGACTCACTAAAAATTGGTAACAGGATACTTACTACGCCTGAAAAAAGTGGCTACTTCTACTTAACACTTTCATCCCAGGGAGAAGTATTAAATGGAGAAATTCTTGGAACCGATTTGGGTTTTAGATTCACTTCATCCGGGATACTAGACAATGATGAAAATATATTCTTCAAAGGAACATCGTACAGGTCAGGTCTTCTGATACCACGGGAAAACTCAACAATTGGGGAACCTAAAAGCAGGCCATACTCCTTAATAATAAAATTTTCTGAGGAAGGTGAAGTATTAGATTCATTCGATCAAAAAGAAGGAGTTGTTTTAACTAAAGGTCAAAAAAACAGAGTTTGGCTTATTTCAGGGTTTAGAGATTCTCTTATCATTAAGAATCATAAGCTGGTAATTAAAGATTCCTTAGCCTATAGTTTTTCGGCATTTTCTCAAATTTCAGGTGCTAAAGACTTTGATATTAATGGTTCAATTGGAAATTCATCATCCGAAAAATACTCAACTAAGGAAATTTGGGTATCAGATACTGATGAAATTGATCGATACGGAATGATTTATAAATTCCCATTTCAGGAGTATGGCATTCTCGGTAAAATTGAAGAGGTGAAATCTGAAAGAGGGATTCTTAAAACAATAAAAGGTGGACATGATATCTCAGAGCTAATACAAGTCCAAAGAAAACATAAGCCGAGATCCGAAGACGGGTACCGATTAGGTAAAAGAATGGAAGGCTTCTATTATGATAAGAAAGAGTATCAGGGAGGATATGTAATTTCTCTAGTTGGTGGAGCATTTGAGTATTCCGGAACGGCTTTACTTTGGAAGAAAATTGAAAATCAGTATAAGTTGATAGCAGTATATCCTGATTTTTTAAGCGGAGGGTTATATGCCACACCTGTTTTAGAAAAAGAATCTAATAAAGAGAATCTAATCATTATTAATGCGATAGGTATTGATGCAGAAGATAAGTGGGGTGTAATACAACATTATAAAATTGTCGATGAAAGACTCCAATTAGTTCATTCTGAAAGAGTGAGGGATCATAATAGATTTGAGGAATAAATAATAAAAAACCCGACTCATTACTGAACCGGGCTTTTATTCACTCACTCCAATCAACTAAGAAAGGATTCTTGGTGCAGCACTTAGAATTTCGGTACTGCAATTATCTTTAAACTGCTCGAAATTATTAACAAACATTTGTGCTAGTTGCTTAGCCTTTTTGTCATATTCGTGAGCGTCTTCCCATGTATACCGGGGGATAAGAAGTTTTGAAGGAACTCCTTCTACCTGAATGGGAACCTGGAAACCGAAAATCGGATCTTTTACATATTCCACATCCTCCAGATCACCATCGATTGCCTGACTTAGCATCTTACGTGTGAAAGACAACTTCATTCGTGAACCCACACCATATACTCCACCAGTCCATCCGGTATTAACCAGCCAGACTTTAGCTTCATGCTTCCTGATCTTTTCAGCCAGTAGTTCGGCATACACAGTGGGATGCAACGGCATAAAAGGAGATCCGAAGCAGGCTGAGAAAGTAGCTTCAGGTTCGGTAACACCTCGTTCCGTTCCTGCAACTTTTGCTGTGTATCCACTGATGAAATGATACATGGCCTGCTCGGGAGTCAATCGGGAGATTGGAGGCAGAATTCCGAAAGCATCACAAGTCAGGAAGATAATGTTTTCAGGATGATTTCCTTTTCCGGTATCACTTGCATTAGGGATAAAATGAATAGGATAGGAGCAACGTGTATTTTGTGTAAGACTAACATCCGTAAAATCCGGTTCACGATTGTCATCCAGAACAACATTCTCCAAAATAGTTCCCGGCATTCTTGTTGTTGCATAAATCATCGGTTCGCTTTCCTGAGAAAGGTTGATGGTTTTGGCATAACAACCACCTTCGAAGTTGAAAACACCATCATCACTCCAACCATGTTCATCATCACCAATAAGTGTTTTATCAGGGTCGGCTGAAAGAGTGGTTTTACCGGTTCCGGAAAGTCCAAAGAAAACTGCTGTTTTACCATTTTCATCATGATTTGCTGAGCAGTGCATTGCCATTACTCCCTTTTTAGGTAAGAGATAATTCATTACGGCAAATATTCCTTTCTTAACCTCACCGGAATACATTGTGCCACCAATAAGGATAATTTTTTTCTCAAAATTACAGAGTATAAAGGTACTGGTTCTTGTTCCATCAATTGCCGGATCAGCTTCGAAGAAGGGAGCTGCTAAAACAGTGAATTCCGGTTCATGAACAGAAAGCTCTTCATCCGATGGACGAATAAACATATTGTGAGCAAATAAAGCGTGGTAAGCTACCTCACTTACAACCCGAACATTAAGTCTGTTGTTTTCATCTGCTCCTGCAAATACATCTTTAACGAATAGACGTTTATTTGCTAAATACTCTGTTACCTTATTGTATAATCGATCAAATACTTCTTCTGATGTAGGCTGGTTGATAGGACCCCAGTCAATATCATCCTGAATTGAATCCTGCTCTACAACGAATTTATCTTTTGGCGAACGCCCGGTAAATTTACCCGTGTGAACCAAAAGTGCATGGTCTTTGGTTAAAATTGCTTCTCCATGAAGAATAGCATGTTCATAGAGTTCGGATGGGTTCAGGTTCCAGTATACCTCTTGGTTATTTTCGAGGCCTAAGTAATCCAAGCCAATATTACTTCTTGGATGTACATCGTAGTCAGCTTTCATAGCTCCTGTTTGTATAGGGTTATAAGGTCCTTTTAAGATAAGCATCTTGATATCGATTTTAACCTCAGTGAGTGAGATTGGTTAAGAGTTAAACCTTTTTTGGGACTGCAGAAAAACGCTTTTATTTTTTATGTACGATTCTGAAGTCACCTTAATATTGATGCTAAAAATGAAGATTATGTGAAAAAGAAAAGTCTAACAATTTGATTTGGAAAATTAAGAAAAATTGCTTCTGATTAAAGCTTGTGCGAGCGTAAAAAAAATACTTATACGAATTGGAAAAGCGGTTCCAAAAGCAATTTGAAAAATTCAGAGAAAAGTCTTTATGTAAGAAATTTTAAATTATTGATCCTGGGACCAGGCAGTGTACCCGCCTTCAAGATTTTTTATGTCTTTAAATCCCAGTTCCTGACTCATCATTTTAGAGGCAGCAGAGCTTCTTCCTCCGGAGCGACAATAAACTACATAGGTTTTGGAAGTATCTAATTCTGATACTTTAGTTTTAAAGTCAGAGCCCATGAAATCAATTTGGATGGCATTTGGAATCATACCTTCAGCTACTTCTCCATCCGTACGAACATCCAGAATTACAACATCTTGATCTGTATCACTATACTCAGCATTAAACTCAGAAACAGTAATGTCCTCATATTGAGCTACAGTTTCAGTTTGGGATGAAGTCTCAGGAGTTGATTCTTTCTGAGCGCATGATATTGGAAGGGTAAAGAGAAGTAAAAGAATAAGATTTTTCATAATTGGTATGATTTGGAGTAAGGTACAAGGAAGATGGAGAAAGAGTGAGTGGTTGATACAACCTTACTCCTTTCTCCCTGTTCCTTTGTTATTATTTTATTAACGTTAGTTTTTTGGTAAACACTTTATTTCCAGCTTGCAACCGATAGATGTACATACCGGAGGACAGATTTCCAGCGTTAAACTGTATTTGGTGATAACCCGCCGAAAATTGCCCATCCAAAAGTTCTGAAACCCTTCTTCCAAGGGCGTCAAAAACGGTTAGGGTGATTTCTGAAGGCTTATCCAATTCAAAAGAAATAGTTGTAGTTGGATTGAATGGGTTCGGGTAGTTTTGGTGCAATTTTACAGAGGAAGGAGTTTCCTTTGTTTCTTCATTTGATACAGGAAGCTTTTTTAGGAAGGTTACTTCTTTTGTTTCTGTATCTAGTTCAAAAAGTTCATCTGTGGTAAGGACATATAAGATACTTGAATCTGGTTTTTTGTAGAGACCTGTAATGGTATGATCGAGTTCAAGAAGGAGTTCAAAAGAGTCTCCATAATTGATTGACTTATAAATCGATTTTGAATCTGAAAGGAATATGAGACCATTTACAAAAGAGTCAGTAATAAATTGGCGGATATCAGAGATGCTTTCCAGAATATCAATGGTTGTCCATGAGTTAGCCCTTCCATAGTCATCAGAACGTAGGAGCTGGTTATTTACTACTGAGTAAAGAATGTGTTCAGCAGCATCAAAGTATATACTTGAAAATAAATTTGAGGAGTCGGCAAGTCGAAATTCTGAATGATAATTTTCACTTAAATAAGAGTAATTCCCTTTCGTAGCGTAGAATAAAGAATCAACTTTTGGATGGATATTCGTTAATTCAAATTCAAAAGTGGCTGAATCCAAAAAGGAAATGAATTTATCATAATCTTCACCATAAGTGGGCCAATTACTGGCATTAAGATCAAGAGGTATCGTGTGACTTTCTAATTGTAAATAGATAGAATCGGTAGCAATTAAAACATCTTCAGGATATCCATAATATTCGTTTGTGGCTTGTTTAATAATAATTGGATAAGGAAAACCAAGGGTGGAATCCTGATAGTTTGCTAGAAAAGGTGGTTGCCAGTCATAATTACCAAAACCTTTTATAAGTATAGGTTTCGATATGTCATTTCGGATGAAATCATAACTATAGACACCAGAGAATGATATAAAGCCTGAGAGACACCAAGGGCCATAATAATCTCTGAATTTTACAGAGTCTGAACTTGTTTTTGTATTGAAGTGATTTACATTTTTATGAGTACTTATAATTAATTGCCCACCATTTTCTTCACTGCATTGAAAGCTGGTTTTTTCATGCATCCTGTGAAACAAATGCGTTGTCCCTGTTGAATCCTCCATCCCTTTCAACTCATAGAAATACTTTTCCTGTGCAGATAGACTTGTTGGCACAGCAATGATAAAAAGTAGAAGATACTTCATATCACTTAATCAATGTGAGAGTTTTTGTATGGACAAAATCGCCTGTTTCTAAACGATAGAAATAAATTCCGGAAGAAAGTTGGGAAGCATCAAAGCTAACTTCATGTAAACCTGAGTTCCTCTGTTCATCCACAAGTACAGAAACCGTTCTCCCCAAAGCGTCAAAAACAGTAAGTGTGATTTCAGATGGCTTATCTAATTCAAAAGAGATGGTTGTAGTTGGATTGAATGGGTTTGGGTAGTTTTGAAAGAGTTTTACAGAGGAGGGAGTTTCTTTTAATTCTTCTACAGAAACAGGGAGTTTTTTTAGAGAAGTCATCTCTTTTGTTTCTGTGTTTACTTCGAAAAGTTCATCAGTTGTAAGAACGTACAGAATGTTGGAGTTTGGCTTTTTGTAGAGGCCTTTGATTTGATTAGCTAATGAAATCACGAAATCTGTTACCTCTCCAAATCGACTTGCAACAAATAAAGAATCTTTCTCAGAGAAATAATAAGAA
Source organism: Balneolaceae bacterium (assembly GCA_017795005.1). GTDB lineage: Bacteria > Bacteroidota > Rhodothermia > Balneolales > Balneolaceae > RHLJ01. Next base: position 2,911,046 of record CP051242.1, on the reverse strand, counting down.
CCCGAGACTGAGGGCTCAATTGAGAAATGAAAATCCTCAGAATGAGCAGATAATTCAGTTACTGCCCATTCAGAAGCTTCTTTTTTTAATAAAAATATGGTTTTGATGAAGTTGGATTTGAAAACCATATAAAAACTACTCGAATCTTTATCGAAAATACTAGACTCAATTTTTAGATATTCTCCTAAATCCCAAGTATCAAAAGGAGATTTAGCGATAGGTGAAAAAGTTTTCCCGAAATCTTTTGAAAGGACTATGCTAGTATCTTTAATCCCTACATAGATACCTTCTGAGAAAGGATTAACTCCAGTTACCGTAAAATCAATAAGTAGAGAGTCTGGAATATTACGAAAGTATGAGTAGTCCCATAATGAATCACCTAAAGTAAAGGAAAATGATTTCCCTAGTTTTTCTTCCCAAGATCTACGTTTTACAATTAGCTCATAAATAGGGGTAGTGAGAATTATTGTTCGATTAGTATGATCGATGGAAAACCCATTTGGGTTCCCAAGTCCTAAATCAAAAGTATTTTGTTTACTAAACTCTAAATAATTGTACAGACTAAGCCCTCCACCACCAGATTTTATAGTTATTACTGAATCAGGATGTAAAGATGTAAATATATATTTCTCAATATTTGATCCCCAATGTGTACAGTCGACAGTTACTCCCAATCCGGCATCAAATCTTTTTTTCTGTTCTTTTGATTCTGTATTGAACTGATAAATAGAATTATCAATGAGTGTATAAGGAGTTGAAGGTACATCTATATATGAGCAGGAGGATTTAGTGCTTTCAAAAATCCTGTAAAATAAATGAGTAGTTCCTGAAGAATCTTCCATTCCTCGTAACTCATAGAAATACTTTTCCTGGGCAGATAGGCTTAATGGAAAAAGGAAGAGTAGAATGAAAAGCTTTCTCATAATGGCAGGCTCTTGGTTTACATGAACATACTAAAACAGAGTCAGTAAGTCATATAAACTTTAAAAACTATCTTTTAAAGTTTATATCATAGAGTATGAGCCGCTTTCATTCGTACCTGAATTCAACTGTCCACATTCTTTCAGAATATGATGGGAAATCTCCCTTTTCATTATATCTGAAGAAGTTCTTTTCCAGATATAAAAAATTTGGTTCGCGTGACCGGAGCCTGATTTCTGACTATTGTTATCAATATTTCAGAATTGGAAAAGCTTTTTCCAGTCACTCCATGGAGGAGCGGATATTAATTGGTCGATTTCTATGTTCTACCGGTAAAAACCAGATGCTGGAAGTGCATAAACCAAAATGGAATGAATTGGCTTCTTCAACTTTGGAAGAAAAATTAACCTATTTGGGTGCAGATATGACTCATGTTTTTGAAAATCTTTTTCAATGGAAAGATGAGTTAAGCCCGGAAATTGATTTTTCTCAATTTGCTGCTTCTTATGTAGTGCAGCCTGATGTTTTTCTTAGAATCAGACCCGGAAAAGAAGAAATTGTACGATTGAAATTAAAGGGACATCATATTCCTTTCACTAAAATTTCAGAATCAACCGTAGCTCTGGAAGCGAACTCAAAAGTAGATCAGGTTCTTTCAATTGATAAGGAAGCAGTAGTACAAGATTTGAGTTCGCAGCGGGTTGGGATTTTCTTTTCTGAAATCCTAAATCAGAAAGAGGTAAAAGTATGGGATTGTTGTGCCGCAAGTGGCGGGAAGTCTATTATGGCTTATGATATAAATCCGGATATCAAGCTGACGGCTTCAGACGTACGCAAATCTATTCTTTATAATCTGGACAATCGGTTCGAATCTGCCGGAATAGAGCATTATAAAAGTATTCAGCTTGATTTGTCTAAACCTCAAACCGTTCCTGATTCGCCATTCGATGTAATTATTGCCGATGTTCCATGTAGCGGAAGCGGAACCTGGGGTCGAACTCCCGAGCAGTTAGTTTATTTCGAAGATGCAAAGATTGACGATTATGCCACACTTCAAAGAACCATTATTTCAAATGCAGTTCCTCATTTAAAAGATGAAGGATATGTTGTGTATATCACTTGTTCTGTCTTCAAAAAAGAAAACGAAGACAATGTAGAATACTTGGTTAATAATCTGGGACTGGAACAAGTAAATCACAAAGTGATAAAGGGCTACCATCAAAAAGCAGATAGCATGTTTGTGTCGGTATTGAAGAAAGACGTTAGCTGAAATTTTAGCTTATGGATTTTTGTCATTTCGAGCTTAAGCGAGAAATCCAGAAAGTGGTTTTAAAGGAATAATTTAGGTTTCTCCCTCCGGTCGAAATGACAAAGCTACTTAAACTCAACCCTCATCCCTCAAAACTCAAAACTATACTAATATCTCACCCTCAACTTTAATATCTTTACGCCCTTTAACAGTCGACAGAAATAATTAAGAATGAGCACGATTGCGCACGAACGTTTTGAGGCCGTGATTGGTCTTGAAGTCCACGCCCAGTTACTTACCAAAAGTAAAGCTTTTGCACCAGTAGCTGCTATTTATGGAGAGGCACCAAACACACAGGTTACCCCACTTTGTTTGGGACATCCGGGAACCCTTCCCGTGGTAAATGAAAACCTCGTCAGATATATCATTAAAATGGGTTTGGCCACTAATTGTGGAATTGCACCAAAATCTATTTTTGCCAGAAAGAATTATTTCTATCCTGATTTACCGAAAGGGTATCAGATTTCGCAGTTCGAGACTCCAATTTGTCATGATGGGTATGTGGATATCGAATTGGAAGACTATGAAAAACGAATTGGGTTAACCAGAATCCACATGGAAGAGGATGCCGGGAAGTCTATTCACGATCAGGATCCATATAATACTTTGGTGGATTTAAACCGTGCCGGAACACCTCTTATTGAAATTGTTTCGGAACCCGATTTACGAACTCCTCAGGAGGCATATGCCTACCTCACCAAAATCAAACAAATTGTTCAGTATCTGGAAATTTGTGATGGAAATATGGAAGAGGGAAGTCTTCGTTGTGATGCAAACGTATCCGTTCGTCCAAGAGGTCAGGAAAAATTCGGTACCAGAACCGAGCTTAAGAATATGAACTCTTTCCGAAATGTGGAAAAAGCTATTGAGTATGAAATTTATCGTCAGATTGAACTGATTGAGAGTGGAGGAGAAGTAGTTCAGCAAACGCGACTTTGGGATACTTCAAAAATGCAGTCACGCCCAATGCGTTCTAAAGAAGAAGCGCACGATTACCGGTATTTTCCTGAACCGGATTTACCACCAATTATCGTGACTTCAGAAATGCTGGAGGAAATTAAAGCGGAACTGCCCGAACTTGCCGATGTTCGTCAAAAGCGATTTATGAAAGAGTATGGCATGAGCGAGGTTGATGCTGTTACAATAACTGAAAGCAGATACTTAGCAGACTATTTCGAATCAGTGGCAGAATACTCTGGAAATCCAAAAGCAGCGTTAAATGTTGTATTAAGTGAAGTTTTGAGAGTATTAAATGAACAAAGTATAGAGATTGGTGAATTTTCAATCACCCCTCAAAAACTCTCAGAACTCATCAAGCTGAAAGAAGAAGACAAAGTTAACTCTTCAGCCATGCAGACCATTTTCAATGAAATGCTTGATTCTGATAAATCAGCTGAAGATCTGGCGAAAGAAATGAATTTACTTCAGGTTTCTGATACAGGATTTCTGGAAGAATTGGTGGATGAAATCATCGCTAATAATCCGGATGAAGTACAGAGATATAAAGAAGGAAAAAAACAATTAATGGGCTTTTTTGTAGGACAGGCAATGAAAGCTTCTAAAGGTAAAGCAAATCCTAAAATGGTTACCCAAATGGTTTCCAAGAAACTAGAAGGGTAAAACAAAAAGTATGAGACAATTTATTTGGACAGCGGTTATCGCTGTAGTATTTGGAACAGCTTGTTCCGCAGAACAGGAAAAAGAAATCCTACCAACTCAGTTTACGGCAGAAATAACTGTAGCTGACTCAGTCGATAATACAGGCGATTACTCCGGCTTCGAACTTCTCATATTTAGCAGAGCGAATCCTTCAGCGGCAGCTGATACTCTATTTTTCGGAATATCTGATAGCACAGGTGTTATACAAGGCAGTTTTACACTAAAAGAAGAAGGAGCATATCCCGGGCAGGTGGCCAGGAACGGGGTAAACTTAGCTTCATTCAGAGTGTTATTGGCCGGAGGTGATACCGTATCTGTTAAAGTGGAATTCCCAGACTTCGAACAAAACTTTGTTATTGATTCCCGTGAAGCCCGGGCAATGAAGCAATTTGAAAGAGTGAATAATGGTTTTCAGCGAACGAACCGGTTTATTTTGGCTGGCCAGGTTGAAGATTCATTGATTGCCGGAGAACTCCAAAAATGGGCAGATTTATTTTGGGAGGTTCATCAAAATCAAAAAGGCACTTTTGCTTCAAAGTTTGCTCTGGAGAGTGTGGTTGATCTACTGGATAAAATTGACAAACCACAAATGTTTAAAAAACTGAATCAATCTTTTGATGAAGAATTAGCCTTTGGATTAGCAATTACATTTGGAAAAGAGTTTGTAGCCGATCAAAAAGGGTTAGAAGCTTCTGTAGCTTATATGGATTCTGTAAGAGCATTAACCAAAAATAAAGACATTCATAAAGCTATAGATCAATCTATTATAAAAATTTATTTTGACAGTGCAAGGGTAGAAGAAGCACGAGCGCTACTTTCTGACTATGAGTCTGATTATGTGAAAGAAGGAGAAGAGCTGACTATCTGGTATAAGAATATGAGATATGAGCTTACTTATTTAGCTCCAGGTATGAAATTACCTGCATTTGAAATTGGAACCACAGCGGGTGATACAGTTACGAATGAAACTATGTTGGGAACAAATTATGTACTCGAGTTTACCTTAATGGCCAGCCGTTTGTATCAACAGCAATATGATGAGGCAACCGTTATTTATCAGCTTTACCGCCCTCAAGGACTTGATTACATCACCATTCCATTTGATCAGAGTTCAAATACTATCATTGCCTTTTTCGAAGAAAGGGATCGTTTCTGGGAGCTTGCAGAACCTCCAACATTTGATAAACAGGAAATCATGGAAGATTTCAATATCCAGTTTTTTCCAACCAGAATTTTGGTTGATAAAGAAGGTACTATCGTAAGAAAATTTGTCGGCGAAGAATTTGAAGATATAATTCCGGCCATCACTCAAACATTAAATAACTAAATTAAAAGAATACCATGCGTCGTTTTTTAATAGCAGGAAACTGGAAAATGAATTGCGGACCTTCTGATGCGGCAGGTCTGTTAGAAGGTTTGAAAGAACAAAAGTCTGAAGTTTCTGAAGATGTAGATGTCTTAGTTTGCCCACCCTATGTGTCTCTTTCAATGTCAGTTAATTACCTGCATGATACAGATATTCAGGTTGGAGCACAGAATCTCCATTTTGAAGATAATGGCGCTTTTACCGGGGAAGTAAGTGCTAGTATGCTTACTGAAGCAGGATGCGCATATGTGATTATTGGTCATTCTGAACGTCGTCAGTATTTTGGTGAAACCGATGAATCAGTCAATAAAAAGACACATAAAGCTATTGATCATAACCTTGGTCCGGTTGTTTGTGTGGGTGAATCACTGGAACAAAGAAAAGAAGGCATTCACTTTGACCTTGTGAAAGATCAGGTTACGGCAGCATTTGATGGAATTAATGAGGTTGATGCATTGGATGTTGTAATTGCTTATGAGCCTATCTGGGCGATCGGAACCGGTGAAACTGCCAGCCCGGAGCAAGCTCAGGAAATGCATGCTCATATTCGATCAGTGCTATCAGATTTATACGATGAAGATACTTCGGAAGGAGTTCGAATTCTTTATGGTGGTAGTATGAAACCGGGAAATGCTGAGGAATTACTTGGACAGAAAGATGTGGATGGAGGATTGATAGGTGGAGCAAGTCTTGACGCCGAAAGCTTCGCCCAAATCATTACCATCGCAGAAAAGCTGTCTTAATATTTTTTGTCATTTCGAAGGAGCGCGTCGACTGAGAAATCTCAAGTATTCGTAAAAACATTACTTAGATTTCTCCCTTCGTCGAAATGACAAGCTTCTTTTAAAATTGAAAATTATTTCTACATGCCAATAAACGTACTACTAATCGGAAGCGGAGGGCGGGAACATGCTTTGGCATGGGGAATTGCAATGTCTTCAAAACTAGGGAAATTGTACTCTGCTCCGGGTAACCCTGGTACTGCAAAACTTGGTTTAAATGTTGATCTGGATGTAAAGAATCATGGAGCTGTTTGGGAGTTTATTCAGGAAAACAATATTGACCTAACAGTTGTTGGTCCTGAGCAGCCTTTGGTTGATGGAATATCAGATTTTCTTGAACAGAAAGGACATGCTGTATTTGGTCCCAAAAAACAAGCAGCAATGCTTGAAGGAAGTAAGGAATTCGCCAAAGATTTCATGAAGCGGCATAACATTCCTACCGCAGAATATCAGGTTTTTAGTCAGGACGAGTTTGGAAAAGCTGCGGATTACATCAAAGAAAAAGGAAAATACCCGGTTGTTTTAAAAGCAGATGGTTTAGCTGGAGGTAAGGGAGTTCTTATTCCGGAGTCTGAAGAAGAAGCATTAACGGCTTTGAAAGAATTGAAAAGTGGGTCATTAAGTGGAGCCGCTTCCCGGTTGGTTATTGAAGAATTTATGGAGGGGGAGGAAGCCTCCGTCTTTGCTATTTGTGATGGTGATACCTTTAAAGTAATTGGAAACGCTCAGGATCATAAACGAGTCGGAGAAGGAGATACTGGTCTGAATACTGGGGGAATGGGTGCGTACTCTCCGGCGCCTATTGCCACTAAAGAAATTCTTGAGGAAACAGAAAAAGAAATCATCAAACCTACTATTGATGGGATGAAAGAAGAAGGAAATCCATATCAGGGATTTCTGTATGTTGGGTTGATGATAACTTCAGAAGGTCCAAAAGTGGTCGAATATAATTGTAGGTTTGGCGATCCTGAATGTCAGGTGATCATTCCCAGAATGAAATCGGACTTGCTTTCAGTAATTGATGCCTGTACTAAGGGAAATCTTTCAACTTCAGAGATAGAGTTTGATGATAAGTATCGATGTACGGTAGTTCTTGCTTCTGGAGGATATCCCGAGGCCTATGAAAAGGGAAAAGAAATCAAAGGCTTAGATAACGTTGAAAACGCTATAGTTTTTCACGCAGGTACTAAACTCGATAATGCTAAGTTATATACCAATGGCGGAAGAGTGTTAAATGTGGTTGGTTCTGGTGATACATTACAACAAGCCATTGAGGCATCCTATGCAGAAATTAAAGAAATCGATTTTGAACATATGTATTTCAGAAAAGATATTGGTGCAAAAGGATTAAAACATCTGTTATGAGAAGAATACTTACACTGATTATTGTTTTTCTTTTCTTCTCGAATTTAGTGGAGGCTCAAACTAATACTGCCCCGGAAATACTTTACCCAAATCTGAAAAAACCTACCTCTTTATATGTTACTCAGGATCATATTTATGTTGTAGAATCTGGTAGAAACAGAGTATTGAAACTCAACTTATTAGGGGATTTAGTGACCACAATAGGAGGACTGGGTTCAGGAGATTATGAATTAGATTCTCCAATTGATGTGGATGCAACTAATGGATTAAAAATTTATGTATCCGATAACAGGAATAACCGAATTCAGATATTTGATAAACGCTTTCAATATCTGACTTCATTGAAAAGATATCCCTGGGGAAGATCACAACGTCCTATCCGCCCAACACAGTTGGTTGTAAACAATGTGGCAGAACTGTTTTTTTATGATCAGGATTCTAAATCGATCATTAGTGTGGATGATAATGGCATAAAACTGGATGAGTTCCAGATTCCTTCTCAGATTCGTGAAGTGAGCGATATGCAGGCAGTTGGGAGGAATTTGTATATCCTTGATTTAAAATCGAAACAGTATCATGTGATGTCATATAATGGCTTACAAATAAGTAGTTATCCCTTACAAGGTGCCACTCAGATATATGTTGACAAACAAGGTGAAGAATGGTTGATAACTGAAACTTCGATCAAGAACTCAAGAGAGAATACAGAAGAAATTGAATTTCCGGAAAAGCTTGTAATTAAAGATGTTGTAAAAACGAATGGGTTATTTTATGTTTTGACAAACAAATCAGTATTAATGATTTATGCGGATAAATAAGCCAATATATCTTATCCTATTTATAGCATTACTTATTTCATGTGACAATCCTTATGTAGTTACACCGGGTACACAGGGTAAAAATATTGTAACCGGTCTTTCTATAACTGATGAAGCTTCTAATTTGATTTCTATTTGGGGTGGTTCACCAAATAGAAATTATCCGTCCCCACCAAAAGTAACACCAGATAGTAGCAGGTGTGAAGAAAGTGAACATTGTTTTGTTCCTGAGGACTTTAGGTTAAAATTACCTTACCCTAATCCCGTAACGGGGAGTCAGAATATTGGTTTTAGCACACCAATACCAGATAAAGCCAAAATTTGGGTAGAAACAGCCTATTGGTCGGGAAATCAGTCTGCTCTTCCTTTTAACTCTTCAATCGATAGACCTTTTCAGAGCGTTACATTATTTGAAGGAGAGCTTCAACAAGCGGCCGAATACAGCTTTACATTAGACCTAAGACTGAAGTGTAATGGAGGGAAATTTGATCCTGGATTCCACCGTGTATTTCTTAAAACAGAATCTGGATTTCTTGCTTGGCAGGATATTTATGTTTTAGGAGAACAGGGAAGTAATCCTCCTGGTCTAGAAGGAATTGGACCTGAAATTGGCTTTTGTAGTGGAAATTAATCTTAACCCTAGTAACAAAAAGAAAATGAGAAAAGTAATTTTAATAGTATCTATTACAGTATTGTCAATAAGCACTATAAATGCTCAATCTTCAGATAATGAAGATCGTTCGGTTGGATTAACGGCCACGCTGCAATCGGAGCAGTTAGATTTTCTTATTCCAATTTGGGTTTCTGAAAAAGTAGTATTGGCTCCAAGTTTTTCATTTATTTCAGCTCAGGATGTGGGAAGTGATCTTGGACTGGGGTTAGTATTTAAAAATTATTTAGGAGAAATCGAAGACGCAGTGCCTTATCTGACAGTTCGAGGTGGAGCAGTAATAGGTATGCCAAATGAAGGGGACAACATCACTGATTTAATATTTGGAGCAGGTTTTGGGGGAGATTATTTCTTTAAACCAAAGTTTAGTGTAGGCATTGAAATCCAAGGAAATCTTACGGTATCAGATGAAGGTTCATTCAGGTTCGGAAACCCCGGAAATGTGAACTTTAATACTGCAACCGCACTTACAGCCAGCATTTATTTTTAGAATGAAAAAGCTGGTATTCGTAATACTGGTTTATATTCTTGGTTGTGAAAATTCTTTTACACCAGAGTACTCATTGGCTTTTGAACCGCCAGTTGTTGAATCATTACCTATTTTTAACTTTCAGGAAATCCCAATTGAATTCTCGGTTTGGAACTATAGTGGCCCCGTTACGACCATGGATTTTTCGGAGATAAAAGACTTGTATGTGAACTATAATCCAATTTACAGGAATCCGGAAATTGGCCCTGATCGGCGAACTACGCATATAAGTTTTGCAGTACAAGAATCAGGGAAAGTAACACTATCAGTAATGCCCGCCCGGGCTCCAAATGAACCTGTCCAAAAAGTAGTACAAAGATTTTCCGGTAGCCCTTTCTTTAAATTAAATAATGGTGGACTAAAACTGTTAGATGAGAGCTTAGAAAGAGGGGTGTATAGTATTCCTTTTGATCCGGTTGGTTTGGGCTTGCCATCCGGCTTTTATGTATATATTTTAGAAACAAATGGTGCCATATTGCAAAGGGAAATGTATTTTGCTTTAACTTGCGCAGAAGCGATTCCCGAATTAAGAGAGTATATTTCAGATTGTTGGGAATGAACATTGATTCTTTTGATACTATGGTTTCGTTCAAAGAGAAAGCAATTCTGCTCTTTGAATTTCAAAAAGAGAATAACTCAGTGTATGGAGCTTTTTGTAAGGCTTTGGGAATAAATCAGATTAGAGAAGTCTCTGAAATTCCACTGCTTCCTATCCAGGCATTTAAAGAAAAAGAACTTCGAACAACCAATAACGAACACCCAACTTCTGAACTATATTTTGAATCGAGTGGGACATCTGGAATGCAACGAAGCAGACATTATCTTGCTGATCCTGAGATGTACAAGCAATCTATCCTGAATGGAATAAACGAATTTTATGAGCTGGATGAATTTATAATGTTAGCATACACACCCGGCTATAATGACAACCCATACTCTTCCTTAGTTTGGATGTTGAATGTTTTGATTGAACATGATAAATCAGGATTAAGTCGGTTCTTGGAAGTTGGAAAACCTTTGGATCTGAACTTACTTGAAAAGATTAACTCAATAGGAAAAAGAGTAATGCTTTTTGGTGCAGCATTTGGTTTACTTGATTTGGTTGAAATGGGATCCAGTAAACTTCCAAGTGACTCTATTATCATGGAAACAGGAGGGATGAAAACTCATCGCCGTGAAGTATCAAAAGAGGACTTACATGAACGATTGGCAAATGGGTTTGGACTTTCAAAAGAAAGTATTCATTCTGAATATGGAATGACGGAGTTGTTAAGTCAGGCTTATAGCACGGGAACACAATGGCTTAATGCTGTGCCATGGATGAAAGTAACAGTACGAAACCCAAAAAATCCGATGGAAGAAATGCCTTCAGGTGAAGAAGGGTTAATAGGTGTAATTGATTTGGCAAATATATACTCATGTTCGTTTATTTTGACCGGAGATAAAGGTGTTCAAAATGAAAAAGGGGAATTTAAAGTGCTGGGAAGATGGAATCCTCAAAACCTTCGGGGCTGTAATTTTTTAATTGACCAGGATTAATATCAATTAAAATTGATTCAATTAAGAATTAAATACTGGCATCTTTGTCATCCTGATCCCGAATTCTCGGGACGAAGAATCTGCAAAATTTATTGAAAGCTTAGATGAAATTTTGCAGATTCCCAACCTAACGCTGGCGGGTTCGCTTTCGCTCTTAGTGACTTAGAAATGAACATACATAATCACATACAAAGAATAGCTCAGGCAGCCAAACAATGGTTACAACCAGATAATGTTGAACTAAAGAAGGCCATTGAACAAACCGTTGACGAAGGTTTATTCAGTTTTGAAGATATAAAATTCCAAATCAGAACACTCAAACAAAATATTGATAATGGTCATGTTCAAGAGTGGGCAAAACGGGCAGGATTGTCAGAGTCTAAAAACTCAGCCGGAGAAAAAGTGTTATGTCTGCATGCCGGTAATCTACCGCTAGTTGGTTTTCAGGATGCATTAGGGACTTTACTTTCTGGAGCTAATTATTATGGAAAACTTTCCAAAAAGGATCCATACCTACTCGCAACATTTCTGAATCTAGTCAGAAAATCAGACTTTAAAGCAGATATCAAATATGGAACCGAACTGTCTTTATTTGAAAACTTAAATGCTGATAAGGTCTTATTCTCAGGTTCATCTGAATCAGTCCCTGTAGTACAAGAAGAATTGAGACGTATGGATATTGTTACTTCTGATACTCAATTTGTAATACGTACAGCCAAGTTCTCAATGGCTTATATAACCAATGAAGAGCCGCAGATAATTACTGACTTGGTGGAAGCAATTTTCAGATATGGCGGACAGGGTTGCAGATCAGTAGCATTTGTAATTAGTCCCATTAGATTCAATAAGCTAAAATGTCATTTTCAGGATTATATAGAATCTTTTTGGTTGAAAAATCCACAACACAAAAAACCAACTGAAGCACTCGCTTATCAATTTGCTTACAATAAAGCCATTGACAGACCACAGGCATGGTTGGATAATTTCTTAATACAGGAAAGTGAAGAATTTCCGGAACTTGATTTTACGTTGCATTGGATTCAAGGGGATGAAAACAAAGTGCTGGAACTAAAACAAAAATTTGGTTCTGCTGTTCAATCCATTTATACAGCAGGAGAAAAGATTCCCGGACTGGAAACAGAGTTCTTGAGTCAGGCGCAACAGCCACCCTTATGGTGGAAGCCTGATGGGAAAGAGGTAATTTAAAAATTAACTTTAAAACCGACTGTTGGAACTGAAGTATTAGCAAGGCTCATATCTTCGGACTTAAAAATAAAAGACCTTTCCGGGTAGCCATTTTTTGGTTTCCTGTTTCCATCAATTATGGAGATAACATAAACCACTCCAATACCAATTAATGATGCCGTTTGAAGAGATTCCAGCTTCTCAACATCCCAAATACGTCGCTGACGGGTTATCTTTTTTTCAATAGTAAAATATGATCCCGCTAATAAGCCCATTGTTATGTAGGTAGCAATTGCTTTATGATCCTGACCATTTAGTATATAACCGGCACCTGGTAAAATACTTGCAATACTGGAATTTTCATGTTGAGGAATATTGTATCTGGAAACATATTCATCATCTCCATAATCTATCGTAATTCTTTGCTGTAATGAACCCTCAGAAGGGTGTACGGTTTTAATGGTATAGTCACCCGAATTTAGTAATAACGATTGTGTGTGCTTTCCAACATACTCTCCGTCTAAATAAATTTCTGAGTTCGGATCTGTACGAATAAACAGGTTTTGCCGATTTTCGAGTTGATTAAATGTAGAGTTATAATTTATCCGGTAATTCGTAAATCTATGATCGTAAAGAGTGAGTTTATCCTCTTCAATAATTGCGTGAAAAAAATGATCCTCTGCGAATTTTGAGACAATAACAAAAGAATGAAATCCGGTTTCAACTTTGAATACACTTCCTGAATCTACTTTCTGAGCTTCAATCAGATTGTCATCAATCACTACATAGAAAGGCTCCGGAAGGTTTACGTTGATTTGTAATGATCCTGAACCAGATTCTTGGGCAGGGAGTGAGGAAGAAAAAAAAATTAATAATAGGAAAATCGGTGTTCGTTTGATATGCATTAAACAAGTGGATTCGAATAAAAATAAGTAACTCTAATATTGATTTGAAAAGTGAATAAGTGATGATTGCTAAGTAAGTTAGTTAAGAATGTGTCAGCATTCATTTAAAAAGTCTTTTATTAAGGTCTTCAATTTTCCGGCCTAACTATATCTTCATACACTCCATAATTAGTAAACCTCCATTCTTTACTGATATCATAAAACCTGAATTCATTTAATTCTTCGTCAAATTCAACAAGTATATTCGAATCAAAATTTATTTTTTGCATAGTAATATTTCCCGACTCTCGTTCAATCACATGTATGTTATTTCTTGAACTTTCTTTTCCTACAAGACGAAGATAATTTTCCGAAGAAACTATTCTGTATTTAATATCAATGATTTGGAAATATGAATTTCTGTCTCTTTCATAAATATCATAAATTGGATATACACAAACGTATGATGGAGCAAAACATTCATCAGTATCAACCCAAAACTCAATTCCTCCTCCTGACTCATACCCCGCTGTATTATTTGAAGTACTGAAATGAGAAATATTTGTGATTTCAGGTGGACGTGTTGAATAAGCTGTACTTAAATCTGCTTTGTTATGATATTCGAAATTGCTCAATGTATTAAAGTAATAAACCACAGATTCGTTTCTTTCGAATGCCAGCAACCGGGTTTGAGTGGCATCACCAATAAACTCATATTCAAGTCCTGCTTCAAATCCGGATATTCCGGAAGTTTGCTCATCAGAAATTGTATAGATTATTAAACCGTTGTTGGTACTTAACAGAATTTTAGAATCCTCTGAAATAAAAGAAGCATCAAATATCGTCTCAGGTAAGTTTGGTATTTCAACCAGAATTGATCCATTAAGTACATCTATTAAATAGTTTGAAGCACCAGTAGATACAAAGGCACTCCCATTATCATTAGACATTCTTAGTAATGTTATTTCTTCAGGGAAAGACATTAAATTTATTTCCTGAAGAGATTCTAAGCCAATTGAAAAAATACTTTGACCAGAACTATAAAGAAGAGTGTTACCAATTGTACGAACATCTATTACTTTAGCAGTAGTAGAATTCCCACTGGAAATGGTTGTTATTTTTTCCAGAGTAGGACGATTTGCAATTTCCATAGATCTGCTTCCATACCTGCCATAAGACAAATCTGCACGCAAGCTTAAATTCCAACCTTCATATTCACCAGATGTTTCAATATCTATGAATCCATTCTTACCAGAAGTCTTAAAGTTTAATACTCCGGTATCAAAATAAACGTCTCTTTCAAAACTAACCCGGTCTTCAAATAGTATTCTGAATGAACTTTCAGTAAGGTGTTCAATTCCCAATATTTTGGGATAAGGAAAATCAGGAACTGTAAACTCCAATTTGGAAGGTTCAGAGCTTAATTCATTTAAAATAGAATATACCTCAAATGATTTTTGATCTGATATTTCAATTTCATCTGTAATAGTAAAATTATTCCGATTAGCTTCTACCTCATAAACCTCATTAGTTAACATATTTCTAACACGATAGCCTGTTTCATTGATAGAGTTATCCTTCCAGGTTAGTTTTATCTGATCTGAAGCCACTATTTCAAAATTCAGATCAGTTGGCGGGCTAGGAGTAAAGTAGTATAGAGTAGAGTCTAAAAAGGTTTTTTCTCCCGCATAATTTTTATAAGGTACAATGAAAAATTGAGAACTAAGGTTCGAAATGGTGGGTTCTATTTGAAACGAAGTTTCGGGTACAATGATCTCCTCATATTCTGATATTTGGTCTCCGGTTTTTTGGAATACCTGGAAACCATTATTCATAAAAACACTGTCATCCCATTGAATAATTATTTGCTCTTCAACTTCAGTAGACCTTAGATTTTCAATCAGTCCGAAATTGATTTCAATTTCGCGGGAAATATTCCGGTCATTGACAATTTTGTAGATTAAAGGATATCCAATATCTGTATAGTCATTTATTGATTTATCAATAAAGAATTCAGATATAAAATCAGAATCACGACTTGATTTAAAATTATAAATCCCAATTTCTTCAAAAGGACTATTCCCATTTTTCCTTAGAATTTTAATTTTAGTTCCAAAAAATGATTCTGCAGGAGTATTTTGGTAAATATTGATGTTCAGTCCTTCGCTTGTAAACTGGTATTTATCAATTAAAGATTCCGGGAACTGTTTCAAGCCTAGTGTGTCTGAACTTGCATCTCTGTCGTACGGATTTTCTCTTTCAAATTCTGGACCAGTAGTGCATCTGAAAAAAAGAATAAAAGAAAGCAGTAAAATTATTTTATACCCGAATTTCATATCAATTCTTAAAATTATATCTCATAGAAACTGATGCACTTCCCAAAGTTTCTTGATTATTAGTAAGATAAAACTCAATCGGCTGTTCTTTTCTATATCCACCATCAGGTGTACTTTTGAAAGCATCAAAAATATTTAGTGAATAACTTAGTATGCCCAAACCAAAAAAAGCACGTCTCATATTATCTTTTCTCCGGACTTCTTTTTGTTGTTTTTCAACCTGATTTCCTAATTCAAACGCGAGACTTTCGTTTTCTGTATTATTATACTGTTCTTTTAATTCATTGAATGTTTGTAGCTCCTTCTTATATGAATTATTGGCTGAAATCCCCACACCAAAGAACACAGTAGTTCCTGAAAAGAAAAGTGCACTTTTCCCAATCTGTTTTTTATAAAATTGGCTACCACCGGGAATAATACTCAGGAATTGAGCAGTTGGTTTTTCCGGACGGGTATACTTTTCAAAAAGAGTAATGTAATATCTGTCGTTATTTAAATAATTAATGCTAGAAGTTCCAAAATCTTCGTTCTCAATTAAAATCGAATAGAGCCCAATCTTTTGAGTAAACTTCGCGAAACCAACTCCCAGGGTGGAATTACCAACTGTAATTTTTGAGTCGCTGTCTGTTATAATAAATGCATTTACATTGTAATATCGTGCTGCTGCATAATTTCTTTCCAGAATATATTTAGAAGGGATTTTCTCAGAAAATTCATGACTTACAACCTTAGTTTTTCCAGGGATTATTTGTACATAAACTTCATAAAATCTATCGAAAGGAACAGATAAGTTTACAAGATTTAGTCCTTTACCAAGACTAATCGAATCTTCAGTTGAGATGGTTCGGACTCCATTAAAATCATTGTTTATGATAATGGAAACCGAGTCTACATTTAGGTCAAATTTAACAAAGCCTATTTCTTGAGCAAAAATAAAAGGTCGAATAAATAGGGTCGCAAGAAAAATAAAAAGACAAGTTCTAACTCGTTTATATGCCATATTTAAAGCTTTTTTAAAGGGACATCGTCAGCATACGTAATGCTGTCAGCAACCCAGCTAATATTATTTTGGTTATAGCAAAGGGTAATATCGAAAATATAATTTATATCAGTGAAGTATCAATTACATAAGCATCGGAACTATTTATTCGTTTAATAATGAATTCAAAATAACTTTCAGAAAATTTAAACTGATTTATTGAGGATTACTTACTATAAAAATACTGGGTTAGAGTTGGAACTGAAATAGTTAAGAAACAATAAAAATAATTTATAATGAGTTACTCATTTTTTGTTGGACAAAAACGACAAAAATATTCCCAATCTACAAGATTAGCAAAAACAGGTTCTGAATAAACAGTATCTAATTCCTGAATAAAATATGACTGAACTTTAAAATAATAGTCAAGTGAATCCTCTGGAGTAAATACTTCATCATAATAATAAATATTGTCCCAAGATCTTATTTCAGGTTCATTTAATAAATAAAGCTGATCGTATGATTCATTGGATTTGTAAATTACAAACCCACTTATACCTGCTTTCAAATTAAGAGGCATTCTCCATGATAAACGAATTTCATAATAATTGGTATTTGGATTATTTACATCTGTTTCTAACTCCTGAGGTATAGGAGGTATAAATCCTTTTCTGAAAGGATCATTTAAATTTGTAGACGTAAATTGAGGAACTTCATTGCAACTCCAAAAAATCACCAGAAAGAAATATGAATATGTTAGTCGCACCATTTAAAACCTCTTAGTTAAAGAAAGGCTTGGGTAAAACTTACCTGAATATGAAAAAGCGGTAAAATTTACCATTGGTCGATTATCTGATTCTTTTTTATACCCTTGCCTTGGTTTTAAAAACCCATCAATTGTTGTAATTAGATACAATGAGCTTATACCGATTGC
Source organism: Balneolaceae bacterium (assembly GCA_017795005.1). Classification (GTDB taxonomy): domain Bacteria; phylum Bacteroidota; class Rhodothermia; order Balneolales; family Balneolaceae; genus RHLJ01. Next base: position 2,893,770 of record CP051242.1, on the reverse strand, counting down.
AGTATATGTTATTTTTTGGTTAAGCATTTCCATTTCATCCTGAATTTCAAGTGTTTCTCTTCGGAAACGAAGGGCATCTATATAGTTCGTAGATGATTCATAATTAAAAAACTTCTCTTGATATAATTTTTCTTTTTCATTGTATTCATTCTGAACCGAAATCCCATAATAAGAGAGTGCAATTAATGCAGCATAGGTAATACCTGCTTTTCCGTATTGTCCATTTAACAGATAGCCGAGTCCAGGAACAAATCTCATATATTGTCTATTTGGATAAGGATTTTGGTTATATCTGGATATCGTGCCAAATGAAGTGTAGTCTACTTTTATTTTTTTAGTAAGCGCTCCGAATTCCGGGTGTATTGCCTTAAATGTATGATACCCAGGATTTAAAAATAATGTAGCTCCACCGACTCCAACCTCTTGTCCATCAATGTAGATCACAGATCCCGGGTCAGTATTTATACTAAAATTTAATCTGTTTACTAATATCGGATAAGAAGTATCAGGATTTCTATTTCGAAAAGTAAATACAATATTTTTTGTCGTAGTTTTATTTGCAAAGATTCTGACATTGTATTGTTTATCAGGAACGTTATTACCTGCTAGTCTGATTTTGTGATGACCAATCGTTAGTTTAATACTATCCTCGGGATGTTGTATCGTTGCATTCCTAAAATCATCATCAATTATTAAGTAAAACTCAGGAATATTTGTATAAATTTTCACCCATCCAGAATCCTGTTCAGTTGAGCTTTGAGCTTGAGTAGTAAAGGAAAATAACGTGCATAGAGTAAGTAAAATAAAACCAAATTTAATCAAAATCCGCATTCGATTAGAGTTCAGAATAGTGTTATTTTAAGTGCTCTTTCAGAATAGACAATTCATAAGAAAAATAAAAAGTTAAAGCGTAAATGCATTCTTACAATCCGGCGGAAATAGAGTCCAAATGGCAAAAGTACTGGCTCGAAAATAAAACCTTTAAAACACCTACCGATACCTCCAAACCAAAATATTATGTACTGGATATGTTTCCGTATCCAAGTGGAGCTGGATTACACGTAGGGCACCCGGAAGGCTACACAGCAACAGATATCATTGCCCGGTATAAAAGAATGAACGGATTTAATGTGCTTCACCCAATTGGATGGGATGCTTTTGGATTACCGGCTGAGCAATATGCCGTTAAAACGGGAACACATCCTAAAATCACTACCGAAAAAAATATCAATCGTTTCAGAGAGCAACTTCAGGCAATAGGTTTCAGCTACGACTGGGACAGGGAAGTGAATACGACGGATCCAAACTATTTCAAATGGACGCAGTGGATTTTCCTTCAGCTCTTCCATAAAGGTCTGGCCTATGAAGATGAAGTAGCCGTGAACTGGTGTCCGGAGCTGGGAACAGTATTGGCCAACGAAGAAGTGATTGACGGTAAAAGTGAAGTAGGTGGATTTCCGGTTATCAGAAAACCTATGCGCCAATGGGTGTTAAAAATCACGGAATATGCTGAGCGATTATTACAGGATTTGGATGATTTGGATTGGCCGGAATCTTTGAAAGACATGCAAAGAAACTGGATTGGTAAATCCGTTGGAGCTGAGATCGATTTCGCTATTTCCGGAACTGATGAGAAACTTCGGGTGTACACTACCAGACCGGATACCATTTTTGGAGCCACTTATATGGTAATAGCCCCTGAACATCACTTGGTTTCTGAAATAACAACAGATGAGCAGAAAGATACCGTTGGAGAATATCAGTCAGCCGCCTCGTTAAAATCGGATTTAGATCGTCAGGAACTCAATAAAGAGAAAACAGGAGTCTTTACAGGTGCTTACGCCATCAACCCGGCGAATGGAAAAGAGATTCCGATCTGGATAGCTGACTATGTATTGGTGAGTTACGGAACCGGTGCTATTATGGCGGTTCCGGGTCAGGACGAGCGTGACTGGGAATTTGCAGAGAAATTTGATCTTTCAATTATACGAACTGTACAACCTGAAGAAGGTTTTGAAGGAAAAGCTTATACCGGGGAAGGAGTCGCGATTAACAGCGACTTTCTGAATGGACTGGATATTGCACCGGCGAAAAAGAAAATTATTGCATGGCTGGAAGAGAAGGGAGCCGGAACCAAAGCCGTGAATTATAAATTGAGAGACTGGTTGTTCTCGCGTCAACGGTACTGGGGTGAACCTTTTCCTATTATTCATGTGGATGGAGAAGCTAAAGCTGTTTTAGAAAGTGAGCTTCCGTTGGAGCTTCCGCAAGTGGATAAATATCAGCCGACAGGTGATGGTGAACCACCACTTGCAAACGCTACTGATTGGGTGAATACCAATGATCCCGAAACCGGGAAATCTGCGTTACGGGAAACTAATACCATGCCTCAGTGGGCAGGTTCCTGCTGGTACTATCTGAGATATATTTCACCGGATTGGGATGGAGGTCCGGTTAACCCTGACTATGAAAGATACTGGATGCCTGTGGATTTATACGTGGGTGGAGCAGAGCATGCAGTACTTCACTTGTTATATGCCCGTTTTTGGCATAAAGTATTGTTTGATCTTGGAGTGGTTTCAACTAAAGAACCTTTTAAAAAGCTCGTAAACCAAGGGATGATTCTCGGTGAGATGGAATATACTTCTGAAGATGGAAGAAAACTTTCGGAAGAAGAAGTAGAGAAAAAAGGAGATCATTTTGTGGAAAAAGCCTCAGGTAAAAAAGTGGAAGCCAGAGCATATAAAATGAGTAAAAGCCGCGGAAATGTGATCAATCCCGATAATGTGATCGAACAGTTTGGTGCTGATTCACTTCGATTATATGAAATGTTTATGGGCCCCTTGGAACAAGTTAAACCCTGGAGTACAAAAGGGGTGGATGGTGTAAATCGATTCCTGAACCGTGTGTGGAGATTGCTGATTGAAGAAGGATCAGGTGATTTAAAGACTGAAGTAAAGGAAATGGAAGCTTCTAAAGATCAATTAAAAGTGCTTCATGAAGCTATTAAAAAAGTAACAGAAGACATTGAAGAAATGAGATTTAATACCGCCATTTCAGCAATGATGATTTTTGTGAATGAAGCTAATCAGTGGGATACGGTGCCGGTTTCAATCGCAAAGCCGTTTGTGCAGTTGCTTTCTCCTTATGCACCTCATTTAGCGGAAGAACTTTGGAGTAAACTTGGAGAAGCAGATTCAATCGCTTATACAAAATGGCCGGAGTTCAATGAAGAATACCTGAAGGCAGATGAAATTATGTATCCAGTTCAGGTGAACGGAAAAGTACGTGCCGATATTTACGTACCAGCTAACAAGGCTAAAGACAAAGACTTTGTACTAGACATGGCTAAAGGTGAAGAGAACGTTGCTAAATACTTATTGGAAGGGAATCTAGTGAAGGAGATCTTTGTACCGGGCCGAATTGTAAATTTAGTAGTAAAATGATCTAACTTTTTGGGAACTAAGCATTAGGTGAAAAGACTTAATTATAGTTAGAATATATATAACTTAGTTAGAGTTTATATATAAGAAAGGTACAGTGAATCCGATTTCACTATTTTGATTTAATCAGAATATGTTGGATAGTGAGTAACCTAATGCGAACGCTTAATATTTTATTTATAGAGGATAATCCTCTTGATGCTGAGCTTCTAAGCAGAGAGATTAGAAATGGAGGCTACGAGCATCAATCTTATGTTGTTGATTCCATTCAGGAAATTGATGCTCTTCTTAACGAACAACAATTTGATATCATTATTTCAGATTATAGTCTTCCGGGGTTCACTGGCATAGATATAATTGAGTTTTTGAAAGAGAAGGGAATGGATATTCCATTAATTCTCGTATCTGGTACAGTTCCTGATGAAATGGCCATTGATGCGGTTTTACTTGGTGCAAAAGATTATGTACTAAAAGATAACTTAACCAGACTTGTTCCTGCCATAAAAAGGGAAATTGAAGCATATCAGGAAAGAAAAGAAAAAGAAAAGAACGAAATTTTTTTAAATGCACTCTTCAATTCCATGCTTGGAGTAAGGATTTCTGATGGAAACCGGAAAATTATTAGTGCAAACAAAAGATATTGCGAAATATTGGGATATGAAGAAGAAGAATTATTAGGTCAGAATCTGTCAATTGTTACCCCATCTGAAAATGAATCTAAAGAAGAAGAAGCGTATAAAGAATTCATTGAAGTTGGGAGAGGTGAACCCAAACAGTTCACCGAAGTAAAGAAGGATGGTTCTTATGTAGTAGTTATGACTTCTTCTACTATTGAAAAGATAAACGGTGAAGTTTTTGTAATTACAACCATTCAGGATGTCTCTGATCTTCTGCTTAATAAATCATTTTTAGAGCAAACAAGTAAGAGCGCAGGAGTTGGTGGGTGGGAGTATATCATTGCGAATGATACTTTTAAGGGGAGCCCGATGGTTTTTGAGATATATGAACTGGATGATCAGATTGAGAAATCAGGAGACAAAACAATAGAATTTTATCATCCTGATGATCAACCCATTCTAAGAGAAGCTATTCAAGATTGTATCAAAAATTTCAATTCCAAAGATCTGAAACTTCGATTTATTGGTGCTAAAGGAACAAAAAAATGGGTTCGGGTAACATTTGATCCGTTTGTGATTAATAACAAAACAGTAAAACTATATGGTTCTCTAAGAGACATTACGAAAGAGAAAGAAGAAGAAATAGACAGAGAAAAAAGAGAACAAAGGTACCGCTTCCTTTTTGAAAACAATCCAAATCCATTAATGCTTATAGAAGATGACGGTTCTGAATTAATTTCCGGAGTTAATAAAGCAGCAGAAGCGCTATATGGATATAGTAATAATGAGTTTGTTGGGATGTCTTCACTGGATCTAAGACCAAAAGAAGACCTCGTGAAGTATGAGGATATAATTAAAGGTCTTGATTTATCTGATAAACTTGGCAATACCGTTTCCCGAAGTAGGCATTTCAAAAAAGACGGAAGCCTGATTAATGTAGATGTACATTGGAAAAGGATCGAATTAAGTGGTAAGAAGACCCGACTTGTATTGATCAATGATGTTACTGAAAAGGTTAAGTATGAACAGGAATTGATTGAAACCAATACTGTTTTGTCGGCCTTAATTGATGGAGCTCCTATTGGAGTTTTTACCGTTGATTCAGAAGGAATTGTACTGGATGTATGGAATCATCAATGTGAAGTTATATTTGGTTGGAAAAAAGAAGAAGTAACAGGAAGCTTTTTGCCTTATGCCAAGGGTGATAACAAAAAAGAGGCCATTGGGTACATAAATGAGGTTTTTAAAAATGAAAAGACAAAACTAGTAGAAATAAACCGTCATAATCGGGAAGGGAAATCCATAGTTCTTCGTGAATATATTACTCCGATCAAAGATGATTCGGGTAAAGTTCAAAAGCTTATGATTTTGATTGAAGATATTTCTGAGCAAAAAAACGTAGAGCTTGCATTAGTAAGTAGCGAAAGGAAGTATCGTAATCTGGTTGAAGCGTCTAGGGATTTGATTTGGAGAATTGATAAAGAAGGGAATTTCAACTTTATGAATAATGCCAGCTATGATATTCTTGGTTATAAACCCGAAGAATTAATTGGGGCTTCTTTTGTACCCCATGTAGCTCCAGATAATGTTGAAGAAACAGTCCAAATACATACGGATGTTATTCATGGAGAAAGTTTTGACCACTTTGACCTTACAATGATTAAAAAAGATGGACGACATACTTTTCTTTCTGCGAAGGCTTATCCTCTAAGAAATGCCGATGGTGAAATAATTGGCTGTTCAGGAACAGCTACAGATATAACTCACATTTTGGAATATCAAAAGCGGCTCGAATTATCTCTAAAAGAAAAAGAAGTACTTATTAAAGAGATTCATCATCGTGTAAAAAATAATCTGGCTGTAGTTTCGGGGTTATTTGCTCTTCAAGCCTTAAGTATAGATGATGAAAAGGTTGTACAAATTTTTAATGAGTCTCAGGCGCGAATAAAATCTATTGCTACCATTCATGAGAAGCTTTATCAGAACGATTTATTTACGAGCATAGAAGTGAAATCTTATTTGAATGATCTTCTTGGAGATATTAAAAGGACATTTAAACAAAACGGTAAGAACACCACTATTTCTCTTGAAGGAGATGAGATTACACTCAATGTTAATCAGGCTGTACCTTTCGGAATCCTGGCTAATGAATTAATTACAAATGCTTTTAAATATGCATTTCCAGAGGATAAATCCGGGTCAATTAATCTGAAAGTGATTAAAGAAGGAGAGGAAGTAGTATTTACAGTTAAAGATACTGGTATCGGACTTCCTGAAGGTTTCGAGAAAATGAAAGAAGGTTCATTGGGTATGAGCCTCATCTTCAATTTAGCGGATCAATTAAATGGAAGGATAAACTGGAAATCAGAAAATGGTGCAAAGTTTGAATTACGATTCATCCCATCTGAAATGAAAACCTGGGCGACAAACTAAAGTTTTATCAACCGCTAATTAGCGACTTTCTATTGGAGTCCAATCCAGATTCTTCTCACCAAAACACAGAGCTCGTGGTCTGATCAGTCTGTTATCTAATTCCTGCTATTATTACGATTTAGATGTATTGTTTCCACCTGGTTATTAGCTGAAGCAGCACCAGCTTTCCAATTGAGACCAAAAAGTGATTTAAATAATCCGGTTCGTTTGATAAGGATCTCATAAATCAAATAGCACATAATTATGGTAAAGGCTACCACAAAAATAAATTTCAACAGTACAGGTATTTCTAAAGGCAGAATTAAAAAGGATCCTACATAAAGAACAAACATATGAATAATGTAAACCGGATAAGCAGCTTGACTAAGGTAACTTAAAGCAGAGCTTGGTCGGTTCAAGTACTTGTATCCTATTCCAAAGAGTCCAAAAATCCAAAGATTTGACTCGATAGCTGTGAGGTAAGATAAAGGTGTTGTTTCGAGTATAGTTAATCGAAGGGTATATTAAATTGCAGCTAATCCTATATACAGCCATCTCCATTTCTTCACTGTTTGCCAGAAAATTTTTCCTGCATATACGAAAAGAAATCCAAATATAAAGGCTAGTAACCCTAGGAAAAATCCATGCAATGTTTCGGCATATAATTCAAATAGACTTGGTTTAACTATTAAAACTTCAATCACAAAAAAGACTGTAATCGATAAAGGTCCTAATGGATGTCTCATTAAGCCAGTTAATCCTTTCTTGAATCGGCTACGTGTATTTCTCTTCAAATAAAAAAATAAAGGAGATGCTAACAGTACGTAGCAGAATATATTTCCAAGGAACCACAAGTGTCCTGCATGCGGGAAGTATCCTAAAGGCATTTCATAGTAAGCCTGAAAAATAAACATATGAAGAGGTGTAATAGCAAAGAAACCGAATATAAAAGGCAACAGAATTCTTTTTGAACGTTCCAGCAATAACTGTTTCCAGTTTCTTTTCATAATTGCAAAATACACCCCCATACCAGACACATAGAATAAAATCGGAATCCTCCAGACATTTAGCATAGTCATTGGTTTCCAAAGATTCACTAGCAGTTCATTACTTTTGATGAACCCAAAAAACATGGCCCAGGGTTGGAAAACGATTGCGATGTGGTAAATTAGCAATAACCAGATTGCAATTACCCTCAGCCAATCAATATCGTATCTTCGTGTAGTTTTCATGGGGATGTATTTTTAATTATTGTTACCGCGATGTCATGGTAATTACAGGGTGTTTTTTCCAGCTCTTCAATGTCGAGCCTTATCCAAAATATTCTACCATAACGCCATCGTGACTTATCAGACTAGAGCTTAAAATTTATAGCCTATGTAAATGTTTGGTTCGAAGAGAAAGACGTTTCCGTATTTATCATCAAATTCTTTAAACCCTTCAGGTGAATTGTTGTCAAAAAACCATTGATTAACATGGACTTGAGGTTCTATGAAAAATCGTTTTTTCTTCCCAATTGATACATGATACCCCAGGTGATATGAATTATAAACTTTAAAACCATTCTTAATTTTATTGCCGTTTAAATCCGTATATGTTTGTATCTGTGGTAGTACCTCAACAGATGCAAAAAGTCCTTTCCACAGCATTCGTTGATAGGAAATACCAATTCCAGTTTCTCTTAGGTATCCATCGTAATAGTCACTTCCTGACTCCATCTTATCCAAGAGACCTTGCCACCACAGGATTCCCATAGGTTGAAATAATCGCCATGTGGCAAACTTCACACCTACAATGTTCTTATTATCGAGGTTTCGTTTTACATGTAATTCTACCATTTGAATACTTGTTCGCTCTCCATAACCATCGATGATCTCATCTGGAACGATATAAGGTAAACTTACCCGCCAAGAATGGGCTACTTTAGTTTCGTTATCTATTGAAGTGCTAACTTGAGCATAAGCACTATGCGCGCAAAGAAGTAAAAGAATTGTTAATAGAGTTTTCATGAGAGTATTAATTTTGAGTTTTTGTTATTGTAACATCATTGCAATTACGGGACGTGTTTTTTTCAGCTCTTCCATATCAAGCTGTAATCCAAATGGAGCAAGTTGTTCTTGCATCATAGCGTAGATGGGTTGAGCCTGTTCGAATGGTCCCATAACAGATTCGCGGGCTGTTACACCAAAGTTATTACGCTGGTCTTTGTCCACATTGGCATCAATCAGCAATTGAACTATTTCAATCCTGCAGAAAAAGGCCGCTGAATGCAGAGCGGTTGATCCATCGTTATTCTTTACAGAAAGATCTGCTCCGGCATTGATTAACGTTTTCGCGATGTCAATTTTCCCAAAAGTGGCTGCTGTTATTAAAGGAGAGGAGCCACTTATAGGGTCTTTCTTATTGAGATCAGTTTCTGCATCTATATGTTGTTTTACAACTTCCAGATTGCCAGAAATTATTGCAGCCTGGATATCCATTTCAGGTGCGCTATTCTTGGAAATAGTTTGTGATTCATCACTTTGTCGTGCACATGCTGGTGCTATTGCGAAAAGGATTATAATAGCAACTATTGATTTATAGGAGTTCGTACTTAAATATTTCATAGTTCTGTTTTTTTGAGTTCTCGTTGAGATTTTCTTCTCTGGAAAGATCAAAAAAGTGTTCGCATGAGACCTATCAGGCATGAAGCCAAATACATCAACTTTGAGGAAGGGATAAAAACTATGACGCAAGAGTATAAATTATGACGCAAGTCGTAACTTTACATCTCGAAGGAGTATGAAAAAGAGGATTTTCAGAAGTCTATAAAATTTCTAACTTGAACTAGTTCATTTCACCTTAAACAAGAGCTTCCCAGGCATGGAAGAAGGCTTTATTAGTCAAATTACAAGCATCATTGAGGGGAACCTCGATGATGAACAATTCGGAGTATCAGAATTAGCGTCTGCGATGAATATGAGTCGCTCTAATTTGCTCAGAAAAGTAAAAAAGCATACCAGCCTTTCAGTCAGCAAATTCATTCGTCAGGTTCGTCTCGAAATAGCTATGGATCTGTTAAAAGAAGAGTCATATACTGTTTCAGAAGTTTCCTATAAAGTAGGTTTTGGTAGCTCATCCTATTTTATCAAATGCTTCCGAGAACACTATGGTTATCCACCAGGAGAAGTTGGGAAAAATGATTTTTCGGGTTCAGCAGGTGGACCCTCAGCACGTCAGCGGCGACTGGTAGCGATTATGTTTACCGATATCGAGGGATATACCTCACTCATGCAGTCGGATGAGAAAAAAGGAATTATGTTCAGGGAAAGGCACCGCGAGGTTTTCAACTCTATCACAAAAAAATATAACGGACGTATTCTGCAATACTATGGGGATGGTACTTTAAGCACTTTCTCAAGTGCGATCGAAGCTGTGCAATGTGGGATCGAAATGCAGCTGGCCTTCAAAGAGGAGCCACAGGTTCCGATCCGGATTGGAGTACATACAGGCGATATTATTGCGACTGATGAAGAAATAATTGGCGACGGGGTTAATGTGGCTGCCCGGATTGAGTCGATGGCCAAAGCAGGTACAGTGTATATCTCGGATAAGGTATACGATGAGGTCAAGAACCAGCCAGAACTGTTAACGGTTTCCAGAGGTGTTCATACCCTGAAAAACATTTCAAAGCCCATTGAAATATATGAAGTATCCAATCATCAGCTTGGGGGTGTTGAGATCCCGGATAAAAATAAAGTTGTAGGTAATCAACTAATTAAGTGGTCATTAGTAGCAACTTTTCTAATTGTACTTGGCATCATAGGTTATTATTCAGGCATCTTTAGCAAGGTATCAAGGGCTGAATCAAATTCAGAAATGATCGAAAAATCAATTGCGGTATTGCCATTTAAAAATGAGAGTAGTGATTCCTCTAATGTCTATTTCATTAATGGATTGATGGAATCGACATTAGGCAATTTGCAGAAGATTGAAGATTTACGAGTTATTAGCCGTACTTCGGTCGAGAAGTACAGAAATTCCAGTAAAGCTATTCCCGAAATAGCAGATGAACTCAACGTAAATTATTTTGTTGAGGGAAGTGGTCAAAAGGTTGGAGATCAGGTTCTACTCAATATCCAATTAATTGAAGCCTCAAGTGATAAACACATATGGGCAGAACAATATACCAGAGAAGTAGGTGACATTTTCTCTTTACAAAAAGAGGTGGCTACGAAAATCGCAAGTGCGATTGAGGCAATTGTTACACCCGCTGAACTCGAACAGATCGAGAAAAAGCCAACAGAAAACTTGGAAGCCTACGATTTATATCTGCAATCCCGTGAGCCACTTTTTACAAGAAGTACAGAAGGGCTAGAAAAAGGAATTTCGTTATTAAATCAGGCAATTGAATACGACCCTGAATTTTCTTTAGCTTATGCCGACATTGCCATTTCCTACTACTTTCTGGATTTACACCAAGCTGAAAAACGGTACACCGAAGAAATCAATACTTATGCTGATAAAGCGCTGTTGTATGATTCTAAGTCAGACCTAAGTCTTTTAGCTAAGGCATTATACTACATGCATACCGAGGAGTATCGGTTAGCATTACCACATCTTGAGAAAGCGTTGGACTATAATCCGAATTCATTTGCTGTACTACAAACACTCTCAGAGTTTTATTCTGGTGTGATGCCAAATACAGCTAAATATCTTGAGTACGCTTTGACGAGCTATAAAATCAATAGTGCGGCTATTGACTCTACTTCAAAAAGTTATCTCTATTTGAGTCTAAGTAATGCTTTTGTACAATCCGGTTTTGTTGATGAAGCGCTTGTTTATATCAATGAATCGTTGGAATACGATTCGAATAATTATTACGCGCCGCATTTGAAAGCTTTTGTTCTCTATGCGCATAATCGGGATATAAAAGAAATAAGAAGGAAACTTTTACGAGAATGGAACAAAGATGTAACACGATTGGATATTCTACAAGATGTGGCCAAACTATATTATTTTGAAGAAGACTACGACAGTGCTTATTTCTATTTTGAAAAATTTGCAATAGCCAGAGAGACAGCTGGACTGAATATGTATCCTCAAGAAGATATTAAGATTGGAATAACATTTGAAAAGGTGGGTAAGGTAGACGAAGCTGAAAAATATTTCGAATCCTATGCTGACTATTGTGAAAGAGATCAATCAATTTACAAGGAAGCCAGTACTGCAGTAATGTATGCCCATGAAGGGAAATATGATTTGGCTATTGAACAACTCAAGGTTTTTGCTACACGTGAAAACTTCCAGTATTGGGTGCTGTTGTTCATGGATAAAGACCCTGGTATGAAACCACTCGCCAAACATCCTGAATTTGATTTGGTTGTACAGCAAATTGAAGATCAGTTCTGGAAGAATCACAATGAGCTAAGAAAATCCCTCGAAGAAAAAGGATTAATTTGACCCTTAAATAAAAAAAGCCCAATTATAATACTGGGCTTTTTCAAAATAAGGTTAAGATAGATTCTTAGCGTTCTTCGATTGGAGTCCAATCCAGATTTTTCTCGCCAACATACAAAGTAAGGTGGCGTATTTTTTTTTAGTACTTACTAAGAGATAATTCTAATTAGGCATTAATCATTCGTAGGACTGTAAGTTCGTGCAAAAGTAGTATTACCAGTTATTATCTCTCGAGTTACTACGTCAGTAATGGTATCAATACAGTGGAATGGATCCGAGAAATTATTTTTATTCTTGGTCATTTTATTTTCATAATCGAAATCATAAACAAGTCCTAAACGTTTAAGATCACTTTTAAATTTATCCTCAGCCTTATTGAGTTTGAACTCTGTCACTTTTTGTTGAAGCTCGGTATGTGTAGGTGGGATAAAAAATATTAGCTCAATATTATTTAATGAGCAGTAGTCTGAAATTTCTTCTAAGGCTTTAAAGTAAGATTCTGGATATTGGTAGTTTTTGTAAAAGTTAGAAGCAGAAGTCTGAAGTTGATATTGCCAAAATTCATCTTTACTAAAGTTAGGTTTTTCAATATTTATAGTTGTATTAGATACTAACGATTTTAAAATGGAGTAAACAGACTTAAAGCAATATCGACTGAATAAATAGGAAAAAGGTGAATTTCTTAATCGGATTGCCTCATTCACCCTGTCCATACTATTGAGTTTATTATACAAGTTAAAGTTAAGACCAATGTAAACTTTTTTAATACTATGAACTTTAGTTGTATACCAAAATGTATCAATTACTTCTGGTAATGTTCCTCCACCATAAGCTAAATTAGATACAGACATACCGGTTAAGTCCTCAAACGCTTTTGGATTAAGTTTAGCAGTTCTAGAATCACCTAATAAAATTATATCGGTTGGATTGGTTGAGAACTCTTGTAACTTAAAGAGAGGATAATTGATTTTATAGGATATCTGAGATTTTAGCTCAATTAAATTAGGGTTTGACTCTTCTTTTAAAATATTATAGGGATCGATATAAACAGCTATTAAGATATAGATAACTACAGGAGACGAGAAAATCAGTAAACGGTAAATAAAGGATTTCATATTGAGGTTATATTAAAATTGGAAATAGATAAAGTTCTGCTGATTCCCATTAAAAATAATAATCAATAAGAGTAACCCATAGTAAATACTCCATCGAAGTAATGGAGATATAGTATTAGGGGTAAACTCTAAAGCATGTTTTTTATTACGCTGAACCCATTCAATTATAATAAAGCCTATTACAAGCAATACTGTATATACTATTTCGGTACCTACATTGAATTTTTTCAAGTCTTCTACAGGCATGTTGAATAGTGTAGTTGAAAAAATACTATTTAAATATGAAATGGCATGTCCAATACTTTCTGCTCTAAAAAATATCCACGCAAATACGGTTAATCCAAATGTAAGTAGTATAAAAGAAAATTCTTTTATACTGGGTAAATACTTCCCTTTGGCAACAATTTCTAAGTTTTTACGATTATTGTTTGTCAATAAAAGTGGCAAGAAATAAATAGCATTTAAAGCCCCCCATATAATAAAAGTCCAATTTGCTCCATGCCAAAAACCACTAACTATAAAGATGATAAAAGTGTTTCTAATTTTCATCCATGTTCCGCCACGGCTACCACCTAAAGGAATATATAAGTAATCCCTAAACCAAGTTGAAAGGGAAATATGCCAACGTCTCCAAAATTCGGCAATGTCTCGTGAAAAGTAAGGGAACTTAAAGTTTTGCATCAAGTCAAATCCGAATAACCTTGACGTACCAATTGCGATATCCGAATATCCAGAAAAGTCACCATAAATTTGAAAAGTAAAAAACAATGCACCTAACACTAAGGTACTGCCATTCAGATCAGTAGAGTTATTGAATATTTGATTTGCAAATTCAGCACAGTTATCTGCGATTACAATTTTTTTAAATAGACCCCAAAGAATTTGACGCATTCCATCAATGGCATTAGAATAGTCAAAAACCCGCTTTTTATAGAATTGAGGGAGTAGGTGGGTTGCTCGTTCTATAGGTCCAGCTACTAATTGTGGAAAGAAACTCACAAAAGCTGAAAAAGCAATGTAGTCATTAGTTGGCTCAAGTTTTCGTTTATAAACATCGATAGTGTAACTCAATGTTTGAAAAGTGTAAAAACTAATCCCAATAGGAAGGATAATCTCTAATGATTTTGCGTTGATTTCTGCTCCAAAAAAAGCAAATGAAGCAATGAAATTATCAAGAAAAAAATTATAGTATTTGAAGAAACCTAAAAACCCAAGGTTTACTAAAATACTTATCCAAAGAAGAATTTTTCTTTTCCTGTGATTCGTTTCAGATTTTAGGTTTCTACCAACATAATAATCAACTAAAGTACTAAACAGTATAAGAGAAAGAAATCTCCAATCCCACCAACCATAGAATAAATAGCTCGCAGCAACTATTAAAAAATTCTGAACTCTAAGGTTATTGTTTGCAACGAACCAATAGAGTATAAATACTATTGGTAAAAATATTGCGAAGTCAAAAGAATTAAAAAGCAATCTATTTTATTCTGTTTTATAATTTTCAAATAAAACTTCCCAAGTATCAAGATTCGATAAGTTTATCTCCAAAAACGGGACAAAAAGTAAAAGTATAAGTTTAGTCAAATATCTTTTTTATCAACTTATTCTTCCAATCGGATAGTTAGCTAGATTATGTAGAAAGATGATTTCTTACTAAAGACAAACATCATCTCGTACTTAGAAAATTATTTAAAAAGAGCCCAATCGGTAGATTGAGCTTTCAAAAAATGAGGAATAAAATTCTATCGTTCTTCTACAGGAACCCAGTCCAGATTTTTTTCTCCAACATACAGTGCTCTTGGTCTGATCAGTCGGTTATTTGCTGCCTGTTCCATAAAGTGACCTGTCCATCCGGAAATTCGACTCATTGTGAATATACATGTATAAAGATCAGGTTGAATTCCGATGGAGTAGTAAACGGTAGCCGAAAAGAAGTCAACATTTGGGTCAATATTCTTTTCTGATTTCATGGTGTTCAACATATCCATTGACCATCGGTATAATTCTTCATGTCCCGTTTCTTCGGAAAGAGCTTTAGCCATTTTTTGGAGGTGTCTTCCACGAGGATCAAAGGTTTTATATACACGGTGACCGAATCCCATAATCTTTTCTTTCTTTTCCAGTTTAGCCTTTGTGAATGCGACAGCATCTGCATCTTCTCTTTGTTTTCCAAGTTCAAGAAGAGTATTCATAACCGCAGTGTTTGCTCCTCCATGCAAAGGTCCTTTTAAAGCGCCAATTGCTGCTGCAGTTGCTGAATACATATCACTCATCGTAGCACAAACTGTACGGCATGTGAAAGTAGATGCATTCATTCCATGCTCAGCATGCAAAATTAGGCATAAGTCCATGGTTTTCTCTGCATGATCACCAGGCATTTCACCGTTCAGCATGTATAAAAAGTTTTGAGCTGTACTACCTTCAGAAAGTGGAGCAACGACTTCTTTACCATGGCGGATACGGTCGTAGGCAGCGATTATAGTCGGAATTTTAGCGGTTAATGCAATGGCTTGTTCCATGAAAAGATCACTATCGAATTTACCTTTTGTTGGATCGAAATCAGCAAGCATAGAAACCGCTGATTGAAGAACAGCCATTGGTTCAGCTTCTTTATCAGTTTCAGCCAGATAATGAAGCACTACTTCCGGAATATTTCTTTCTTTAATTAAAGCTGTTTCAAGTTCTTTTAGTTCTTCAGCATTAGGAAGCCGATCATTCCATAACAGGAAACATACTTCTTCAAATGTTGCATTACCTGCAAGAGTATCGATATTGTACCCACTATATATCAGCTCTCCAACAGCTCCGTCTATAAAACTTTTTGTAGTCGAGAATGCTACTATACCATCTAGTCCCTTGTTTATGTGTGGGTATTTATTCTCATCAAAGCCTGTGTGTAGGTCTGTCGACATTAGTATTTCCTTTTATAATGTTAGTATGTTTTTTATAGTCATAGATGACCAGTTCCTTCGATTCCGCCAACAATTAACTTTTGGAAAAAATTTCTTTTCATGAAAAAACGGGAAGGGAGGTAAAGGTAATGAAACACTGGCAATTATATAAACACAAAACTCTATTTTTGATTTGAAACACATAGTTTTTCACCTCGTAGCTCATTCAACGAATTTTAAATGAAGAATTAATGAATATGTATCAATTTGATGTAATAGGAGGGGTTCACTTCCTGTCCGCGATTCTGGCTATGTTTTTTGGGTTATTTGTTCTTTTTACCAAAAAAGGGGGTAAGCTTCACATCAGAATGGGTTATATATATGTTGCATTAATGGTTACCGTGAATGCTACTGCGTTTATGATTTATAAACTGATGGGCACCTTTGGCCCCTTCCACATTGCAGCTTTGATAAGTTTTGGTGGAATAGTAGGAGGTATGATTCCAGTTATCCGAAAGAAGCCAAGAAAAACCTGGCTCGAATTTCACTACGAATTCATGAGTTGGTCGGTAGTAGGACTTTACGCAGCTTTCTGGTCAGAAATCTTTAGCCGATTCTTCAGGTTTTCGGGTTTTTGGGTAGTTGTTGCAACGGCTACAGCAATTACTGTAGCAGTAGGAGCTACACTAATCAAAATGAAAAAGAAAAAAATCTTGGGCCAATTCAATTATTACAGAGCTGAAGAAACTCAATTAAAAGCAGACTTAGACTCTTCCCAGTAGACGTCCATTTCTTCAAGAGTGGAATCCTTCAATGCCTTACCATTCTGCTTCAGCTTTTCTTCCACATACCGAAATCGTTGCTCAAACTTTCGGTTTGTTTTGCGAAGACTGTCTTCAGCAACCAAATTGAAAAAACGAGCTACATTTACCATGGAGAAAAGTACATCTCCAAATTCATCCGCTGATTTTTCAGCATCGTTTTCTTCAAGAACTTCTTTAAACTCCGTAATTTCTTCTTCCAGTTTATCCCATGCTTGTTTCCATTCCGGCCAGTCAAAGCCAACGTTTGCTGCTTTTTCCTGCATCCGCTGGGCTCTGATTAATGCTGGCAGATGTGCGGGTAACCCATCAAGAGTGGATTTTTTCCCTTCTTTTAGTTTAATGTTTTCCCAGTTTTCAGCGACTTGTTCTTCACCTTCAACCTCAGTTTCACCAAATACATGCGGGTGGCGCCGTATCAGTTTATCCATTAAAGTGTAAATGACATCACCGATTTCGAAAGTCTCTGTTTCGTTAGCCATATTACTATGAAAAACTACATGAAGGAGTAAATCTCCAAGCTCTTTTTTGAATTCGTAAAAGTCATCGTTGTCCAATGCTTCAATAGCTTCATAAGCTTCTTCAACTAGATTGTCTTTGATGGAATAATGAGTCTGTTTTCTGTCCCATGGACATTCTTTTCTTAGGATAGCAACGAGTTCTACAAGATCTTCAAACTTCCGGCTTGGCTTCATATTCAATTCAAAATGAAAAATTTAAAATTAAAGATTTAAGAAGGTACCCAATCTTTAATTTTAAATTTTGAATCTTTCATTCAGCTAGGTTTTTCTCTTTTTCTTTTTAGCAGCAGGAAAGAGGATATTATTCAGAATTAACCGATAACCGGGGCTGTTTGGGTGCAGTGCTAAATCTGTTGGAGGATCGTTTACATGATGCGTGTAGTCTTCAGGATCATGTCCGGCATAATAGGTGAACGTTCCGTTTCCAAAATTTCCATGAAGGTATTTTACTTGATTTCGCCCTGGAGATTCGGCTAATACTACTACAGAAGATTTTACTTTTTCAGTTCGGAATGCCGTTGTTTGTCCATAAAATCCCCGGACACTACTTACATGGTTTTGGGTAAGCATGGTAGGGACTGGATCCCACTTTGCTGAAAATTCAAATAAACTAAAAAAATCAAGACTTTGATCTACTTCCCGAATAGCAACGGGTACATCAATGTTAGCATGTTCATATTCATATGGATCTAAGCTGATTTCAAAATCTTTGAAGGCAAAAGTCTGGCTGTAATCGAGGCTTTCTTTAGCATTAGGGTCCACAGGATCGCCATCAAACTGACTGGATGCGATGTCAATACCTTGAGAAGCGAGTGCTATATCGAAGGTGTCTGTTCCTGAACACATGGCAAACAGGAAGCCACCATTACCCACATATTTTTTTATTTCCAGTGCTACTTGTTTCTTTTGATCACTAACCTTAGAGAATCCTAGTTCTTTAGCCATAGCTTCCATTTGCCGAACCTGAGTGATATACCACGGAGTACTTCGATAACGAGCCCAAAACTTTCCGTACTGACCAGTAAAGTCCTCATGATGGAGGTGCAGCCAGTCATATTCCTGTAATTTCCCTTCCAGAACTTCAATGTCCCACACTTTATCGTACTCCACTTCAGCGTAAGTAAGAGCCAGTGTAACTGCATCATCCCAGGGTAGAGCCTGATCGGGAGTATAAACGGCAATCCTTGGAGCCTTTTCCAGATTTACAACAGAGGTATTTGAACTCTGTGACTCCACACTGGCAATAATAGAAGCAGCTTCGGATGGAGAAACGAGTTGTAACTGAACATTTCGCAAACGCGCTTTTCTTACAATATCGTTATCAACCACAGCCATGAACGAACCACCACGATAATTAAGTAACCACTTTGCAGGGAAGCCATCTTCAATATGATTGAATATCACTCCATATGCCTTCAGATGGTCGGTTTGACTGGCGTCCATAGGAATGAGGACTTGCTGTTGAGCACTTGAGTTTATACTCAAAAGTAATCCAACAAAAAATATTGATATTGATTTCTTCATATTATGAATTTGCTTTAGGAAGTTCGTTTAAACGTTTACGTGCAAAAGGTGCATAAAAGCCTTGAGGATACTCTAGAATTAACGCCTCGTAATTTTCAATAACATCATTCAGGGTGACTTCAAATTTAACACCCCCAAAAAATTTCTCTCGTGTTGTCAAGTTTTTACTAGACTTAATGGATTCTTCGTTTGAAGATTCGTGTTCCTTAATCGTTGTATAGGCCTCATCAGAAGCCTTAGCCCGTTCCCAAAGAAGTCGTTCTTTAATAGATACTCCCGGTACATCATTCAGAAAACCGGTCAGAGTACTCAAAAACTTATTAGAACCCGGATCAACTGTTTTAGAAAGGAGAACATAGGAATCATCTTTGAAAGGAGTTGGCAGATCCGAACCTGCAATTGCAAAAAACTGCTCCTCTGCTTTTTCTTTTTCTCCAGTCTTTAGGTTGAAATGAGCATCTGCAAATTCAGTTAAATAAGAACCGGTAGTATCTGCAGCTAACCCTTCCTGAACCCATAGACGGAGTTCCAGAGCATCATTTGCGTAGTAGGAAGTATTTTGTCGTCCAAGGGTTTTAAGTTGAATTTTCGCAAACTCAAAATCACCGGCATAGAAATCAGTTAAAGCTAGGAAATACCTTGTTTTTTCAGCAAGATCCCCCACTTCTGCTTTTTTATTACTCCTGGTTAAAGAAATACGGGCTGAAATGTATTCTTTTTGAGCAAGATAAATTCTGCCGTCCAGATAATTAGCCTGTGGGGTATCATACATATTGGGAAGGCTTTTCAATCTTCTGGTAACTTCTTTAGCTGCTTCCAAATCAAAAACAAAATCCAAAGCTACTTCCGCTTTTTTTAGGTATATCTGATCGAGACGGCTATACGTTTGGGTTTCTTCAATTATTTGATCCAGGATATTTGAAGCTGAAGTAAAGAGGCTGTCTCTTTTATTATTAAAATCCAGACTATAGTCATCCAGGTATTTTGCCCAGTTAGTAATTACTCCTGCTTTTTCTTCTTCTGCGCGCCATTTTATTTCTCCAAAAGAATTTTCTGAATAGTAGTTAAATGCCTCCAGTGCAAGTTCAAATTCATTGTTTTCAGATAAATTCCTGCCAACATTGAAAAGCATAAAATTGTAATTCGAAGTTCTTTCTTCATATTCTTTAGCCGAACTAAATGCTCTCCTATACAATTTGTTTTCCAGGAGTAGCCAAATCTGTAATTCATAAAAGGCTGTATAGGAAGGATCATTTAAAGCCATTTCATCCAGAGTATCATCAAGCTCCAGTATGGCGATATCATATAGAATTGGGTCATTATAGCGCATAAGCATGCGCTGAATTCCCGAGCTTTGCTGTGGATTCTGTTTAACCAGAGCCAGCCATTCGCCAATTGCGTTTTCATATTCTCCAGCCTGCATGTAGGCATTCGGAATATCAGACATGAACAACTGATCGTTATTAAAAACTATCCGACCTTTTTTATACACGTTAATTGCTTGCTTGTACTCCCTTCGGTCGATCATAGCATTAGCCGTATTTAAATACAGTTGTAGCTGATTTGGGTGCTTTATCAGGTTTTCTTCCCAAACATTTGAAGCTTTCGCTGTATCACCAACCAGATGATGTAACTGCCCTAACAGAATGTTTGACTCAGCCACATTACGCTGTTGATTAATATTCCTTTCTACTAACTCAAAAGCCCTATCATATTCTTTAAGTTGAATATGACATTCAATTAACCGGTCAAAAAAAAGGAAAATCTCTGGGTTACGTGAATTAATTCTTTGTAGAATAGGAAGCGCATCCTGATATCTTTGCTGTTGGATTAACCGATTGGCAATCTGGAATTCATTATTTGATTGTGCATTTGTAGTCGAGACTCCACAAACCAAAAAAAGAAATGTTAATAAAAAGAAAACGGATTTTTTCATTTCGAAAATGTAGGAATTACCACTGAGTTTAATAATTCCGGTTTAAATTGTTTGAGTTCCCTGTAAAATCTATTTAATGGAAAACCTACCACATTATAATAGTCACCTTCAATACGTTCTACAAATACGGAACCCCAATCATCTTGAATTCCATATGCTCCGGCTTTATCCATTGGACTTCCTGAAGCTACATATGATTTGATTTCTCGTTCCGATAACGAACTAAACCAGACTTTGGTTTCTTCAAAAAAACTATGCGATCTAACTATGTTATAATTAGCATCAGTGATAGTAAAACTAACGCCGGTAAATACAGAATGCTGAACCCCACTTAATTCAAGTAGCATTTCTATAGCGTGATTTGGATTATCAGGTTTTCCCAGAATCTCGCCATCTTTCACAACAATAGTATCCGCACCTATTACAAGAGAATCTTTTACTGTCTGTGAAATATCTTCTGCCTTCTGAAGTGACAATTCATGCACAATTTCTATGGGGTTATTTGAAGTAATAATTTCTTCCTTCGAGCTGGGAATAATCTCGAAAATAAGCCCGAGTAGATTTAAAAGTTTTTTTCTTCTCGGGCTTTGGGATGCAAGAACAATTTTTAGCATATAGATAACTACTCGTCTTTTGGAGTTACCGGATAAATAAATAACTTATCAGACGTTTCAAACCCCAATTTCGTTAAGGATTTTAAAAATTTAGTATGGCAAAAGGAAAGCAAAGCAAAACAGATGACAAGCCAATGTTTTTTTCCGCATTTAATTATCGATTAATAGGTGTGGCAATTTTATTAATTGTTGGTGGTTTTGCTGCGATGTTAGCGGAAAATGAAGTTCATGGCTTTATCTCACTTTATATTTCACCATTAGTGATATTGGCAGGTTATGTGATTGTAATCTTTGCTATTATGAAACATGACAGGGATGAATCTGACAGCAAAGATCAGGAAGTAGCCGCTTAAACGTGCTCGATCGTCTTATAAATATCTTTTTTCTTTTTTCACTGGTATTCATTTTTATTCTTTCTGCTACTGCTGAAGACCATTTAAGAATTGGGATCGCTTTAATTCTTTCACTTATCTGTGCTTTTTTAGCTTTTATAATGAACTGGCTTACGTTAGATGGACTGACATCGGCCGTTCTTTTTGGTTTGATTGCATATGGTCTTGGCGGGATTTTAGGAGCGGTTGTCGTACTGGCATTTTTTATTTCCAGCTCACTATTGTCGAAAGATATGATCAGCGAAGAATCACTCCTGGATAAAAAGTTCCGGAGAGATGGACTTCAGGTTTGGTCAAATGGATTCTGGTTTGCCTTATGGGTTATCATCTGGTTTTTAACAAAACAGGATGCTTTTCTTGTTGCAGGAGTTGCAAGCATGGCCTTTGCCACCGCTGATACCTGGGCTTCAGAAATCGGAGGGCATCGTTTGAAAGGCAAAACATTTCTTATTACAAATCTTAAAAATGTTAACCCTGGGACGGATGGGGGAATTAGTCTAATTGGATCATTAGCTTCATTATTAGGTGCTTTTTTTATTGGAGGAATATTTTGGTTGATTCAACCTGAAAGTGGTATAAGAAGCTTTCTGTTAGTTTCTTTGATAGGTTTTATAGGTAGTTTTATTGATTCCTGGATTGGCGCAAAATTCCAAGGGTTAAACTTTAATGAAAAGCTCAGAGAAATTTTTGCTCATCAAATTACGTATGTTGACAATAATATGGTGAACTGGATGGCATCAGGTTCTTCATCCACTTTAGCACTACTTATTTTTTTAATTTTAGGATATTAGGCAAAGAAAAAACAAAACTATGTGGTATAAAAAATTACACTGGCAGATTATTATCGGACTCATTCTTGGGTTAATTTGGGGACTGGTCTCCAGTATTGCCGGATTTAATAATTTCACAACTGATTTTATAAAGCCATTCGGTACTATTTTCATAACCTTACTAAAGTTAATTGCTGTACCACTAGTGTTAGCTTCCCTTGTTGCCGGGGTTACAAGTTTAAATGATACCACAAAGCTTTCAAGAATGGGCGGGAAAACGGTACTAATCTATCTATGTACAACTATTTTTGCCGTTACAATTGGTCTGGTATCAGTTAATCTTATTAAACCTGGTACTGCTTTACCTGAAGAAACTAAAATTAGTCTTCAGGAAACCTACAGTGGATCAATTGAGGAACGAAGTCGTTCGGCTGAAGAGGTCATGAATCGCGGTCCACTGGATTTTGTAGTAGACATAGTCCCTGAAAACTTTTTTGCAGCTGCATCAGATAATTCTCTTATGTTACAGGTTGTTTTTGTAGCCATTCTACTTGGAATTGGAATTATCCAGATTGGAGGGGAGAAGGGGCAATTTCTAATCACTTTCTTTGATAGTCTTAATGATGTAATTATCAAGATTGTTGATCTGATAATGAAAACGGCACCTTATGGTGTTTTTGCACTTATGGCTTCACTGATAGTTGACCTGGCAGGAGACGATCTGACGAAAGCCCTCGAATTATTAGGTGCATTAGGCTGGTATAGTATAACTGTTTTAGTTGCCTTGATTATTCATGTATTACTGGTATACACTAGTTTATTTAAAATTTTTAGCAAAGAGATGAAGTTGTCCGGTTTTTTTAAAGCAATTCGTCCGGCAATGTTATTAGGGTTCAGTACTAGCTCAAGTTCGGCAACTCTTCCGGTTACCATGGAACGTGTAGAGAAGAATCTGGGTGTGGATGAAGAAGTATCAAGTTTTGTATTGCCGGTTGGAGCTACTATCAATATGGATGGTACAAGTTTATACCAGGCAGTAGCTGCCGTATTTATTGCGCAGGCTTTGGGAATGGATTTAACAATTGGCCAACAGTTAATGATTGTACTTACAGCTACAGCAGCTTCGGTTGGAGCTGCAGGAGTTCCTGGAGCTGGAATTGTTATGTTGGTAGTTGTGCTTGAAGCAATTCAGGTTCCTACAGCCGGAATCGCACTCATTTTGGGAGTAGATCGTATACTAGATATGTGCAGAACAACAGTTAATATCACTGGCGATGCAGCCGTAGCCCTTACAGTTGCTTCAACAGAGGGTAAATTGCACGAACCTGTTTTGGAAGATTAAATTTCTCAGAAAACTAAAGTTTAATGTGCCATTGTACCATTAAATCAGTTTATTGAGAGGTCGCTCAAATCTAAATGTGCCTATGGTTCTAGAGCTACTATCAAGAGTACTTAATCTTAAACAACATATCGTTTTTCTGCTGCTTCTAGTGTTAAGTAGTGGGGTTGCCTTTTCTCAATCGGTATTACTTCCGGCAGATGTTGTTATTGTTTCGGTGAACTCCAGCGAAGACTCTTTTGATTTTATTCCTTTAGTTAATCTGGAAGAGGGTACAACCATCTGGTTTTCAAATGGAATTTGGAATGAGGAAACTCTATCCATTCAAAAAGGTGATGAGGTTAAAATAACTTTGAAGGCTGCTATCGAAGGGGGTACTAATATTCATGTTAATCAAATCGAAGATCCTCGTGTTGCAGTTGAGGGACATCTAAATTTCTCAGGTAAAGGTGACAGGATATTAGCATTCCAAAAAGATGAAGGGGTTGCTCGTGTAATTTATGGTATTGGATGGGGAAGTAGTGAAGTTTGGAATCCTGAATCAAAAATTGGATCAGGTATTCCATCAAGTATTTCAAAAAATAATAACTCTCTTATACAACTCGGGCCATTTCAGAATTATCAATATTACCTCAGAAATGGAGCAAGCGGAACACCGTCTATGCTGGCGGCTTTTGTAGGCGATCAGGCTAAATGGAAAGGAAGAAATTCATCCGCTTTTAATTCATTTGGTACTGCTTTTAGAATACTAAGTCCTCCGGTTGTTTTATTTGATGAAAGTATATCAACTACCAGAGAAAATGATTCAATTATATTAAATGTTGCCATATATGAGCATGATGGATCAAGATTAACCGTAGATGCAGTATTTAATCAGGCATTTAGTACCGCAGATACTAATGACATCGGTAAGTTTAAAAAGCAAATATTCAATTTTACTGGGTTAATTGGAGATGCTGTTTACGCTGTTGAAATAACAGTTTCAGATGACAAAACTTATGAAAGTACAGAGAATGCATTTTTTGAACTTCAGAATCTTTCAAAAGGAGAACTAGGTGATTTTGTAACACATGTATCTTTTATTACTGATAACGAAATCCCAAATATTCAAATTTCCAGTTTAAACTATTCAGGAGACCCGGATTCTGATTTTATTGAAATTCAGAGTAACGAGCGTTTGGATGCAGATATTTCCGGCTGGAAACTGGAGAGCCGTGGAGAGATTTACGAGTTTCCTTTTGGTTCATATATTACCCCATTTGGTGCTATTAAAGTTGTACATCCGGAATCAAAAATTGAGAACCCCAAAGCGATTTCCTGGCTAAGGCGTAACCAAGGTAATGTTGAATTGAGAAATGAAATGGGGCAATTGGTCTCGTCTTTAAACTACGGGGTAAATCAATCTACTCAAGACAGAATCAGTAATCAAAGTACTTCTCTATCAGGGACAAGGGTAAATTCACAAGAAAATGTTTCTTCTAACGCTATATCTGGTCTGGAAACAATCGTTCAGGAGTCACAGGAAGTCGACAATAAAAAGTCAGGTTGGTATATCTTAAATGCAGATCTGAAAAACCGTTTCAGTTCTAATCAGAAATTATTTTTTAGTTGGGATGAAGAGTCAGCTTCTTTTATTAATTATGTATCAGATAATCAGGAATTTGAACAAAAGATTGTTTTAGGGTATTTCACTGAAGAGGAGTTAGCTGTTGAAATAGAAGAACAGTCCGTTGACACTTTGAATTCCGAACCTGAAGATATACCAGTATATAATGTGGATTGGAAAATTTCTTTGTCAGCTACAGATCTGGACGAAAATGGAGTAATTAATGGGCCTGAAGGCTATAATTTTGTGCGAAGTGAATTACCTGAAGAAATAAGT
This sequence comes from Balneolaceae bacterium, assembly GCA_017795005.1. Classification (GTDB taxonomy): domain Bacteria; phylum Bacteroidota; class Rhodothermia; order Balneolales; family Balneolaceae; genus RHLJ01. Next base: position 2,868,054 of record CP051242.1, on the reverse strand, counting down.
GTCCAAAGCTTAATTTCAAATTTGGAAGCTTCTTTGTTTGATGGAGCAATATATCCAAATGTATTTCTTTGGGAAGATGATGGTCAGGGTTGGATGTCTGCCAGAAAACTTTCGCTACATGATATAATTCCTCCACATGCTTTTTTTTGGATAAAAGCTGATTCTGTCTTTGAAAGAATTGAAATCCAGATTCAACCCGAAGCTTACAATTCGGATCCCATATCGTACGAAGAAGGAGATAATGAAAGTGAGTCAGAACTTAAAATTTCATTGGAAACAGAGACTAACTCCCAGCCGGTATCAATTCTATTTTTCGATGATATAGAAAGGATAAGAAGGGATGTGCTAGCTCCAGAGTTGGAGAATCGATTGCGGGTTTCTGGCGAAGATTATTTGTTTTTTGGTGTTGGCTCAGGCCTAAACTGGAATACAAAAGTATATCTGGAAAGTATTCTGGATCAAAGAATGATGTTTCCCTTAGCTTTTGAGACATCTGAATCAGGTAATTTTAAATTATCTGTTCAAAAATTTGATGGAATACCTCCAGATTGGAAAATATCACTGATAGATGAAATTTCTCAGAAAGAATATGAATTGGATAAAAACTGGAAACTGGAATTTGATCATTTAATCCTGCAAGAAGAGATTAACGTTGAAAGAAGTTTAGAGCCAGACACTGATTCAGAGGAATCAAGTGAATCAGAAAATCGGCATCGTTTTATGCTGGTTATTACACCACCTGAAGCTCAGGGTGTTTCTGATGAAATTCCTGATGTGGTTTCTCTTCATCAGAATTATCCAAACCCATTTAACCCGGTTACTACCATTTCTTTTTATCTACCCGAATCGGTACCTGTTAAACTATCCGTATTTAATGTTGTTGGGCAACCAGTAGCAGTACTTTCAGAAGGTACATTAGGAGCAGGAGACCATGAATTTGAATGGGATGCATCAGGCTTGCCAAGTGGTATGTATATTTATCAACTGGAAGTAGGTGCTAAGGTAATGACGCGGAAAATGACTTTAGTTAAGTAGAAACCTTAATCAAAAATAATACTCACTTTTAAACACTATGCAATTTAAGAATATTCAAGGTGTCGATGTTCCCGAAATCGGCCTTGGAACCTATGGTCTGATTGGAAAACAGGGAGAACAGGTAATCAAAATGGCGTTAAATATGGGGTATCGCCATATAGACACCGCTCAGGATTATAAAAACGAAAGAGAAGTAGGTAATGCGATTAAACAGTCTCATGTAAAAAGAGATGAACTTTTTGTAACTACGAAAATTGATCGAAATAATCTTGATCCTGAGAAACTGCTAAAAACAGCAGAACGATCGTTACTTGAACTGGATTTATCGTTCGTAGATTTGCTACTTATTCACTGGCCAAATCCAGAATTTGATATTGAGAAGACTATTGAAGCTATGCTTTCTTTCAGAGATCAGGGAAAGGCATTAAACATAGGAGTGAGTAACTTTCCGTTGAAACTACTGAAAGAAGTAAATGAAGAATTAGCGGCGCCAATTTTTTGTAATCAAGTGGAATACCATCCGCTATTAGGTCAGTTCGATTTATTGGACTATACCGCTGATCAGGATATCTTATTAACTGCATACAGTCCTTTCGGACAAGGAAAATTGGTAGATCATCCTTTGCTTACTGAAATTGGAGAAAAGTACGGGAAGTCGGCAACCCAGATTTCGTTACGTTGGCTAATTGAGCAGGAGCAGGTTGTAACAATACCAAAGGCATCATCCCGGGAACATTTGGAAGAGAATATTGACGTCTATGATTTTGTATTAGAAGACGAAGACTTTTATGCAATCGACGATCTGGATAAAACATTCAGAATTATCAATCCTGATTTTTCTCCTGAGTGGGACTAACTCACATCATTGACACTAAAGCAAGGGCAACTGTTTTATTATTTTGATTCTTTAGCTGAAGGTTGAAAGAGTTTTCTTCGCCAGACTCTTTAGCTGCGATAATTCGATCACCTTCTAAGCCTTCGTGCATATACATGATATCGAAACGAGTAACTTTTTGGGCTTCTTCCAGAGAAAAACATTCCATCATCCAATCGATATACGTTGCATTATTTACATGTTGGTTCATGTCCAAATCTGAGCGTCTTACAGTAAATGTAATTTTTCCTTTTGCTTCTTTTATTTCTGGTAGCCGATTAGATTTTACATTTAAAACGTGATCTCGTTTAGCCAGGCGGGTATCCAAAACTTCTTTGGGCATCCGCATAGGACGTCTGGTTTTGATATTTATCATCATCCAGTAACTCAGACAACAACCTATTTCTTTACCTTCTTCATCTAAAATGCGGTAATTTCTATAAGCCCTTAGAGCATCACCAGCAGCAGGCCAGGTTTCTATGGTAATCGTTTCTCTCCATTCAGGATACCTGATCATTTTGATATCCATTCTGTGTAAAACCCAGGTCAAATCCTGTTCTAATAAATCGGTAATGTCAAAGTTAAGTTCTTTGGCATTATTTCCTGCAACTTCCTGAAAGAAATCACAAATTGATTTAAGAGTTATGTTACCAGAGGTATCAACTTCATTAGCCCGAACGGTAAATTGTTCTGTGTAGAAGGTATTTGTTTCTGACATTATGCATTCATGAGTTAGAAATTTAATATAAGTCTAACAGATTGGACATGAAATTTCTTATAACTATTTGTTTATTCAAGGATGGATAAGCATTTTAAACATGGTTATAAAAATAAATCAAATCGGGCAAATTGGTGGGATTATTCAAATCCTGCAGCATATTTTATAACAATATGTACCAAAAATAGAGAGAAATTTTTTGGAGAAATAATAAATACGGAAATGGTCTTGAATGATGTCGGAAAACTGGCGGATAAATTTTGGGAAGATATTCCAAAGCATATCAAAGGTGTAGAATTAGGCGAATTTGTGGTCATGCCTAATCATATACATGGTATTCTAATTCTAACAAATCAAAAACCAGTAGGGGCGTTGCATGCAACGCCCCTACTGGTGGTTAATAACAAAATGTCAGAAATTTCACCTAAGAAAGGTTCTCTATCGGTTATCATTCGTTCTTATAAATCTGTGGTTACAAGGGAATCGAGAACCATAAATCCTGACTTTGGCTGGCAGGCTAATTACTACGACAGAATTATCAGAAACTATGAAGAATATCTCAGGATTGAAGAATACATTCACTTCAACCCTGAGAATTGGAATAAAGACAAGTTTACCAGTTAACTATGATTTGATTTTGGACATGGTTCCTATTCGACCAGCCCACAATCTTATATCATCCAGAATAATGTAAATGGATGGGAGTACAATTAAGGTAACTACAGTTGAGAACGTTAGTCCACCAATAATAGCTCTTGCCATAGGAAAGTAGGGAGGTCCGTCACCACCAATTTGAGTAGTACCCAGACCAAGAGGAATTAACCCTAATACGGTAGTTCCGGCAGTCATTAAGATTGGTCGCATTCGGTCTTTTCCACCCTGAATAATAGCTTCACGGCGACTCATCCCTTCACTTCTTAAATGTAGAATATGATCAATAAGAACAATACCATTATTAACTACAATACCCATTAGGATAAGAATTCCGATCATCGACATGAAATCGAATGTAGTTCCGGTAATAAAGAAGAACCAGAAAATCCCAACAATACCATAAAGTATACATGTAAGGATACTTGTTGGGTAAATCATCGACTCGAATAAGGATGCCATTACCAAATAGATTAAAAAGAAGGCAATTCCGATATTAAATAACATAACGCCCATTGCTTCGGCATCATCGTTAAAACTACGTCCATAACCCCAGCTATATCCTGCAGGATATACAATCTGATCCATCACTTCAGTAATTATAGGGCGGGCTTTATCCATGGTAATTCCATCCAGATTAACACCGATCCCTAATGAAGTCTTTCGGTTTTCTCGGAAAATTCTACCCGGACCTTTAGTTTCCTCGAAATCAGCTACACTGGATAGTTTTATACTTTTGTTATCGCCAATGGCAATTGGTAATTCCTGTAAGTCGGCAACAGATTGACGATCGGCATTTTGAAGGGCAAGGATTACATCAATTTCGGATTGTTCTCCTCGTATCTTTCGAAGATTAAATCCTCTTACAGAACTGGAAACTGCTTGTGCTACCTGAGTAGAAGTTAATCCATAGTTTCGTGCCCTTTCGTGGTCTATAGAAAGTCGGACTTCATCCCGACCAATTTCAGCATCTGATTTTACATCAGCCAGACCTTCAATTTGATTAAGTCTCCATTCAACCTGTTCAGCAAGTTGTTGAAGAACTTCCATAGATTCCCCATTTACATAAACCCTGATGCCTTCGTTATTATTTCTGCTTCTGAATTCAAAGGCAGGCTCACCAATAGTAACTAAAGGAAGATTTTCTTCAATTTCCTTTTTGATAGCGGTAACTGATTTCTCAGCTTTATCTTCATCAATAAGAATGATAGTAGAGTTAGCAAATTCAGGCTGGTAGTAGGTATAAACCGATTCAATTTCGAAAAGCTCCTGATTGTCGTACAAATACTGTTCAACTTTATCAACAGTTTCTTTTACACGGTCTAAAGTGTAAGAGGCATTAAGATTATATCGTAACTGTAATTCTCTTTCCTCAACTCTTGGGAACATGTCTACATTAAGTCCAAAAACAAAAGGAAGAGCTCCACTGAAAAGAAGAAGGATAATACTTATTGTAGAAACCCATCGGCGATCAATAAACCAGCCAAGAAATTTAGCATAGACTTCCGAAAAAGAATCGATAACTGTTCGTTTGATCTTTTCAGGAGCCGCTATCCTTGAAGTTAGAAGAGGAATAACCGTTAATGAGATAAGAAGGGATGCGATCAGAGAAATGATAATCGGCATTCCGATATAATACATATAAGGTGCTACAAAACTTTCATTTAAGATATTAGGAAGGAAAACTACCACAGATGTTAAGGTGCCTGCGGTAACCGCGATCCCAACCTGACGAGCCCCCATGATCGCAGCAACTTTATTGGCAAATCCCATTCTTTGGTGGCGATGGATATTTTCTGTTACTACAACCGCATTATCTACCAGCATCCCAATAGCCAGAATTAGCCCAGTCATTGATAGAATATTAACTGAGATACCAAGGAAGTAGAAAAAACCCAATGTTACAATTAATGAAAAAGGTACGGCTGTAGCTACAATCATAGTCGTAGTAAACTGACGAAGGAAAAAGAAGAGCATAAAAATAGAAAGTCCAGCTCCTACTAATCCTGAGTTCATCAGTTCTTTAAGTGAAATCATGATCCCATCAGCCTGATTGAACATCTCATAAATTTCAATGCCCTGCATCTCGGGAAGCTTATTGATCTCGTCGATTTCTTCAAGAACCCTGTCTACTGTTGCAATGGTATTTGCCGAGGACTCTTTAACAATATCTAACCCAATCGCATATTTTTGATCCAGGTGACGAGCATAATCCCTTTTTGGCTCAACATATTTTACATCCGCAATATCTTTTACCTTGAGATTATTGTCTCCAATAATCAGCTCTTTGATGTCATCCACACCTCTCAATTCACCAATAGGACGAACGTTATATCTAAGGCCTGCGTCAGTAATTTTACCGGCCGAAGTAGAGAAATTGGCTCGCTGAAGCGTTTGTGTTAGCTGATTAAGATCTACTCCGTAAGCCAGAACCCGGTCATTGATCAATTCAATTCGGATTTCCTTTTTTTCAACACCGTATAAGGTTACCTGTCCAACTCCTTCAATTCGTTCAATGCGTTGCTTGAGGTTTCTATTCAGGAGTTCGTAGGCATTTGAAAGATCTCTATCTGATGAAATACGAAGCTGAAGAGTATTAGAACCTCCATCTTCAAACTTGAAAATATTATAGTACTCAAAATCATCCGGCAGTTGATTTCGAACACTCTCAATTTTCTCTTTTATCTCAATGGCTTTCAGATTGATGTCCGCACCTTGTTTGAACATAACCTGGATTCCACCATTATTTTCACCGGCATTCGAATTCATTCGCTCTAAACCACTTATTGTGGCAAGAGCTTCTTCCATTGGTCGGATTACCTGTTCTTCAATCTCTTCAGGAGAAGCGTTAGGGTAGGGGACTTGTACAAAGGCTCCCGGAAAACTGATATCCGGGAAATATTCCAAAGGAACTAGTCGGGTTGCAATAATCCCTACCACTACAAGGCTCATAAAAACCATCATAGTGGTTACAGGACGTTTTACAGACAGCTGTGTTAAACTCATGATCAGGCCTCTGTTGTTTCTGGTTCAACATTATATGTTTTATGATCCATGATGGAATACATTACCGGAATCACGACCAAAGTTAACAGGGTTGAGACCAATAATCCCCCAATTACAGTGATTCCCATAGGAGCTCTTAGCTCCGCTCCATCACCAAAACCAATTGCTAAAGGAAGTAGCCCAAGCGTAGTAGTTAAGGTTGTCATCAGAATAGGGCGAAGTCTTGACTTAGCACCTTCCATAATGGCTTCGTATTTATCCATCCCACGTTCTCTAAGCTGATTTATCAGGTCAATAAGAACAATGGCATTATTTACTACAATTCCGGCAAGTAATATTAATCCGATAAATACTACAACACTGATAGTAGTGCCGGTAAAGAATAATGCCAGCACTGCACCAACAAGAGCAAGTGGAATTGTGAATAAAATAATGAATGGATGTAGTAAAGACTCAAACTGAGAAGCCATTACCAGATATACCAAGAAAATTGCCAAAGAAAGAGCGAAAAGAAGAGAACGGAATGAATCCGACATTTCTTCATTTTGCCCGGCTATTCTCGCATATGTTCCGATAGGCATTGCTACACCATTTATAATTTGTTGTACATCAGCAGCTGCATCACCGAGATCTCCATAATTCAGGTTTGCAGAAACTAAAGCTACTCGTTGCTGTGAAGCACGTCTGATTTCTCCTGGTCCATTCGCAATTTTCACTTCTGCAATGGCACTTAGTGGAATAGGTCTTTCGGCTCCAGGATTAACTACGATTTGCTGGATTTCAGCAGCAGAAGAACGGTCTTCTTCACGTGCTCGTACTAATACGTCAATCTTTCTGTCCCGGTAAGTGTAGCGGGTAGCAACATCACCTCTAACATTGCTAACAACACGATCTGCAACTTCATGAACCTGAAGTCCAAGTGCCGCAGCGCGGTCTCTATCGAACAGAATTTGAATTTCCGGACTTCCTAATTCCATAGTGTTCTTAACATCTGCAAATCTTCCGTTTGCTTCCATTCTTCGGGTGATTTCATCACTGGCTGCTTTTAGCTTTTCCAAATCAAAACCACTGATCTCAATTTCAACGGGAGTAGAAAAAGTGAATAGGGATGGACGTGAGAACTTGTACTGTAAGCCCGGAATCTGGGAAAGAGAGTTTCTCATTGAACTCATGGTTCTTTCTTCATCCACTGAAGAAGCACCTGATGCAAGAAGCACATTTAGTTCTCCCCAGTTTTCACCACCTTCATCCGGATTCGCATCAATTCTGTTTCCGGTTCCTGCAACAGCAAAAGTAGACCTTACTCCGTCTCTTGAACGAGTTGCTTCCTGAACTGCTTTTAGAGCATCATCAGTTTCTTCAATCGGAGTACCAGGAGGTAGTTTAAATTCAACGGCAAATTCACCTTGCGATAGTTGAGGAATTAATTCGATGCCAATACGAGGAACTAATGCCAGAGATCCGCCAAATGCACCAAGTGCAATCAAGATCACAATAAAACGATGATTTAAAGAAGCAACCAATAATCCATTATACGCCTTCTCGACACCGGAGTATGCCTTATCAAAAAGATAAAGAGGGATAGCAAATATTTTTGAAAACACCCAAGCGATTCCGGCAATTACATATCTGATTCCTTTAGTAATCACTGAAGGAATGGTATAAAAAACAAAAAGTCTGATAGCTCTTAATCCTCTACCAAAACCGGTACGAGGTTCTTTCAAAGAGAGGGGAGCTTGTTCTTTCTTTCTGCTGCTTAAAGATGACATCATTGGAATTAAAGTAACCGCAACAGCAAGAGAAGCAAGCAAAGAGAAGGTAACAGTAAGTGCCTGATCACGGAATAACTGTCCGGCTATACCATCTACGAAAACGAGAGGGAAGAATACAGCAACAGTAGTTAATGTGGAAGCAATCACAGCGGTTCCAACTTCACCGGCTCCATCCTGAGCCGCCTGAAGAACATTTTTACCCATGGCTCTATGTCTCGCAATGTTTTCCAGAACCACAATCGAGTTATCCACCAACATCCCTATACCAAGTGCAATACCACCCAGGCTCATAATATTCAGAGTAATATTGTTGCCGTACATCAAATTAAAAGTGGCAATAATCGATACTGGAATAGATACCGAAATAATAACAGTACTCCAGAAATCTCTTAAAAAGAAAAAGAGCACCAATACGGCAAGGATACCACCAATAATACCTGCATTTCGAACTTCATTAACAGCAGATGAAATAAAGATGGATTGATCATAGACTTTTTCAAGTTTCATACCTTTGGGAAGTGTTTCGCGAACGCGATTGATACGCTCCTCAACTACTTCTGCAACAGCAACAGTATTTCCATCACCTTCCTTATAGATAGCTACTTCAACAGCTTCCATACCGTCCAGACGAGTAATTGCTTCTCGTTCTTTATAGGCTTGAGTTACTTCTGCTACATCTTTCAGATAGATGGTGTTATTATCTACGGTAGAAACAATTACATTTCTGATCTGCTCTATGTTCTTGAACTCGTTAAGGGTCCTTACAAGATATTGTTGAGTTCCTTCTTCCAGTCGACCACCAGAAAGGTTAATGTTTTCTGCTCCAAGTATGGAGGTGACATTTTCGATAGGAATATCAAGATAAGCCAAACGTTGCTGATCGATATTAACTTGAATTTCTTCCTCAAGACCCCCGCTGATTTTAACTGAAGCAACTCCAACAGTAGATTCCAGATTTTTCTTAAGCAGCTCTTCACCAATAATACGGAGCTGCTTTAATCTGGCAATAGAAGTAGCATCATTAATATTCTGATCTTCTTCTCCATAAGAAGCATAATCTACAGAAGCCTCATCATTACTTTCGGTCTGGGATTCAGAATCATCGTAATAAAGCGCATAGCGCATTACCGGGTCAAGTGTAGGGTCGAAGCGAAGAGTAACCGGTTTTTTTGCCTGAAGAGGCAGTTGAATTGCATCCAGTTTACTGATTACGTCCAGGTTTGCAAAATCCATCTCAGTACCCCAGGCGAATTCCAGAACTACATCTGATTGTCCTGTACGGGAAATTGAGCGAACCTTTTTCACCCCTTTTACAACCCCAACAGCTTCTTCAATGGGTTTAGTAATCAAATTTTCAATTTCAATTGGTGCTGCGCCTTCAAATTCAGTTCGAATAGTCAGGGTAGGGTAGCTAAGATCAGGAAGTAGATTTACGTTTAGTCGGCCAAGGGAAACCATTCCGAACAAAAGAATAGCAACTGTAAACATACTTATAGTTACTTTTCTTTTTATGGAGAAATCGATCAGTTTCATAATGTTTTCTCCTGTTAATTAAAGTCGTACGATGTTAACTCGGGTACTATCAGTTAAACTTCCCTGACCTGTGGTCACTACAATCTCACCATCTTCAAGTCCGTCAATTACTTCAATTTTAGTTCCGTTTACATAGCCTGTACGAATAGTCTTTCTGAAAGCCAATGAATCTTTAATAACAAATACAGACTGAATTTCATCTTCCGAAATAACGGCTGCTTTTGGAATCATTTTGGTATTCATACGTGTATCGTAAACAATTTTAACACGACCAAACATACCAGGGCGAAGAACATCCTGATTATCATCCAGATAAACAGTTACTTTGAATGTACCTGTTTGGGGATCAATGGTAGGGCTGATTCGTTGTACTTTTCCAGTAAATACTCGTCCAGGAATGGCATCTGCTACCAACTCAGCACGTTGTCCAGCCTTAATTTTTGCGCGTTCATGTTCAGGAATGAAAAGATTAGCCTGAATAGGATCGAAGTCAGTTACTTCAAATACTTCCTGATCGGTTCCAATCATATTACCCACTTTAATCAGGCGTTCTGAAATAACACCAGTAATCGGGCTTTTGATGGAGGTATACTCATAATTTAATTGAGCAAGATCATAGGCTGATTTTTGAGACTCATACTCGAAACGTGAGTTCTCATACACTTCAGCGCTTGTTAAGTTTCTTTCAAAAAGCTCTTTATTTCTTTGATACTCATTATAAAGACGATCCATAGTCGCTTTTGCGCGCTCACTTTCAATTCTGTATTGTTCGTCTTCAATTTTTGCAATAACCTGACCTTTGCGAACGTCATCACCCTCTTCAACCATAATTTGTTCTACAATACCGCGTACTTTAGAAACTACAGTTGCTTCTTCAACAGCCTCGAGAGTAGCAGTATTAGAATAGTAGGCTGATATGTCTCCCCGACTCACATCATTTACCTCAACAGGAATCACCAGAGTTGAGTCATTATTATTATTGTTGTTGTTATTGTCTTGATTATTTCCATTTCCGCAAGCTTGAAGGGTCATAATTGAAAGTGCGGAAGCAAGTATATAGTATCCGAAGCGTTTAGTATTCATTCCGAAAATTGATTGGTTGTTTATTACAGAACGCCCGTTACGACCTGTATTTTACAATGTTTCGGATGAAATTAAATTTTAAGAAACCAGATTAGTGTTCTTTTCGATATGAAGCTGTTTGTAAGTTCGAGCTCTCTATAACAATATATGTAGTTTCTTTCTTAACCATTCTTTTGGATAAAATACCTTCCTCAATAATTTCTTTATAAAGTCGGTTTGCATCTTCAATGGACATGTTTCCTTTTTCTCTTGTGTTAAGTACTCCGTTGGCATTAGAATCAGAAAACAAGGATAATTCACCAGTCAAATGGTTGTATATAGAAAATAAATTAGATGCATTGTCCTCATCCAATATATAGGTCTTAATAGTGTATAAATTTTCAGCTTTGCTAAACTCAAATGTGCGAAGGGAGGTTGTTTCCTTATAATTACCTTCAGCTCGTGCGAAGTTTATACCCGCCAAATAGATTTCATTGGCTTTGGTTAAAGTTAAGTTTCCTTTTAGTACTATATCTAAGGTTCCATCCTGATTGAAATCTCTGGCCTTGAATTCAGTTTTGCCGGAATTGTCTATTTGTGACAGGAAATTAAACCCTTCACCACTATCTGTATTAATACTGGTTATCTGAAACTGCTCTCCTTCAAAATTAAAGGAATAGATGCTTTTTCGGGCAATTTCTTTTTGAGTAGCACAAGAGCTTACAATGAAAAGGGTCAGAAATAATATGCTAGTTCTCATAACTCAGGAATAGGTAAGGTACCTACATTAAATACTTAAACCTGATTTGAAAGGCAATTAGAATTTTACTGCTTCAAATATTGATATGCATAACAATCTGGTAGTTCCATAATGTCGGTTTAGGAAAAGAAATAAATAAACGAATTGGTATTCAATCGTTTAGTCATTTTAGTTGAGTTTGAAGCTGATTGAATAAATTGATCAAGAAGAGTTAGTCGCTAAAGAAAATAAACAGAAATTTATATGAAATTTTGACTGATATTAATATGATTTTAAAATAAAAAATAATTTTTAATTAATAATAAAATTATAAATTTTTTATCATTAATTTATTATATAAATAAAATCATTTAAAAAATTCTGTGGATAACTTTTTAACTTTTAAAAATTATCACTGAAGGCTAAAAACATTAAATAATATATCAAAAATACATTTTTTATAAGATCGCTTAAAAAAATAGATTCATAAATCCTTAAAAATATATTTTAGTTATATAATTAATTTTTTGTTAACTGAACTTTAATGAATTTAATTTTTAGTTAATGTGGATAAGTGTTAAAGATTGTGGAAAAGAAATGAAGATTTAATTTGTTAGCATAGTTTACGGCGTATATATTTGAAAGCACTTCTTTAGGAGAAACGGCTCCGATTTACAAGGGGTAATGATATTTCATCTACGAAGACTAACACGAATTTTACAGAAGTACGCCAATGAAATTTACACGCTTTTATACTAAGCCAGAATGGGTATCTCCATATGACGGTATCAACTTTGTTGAACGAACATCAGAAATCAAAAACCCGGACGGATCTCAGGTTTTCCATATGGAAAATGTGGCGGTTCCTGAATCCTGGTCACAGGTAGCAACCGACGTAATCGCGCAGAAGTATTTCAGAAAAGCAGGTGTACCCGCTGCACTTAAAAAAGTAGCAGAGAAAGGAGTGCCAGCGTGGCTTCAAAAATCTGCAGCAGATGAAAAGGAACTAAAAAAGTTACCGGAAGAGAAGCGCTTTTCACATGAGATTGATAGTAGACAAGTTTTCAGCAGATTGGCGGGCTGTTGGACTTACTGGGGATGGAAGCACGACTACTTCGATACTGAAGAAGATGCGAAAGTTTTTTATGATGAACTATGCTATATGTTAGCCAATCAAATGGCTGCTCCTAATAGTCCTCAATGGTTCAATACCGGTTTAAATTGGGCGTATGGAATTAACGGTCCTGCACAAGGACATCACTATGTAGATGCAAAAACCGGAAAACTTACCCGATCTAAAGATTCTTATACTCATCCACAACCTCATGCTTGCTTTATCCAAAGCGTGGACGATGATTTGGTTAATGAAGGCGGAATCATGGATTTGTGGGTTCGTGAGGCACGACTATTTAAATATGGATCAGGAACAGGGAGTAATTTTTCATCCATCAGGGGTGAGAATGAGCCTTTAAGTGGAGGTGGAAAATCATCCGGTTTGATGAGTTTCCTTAAAATTGGAGATCGTGCAGCTGGTGCCATCAAATCCGGAGGAACAACCAGACGTGCTGCTAAGATGGTAACACTGGATCTGGATCACCCTGATATAGAAGAGTACATCAACTGGAAAGTTAAAGAAGAGCAAAAAGTAGCTGCTTTGGTTGCTGGCTCTAAAATCACACAGAAGCATCTTAAAGATATTATCAAGCTGTGCCATACTCCGGTAGAAATTGAAGGCAGAACCTTTAATGGTGCGATGAGTCGTGATCCGCTAAAAAATAAAGAGCTTGGTAAAGTAATACGTCAGGCAAAGCGTGATCAGGTTCCTTTAAATTATATTGAAAGGGTTATGCAACTGGCCGCTCAGGGTTACAAAGATTTGGAGTTCGAAACGTATGATACAGATTGGAATTCAGAAGCGTATGCAACGGTAGCAGGTCAGAATTCAAATAACTCTGTTCGTGTTCCTAATGCTTTCATGAAAGCTGTAAAGGATGATTCGGAATGGAATCTCTATTGGAGAGTTGAAAAGGAAAAGGCAGAAGAAGAAGGTCGTGAGCCTAAGCCATGCAAAACAATGCAGGCATCCGAAATGTGGGATCAGATTGCATACGCTGCCTGGGCCTCTGCTGATCCGGGAACTCAATACCATGATACCATCAACGAATGGCATACCTGCCCAGAAGATGGCGAAATTCGTGCGAGTAATCCTTGCTCTGAGTATATGTTTCTGGACAACACCGCATGTAACCTGGCTTCTCTGAACTTAATGAAATATTTCAAAGATGAAGCTTGTACTACTTTTGATGTAGAGTCTTTACGTTTTGCTTCCCGAATCTGGACAACGGTTCTTGAAATTTCAGTATTGATGGCTCAGTTCCCATCTAAAGAAATTGCAGAGCTTTCTTATGTATTCAGAACACTTGGACTTGGATACGCCAATATTGGCGCTGCTCTGATGGTTCAGGGAATCCCTTATGATAGCGACGAAGGTGTTGCTACTGCCGGTGCATTGACTGCTATTATGCATATGAAAGCCTACGAAACAAGTGCTGAGCTTGCCGGAGAACTTGGACCGTTCAAAGGATACGAGAAGAATAAAGAGCATATGCTTCGTGTACTTCGTAATCACAAACGGGCAGCTTATAATGTAGATCCTGAAGAGTATGAAGGATTAACTGTTAAGCCACTTGGAATTGACGCTTCTATTTGTCCTGACTATCTATTGAAAGCTGCTCAGGAAACATCTGATGCTGCAGTGAGTCTTGGCGAAAAGCACGGTTATAGAAATGCGCAGGTTACAGTTCTTGCACCAACCGGTACCATTGGTCTTGTTATGGATTGTGATACAACCGGTGTTGAGCCTGATTTTGCACTTGTGAAGTTTAAAAAACTTGCAGGTGGTGGTTATTTCAAAATCATCAACCAAAGTGTTCCAAAAGCACTGAAAACATTAGGGTACAGTCCTAAAGAAGCCGAAGAAATTATCAACTATGCAAAAGGATATGCAACGCTTGAAGGCTGTCCACACATTAATCCAGAGTCGTTAAAAGACAAAGGATTTACAGATGAAAAGATTGAGGCAATCAATGCTGCGCTTCCAAGCAGTTTTGATATTAAATTCGCCTTCAACCAGTTTACACTGGGTGAAGATTTCTGTAAAGAAGTTCTTGGAATTACAGAAGAACAACTTTCCGACTTTACTTTTGACATGCTTCGTCATCTTGGATTCAGCAAAGACCAAATCCAGGAAGCGAACGATTATGTTTGTGGTACCATGACGGTAGAAGGGGCTCCTCATCTTAAAGAGGAACATCTAGCCGTATTCGATTGCGCAAACAAATGTGGTCGAATTGGTACACGTTATATATCTGCAGAAGGCCATATTAAAATGATGGCAGCTGCACAACCATTCCTTTCAGGTGCAATTTCGAAAACCATCAACCTGCCTAATGAGGCAACAGTTGAGGATATGAAAGACGCTTATATGCTTTCATGGGAAATGATGTTGAAAGCGAATGCACTTTACAGAGATGGTTCAAAATTAAGTCAGCCACTGAACAGTATGGCTGATGTATTTGATGAGCTGGATGAAGAGGAAGAAGTGGTTGATCAGGCAACAGTTGTTGCACAGGATAAAGTAGTGGAGGTAGCTGAGAAAATTATTCACAAATACCTCGCACGTCGTCAGCGACTTCCGTTCCGTCGTGAAGGCTACACTCAGAAAGTGAAAATTGGTGGACAGAGTGTATATCTGCGAACCGGTGAGTACGAAAACGGTCAGTTGGGTGAAATCTTTATTGATATGCACCGCGAAGGAGCTGCCTTCAGAAGTTTACTGAACTGTTTCGCGATTTCGATTTCTCTCGGACTGCAGCATGGTGTACCTCTGGAAGAATTTGTGGACGCCTTCGTATTCACCAAATTCGAGCCAAGTGGTATGGTAAACGGAAACCCACACGTGAAAATGAGTACTTCTGTAATTGATTACATTTTCCGTGAATTGGCGGTTACTTATCTGGGAAGAGAAGATTTAGCGCATGTTCCTGCTGATCAAATTCACACCCGTGATCTTCGCCCAATGGAAGAAGATGTAGCTGTTGCTCCGGCGCCTGCACCTGCCGCGCCAGCTCCGGCACCAGTAGTAGCAAAAGCTCCGGAAGTTGTTGAAAAAGTAATTGCAGAAACAACCGCTGCAGCTCAGGTAGTGAAAGCTGAAAAAGCCAGTAGCTACGAAAGCGACTATGAAAAGGCAAAGCAACTAGGTTATACCGGTGATGCTTGTCCGGAATGCGGTAGTATGACAATGGTTCGTAATGGAACCTGTATGAAATGTATTACATGCGGCTCTACTTCGGGCTGTAGCTAAATAACTTCGTCATTGCGATCCCGCGAATAGCGGGAGAAGCAATCTCGCTGTTATTGTCTAGGATTTTCTTTCATGGAGAAACAGGATAAACCCCGATCAGTTGATTGCTGATTGGGGTTTTTTATAGAATCAAAGTATCCCTTAAATATTCAACAGATTTATAGGCACCCAAATCATCAAAATTTAAGCTGCCTGCAACTTGTTGATAACTAAAGTAGTTTATCACCTGCTTTCTCTCCTGTGCTTTCATTCCAAACATAGTACCATAAACCCCTTTAGCTCGGAGTAAATTTCTATTTGAACCGTCTAGACCTATATTTTCAAGGTTTTGTTTATCATAAGCAAAACCGAGAAATATTATTCTTTTTGCCCATTTAAAAAACTCTATACAATTGCCTAGAATTTCGGATTGAACTTTATCTGATACTATTCTTATATCTTGACCTAGAAATCCATAGTTGTTAAGATTTATTTGAAAACTTTTTTTTTGATGATTATAAACTACACCATAAGGAACACCTTCCTCCACAGAGTCGGTTTTATTTTCAAGTGGGCTTATCGATCCATGTACATGTATAACATTTCGAGATAAAAATTTTTTAAACTCTTTTAGCTCATTTGGGTAATTTACTCTAACAGCTTCAGTAAAAAAGTGTTCAAGACATCTATCGTAATTAAAAGTTATAAAGCGAATATTATTTTCTGTTATTTTTTCATCATCTATTGCATCCATTTTTTCAAATAAGTAATGATAAATTGATTCTGAGTAATCATGAAAACCTTCTTGTACGCCACTAAAAGGATCACATTTAGATTCGTAGAGAGATATTATAAAACCAATAAGTCTTTTCCCTACATCGTCCCAACCATTGCTTTGATTTCTTAAAAATTTATCAATTGAAATTCGCCCACTCTTTTTTAAAGCATTAATAAAACGATTAATTACACCTGGAGACCAAATTCTATTCTTCAAAAATATGTCAGAAATATTTTCATCAATAGAAAAGTGTTCTTTTGAATAGTTTTGATCTGTAAATCCATATAAAAGATCAGAGACTAGTTTTTGTCCAGAAGGAAATCCATACGGCATATGAGCGCCTGCCCCAAGAATGAATAGAGTATTATTTTCTATCATTTTCCTTTTAAAGAAAGCAATTCTTATTAAGAAGTAAACCCCGATCAGTTGATTGCTGATTGGGGTTTTTTATTTAAAAAAAGTCAGGTTAAGAAACCTTATACTTAAGTAAAATCAATACAGAAAGGCTAAAAATTGAAATTATTTCTCACACTTTTTATATCTCTGCTAACAACAAACCTGGTTACACTACTTGCTTATCAAACCCAGGATTTGGGATATATTATTCTTAAAGACGGGACCAGAGAAACGGGAACTATAAATATTTCAGAGTTGGAAGATGAAGGGGTTGTTATTTTTCAAAAAGAGAATTCCCAATCCCAACTATTCGGCGCTTCTGATCTATCCGGGTTTTCAGTAAATGGAAAAAAATTAATTCGCTCCCTTGAAATCGAATATTCTGTTACTAACAGTCGGGATAGTGTTGCTTTTTTCTTTGCTGAAAGAATTTTTGAAGGTCCCATTCATTTAGAAAAGGTATATGCTACTATTTTTGAATATGCGATTACTAAACAAGAAAACACAACTGCTCTTCAAAGGATTCAGAATGAAAATGAAAATGTAAATCGCTATTTCGATAGGTATAAAGGAGTCTTATATCTTGCATTCAGAGATTGTCAGAAAGCCATTACAACAGATAATATAAGTTTTACAGAGGAGGCATTTCTTGATGTTCTGAAGCAATACTGGGCGTGTAAAGACACTGATTATTATTATCAGAAAACAATGAAAAATTGGAGAGTGTCTTTTGGTCTTGGAAGAAATAATACCCAATTGGATTTTACAGTTTTTAGCCAAAACAGATTTATAGAAGATAATTTTGTTTCCAATTACAAAAACAGCAGCGAACTAAATTTTCAAGTCGGACTTGAAAGAATGCTTTACAAAGAGATGATATTTGCTTCACTTGGTATAGGATATCAGAGATACAATTTTGTACATGAGAACAGTGAAGACCAGAGAAATGTAGGTAAACTGGAGTACAGCGAAATAATTTTAGGGTTAAGTATCGATTTCAAGTACCCGAATAAATATATAATCCCAATTTTAGGTGCAGGATATCAGTATCACAACATTGGTAATGGTGCAGAAGGGCTAATCAGAGGGGAATTATATACAACAAATACCTTTAACGGTAATCAAACCTATACGACATATACTTTAAAACCAGTAAATGAAGAAAGACAAGATTATGCGACGCCATTTTTTTATATGGGGCTAAGTAGAAGCATACATATGAGAATAGATTTAGGGGCAAAAATAAAATGGACTTTCAGAACAGGGGAGTACTTTACTAAGGATTATGATCAAAGTGATGATAAACTATCTGACGAGATTAACTTTTCCCTCTTTATGCTGGTCAGACTTTAGGGATTTAATTAAACTGTCCACTCGGGAAATTATATATGAAGAAGATTTATTTATCAGTCCTAATTATTTTTTTAGCGGTTGCAGATAGCAATGCATTTCAAGCGGCTAATCCTGGATATGTAATAGCTGAAGAGGGCTCTAAACTAATGGGGAGCATAGATACAAAAGGGCTCAAAAGTTCAGGAACTATAATTTTTAGTATGGGTGACGGTAACCAAACAATCTATGGTGCATCAGACATAGGTGGTTTTTCCATTGACGGAGTAAATGAAGTACTCTCTGAGAATATCAGCTATTATGTAAATAATGAAGAGAAAAAAGAAGGGATATTTTTTACAAAAAAACTGATAGAAGGAAGTGTGAAGTTACACGAAGTATTTGGTGCTTCTTTTGATTATGCCTTAACAAAAGATGAAGAATCAAATGGTCTTCAAAGAATTAAAAACCCTTCAAATTTCGGACCAACTTATTTTGATAATTATAAAGGCACTTTTTATCTGGCATTCATCGATTGTGAAGAAGGAATAAGAACAGACAGAATTGAATTCAAGCTTTCAGAATTTATTACTGCTGTTGAAGAATATAATTTGTGTATAAACCCAGAATATGAGGTTAACAACATTGGAAAGGAAAAGGACAGCCATAATGAACTTGAGTTTTCTCTAGGTACATCTAATTCAAAAATAACCGCTATTTATGATGGGGTAAATGATTATGAATACAATGAAAGTTCAGAGAGCCATTTAAAGCTTTTATATAAATCGAATTTTCCTCATAAAAATGTTTTTTTTGGTATAGGACTTGTGAGAAAGAAATATGAATTTACTGAAAAAACCAGATCCAGATCTTCAAACAACATTTCTTTCTCAGAGATACAAATTCCGGTACTTTTTGAATATCGTACATATACAAATGTAGTTTCTTTTTCAGCATATTCAGGGTTGAATTATCATACCAATATTCGAGGTTTGGATACAAAAAAATATGCCTCAATAACAGTTGGTTTAAACCTTGGAGTAAGTACAAGTGAGAAATTTGAGGTAGGAATTTCTCTGGATACGATAAAAAGGCTTAATTATTCCGATCTAAAAAGCGAAAATAATATTGATTTTAATTTCGATCAGGATTTTTTCTTTGGCCTGTTTTTTCGATATAAAAATCTTGAATACTAATTGTATAAATGAGGAAGATGAGTCTAAAAGGGATTTCAATACTTGTTTTTTTATTAGCTATTCCCTCTTTTATTTATGCTTTTCAGGTAAATGAGGATTACATCATACTGAAAGACGGTACAAAAGAGTACGGATCAATTAATGTTTCTCAACTTGAATCGGTCGGGTTAATAAGCTTTAGTGGAGAAGATGGAGAAAGGTTGTTATTCGGGGCTTCTGATATATCTGAATTTTCAGTAAATGGAAAAGAGTTAATTCGCTCACTTGAAATTAAATACGCAGTTACGAACAGCCGGGATAGTATATCTTATTTTTTTGCTAAAAGAATTTTTGAAGGTCCGATTCATCTGGAACAGGTTTATGCCGCTCCATTTGAATACGCCATTACAAAAGATGAAAGCACAAATGCTCTTCAAAGAATTCAAAACGAAAACCTGAACCGGTACTTTGACCGATATAAAGGTGTTTTTTATCTGGCGTTCAGAGATTGTTTCGAAAACCTAAATCCCGATAATATTAAATTTAACGAAAGTGGTTTTAGAACGGCTTTGAAACAATATAGAGCCTGTAAAGATCCCGAATACACATATCAAAGAGAGGTTAGTAACTGGAGTGTGTTTGTTGGTTTAGGACGTAATAGTGCTGAATTAAGTTTTATTGCCACAAATAGGTCAAGGTTTTTTGAGGAGAAGTTCTTCACAAATTATAAAAAAAGTAGCGAACTAAATTTCTACGTTGGTATAGAGCGAATGATTTACAAAGAAATTATTTACTCTTCTTTTAGCATCGGATATCAAAAATATAGTTTTATTCATAGCAACAGGGAGAATCAAAGGAATGTTGGAAACCTGAACTATAGCGAACTTATTTTTGGGTTAAGCTTAGACTTCAGGTACCCTAATAAATATCTGATTCCTACACTGGGTGGTGGGTTGCAATACCATAATGTCGGAAATGGTACAGAAGGAGCTATAACTGGTGAATTAAATACTACAGCTACATTTTCTCAAACTCTTTTTTATAGAGAATACCTGATAAAAGCAACATCATCAGAAACCGAGGATTACTACATGCCGTTTGTTTATGCTGGGTTAATGAAAAAAATTTACGATAGAATTGATTTGGGACTTAGAATAAAATGGATTAACCGTGATGGTGAACATTTTACTAAAGATTATGACCGGAGTGATGATAACCTCTCAGGGGAGTTTACTTTTAGCTTATTCGTATTATTAGGACTTTAATGGAAATACTATCTCAGGCTTAATGAGGAAATTTCACCAAATATTAATGCTTATCTGCACCCTGAATTTAAGTGCGTATGCCTATCAATCAGATACAAAGGGCTTCATTGTTCTGAAAGATGGAATAAGAGAAACGGGGATGGTAGATATATCAAATTTGGAGGATGACGGGATTATCACCTTTAAAAGAGAAGCAAATCGATCTGAAACATATGGAGCTTCTGATATATCTGAATTTTCAGTAAATGGAAAAGAGTTAATTCGCTCACTTGAAATTAAATACGCAGTTACGAACAGCAGGGATAGTGTAGTTAGTTTTTTTGCTAAGCGAGTTTTTGAAGGTCCTATTCATCTGGAAAAGGTGTATGCCGCTCCATTTGAATACGCCATTACAAAAGATGAAAGCACAAATGCTCTTCAAAGAATTCAAAACGAGAATCGAAATGTAATTCGATATTTCGATCAGTATAAAGGGGTCTTTTATCTGGCATTTAGAGACTGTGAAAAGGATATTGAAACAGATCTTATTAAGTTTAATGAGAGTGCTTTTAAAGAAGCACTCAGAGAATATCGGGCATGTGTTGATGATGACTTTAAATTTGATGCTAAAAAAGGAAATGTCGGATTAATATTTGGATTGGGTATAAATTCAATAAATCTGGATATAGAAGCTGGAAGCAGATTTTTTGAAAACTCAGATTTTATTTCGAATTATAAAACAAGTCGAAAATTAAACTATTCAATTGGAGTCGATCATAGGATTTACAGGAATTATATCTATGTTTCTCTTATTAGTTCTTATCAAAGATATGACTTTGTTCATGATGATAGAGAAAACCAAAGAAATGTCGGGGCATTTACATACTCAGAAGTTAGTTTATCAGGGAGTATAGATTTCAGGTATCCACTCAAATATGTTACACCAGGTATTGGTTTAGGGTACCAGGTTACTAACTTGATTAGTTTCGGGGGTATAATTACTGGAGAAGTACAAACAGGCACATCTGAGTTCTCCTACAGAACAATACGTTTAAAAGAAGACGATTCAGTGTATCAAACATATGGAGTTCCTTTTACCTTCTTAAGTATAACCAAAAATACAACATCGCAGATAGAATATGGACTCAAGCTCAGAACTGTATTCAGAGATGGAGAATATTTGACTAGGAATTTTGATTTTAGTGAGGATGATTTGTCTACTGAATACATCCTTAGCTTTTTTATGACATTTAGATTTTGAGCCTACAAAGCTAAGTTGATATAAAATATATCTACCAACTCAATTTAAACCCCGCACCAATCATTGAAGTATTTATTTTGGGAGCTATTTTAATACTAAGCGAGGATGTAGAAGTTGGTGAAATTTCTTCATTATATATTTCTACAGCTTTTACAACGTGTTTTGTAGCCCCATTTCCATTTACACCAGCAACAATTATTCCGGTAAGCATTACTCCAATACCAATAATTCCTCCGGGTTTTATTTTTTGCTTTTCTACCATCTCTCCAGTCTGGAAGTCTCTCGTAAATTCACCGGTTCCTTCATTTACACCTATTATAGCAGTTAAAGCTCCTCCGGCAACAAATATTCCAACTCCTGTAAGCATTCCATTTCTCTTTTTCTTAAATCGATCTAATTCGGTCAGAGCTTCAGGGTTACCTTCTAAGTAAGGGCGTAAAGCCGAGCCTGTAAATCCAACACTAGTACTCTTGCCATCTTCACCAATTCGAAAATAATAAGAAGGAAAAGAACCACCTGAATATGAATTAGTAGCCGGATTATAGAATCCGGAACTTGCATTATTTACTTTTAAGTAAATGATTTCATCTGCCCCCTCATTATCCTGAGCTAAAGAATCAATGGAATGGATAGAGAGTGAAATAATTAAAAGAGTAAAAATAATTTTCATTTTAAGGGAAAAAAATTTGAAATAGATCAATCCGGGAAACTATTAATTTCTGATCAGATTGAATTTCGGGAATACTCTCCATCTACTAACCGATGAATATTCATAGGGTTTATATCCTTTAATTCATCAGGAAGTGAGTTCTGTGGAAAATCCTGATAACAAACCGGCTTTGTAAAACGATAAATGGACATAGTTCCAACCGAAGTAGTATTTGAAGCTGTAGTAGCCGGGAATGGACCTCCATGGTGCATAGAATGGCAGACTTCAACTCCGGTAGGGAAACCATTGAAAATGATCCGACCTACTTTTTGCTCCAAAATTTGCACCAATTCTGAATATTGATTCAGATCATTTTCAGTTCCGTGAATAGTTGCAGTTAGATGTCCCTCAAGTTCGCGGGCTATATCAAGAATTTCCTCTTTTGAAGAAGTACTAACGTGAAGGGTAGACGGCCCAAATATTTCCTTTATTGTATTGGATAGGTTTTCTGTTCCTGAGAGATAGCTTTTTTTAATCCCTTCAGATAACATAATTCCACCATTCAATTCTGAAATGGAGTCACTTAGTTTTTTAAGAAAAAGTTGGGAATCTGAAGAAGCTTCGCTTATCACCAATCCGGGATTGGTGCAAAACTGACCAACTCCCAGGTTAACGGAACCTGCGAGTCCGGATGCAATCTGTTCATTTCGTTCCATCATTGCACCGGGAAGGATGAAAACAGGGTTTGAGCTCCCCATTTCAGCAAAAACTGGAATCGGATTAGGTCGCTGATTAGCTGTGTCAAATAGAGCTTTACCTCCTTTAAAAGAGCCTGTAAAACCAATTGCTGTAATTCCCGGGTGGTTTACGATTGCCATTCCAACTTCTGTAGAAGCTCCCTGAAGCAGAGAAAATATTCCTTCAGGCATCTTAGTACTATCTGCTGCTTTAAGAATTGCCTTTCCTACCAATTCTGATGTTCCCGGATGAAGAGGATGGGCCTTAACAATTACCGGACATCCTGCTGCTAATGCAGAGGCAGTATCACCTCCAGCAACTGAAAAAGCGAGAGGGAAGTTACTTGCTCCAAAAACACCAACCGGACCTAATGGTTTCTGCATTTGGCGAATATCAGGCTTCGGAACCGGACTTCTATCAGGTAGAGCGGTATCAATTCGTGCGTTTACCCATGACCCTTCCAGAACAAGATCAGCAAACATCCGGAGCTGGTTCACGGTTCTCATTCGCTCTCCATTAAGTCGGGCTGATGGAAGAGCAGTTTCTGCCATTCCCCGTTCGATTAATGTATCACCGAGCTCCAGTAACTCATCCCCGATGGCAATTAAAAAAGAAGCTTTTTGCTCATTTG